>NZ_JACARO010000042.1 GCF_013386585.1 Pseudomonas sp. P7548 | reverse complement strand
GGTGGATGGCTTGGGCGGGGCCCAGCACGGTGCCCAGTTGCTGCCAGGCCTTGCAGCAACTGAGGTGGAACTGCGCCAGGGCCGAGTCGTTGGGCTCGCCAATCGCCGCGTGTACCCGCAGCAACGCCTGGGCGATGCTGTCGGGCCACAGGTCGCTGAACACCTCGCGCAAGGTCGGTGGCTGCGGATGACCGATCAGGCTGCTCACCGCCAGGTCCAGGGCGGGGGCGTCGCCGTCCATTTCCAGCACGCCCTGGGCATTGCGATGCACGTGTGCGCGGGGGCTCCACAGCACGCTGGCGTGGGTGTCGGTCAGGCTCAACGTGCCGCCACGGGTGCCCAGCACAATGCGGTGCAGCAACTGGGTGTGGTTGTCCGGGTCGCCGGGGTGCATCTGGTTCTGTACCCGCAAATGCAGGGGGATTCCGGCCAGTTCGCCGCTGATGCTCATGAACGGCCCCACGGCCTCGGCGTGCAGGTTGAAGGCCCAGGGGCGCAGGCCACCGAGGGCCTGGCCGAGCATCTCCACCAGCGGGAACAGCACGTGCACACTGCAGGCGGCGTCGATGTATTCGGCTTCACGCAGGCTCAGCACATGGCGCGCCGCGTCGATAAAACACCGCACGGGCGCCAGGTCGCTGTAGAACGGATTGAGCCGGTACAGCACGCCGTGCTGACGGGCCAGGCGCAGGCAGTCGACCACTTCGTCGTGATGCACCGGGTGCTCCTGGACCACGTTGATGCCTCGGGCCAGCAATGCCTTGGCCAGCTCGGTGCCATGGCCGCCGACCACCGCCGAACGCACGGCCACGCAGGCCAGGTCCACCTCGGGCAGTTCCTCGACACTGCGGTACAACGGCACCTTCCAGTGCCGGGCACAGGCCTCGGACGCTACGCTGCCGCGCCCCAGGATGCCCACCACGTGGTAGTGCGCCGGCAATCGCGCAAGCCCTTGCAGGTAGACGTTGCCGAAGGTGGTGCCGCACACAATCACCTTTAATACCGTGCTCATAACACGCCTTCCTCTTCGGCCGAGGTCGTCTGCGCCGCCAGGTTGACGATGCTCAGGGCCTGGCACGCAGCGTCGGCTTGCACGGCCGTGATCACGTCGTCGGGCATCAGGCAGTCACCGGCCCAGTGCGCGCCACGCCAGGACGGATCGCGCAGCAGTTGCAACGTCGCACACACCGCGACGCAGGCACTCAGCCCGTAGCTGTCCTGGCTGCTGAGCACCGCGCGTTGGCGCACGGCTTGCCCGCCACGCCAGCCGCTGAGTTCCACGCTCAGCCGGTAGTACGGGCGACGGCCGAGCAATTGCAGTTCAGCGGCGTGCACCAGTTGCGCCACCGCAGCGGGCAGGGCGCTCGGGTCCTGGCTCAGGCGTTGGCATGACGCAGCGATCAGCGCAGGGATCTGCGCCTGGTCGAACACGTTATGAAAGCTCGCCCGGGGCACGCCAAGGGTGCGGGCCAGGCGTTGCAGTTCATCGGTGAAGTAGGCACTGCAAAACACCGCCTCGGGAAAGCCCGCCAGGCGCTGCGCCTGCTGCTCGAATGGCGATGTTTGCATACGGCCTTCCACCCATTGGGCATTCGGCGTACCAAAGCCGCCCAAGGCGCTGAGTAACACATCGGCACCGCCGGCCTGGCTGCAATACTCGCGGCCACCGGCGTGAATGTGCAGGCTGCTGACCCGGTCGAAGCCCCGATTCGCCATCCAGCGCGGCAGCAACGCAGTAAGGCCCGGAAACACCCCGGCGCCGATGATCGACGGCTGACGGGCACCCTGCAACGCCGTCAGCAACGCCGCATTGCCAAAGGCATCCACATACGCCGCACCCGCCGCATGGGCGGCTTGGGCCACGCGGTCACCCACTTGCCACGACGGCCCCGCGCAGTTGAGGACCACCTGGCAGCCGCTGCAAAACGCTGCCAGTGCCTGCGGGTCGAATACATCCAACACCCATCCCTCGACATCGTCAGGCCAGCGTTGAGCCCGGCGCTGGCCTGCACGCACGTGCACGTCCGCTTGCCGCCGTAACTGAGCCAGCGCCGCGCTGCCCACGGCCCCTCCGGCGCCGACCAGTCCAACCAAACACCGGTTCATGCGGGCACCTGCGCGCCCAGCAGCACGGGCAACAGTTGGCTGACATGGGGCGCCTGCATGCACGACACATGGTCGCCGCTGATGGTCTGCAAGCTGATGTCCCCCAACGCCAGGTCATTCCAGAAGCCGCGCATATCGCCTTGCAGGCCCGGCAGGAAATGCAGGGTTTCATCGTCGAGCAGGATGCGCAGGTCACCGGTAAACGGCGCCGGCTGGTAACGCGCCACGGCATTGAGACTGTGGCGGAACACGCGGAACAGCGCCTGCACTTGTTCGGCTGGCATCGCCTCGGCTTGGGTCGGTACCTGAGCGGCGAGGGCTTGCAGACGCCTATCGCTGGGTTGCTCGGCGAGCTGGCGGTAGCTGGCCGCGATGGGCGCCCATTCACCATCCAGCTGTTGCAGGCAATCGGCCGGGAGTTGTCGGCCGTGGCGCTCAATCAAGTGCGCCAGGGCACTGTGTAAACCGGCGTCGTCGACCGCATGCCCGGCCGCCTGGATATCGGCGCCGAGCAAGCGGCCGAAGGCGCGTTCCAGCAACAGTTCATCGGCGATTTCATAGCGGAAGCGGTCGCTGCTGATGATGCTCACCGTACCCACCTGTGCACCGGCTTCCAGCAAGCAGCGGGCGACCTCAGTGGCCAGCAGGCCGCCCATGCAATAGCCCACCAACTCGAAGCGCAGGTTGCCGTGGGCCAACAGTTCATTGGCATACCGTGCGCCCAATTGCTCGATCAATTGTTCGGCGTCCACCTTCAGGTAAGCCGCCTCATCCAGCAGGCTCAGGCCCAGGATTGCACCTTGGCGTTGCGGCGCCGTGCGCAGGGCGGCGAGCAGGCTGCGGTAAGGGGCGAGGGTGCCGCTGCCATCGTGCAGCAACACATGCACGGTGCTGCACGCCGGGTCGCGGGCCGGCGCCAGTACGCTCAAACACGACGCGTCAGTGGCTTGGCCGGTGGACGCTTGCGCTGGCGCATCCTGCAAGCGTGCGGCGATGGCCTTGACCGTGGGTTCACGCAGCACTTCGCGCAGCAGGCGGTCCCACTCCCAGCCTGAGGTTTCCGGCAGTTGCTCGCGCATCCTGGCGACGATCTGCGCCACCAGCAGCGAGTCGCCACCGGCTGCGAAAAAGTCCTGGTCCCGGGCCAGCTCGGTGCAACCCAAGGCCTGGCTCCACAGCTTGGCGATGCGCTGTTCCAAATCGGTTTGCGGCGCCTCACCGCTGTCCATCACGCTGCTGCCTTGAGCCTGCATGCGCTGGGCCAGGCGTGCGCGATCGACCTTGCCATTGGCCGACAGCGGCAGGCTTTCGAGCACTTGCAGCTGGCTTGGCACCATGTAGCCGGGCAGGCGCTGGTGCAGGTAGTCCTGCAGTTGTTCGCCACCCAGCGCTACGCGCCGCGCCGGGAAGCGCGTGACAAATGTGGTCTGGCCCGCGCAATCGAGCACGTCCTGGGCCTGGGGCCACGCGGCCACCAGCTCGGCGCCGGCGTCGCTGAACAACGCCTGCCATTGGGCGCGACTGATAAAGGTCTGGTCACTGCCGGCGCGCAAGTCGGTGAAGCCGTCCAGGCCTTCCTTGAACTCCATGGAAGTCAGCAATGAAAGGATCTCGCGGGTGGCCTCCATCACCAGCAAGTGCCCACCGGGCGCCGCCAATTCGCGTAGGTTATTCAACACCGTGGGCGCATGGCGGGCGTTGTGCAGCACGTTGGCGCAGACGATCAGGTCCCAGCTTCCCGCGTTCAGCCCCTGGGTCAGGGCATCGCTGTTGATGTCGAACAGGCCGAAGCGCACCCACGGTCGGTCGGCAAAATGCTCCCGTGCTTCGTTGATAAAAAACGTCGAGACGTCGGTGAACAGGTAATCCACGGCAAACCCATCGAGGGCCGGGATCAAATCGCGGCTGGTGCCACCCACCCCGGCGCCGATTTCCAGCACTCTCAACGGTAGGCCGAGGGTGGCGCGTTCACGGGCAATGTGCTGGGCGCTGGCGCAGATCACCTGGTTCATGCAACGCATCAACAGGTTTTCGTTATAGGCCGCCAGCGCGGTGTCCATGCTGCCCTGGGGGAACAGCAACGCCAGCGGGTCGACCTCGCCACTGAGCAACTGCGGCAGGCGCTCGCTGGATTCGTGCAGGTAACGCAGCAGTTCAGCACCATAGTTCAGGCGTTGCTCCAAGGCATTCATGGCCTGCCAGCACACGGCGCGCTGTTCGGCCCCCGGTGCCTCGCCCAAGCGGTACTGATCGGCGTCGTGCAACAGCCAGCCTTCGTTGACCAACGCCTTGAGCCAGCGGCGCATCAGGCGTTGATGGGCAGGCGCAACACGGCATTGCTGCTGCACCTGGGCCAGGCTGTGGTGGGCCTTGGCATCGGTGAACAGCCCGGCGTCGCGCAGGGTCTTGAGGATGTCGAGCAGGGCGATACGGTTGGCCATCGCCACCCATTCGGCGAACAGGCTGCGGTCCAGCTGTTCGGTGGCCTGGGCGCCACATGCCAGGGCACAGTCGGCCAGGGGCGCGGCGCTGCTGTCGGTGTTCAGGTGGCGCGCCTCGACGAACGCGGCCAGGCGGCGCTCCATCGGGTTGTCACCGCTGAGCAGCACCACGCCGTGGGCCACGTCCGGGTGTTCGTTGAGCAGGCTTTCGATCTCGCTGAGTTCGATGCGGTGGCCGCGCAACTTGACCTGGGTGTCTTCGCGGCCGAGGAACTCGATTTGCCCGTCGGCACGGTAGCGGCCGAAGTCGCCGGTCCGGTACAGCCGTGCGCCACTGTGGGGGTGGCGGATAAAACGCTGGTCGGTGCGCTCGGGGTCGTTGAGGTAACCGTCCGCCAGGCCCACGCCGCCGATGTACAACTCGCCGACCACGCCGTCCGGGCGGTCCTGGAACTGTTCATCCAGCACATGGAACTGCTGGTTGGCCAAGGGGGTTCCGTAGGGAATGCTGCGGGCGTTGGCGGGGACGCTGTCGATCTCATGGCCAATCGACCAGATCGCCGCCTCGGTGGCACCGCCGAGGCTGATCAAACGCAACCCCGGGCAATGGGCCTTGATCGCACCCGGCAGGCTGACGGCGATCCAGTCGCCGGACAACAGCGCCACGCGCAGGCATTTGGGGGCGGCATAGGGTTCGGCTTCCAGGTAGCTGCAAAGCATCTGCATCTGCGCCGGCACCGAGTTCCACAGGCTGACCTGATGCAGGTTGATCAAGCCGGCCCAGTGCGCCGGGTCGCTGCGTTGAGCCGGGTCGGGCAGCACCAGCGTGGCGCCCGCGAGGAAGCTGCCGAACAGGTCGTACACCGACAGATCGAAGCCGAGATTGGCCAGGCCGAGCACACGGTCCTGTGCGCTCAACGTCACCCGTTGGTTGATGTCGAGCAGGGTGTTGAAGGTGGCGCGGTGGCTCATCATCACGCCCTTGGGGCGCCCGGTGGTGCCCGAGGTGTAGATCACATAGGCGAGGCTGGCCGGGTCGGTTTTCACCTGGGGCAACTGCTCGAAGGGCAATGGCGCCAGGCGTTCGACGGCGATTAACGTGGCATGCTCTGGCCAGATACGGTGTTCCGCCTGGGCGGTGTCGGTGAGCACGTAGCGGATGCCCGCGTCTTCAAGAATCGCGTCACGGCGTGCCTCTGGCTGGCCGCTGTCGATGGGCACATACACTGCGCCGCGCAGCAGCGTGCCGAGTACAGCGGCCACTTGGTCCACCCCTTTGTCGAGCACGATGGCGACCTTGGCACCCGCCTGGCAGCCTTCACGATGCAAGGCTTGCGCCACGGCGTTGGCTCGTTCGGCCAGGGCGCGGTAGCTGAACGTACCTTCATGGGTGATCAGTGCCGGGGCCTGCGGCGTGCGTTGCAGGCTGTCGACAAACCCGTCGTGCAGGCAGCCGTGTGGCCAGTAGACCTCGGTAGCATTACTGTGCAAACGGCGTTCGGCCATGGCAGCAGGCAACTGCGAGGGGCTTACGGCCTGCCAGCTGGCAGGGTGTTCGGCAAGCTCGCGCAGAAACTGTTCAAAGCTGGCAAACGCGGCCTCCACCAGGCCTTCGGGGAACACGCCGCTGCGCACGTCCCAGTTCACTTGCAAGCCTTGCGGGCCTTCGCTGACCTGGCAGTCCAGCCACACCTGGGGTGTTTGGGTGATGCCATAGCCCAGGGTTGAACCACGCATGAATGGGCGCGCTTCGCCCACGCCCAGGGTGCTGGTGAACACCACCGGCATCAGGCTGCGCCCGTGAACCCGGGCGCGTTCACGCAGCACCTCGATGCCGGAGAAGGCGCCATGCTCCAGGTCTTGCCACAGCTGTTCCTGCAAAGCACTGGCGCGTTGGTGGAAATCACTGTCGGAGGGCGGCTGTACCGCCAGCACGTTCACCGCCGTGAAGTCGCCCAGCACCTTGTCGATGTCGGGGTGCAACGGCGGGCGCTTGAGCACGGTGACACTCAGGCTGAACGCCGGTCGGCGTGACCAGCGCCCCAGTGTCTCGGCGAAGGCGGCGAGCACGGCGGCCGAGGGCGTGAGGCGTTGTTGCGCGGCGTGGGCGCAGAAGCGTTGCCACTGCTCAGGGGAGAGGCCGGTGGCATGGCGTTCGAAACGCGGCGTCTGGCCCTGTACCGGTTCCAGAGTGGGCAATTCGGGGGCCGGCGGCAATTGCTCCAGGCGTGCCAGCCAGTAGTCGCGGTCACGGCTGTGACGGGCTTGCGCGGCGGGGGTGTCGAGGGCGGCGCGCTCGGCCAGCAGGGCATCGCGAAAGGTCAGTTCCAGTGCCGGCAGTGGCTGCTCGGGAGCGTGATAGAGCTGGTCCAGCTCCCCCAGCAGGCACTGGATGCTGACAAAGTCGGCCACCAGCAAATCAATCGACAAGTGCAGGCGACTGCCGTTGTTGCGCTGGCTCAGGCGCAGTTCGTACAGCGGCCAGGCGTCGGCGGCGTACACGCGGTGGGCCAAGTCTTCGCGGGTGGCCAGCAGCGCCTGTTGCTCGGCATCGGCAGGCAGTGCACGCAGGTCCTGGCTGTGCAGCGATGGCAGTTCCACCTCGGGCAGTACCTGCTGGTGGCCAGCTTGGGCAATCACCGCACGCAGCATCGGATGACGCAGAATCAGTTGGTGCCAGGCGCGCTCCAGGCGCTTGGGGTCGAGGGCCGGGCCATCGAGTTCCACATAGCCGTGGCAACCGACACCGCCATAGTCGTAGGCATCGCTGCGACCCACCAGGTAGGCGGCTTGCACATCGGTGAGGGCAAAGGGTTGGAACTGATTGGCCGGGTCGGCGACCACCTCCGCCTGCTGCGGGCTGAACCACTGCAACAGCAGTTCCTTGTGCTCGCGCAGGCGTTGTTTGAGGGCGTCGTCCAAGGCGCCGGCTGGTGCGCGAAACCGCAGTTGGCCGTCTTCGGCCCACAGGCGGATACCCAGGGCTTCGCATTCAGCGAGAAAGTGCGACAGGTTCAATGGGGAATTCATAAGGTGCCTTCCTCGAAATGCTCGGCGTGTTGTTCGGTAGGGCTGCCCAGGTAGTCGCACAGGGCGGCAATGCTCGGATGAGCGAAGAGTTCGCGCAGGCTCAGCGGGGCCTGGCACACGCGGCGGCGCTTGAGGGTTTCCACCAGGCGCGTGGCGCTCAGGCTGTCGCCCCCCAGCAGGAAAAAATCACTGTGGCGCCCGGTGATCGGGCGTTGCAGCACCTCGCTCCAGACTTCGGCCATTTCCCGTTCCTGCGCACCTTGCGGGGCATCGCTGTGCTCAATGGCGATGTCCGCCAGGCAGTGGCGCAGTGCATTGCGGTCGGCCTTGCCGTTGGCGCTCAAGGGCAGCTCGTTGAGCAGGTGCAGGCTGGCGGGCAGCATGTAGTCCGGCAGGCGCTGGCGCAGCTGTTGGCGCAGCACTTCCAGCGACACTTCGCCGTCGACCACCACGGCGGCGGCCAGGCTTGGCGGGTTGCCCAGGGTTACCGTGAGCGCCTGGCGCACCTGCGGGCAGGCGAGCAGAGCGTTGTCGATTTCCCCCAGTTCAATGCGATGGCCGCGCACTTTCACCTGCTGGTCACGGCGGCCGAGAAACTCCAGGCTGCCGTCCGGCCAGTAGCGGCCCATGTCGCCGGTGCGGTACCAGCGCTGGCCGTCATGCTCGACAAAGCGCTCGGCCGTCAGCTCGGGTGCACCGCGATACCCCATGGCCACGCCGCGCCCGCCAATCCATAGCTCGCCGGTGAGCCAGTCCGGGCAATCGCGCCCTTGGCTGTCCACCACGCGATAGCACTGGTTGCCCAGCGGGCGGCCGTACGGGATCGATTGCCAGTGGCGGGGCAGCGGCAGGCAAACGGGCTGGTAGTTGGACCAGATCGCCGCTTCGGTGGCACCGCCCATGGCGATCAACTGGCAGCGACCATGGCTGGCCGCGTGCAGGCGCGCCGGCAGGTCAAGGCCGATCCAGTCACCGGACAACCAGGCCTGGCGTAGCGGCAAGGTGTCGGCGACGGTCAGCAACATGTCCAGTAGCATCGGCACCGAGTTCCACAGGGTGACCTGGTGTTGCTGGATCAGGCGCTGCCAGGCCGAGGCATCGCGGCGCTGCTCTTCATCCAGCAGCACCACGCTGCCGCCCACCGCCAGCACGCCGAAGAGGTCGTACACCGACAGGTCAAAATCCAGCGCGGACACGGCCAGCAAGCGGTCTTCGGCACCGATGACGAAGCGCTGATTGAGGTCGTCCAGGGTATTGCAGGCGGCGCGATGGCTGATCTGCACACCCTTGGGTTCACCGGTGGAGCCGGAGGTGAAGATCACGTAGGCCGGGCTGTCGACACTGACGGCGACGGGCGTGGGCAATGCTTCGCTGTGCAGGGCCAGGGCCAGTCGTTCGGCATCCAGGGTCAGGCGAATCGCTGCGCGCTGTTCGATGCGTTGGCGGCGCTCCAGCGGTTGGCGTATGCCCATCGGCACGTAGCAGGCGCCGGCGGCCAATACGCCGAACAGGGCGATCACCGTGTCAGCACCCCGGGGCAGGTGTACGCCAATGGCGTCTGCGGGTTGCACGCCCTGGGCCTGCAGCCAGGCGGCCACTCGCAAGGCGCCTTCACGCAATTGCCCGTAGCTGACGCGGCGCTCGCCGTCGACCAACGCCAAGCGTCGGGAGGCGATGGCGAAGGGCGCGTCGAGCAGGGTCCGGGGGGCAATCTCGACGGCAGTGGCGTTGGCCTGGGCGCGTATTTGCGCTTGGTTGCCTGGCAGTGGCAAGGCCAGTGGCGCCTGCCAGTCGGCGTCGATCAGCCCGAGCAAAGCCTGGGTGTAGCTGGCAAAGGCGGCGTCCAGCAGACCTTCGGGAAACAGCGCATCTACCGCGTCCCAACACAGCACCAGCGCGCCGCGATGTTCATAAAGCTGGTGGTCGAGCCACACCTGCGGGGTTTCCGACAGGCCGCCAGCGACGATGTCCGGGAAGCCTTCGGGCAGGTCTTGCAGCAGGTCATCGGCCAGCCCCAGCGTGCTGGTGAACACCACCGGCAACGCGGCGGCCTGTGGCCCGACACGACGGGCGCGTTCGCGCTGCACCCAGATGGATGAGCACGCTGCGTGTTGCAGCACATCGGCGACCTGGGCCTGCACCGCCTGGGCTTCGCTGAGGAAGCTGGCGTGGGCGCGCGGGTAGACACTCACCGGCGCCAAGGAGGTGAAATCCCCCAGCACCTGGCCAATCTGCGGGTGCAGGTCCTGGCGGTCGAACAGCGTCAGGTTGAGGGTGTGCGGCTGGCCATCGCTCCAGCGCGCCAGGGTCTGGGCATACACGCTCAGCAACAGCACCGAGGCGGTGATGCCAGACTCCCGTGCGCGTTGGCGCAAGGCTTGCCACTGCGGCGCGGCCAGGCGGAATTCACGGCGGCTGAAGTGCACCTCGCCCAACTGCTGCGGCGCGGTGTGCAACGGCAGCGCGGGTGGGCCGGGCAGGTCGTCCAGGCGTGCCTGCCAATAGGCCTGGGCGAGTGCAAGGCCCGCCGGGTCGGGTTGGACCTGCAGCACGTAATCGCGAAACGACAGGTCCAGCGCAGGCAATTGCGTGTGCGGCTGGGTGTAGAGCAGCGCCAGTTCCGCCAGCAGGCGCTTGATGCTCAGGCCGTCGAGGGTCAGGTAGTCGAAGAACAGCCCGACACGCCAGCCGTGCTCGCCGTAGTTCACCGCGTGGACCTCGAACATCGGCCACTGATGGCGTTGGCGCGGGCGCGAGGCCCAACAGTCGGCCAGGCGCTGGCGGGCGGCGTGTGCGTCAGGCGCCTGGTGCCGATGCACCTGCATCGGCGGTACCTCGGCCAGGATCACTTGCTGATCATCGCCCACCAACTGCGCACGCAGCATTTCATGGCGCTGAATGAGGCGGTCCCAGGCCTGTTCAAAGCGTGGAATATCCAGCGCTTCGCCGTCCAGTTCGATCAGGTAGGTGGTGCCGCACGACAGCGGCAGGCCCTGGCTTTGCCCGCGCCAATAAGCTTGCTGCACTTCGGTGAGTGGGAAGGATTGATGGCGTTGGCCGGGGTCGGCCACCAGGCGTTGCTCGGCCTGTACACCGGGGGTTTGCAACTGTGCCACGAACTCCGCCAGGCGCGGCGTGGCAAACAGCTGTCGCAGGCTCTGCGCATTGGCCAGGCCGGCACGGCGCAGGCGTGCGCTGCATTGGGTGGCGAGCAGGCTGTCGCCGCCCAAACGGAAGAAATCACTCTGGCGATACACCTGGGCACCGGGCAGCAACTCGGCCCAGATCGCGGCAACCTGTTGCTCGCGCTCACCGCATGGCGCTTCGTTGGCGGTGGCGTGTTGCGGGTGAACCTGCTCGGCACGTGTCACCAGTGCATGGCGGTCGAGTTTGCCGTTGGCACTCAGGGGCAGCGCGTCCAGTAGCAGCCATTGGCTGGGCAACATGTAGTCGGGCAATTGCGTGCTGAGGGCCTGGCGCAGTTCCTCGGTGCACAGCGCCCCTTCGGTCGGGACCACCGCCGCCAGCAGGTGCAACGGCGTACCCACCGCCAGGGCCACGGCTTGGCGGATGCGCGGTTGCACGAGCAGGGCATTTTCGATTTCACCCAGCTCAATACGGTGACCGCGCACTTTCACCTGGTGGTCGCGGCGGCCGAGGAACTCCAGGCGGCCATCGGGCCAATAGCGCCCTAGATCACCGGTGCGATACCAGCGTGCGCCCTGGTGTTCAACGAAGCGCTCGGCGCTCAGGTGCGGCGCACCTCGGTAACCGTCGGCAATACCCGCGCCGCCGATCCAAAGCTCGCCTGCCAGCCAATCTGGGCAGTCGCGGCCCAGGCTGTCGACCACGCGATATTGCTGGTTGCCCAACGGTGTGCCGTAAGGGATCGAGCGCCAGTGCGCCGGCAAGGGCAGGTCGACCGGCTGGTAGTTGGACCAGATCGCCGCTTCGGTGGCGCCGCCCATGGCGATCAAACGGCAACCGCCGTTGCTCGCTGTGTGCAGGCGTGCAGGCAGGTCGAGGCCGATCCAGTCGCCGGACAGCCACGCCATGCGCAGCGGCAGCGTGTCGGCCACGGTCAGCAGCATGTCCAGCAGCAACGGCACCGAGTTCCACAGGGTGACCTGGTGTTGCTGGATCAGGCGGTTCCACACCGAGGCGTCGCGGCGTTGCGCTTCGTCCAGCAGCACCACGCTGCCGCCCACGGTCAGCACGCCAAACAGGTCGTACACCGAGAGGTCGAAATCCAGCGCTGACACGGCGAGCAAGCGGTCGTTCTCATTGATGCAGAAGCGTTGGTTCAGGTCATCCAGGGTATTGCAGGCAGCGCGATGGCTGATCTGCACGCCCTTGGGTTCGCCGGTGGAGCCGGAGGTGAAGATGACGTAGGCCGGGCTGTCGGGGCTCACCGCCACAGGTGCCGGCAGCGGCGCGAAGGCCAGGGCGTGATCCAGCCAGGCAGGGTCGATCAGCGTGTCGATGGCGGCACGTTGGCAGATGCGTTCACGACGGGCCCGGGGCTGGCTCGGGCTGATGGGCACGTAACATGCGCCCGCCGCGAGTACGCCATACAACGCCAGCACCGCGCGATGGCCACGGGGCAGGCATACGCCAACTGCCTCACCCGGTTGTACACCCTGTTCCAGCAGCGCCGCGGCAATTCGCAGGGCGCCCTGTTGCAGCTGTGCGTAGCTGATGCGCTGCTCGCCATCGATCAGGGCCAGGCGCTCACCGCTGATGGCAAACGGCGCTTGATGCAGCGTGCGTGGAGCAATCGCGGTGGCGGTGGCGTTGACCTGTTGGCGCACCTGGTGCTGGTGCACCGGCAGATGAGGCAGGGCGGGCGCATCCCAAGCAGTGTCGTGTTGCAGATTATGGAGCAGGTCCAGGTAGGCGCCGAACATGGCGTCCAGCAGGCCATCGGGAAACAACGCGTCCTGGGCATCCCACGCCAGTAGCAGGGCGCCGTCCTCTTCGTAGACCTGGTGGTCGAGCCACACCTGCGGCGTCTGGGAAATCATCTGGGTGAGGGCGCCGAGGGTTTGCGCGTCCCCTTGGCCCAACAGCGGCGTGCCGAGGTTGCAGGCGAACACCACCGGCGAAAAACTGCGCTGGCCCGCGCCACGCTGGGCGAGGTCGCGTTGCACCTGCACGCCGGAATAGTCGGCGTGGGCCATGTCGCGGTGGAACTGCGCCTGCACCTGCGTCAACTGCTGGGCGAGGCTGCCGGGCTGGCGCAGGTCGACTTCGAGCAACAGCAGGTTGGTGAAGTCCGCGACGACTTGATCCAGCCCCGGCGCGTCGCCCTGGCGATCGAACAGCGGCAGGTTGAGCAGGAAGTGCGGCACCTCGCTCCAGCGCCCCAACACCTGGGCGAAGGCCCCGGCGAGCAGCATGGCCGGGGTGAGTTGGCGCTTGGCGGCGGCTTCCCGCAGGCGTTGCCACACCGCTGGCGTGAGGCGTTGCTGGCGACGGGTAAAGCGCACCTGCTCGATGGCCTGGGGTTCGCAGGCCAAAGGCAGGGCGGGGCCGGCGGGCAGGTGGTCCAGTCGCGCCTGCCAGTACTGCGCGGCGCTGGCTTTAGGAGCCGGGCGTTGGGCCAGGTAGTGCGCGAAATGCCAATCGCGCCCGGCCTCGGGCAGGCGTTCGCCACGGTACAGCGCGGCCAGGTCGCGCAGGATCAGGTGCAGGCTGTGCACGTCCGCCACCAGCAGGTCGAGGTCGAAGTGCAGGCGCGTACGGCCCTCGGGCAGCAGGCTCAATTGCAGCCCGGCGACTTCGCCGTGTTCGACCGCCAGTTGCCGATGAGACAGGCTGTCACGCGTCGCCTGCAAGGCCTGTTCACGAGCCGCCGGTGCCAGGCCGCGCAGGTCATGAACCCGCAGCGCGGACATGCCGTCGTCGAGGATCTGCTGGCGGCCTTCGTCATCAAACCGCGCGCGCAACATGCCGTGCCATTGCTGCAACCCTTGCCAGGCAAGGGCCAGTTGCTGTGGGTCGAGGGCGTTGCCGTCCAGCTCCAGGTAAGCGTGACAACCGACGCCGCCCAGCACCTGTTCGGCGCCTCGGCCAATCCAGTAGGCGTGTTGCACGTCGGTGAGGGCGAAGGGCGCCGCTGGGTCGATGACGACAGCCGCGTTGGCCGCTTTACGCGGGGTGGCCGTGAGCCGTGGCAGCCAGTGGGCGAGGGTCGGTTGTTCGATCAGGTCGGCGAAGGTCACCGGGGCGCCGGCCTGGCGCCATTGGTTGACCAGGCGCATCAGGTGCAGGGAGTCCAGGCCCAGCTCGATCAGGTTGGCTTGATCGTCCAGCGCCGGGCCACCGTGCAGCAGCGCGCCGATCTGTTCGCGCAGGTGTTCGACCGTCAGCGCGCTCATGGCTGCACCTCGGCGGCGCGCTGGGTTTCAACGGCCAGCACGCGCACATGGGGGGCGATGCTGGCGAGTTTTTCGCGGGTCTCTTCCAGTTCCCGTTCGGGCAGCGACAACGAGACAATCCCCGCGCCGGCCTGCACCCACGCTTGGCCCTGATCTTCGAACACACTGCGCAACACCAGGGCGGCGTCGAGGCTGCCGTCGCTGTCGGCGATCAGCACGCAACCGCTGTAGAGGTCGCGGCTGCGGCCCTCGTGCTCGGCAATCGCGGCAATGGCTTCACGCTTGGGAATGCCCGATGCGGTCACGGCGGGGAACAGCGCGGCGAAAGCGTGCCAGGCATTGCAGTCGGGCTTGAGCCGACCTTTGAGGCGCGAACTCAGGTGCTGCACGCTGCCTCGCCGCGAGATGCCCATGAACTCGCTGACCCCCAGGCCCTGTGGCTCGCAGATCGGTTGCAGCTCTTCAAACGCCAGCTTGACCGACACGGCATGTTCGGCGATTTCCTTGGGGTCCTGGTACAGCGATTGGCGCAGGCGCGCTTCCTCTTCCACGTCACGGCCCAGCGCGCGCGTGCCGGCCAGAGGCTGGGTGCTCACGGCGCCGCCGGCACTGACTTCCACCACGGTTTCCGGGCTGAAGCCCACACAGGAGAACCCGCCCTGATGATGGATGAACGAGCGCGCCGGTGTGTTGGCGCGGCGCCCGGCGCGGTAGCTGGCCACCAGGTCGACGTGGCCGTCGAGAGGCACTTTGCGCGAAAGGATGATCTTCTGGTAATCGCCACGGACGATCTGCGCCACGGCGCTTTCGACCTGGCTGCAATACCGCGCGGCGTCATGCCCGGCGACGTCTACCTTGGCGGTGCGGGGCAACGGTTGCTCCAGGGCGCACTCGGCGTCCAGGGCCTGCACGCGGCTTTGCGCAGCGGCGAGGGCGGCCGGTTGCAGGGCGCGAATCAGCGCGCAGCCCTCGCGCAGGCGGATCTCCAGGGTGGGGATGTCCAGCTGCAGCAGCGGGCGGGTACTGGGCAGGTCTGCCAGTTGGTAAAAGCGTCGCGCCAGTTCAAAGGTGGCGGTGCCGTAGGCGCGCCACTGTTCGAAAGGCAGGGCCTGGGCGGCTTTTTCCAGGGCCAGCGGGATGTCGTCGGCGGGCCAGCTCCAGCGCTGGCCGGCCACGCTCAGTTGCACGTTGCTGCCACTGAGGCGCACCTGGGCGATGCTGCCCACGCCGAGGGACCATTCGCCTTGGTGCTCGTAAAGGGTCAGGTCCTCGGGCAGGTAGACACCGGCCAGAGCCGCCGCCAGTTCCTGGGGTTCGGCACTGATCGGTACGCGGCATTCCAGGTAACGCTGGCGCGGTTCGGCCTTGCATTGGAAGCGTTGCTGCAATTGGCGTTTGTCGAGTTTGCCGACGCTGGTCAGGGGCCAGCTGTGCAGGATTTCCAGCTGGTCCGGCCACTTGTGGCGCGGCAGGCCGAGGCCCTGGAAATGCTGGTGCAGGGTGCTCAAGGCAAAGGGTTGCGGTGTGTGCAGGATCACGCAGGCGCACACCCGTTCGCCCAGGCGTTCGTCGGTGAGGGCGACGACGGCGGCGTCTTGCACCAGCGGGTGCTCGCGCAGCAGTTGTTCGATTTCTGCGGCGGCGATTTTTTCCCCGGCGCGGTTGATCTGTTCCTTGATCCGCCCTTCGACCACCAGGTTGCCGTCGGCGGTCCAGCGCGCCAGGTCGCCGGAATGGAAGAAGCCTTCGGCGTCGAACACCTGGCGGTTGTGGGTGTCGGCACGGTAATAGCCGGCGATGGTGTAGGGGCCGCGCACGATCAGCTCGCCGACTTCGCCGGGGGCAACGGGTGTGCCATTCGCGTCCACCAGGCGCACGTCGTCGGCGTCGCACAGGGGCCGGCCCTGGGTGTTGAGCACCACCGATTGTGGGTCATCCAGGCGGGTGTAGCAGAGCAAACCCTCGGCCATGCCGAACACCTGTTGCAAGGCGCAACCCAAGGCGGGGGTGACGCGTGCGGCGACGTCGCTGGACAGCCGCGCGCCGCCCACCTGCAACAGGCGCAGGCTGGACAGGTCACTGTGGTCCCACTCGCGCGCCTGCAACCACAGCTTCACCAGGGGCGGCACCAGGGCGGTGTGGGTCACGCGGTGGCGGGCGATCAGGTCGAAGGCTTCATCGGCGCCCGCCGTGCGCGAAAACACCACGCGACCGCCGGTGGACAAGGCACCGATCAGCCCCGGGCAAGCCAGTGGAAAATTATGCGCGATGGGCAGGGCGGCGAGGTACACCGAGTCTTGGTCGAACCCGCAGAGTTGCGCAGACGCCATGGCGTTGTAGGCGTAATCGGCATGGCTGCGTGGGATCAGTTTGGGGGTGCCGGTGGTACCGCCGGACAGCAACAGCAACGCGGTGCTGTGGGGGGCTACCTTCGCCGGTTCGCGCAGTGCGCCGTTGACGCTGGCTAGGGGCACGCCTTGGGTGGCCACGGCACCGGCGATGATCAGCTGTTTCAGGGACGGGCACAGCGCCAATTGGCGTTCGGCCATGGGCCGGTAATCAAAGCCCAGGAAGCGCTCGGCGACGATGTAGGCACTGGGTTCGGCCAGCTCGCACAGGGCCTGGATTTCCCGTTCGCGGTGCGCCGGCATTGCCAGGATCGGCCATGCGCCCACCCGCAGCAGGGCGAACAGGGTGCGGGCGAAGTCGATGCCGTTGGGCAGTTGCACCAGTACGCGGTCGCCGCTGTGGATGCCGAGGTCGGCCAGCCCACCGGCGAGGCAACACACTTGATGTTCGAAGTCGCGGTAGCTCAGTTGCTGCTCGCCTTCGATCAGGGCGATGCGTGGTCCGAAGGCGCGTGCCCAGCCTTGCAGGTGCTCATTCAGGCTTTGGGGTTGCCACAGGCCGCCTCCGGTCAGGTGCAGGGCTTGAGTGTCGCGCCAATGAAGAGGGTGCATGGTTCGGGCTCCTTGTGAGGGTCGCTGGAAAGCTGGTTTGTTGAGAATCATTCTCCTTATTCAACGAATGGACTGCCCGAAACCGAACGTCATGGCCCTGATCCGAATTTTTTGGTTACAACCTTATGCCCAAAAGTGCGCAGCGCCGGGCCAGCAATAATTCCCATCCGGGGCCTGTGCGAACCGATCAGGGGAGCCGTCGGCCGGCCACTTGATCAATCATCCCGGGACACTCGAATCAGGCTGGGGATGGCGATGAAAACTGAACAGGCCGACGCGCCAACGCCGAGCTGGCGTTGGCTGCTACGGGGCCAGGGGCGACGATTGGGCCTGGCGGTGGCCATGGCGGTGCTGGCGGCGGCAGTGGAGTTGCTGCCGTTTTTCTTGCTGGCTCAGGCTGTGAACCGCGTGGTGCAGGGCGGGCCTGGCGTGGGGGCTGACCTGTTCACCCTGGCCGGCTGGATGGCGGCGGCCCTGCTAGGCAAATACCTGCTGTACACCCTGGCGTATTACCTGAGCCATGTGGCGGCGTATCGCGTGTTGCTCAACACCCGGCGTGCGTTGGTGCGGCATTTGTCGTGGGCGCCGCTGCCGTGGTTGAGCCGCTTGAGCAGCGGCGAACTCAAGCAGCGGGTGATCCAGGATGTGGAGCGCATGGAGCAATTCATCGCCCACCACAGCGTCGAGTGCGTGGCGGCTCTGTTGAGCCCGATCTGGGTATTCATCGCCCTGTGCTTGCTCGATTGGCGCCTGGCGTTGTGTGCCTTGTTGCCGGTGCCGTTGGCGCTGCTGGCCCAGGCCTGGATGATGCGCGGACTGGGTGAGCGGCTGGCGCAATACGCCGGGGCGGTGGATGACCTGGATGGCGCCACCCTGGAGTTTTTGCGCAGTGCACCGTTGATGAAAGCCTTCCGCCAGGACGCCCGTTCGTTCAAGCGCATGCGCGAGGCCTTGGTCCATTACCGGCAATTGATCGGCCGCATGATCGGCATGACGGTGCCCGGTTGGTCGGTGTTCGTGGTGTTGCTGGGGGCCAACGTCGCGGTGCTGTTCCCCGTGGGGTTGTGGTTGTACGGCGCGGGGCAGTTGACCCAGGCCGAGCTGGTGCTGGTGTTGATCCTGGGCACCGGCATGCTGCGGCCGTTATTACGGGTGGCGCGGCTCAATTCCCAGGTACAGGAAATCATGGGCGGCGTGCGTCGATTCGCGCCGTTGCTGGTGTGGCCGCAGCCGGCGGGCGCGCGTGATCAAGCCTTGAACCCGCCGCTGGAAGTGATGTTTGAAGGGGTGTCGTTCAGCTATGACCGGCAGCCTGTGTTGCAACACATCGACCTGCACTTGCCTGGCGGGCAGATGACTGCGTTGGTAGGGCCCTCCGGCAGTGGCAAAAGTACCCTGGCCTGGTTATTGGGTGGGTTGCTGGACGCTGAAAGCGGGCAGGTGCGGGTGAACGGTGAGCCGCTGTCGGCACTCAGTGAAGCGGCCCGTGCGGCCACGGTGGGCGTGGTGTCCCAGGACGCATTCATCTTCCAGGGCACGTTGCTGGATAACCTGCGCATCGGCCGGCCCGACGCGACCCTCGAACAGATCGACAGCGCCCTGCGCGTGGCCCAGGCCGAGGACTTTGTACGGACCTTGCCAATGGGGCTGAACACGCCGATGGATGAGCGTGGCGTGCGTTTGTCCGGGGGCGAGCGCCAGCGCATTGGCCTGGCCCGGGCGCTGCTGGCGCAGACGCCGATCCTGGTGCTGGACGAGGCGACGGCCTTTGCCGACAGCCGCACGGAGCGGCGCTTTTACCAGGCCCTGCGCGCCACCTGGCCGGACAAGACCTTGCTGGTGATTGCCCATCGCCTGACCAGCATTTGCGATGCCGAACAGATCGTGTTGCTCGAGCGCGGAGTGATCCAGGCATCGGGCACCCACGCCCAGTTGCTCGCGCGCAGCGGCACTTATGCCACGCAATGGCAGCACCAGTTCGACAGCGAAGACTGGACCATCCGAGACGGGAGTACGCAGCATGCACGGGTTGATTGAAGGGCTGCGCCAAGTGGTGAGCATTGCCGATACACGCTCGCCGCGCCTGTGGTGGGGCTTGGGCTTGCGCGGGTTGGAGCGGGCGTGTGCGATTGCGCCGTTCTTTCTCGGGTTTGTGTGGCTGCTTGAACCCGCGATGCCTTCACTGGTGTGGCTGAGCGTGGGCTTGGCGGCGCTGTTGGTGGCGCAGTTGGTGTGTTCGCACTTCGGGCAGCTCAACAGTTTTCTCGGCGGTTATGAGTTGATGCACGGTTACCGGCGCCACTTGCTCGACCATGTGGCGCATTTGCCGTTGGGCGCGCTTCGCCAAGAGAGGATCGGGCAACTGGGTGAGCGCCTGACGGAAGACGTCAAGCGTATCGAAACCATTTTCACCCACGTGCTCGGCGAGTTGCTGGCGTCGCTGGCGGTGCCGTTGCTGTTTATGGGCGTGCTGGTGTGGGTGGACTGGCGCCTGGCCCCGGCGCTGCTGGTGACGCTGCCCTTGGCGTTTGTGTTGTTGAACCGCTTGAGCGGGTTTTTCCTGGCGGCGGGCCGGCGCAAGCAGCACAGCTTTATGCGGGCGGCGGGACTGCTGGTGGAGTTTATCGGCGGGCTGCGCACCTTGCGTCTGTTCAATCGCGCCGGGGCGTGGCGCGAAGGGTTGGACCAGCAGTTCGGCGAGATCGAACGTCACAGCCTGGGCGTGGAAGTGTGGGGTGGCAGCGCCATCCAGTTGTACCGTTTGTGCGTGGACTTGAGCCTGGTGCTGTTGTTGCTCGTGGCGGGCCTGCTGGCAAATGCCGAGCAACTGCCGGCGCTGACCTGGATGTTGTTCGCGCTGGTGGCGCCGCGTTTGCTCGACCCCTTGCTGGATGTGGCAGCGTACCTGAGCGAACTGCGCGGCCTGGCCCAGGCGCAAGCGCGGTTGCAGGCCTTGCTGGATATTCCGGCAGTTGTCGAGCCCTCGCAGCCGGTGGCGCCACAGGGCCATGGCGTGCGTTTTTGTGACGTGAGCCTGCGTTACCCCGAACAGCCGGAGTGGGCGTTGCAGGGGGTGGCTTTTGCCGTGGAGCCAGGGCAGATGCTGGCGATTGTCGGGCCTTCTGGTGCCGGTAAAAGCAGCGTGCTGCACTTGCTGGCGCGCTTTTATGACCCGCAGCAGGGGCGCATTGAATTGGGGGGCGTAGACGTACGCGACATGCGCCTGGACCAGCTCTACGCCGCGTGCAGTTTCGTGTTCCAGGACGTGCAACTGTTTGACGCCAGCGTGCTCGACAACGTGCGCTTGGGCAAACCCGACGCCAGCCTGGCGCAGGTGAGGCACGCCTGTGCCCAGGCCGGTTGTGATGAGTTTATCCAGCGTTTGCCCCAGGGGTATGACACGCCCATCGGCGAGAACGGCCAGCGTTTGTCCGGGGGCGAACGTCAGCGTTTGTCGATCGCCCGGGCGTTGCTCAAGGACGCGCCGATTTTGCTGCTGGACGAAGCCACAGCGTCGGTCGACCCGCTGGCGCAGTATGAGATCCAGCGCGCGTTGTCGCGCCTGGCCCAGGGGCGCACGCTGATCATGGTGGCGCACCGTTTGCGCACGGTGCGCCATGCCGATGTGATTCTGGTGCTGGACCAGGGGCGTATCGTCGAGCGCGGCCGCCACGCGCCGTTGCTGGCACGTGGCGGGCTGTATGCCGAGTTGTGGCAGCAGCAGGCGGGGTAAGGCTTATTCCAGCGCGCCGCGCCGGGCATCGCGCGGCAGTACGCCGTACTGTTTGCGAAACGCCACGCTGAAGTGGCTGATGTTGCTGTAGCCGAGCATCGAGGCGGTGTCGGTCACCCCATGGTGCTGCAGCAACTGGCGCGCCTTGCCCATGCGTTCGCGCTGGAACAGCGCGTAGATGCTCACATCGAACATGGCCTTGAACCCACGCTTGAGCTTGAGCTGGTTGAGCCCGGTCTCGCGGGCCAGTTGTTCGATGGTGGGCGCGGCGCTGAGGTCCATCAGCAGGCGTTCGCGGGCGGCCAGCAGTTGCTTCTGTTCGCGCCGGGAAATCTGCTCGCTCTGGTCCTTGGGGTTGAAGGCCTTGAGGTGCCAGGCGAGGAATTCCAGGCTGGCCGAGTGCACCAGCAGCGGCGAGGCTGAATCATCCCCCAGCAGGCGTTCCAGGCGCAGGGCGGCGTCCTTGATGCGCTGGTTGCCGTGGGTGGTGTGCAGGCAGAAGTTGCCTTCGATGCTGTCGCCCAGCCGCTGGTAATCCTCGCCGGCCAGTTCGCTGAGGCGCTGGGGCGTGATGCGCAGTTCGAGGTTGCGATGGGCGGGGGCGAATTCCAGCTCGAAGCGTTCGGCGGGGGCGAAGCTGGTCATCAGTTGGTCTTTGCCCAGGTGCAGGCCTTTGCGGCCGACGCGCACGTCGATATCGCCGTTGAGCATGCAGCTGAAGTGCAGGTGAGGGTTGTCGTCGATGGTGCTGATGCGCACCGAGTCCGTGGCGTTGAAGGTCACCAGGGAGACTTCCAGGCCGGGTTGGACCACCTGGGTTCGCACGTGACAGCCGGGCGGGCCGGCCTGGGGCGCGGTTTCGTCAAAGAAGGTGGAAGCGCGAAGCTGGTACATGGTCGTCCTCGCAGGCAACCGCCCAGGAGACCTGGGCAGGGGGCAGACGGCTCGCAAGTGTCCTTGTTCCTGCGCGGGCCCCTGTTACGGAGAGGCCAGCGCATTGCCCGGAAATCCCTGCGAGCATTCAAGATGGATCGCAGGCTATTACTAATTGTTCTCATTTGCAAGGTTGTAACGTTAGTCTCAGAACTCCATGCCCACCCGCACGCCCAGGGTACGCGGCTGTCCGGCGATGACCATGCCGTTGGCCATGGCGCGGGTGAAGTAGGTGGTGTCGCCCAGGTTCTTGCCGAACAGGCCGATGGTCCATTGCTTGAGGCGATAATCGATGTTGGCGTCCCACAGGGTGTAGGCGCCCTGGGACAGCGTGGCGTTCGGGTACAGATAGGATTGCCCCTGGCGCGTCAGGCCGGTGCCGACGGTGATGTGGTCGGTGGCCGCCCAGTCCATCGACACGCCGTAGCTGTGCTTGGGTGTACTCGGGAACTGCTTGCCGGAATAGTCCACCGCGCCACGGGTGTAGTCGTCGAACTGCGCCTCAAGCAGCGCGGCATAGGCATTGACCTGCACCGACTCCACCGGACGCACCGTGGCGGTCAGCTCCAGGCCTTTGTTATGGGACTTGCCGGCGTTGCTGGTGGAGGTCTGGCCGCCGCCGTCCTCGACGATTACCTGCTGATCGCGCAGGCGGGTGTAGAACACGTCGGCGCCGACTTCCCACACCTTGCTCGGCGCGCGGTAGCGGTAGCCCAGCTCGGCGTAGCTGCCGTATTCCGGGTGGTAGGCATCGCCAGCCGCGCTGGCGGTGGTGGAATAGGTATTGAAGCC
The DNA here is from genome assembly GCF_013386585.1 of Pseudomonas sp. P7548. Taxonomy (GTDB): domain Bacteria; phylum Pseudomonadota; class Gammaproteobacteria; order Pseudomonadales; family Pseudomonadaceae; genus Aquipseudomonas. The sequence continues at coordinate 83,376 of NZ_JACARO010000042.1, read as the reverse complement.
GGAAGCCTTGTAGCCGCGCGCCAGCACCAGGTAGGTGAAGTGCTGGTCGTTGGGGCTGAACTCCAGGCTGAAACGCGGCAGGGCCACGGTTTCACTGACCTTGCGGTCGTTGAACGATTCCAGGCTGGCGAAGCTGGTGTCGGGCACGCCGTCGCCATCGCTGTCGAACATGCCGCCCTGGGTGCTGCTCCAGTCCATGGTGCGACGGTTGTGTTCCACCCGCAGGCCGACGGCGGCGCGCCATTGCGGCTGGAAGCGCCAGCCCAGCTCGCCGAAGGTGGCCACGGTGTCACCCTCGACCTTGGCCTTGGTGGCGCTGAGGAAAGACGGGCTGAGGTCGAAGGTGTAGGGTGCGTCGCGGCGCACATGGGACAGGAAGCCGCCCACCAGCCAGTCGATGTTGCCGTTCTGGCCGTTGAGCCGGGCTTCACCGGTGTACTGACGGGTCTTCATGTCGTAGCCGGCAGTGCCGCCGAAGATCGATTTGGGCAACCAGTAATCCCACTCGGTCTGGTTGGCGCCGACGTTGACCACCAGTTGCGTGTCATCGGCAAAGCGCTTGCGGTATTCGCCGGTGAACAAGGTGTATTCGGTGTTGTTGGTGCCGGCGTCGGTGGCGTTGGACTGGTACTTTTTCGCCAGGTCGCGGGTGGCGAAATAGTCGTTGTCGCCATGGGTGTTCATGTGGTGCAAGCCGAAGCGCCACTCGCCGCCGTCGTCGTCCAGGTGCAGCAACTTGATACGGCCGAAACCGCTGTCCCAGCCGGCTGTGTCGTGGCGGCCGAGGGTGGAGTTGGCGATCATGCCATCGTTCTTTTCGCCGCCGACGGTCACCCGTACGGCGGTGTTTTCAGTGAGGGGCAGGTTGCCGGTGACCTCGGCGCGCTGCTGGTTGTGGGTGCCGTATTCGAGCTTGACCTTGCCACCCGCCGTGAACTCCGGGTCTCGGGTGCGCAGGGCCACCAGGCCGCCCATGCTGTTTTGCCCGTACAGGGTGTTTTGCGGGCCGCGCAGGATTTCCACTTGGTCGATGTCGTACAGCTGGCCGAGCACCAGGCCATTCATGGGCACGCCGTCGATGTACACGCTGTTGCTGATGCTATCGCCTTCATCATCGGAAAAACCCAGGCCACGAATGGTCAGCGACGGCGTGTGCTGGGTGAACGTGCTGAAGTACAGGTTGGGTTGGCGCTGGGCCACTTCGCCAAGGGTGTCGAGGTGGCTGTCCTCGATTTTTTCGCCCTTGACCACGCTGACGCTGTTGGTGGTCTTGAACTGCGGCGTGTCCTGCTTGGTCGCCGTGATAACCGTGGCATCCAGCTCATCGACGGTCACATCGGCGGCCGTCGCCGATTGCATCAGCGGCAGGGTGCAAGACAAAAACAAGGCACAGCGTACGGCTTGGGAGAGGGAAGAGCGTTCCATGGTGTCCACGCCTGAAGGAGAATGGCGCAAATGATACGGGTTCTCATTTTCCGCACTACCCGATTCGGGTCTTAAATCACCCGATTGCAGTGCAACGTAGCTAGCCTTTTGCCTCCTTTAGCGCAATGGCCGCGGGGGACGGCGCGTTCAGGGCCCCGGCACGGTCTGCCAGGTAACGCGCTGGCGGTTGTCCGACGGCCTTGCGGAACATAGTGATAAAGCCGCTGGCGTTCTCATAGCCGAGGTCCAGCGCCACCGTCTGCACGCTCTGGCCCTTGGCCAGGCGTTGCAACGAGAGGATCACGTGCAACTGCCGGCGCCAGCGGCCAAAACTCAGGCCCAGTTCCTCCAGCAACAGGCGCGTCATGCTGCGTTCACTCATGCCGATGCGCACCGCCCATTGGCTGAGCGTGGCCTTGTCGGCGGGTTCGGCCAGCAGGCTGTCGGCCAGGCGACGCAAACGCGGGTCCTGGGGCATGGGCAGGTGCAGGGCCTCGATGGGCGCGGCCGCCAATTCATCCAGCAGCGTGTTGATCAAACGGCCCTGGGCACCGTCCTCGTCATACAGCAGCGGAAAACTCACGGCCTTGCTGATCAGCTCATGCAGCAAGCCTGACACCGCCAGGGTGCAGCATTGCGGGGGCAGGGCGCAGGCGGCGTCGGGGTCGATCAGCAGGCAATAGACTTCGGCTTCGCCCGAGCCGCGGGCCGCATGGGAGACGCCGCCGGGAATCCACAGCGCGCACTGCGGCGGCACGATCCAGATGCCCGCTTCGATCTCGCAATGGATGACCCCGCGCAGGGTGTACAGCAGCTGGCCCTTGCGGTGGGCGTGCTGCGCATGCTCCCAGGCATCCGACGTGCTGGTGGCGCCCACGGCCACCACGGCGCGGGGGAATTGATCCGCATCCTTGACCATCGAGCGGTCATGCATTTCAAGACGGTGGTGTTTCATGGCGGGCATCACAGCTTGGCTGAATTGCGAAACAGTCTGGCTATTTTGTGCAATGCCGTCCAGTAGGTCGATCGCTATAGTGAGATCCATTCTCAACAAGGAGCTCTGCCATGCGACTCGACAGCACAACATTCCCGGTGGTGAAAATCGTTTTCGACGCTCCCAACGAAGGCGGCCCGGCTGACGCTTTCCTGGTCTTCGAAGGCCTCCTGGCCCGTCAGCAAGCCTTTGTGCTGCTGCATGAAAAAGCCGTGGATGAAAGCAACCACGAACACTCCCACGAAGAGCGCAAGCACGCGTCGATCTGGATGAAGAAAAACAAGCCGGCGCTGCGGGCCTACGTCAAAGGCATGATCCAGGTGGAGCCCAGTGCGGCCAAGCGCCTGGCCTTCAAGCCGTTTGCCGTGACCTTCGGCAAGGCCTGGGGCTACCCGCTGCTGGTGGTGGAGTCCCAGGACCGCGCCTGGGCGCTGGCGCGGGATGTACTGGATGAGCGGGTGTCGGATGTGGCGCATTTCTAAACAACACCACAACCTGTAGGCGCCGGCAAGCCGGCTCCTACAGGTTGTGGTGGGTCAGTCCACGCAAATCGCACGGCCCAGCTTGCCTTTCTCCACGGTTGCCGAGCAGCCGAAGTGGCTATTGTCCACCTGGCATGCGCCGGTCACTGGGCCTTTGTTCGACTGGGTGGTGACGCTGGTCTGGCACTCGCCTTCGCACTGACTCGAATCGGTACAGGCCTTGCCTGCGTCCTTGTACGGCGTGATGCACTTCCAGGTCTGCAATTTGCCGACTTGCTTCATGCTGCCACCACCCGCCAGGCAGGTAGAGGCTGCGGAATCCTGAGCGGGTGGCGCAACTGGTGGCGTAGCGGTGCAGGCGGATATCAGCAGCAGGGAGGCAAGGGCGAGTGGCAGTTTCATTCGGGAGGTCCTGAGTGCAGAGGTGGCGCGCATCTTAGCACTCGCTTCAGGTATCCTCCGCGCCCCGCTTATCACCGATTCAAAGACAGATGACAGGACAAGACATGCAGGCAATGCTTTCGTCGATCCTCGACGAAGTGCGCCCCCTGATCGGCCTCGGCAAAGTCGCCGACTACATCCCCGCACTCGCCGATGTGCCCGCCAACCAGCTCGGTATCGCCGTGTACGGCAACGACGGCTCGGCCTATTGCGCCGGCGATGCCGACACCTTGTTCTCGGTGCAGAGCATTTCCAAAGTGTTCAGCCTGGTGCAGGCCATCGACCATGGCGGCGAAACCATCTGGGAACGCCTGGGCCACGAGCCTTCCGGACAGCCGTTCAACTCCCTGGTGCAGCTGGAGTTCGAGCGCGGCCGGCCGCGCAACCCCTTCATCAATGCGGGTGCGCTGGTAATCTGCGACATCAACCAATCGCGTTTTGCCGTGCCGATTCTGTCGATGCGCGACTTCGTGCGGCGCCTGTCGGGCAACCCGCAGATCCTGGTCAACAGCGTGGTCGCCGACTCCGAAGCCCAGCACGGCGCGCGCAACGCCGCCATGGCCTACCTGATGAAATCCTTCGGCAACTTCCACAACGACGTGGACGCCGTGCTGCACAGCTACTTCAACTACTGCGCCCTGCAAATGAGCTGCCTGGACCTGGCCCGCGCATTCAGCTTCCTGGCCAACGAAGGCGTGAGCGCCCACAGCGGCGAACAGATCCTCACCGCGCGCCAGACCAAGCAAGTCAACTCGATCATGGCCACCAGCGGGCTGTATGACGAAGCGGGCAACTTTGCCTACCGCGTTGGGTTGCCGGGCAAGAGCGGCGTGGGCGGCGGGATTGTTGCGGTGGTGCCGGGGCAATTTACGGTGTGCGTGTGGTCGCCGGAGCTGAACACGGCGGGGAACTCGCTGGCGGGGATGAAGGCGTTGGAGTTGTTGAGTGAGCGGATTGGGTGGTCGGTGTTTTGAAAGTTTAAAAATTTTAGACAGATCGATCAGGTGTCAGCTTGGCCAGTATATTTGTGCTGGACGCAGTGATGGCTAATTGATACTTTTGCTCGCTGAATTTTAAGTCATTATTGGTTTTTCAAGGAGATAGTGTGATGCATTGGGATAGATTTATGGACAGTGTCTTGCGCAAGTTTGATTCTTTTCTGAATGGGCCTTATCAGATCAAGTTTATCAAGAGGTTGTTTGGTTTGGGGGTGCTGTTGATAAGCAGTGTTTTGGGATATAAGTTTTTTGGTAGCGCGAGTGCTGAGTTGAAAGGAGCTGGATATTCAGTTTCCTGGAAGGCTGACGTGGGGCCGGAAATGATATTTTTTTATGTCGGAGCGGTATGTGTATTTATTTCTATATTTTTTTATTGGAGGTATTTGGAACGGATGCCTCGAACGGCATTTGGCGGCGCTTTGCTTGGTCTGGTGCAGAGCGGTTTGGCAGGGGTCAGTGACTATAGCCTACAATTGGCGGTTAAATCGGATTATAACTTCCAAGGCGATCCGAATTTCATTAGAGCCGTAATGTCCGGGCCCGAGCCATTATCGGGTATGTATGATTATAGAAGCGGTAGAAGTTATTTGGATCTGGTTCAAGGGCGTTTTGTTTTAAAGGATGCCAAGAAGGCGGATTTCAATGCCAAGCTGTCCACGTGGTTTTATTTTTTACTTGGCCCTTTGGCGTTAGTGTTTTTTCAATTCGGGCTTTTCCTTTGCGTGGAAAAACAATGGGGCGATGCCGCTGCCAGCTTCTTAGCGTTTTTTTGTTTGGCGCTGCTAGCTTGGAGTGCTTTAACTACATATTCGTCGATCTCGGCGGCGCGAAGGCTTGCAAAATAGAAAGATAGACTAAGCAACTCGCTGAACTCGCAGGTTAGGCTTTATGCGGTTTTTACCAATGATTCACGCATCTAGAGTAGTGCCCCGGCAGTGATGGCGATATCGGCAATATTGAACACCCCGGTATGTGTCGGGCGAATGTTCAACACCATGTAGTCGACCACATGACCGTCGTGGAAAATACGGTCGATCAGGTTGGCGAGACCGCCCAGGGCGATGGTGTACAGCGGCAGGACTTTACGCAGCGGTTGGCTCCATTTGGACAGCGACCACCACATCGCCCACGCCACTGCGACGGCAACCCCGACGATAAAAATCAGTTGCTTGACCTGCGGCGGCAACGCCGCGCCCAGGATCAGAAAGGCGCCTGGATTCAGGCTCAGTTCCAAGGCGAGGTTGAGAGGTTGGAGCCGAATTTGAAGCTGTTGGTTTGCAGTGAAATCAGGGCCAGTAGTTTGACGAGTTGGTCCATTGCAATGAAGGCGAGGCCTGCGAAGAGGGCGAAGGTGCGGCCTCGCAGTAGGGACGACGTGCTCAAGCGGTAACTTCCTGTTCCAGGTCGGTCAATAAAGCGTCCGAAGATAGCTCAGACGCCTTATATCGTCTACGTTCAAGTGGTTGGATGGGCCTCGTCCAATGCCCTGTTCACTAAGAGTTGCACGCCTTCCAGCATGCGGCAGATACCCAGCGCCACGTTGCGTTGAGCACCGTTGACTTCAAATGCCAGGTGGGCCGCGATGTCATTGATGGAGGCCAGGTCTTGGGATGCGTTGGCCAGCAAGGTTTCTGTGTCTAAATCGGAGCGGACAGTGAAGAGTGTTTCTGGGGGAATTGGAGTGTTTCTGATCATGGTGAAGCTCCTTTGTAAATGGGGCTGCCACGATTCGCGGTCAATCGAAGAGGGTGGCAACTGTACGCGGGTTGACCGACCGGCCCAAAGAACAAAACCGGCATACCCGAAGGTATCCCGCGTACAGCTGCCGCTACACGATACATCAGACGTAAAAAAACGCCTAAGCTCGGTGTTGGCGCAGTTGCTCTTTGAAGTCAGACGGTCAAATCCGGCCGCTGAATTGGCAGCGACGGCAGGGAGGTTAGCCAGCGAAGTTCCGAGCGACAACCTGAAAGCCTTGTCGGAAAAGTCCGAGAGGAGCCAATGTAGATGACGAGTGATACGCTGCGACTCAGGGATTTTCAACCCCATCTCAATTGGATCTTTTCATGGCCTATGAACTCCATATCGCTCGTACGCAAAGCCACGTAATCACATTTGAAGAATGGCGTGCGCTATGCGCCAATGACCCTTCAATGACGTTGCAGGATGAAGTGACGGCCGTTAATCCCACCACGGGTGCGACCATTTCCATCGGTGGTCACCAAACCGCGTACTGGACCTCTCCCACGACGCAACAGGCTTACTATTTCGACTACCGCCGTGGCGAAATTTCCTTCGTGTACAGCGACGAGGCCTTCGTAAAAGCTAAGTCCATTGCTCAGGCCCTGGCTGCCAGGATCAGGGGCGATGAGGGGGAGGAATATTGACTATCCGATTCTCCAGAAAAGGCGATCCAGTGTGGGAGCTGCGGTGCGACGATTCGACTTGCCTGCGATAGCGATACATCTGCCAGCACCTCCAGTGGCTGATACTCCGCCATCGCGGGCAAGCCCTAATGCCAGTCAGTTAAGGAACCAAAGGGCAGCCAGGTTCTTGTAGTGAGCGGGCTTGTCGAATCGTCGCACCGCCCGCGCTGGGTGGCACAGCCGCCCTAAACCTGTGGCAGCGTTCTTCCAGACAGAATTCGGTTGTCTGGTTTGGGGGCCGCTTCGCAGCCCAGCGCGGGCAAGCCCGCTCACTACAGAGGTCGTGTTGCGCTTAACTGATCGGCATTAAGGCTTGCCCGCTCCCATATCAGCTCACATTGAGCCGATCCAGCAGGCTGTACCACGCCACCCCCGCGCCGATGTAGAAGCGCTGCAACCCATGCATCGGCAAACGCTGCAACGGCGTGACCGGGTAGGCAAACTCCGCGCTGTTGTCACACAAACGCCCGGCCAATTGCTGCCCCAGGCTGGTACACAACGCGATGCCTCGGCCATTGCAACCCAGCGCCAACGTGAGCCCCGGTGCCGGTTCGTGAACGTGGGGCATGAAGTCCCGTGTGATCGCGATCCGCCCGGCCCAGCGATACTCGAATTCCAATGGCCCCAGTTGCGGAAACAGCAGCGCCAGTGAGCGCTCAAGGTGAGCAAAATCCGTGGGGTCAGTGGGGTCGTTGAACAACCCGCGTCCGCCCATCAGCAAGCGCCCATGGCTGTCTTTGCGGAAGTACAACAACAGCCGCTGAGCAGTGGACACCGTTTCCTGCCCCGGCAAAATGCTCTCGGCCGCACGCCCACTCAACGGCTTGGTGGCGACGATAAAACTGTTGGCCGCCAGGATGCTCTGGGCCATGCCCGGCCACAGGTTGCCGCTGTAGCCGTTGGTGGCCAGCACCACGCGATCCGCCGTGACCTGGGCACCGCCAGCCGTCTGCAATTGCCAGCCAGAACCCTGGCGCTGCAAGCCCGTCACCGCACTTTGCCCATGAATCCGCACACCCGCCGCCAACGCCGCGCCCACCAGGCCGCGCGCGTAGGCCAAGGGTTGAATCGCCCCGGCGCGGCCATCGAGCCAACCACCGGCAAAGGCCTCGCTGCCCATGCGCGAAGCCACTGCTGTGGCGTTCAAGGCCTGCACCGGCACGCCACGCCGCGCCCATTGCTCGGCCCGTGCGTGCAACCCGGCCACGCCTTTTTCGGTGTACGACACCTGCATCCAACCCTTGCGCACTGGGGCGCAATCGATGCGGTGTTTTTCGATCAACCTGAACACCAGGTCGGCCGAATTCGACACGGTGGAAATCAACGGTTCGGCACGCTCTGGCCCGTACATCTGCACCAGCTGTTCCGGGTCGTATTTGAGCGTCGGGTTGACCTGCCCACCATTGCGCCCGGAAGCGCCCCAGCCCGGCTCGTTGGCTTCCAGCACGCACACGCTCACGCCACGTTCGGCCAAGTGCAGGGCGGTGGACAGGCCGGTATAGCCGGCGCCGACAATTGCCACATCCACCTTCACCGACTCACCCAGCGTCGGGGTTGGCACGGCCGCAGGAGCGGTCGCTGACCACAATGACTTCATGACAGGCTCCGCGTATCGCCGGTGGGGTGCAGCACGCGGCGCAGGAAGTCCTGGGTGCGCGGTTGCTGCGGGTTGCCCAGCACTTGCTCGGCCGGGCCGCTTTCGACGATGTAGCCGCCGTGCAGGAAGCACACGCGGTCGGCCACTTCCCGGGCAAAGCCCATTTCGTGGGTGACCACGATCATGGTCATGCCTTCGTCGGCGAGGGTGCGCATCACCGCCAGCACGTCGCCCACCAGCTCAGGGTCGAGGGCCGAGGTGGGTTCGTCGAACAGCATGGCTTCGGGTTTCATCGCCAGGGCGCGGGCGATGGCCACGCGTTGTTGCTGGCCACCGGAGAGTTGTTCCGGGTAGGCATCGGCCTTGGCGCTCAGGCCGACTTTTTCCAGCAGCACCAGGGCTTCTTCGCGGGCCTGCTGTACGGGTTCACCTTTGACGTACACCGGGCCTTCCATGACGTTTTCCAGCACGGTGCGGTGGGGGAACAGGTTGAAGCGCTGGAACACCATGCCCATGCGGCTGCGCAGGGCGTGCACGGTCTTGCTGCCGCGCTGCACGGTTTCGCCGAACACGTTGATGTGCCCGCCGTCATAGGCTTCCAGCGCATTGATGCAGCGCAGCAGGGTGGACTTGCCCGAACCCGACGGCCCGATCAGGCACACCACTTCGCCCTTGGCCACGTCCAGGTCGACGCCGTGCAGAACGCGGTGGCTGCCGTAGTGTTTTTGCAGTTGGCGAATCTCGATCATGCTTTTTTCCTCCGGCCCAGGTGCTGTTCCATGCGGCGCAGGCCATACACCAGCGGCAGGCTCATCAGCAGGTAGAGCAGGGCGACCAGGGTGTAGACGGTCATGTTCTGGAAGGTCGACGAGGCGATCAGTTGGCCCTGGCGGGTCATCTCCGCCACGGTGATGGTGGACACCAGGGACGAGTCCTTGAGCATCATCACCAGCGTGTTGCCATAGGGCGGCAAGGCGATGCGAAACGCTTGGGGCAGGATCACCCGGCGCATCATCAGCACCGAGCGCATGCCCAGGGCTTCGGCGGCTTCACGCTGGCCCTGTTCCACGGCAATGATGCCGGTGCGGAAGTTCTCGGCCTGGTACGCCGAGTAGGCGATGCCCATGCCGATCACACCGGCATAGAACGCGGTGAGGTGCACGCCCATGTCCGGCAGCACGAAGTAGATGTAGAACAGCTGCACGATGATCGGCAGGCCACGGATCACGTTGATGATGGTGCTGGCGGTCCACGACAGCGCACGGATCGGCGACAGCTTGAGCAGCGCCAGCACCAGGCCGATGGCGCTGCTGAGCAGGAACGACAGCACGGTGATCTGGATCGTCACCCAGGCGCCTTGCAGCAGGATCGGCAGGAAATCCTGGGCGTTTTGCAGGAACTCAGCCGGGTTCATGGGCGCACCTGGGTATCAAGTCCCCACTTCTTGAGGATGCTGTCCAGGGTGCCGTCGGCCTTGATGCTGGCGATGGCGCTGTTCAGGCGTTCCAGGGTTTGCGTGTCGCCCTTGCGCACCACCAGGCACACTTCGCCGACGTTGGTGGGCTTGTAGTCGGCGGCCAGTTTCACGCCTTTGAACAGCTTCTGACGGATCTGGTACGCCACCACCGGCTGGTCGCCCACGGCGGCTTTAATGCGGCCCAGGGACAGGTCGCGAACCATCTCGCCGATGGAGTCGTAGGTGCGGATTTCCTTGAAGATGCCGAGCTTGTTCAGTTGGTCATAAAAGATCGTGCCGGCCTGCACGCCGACCACTTGGTCTTTGAGGGGCGTCAGGTCGGGGTAGCTGGCGTTGTCGTCGGCGTTGATGATCAGGCCTTCACCGTAGGCATACACCGGGGCGCTGAAATCGACGACCTTGGTGCGCTCCTCGGTCTTGAGCATGCCGGCCGAAATGAAGTCCAGCTTGCCGGAGGTGAGGGAGGGAATCAGCGCGGCGAAGTTGGTCTGCTCGATCTGGCTGGTAAATCCACCGGCCTTGCCCACGGCCTCGGCCACGTCGACCATCACCCCCTGAATGCTGTTGCTCTTGATGTCGAGGAAGGTGAACGGCGAACCACTGGCCGTTGCACCGACTTTGTACGAGGACGCACTTTCTGCGTGCACGGCGGTGACACACAGGGCGGCACAGAGACCGAAGGCGAGGCGGCGAAACAAGGGCGAAAGACTGTTCATCGGGTTACTCCAGAAGGAAAACGGAAAGTCAGTACCGCAAGCGGCTGCCGATGAAAACGCAAGCTCTGTGCCATTTCGATTGTTAAAAATCGTATAGCGCTTTATAAAATCGACAAAATGAACTGTTCGTATCGATATGCGATATTTAGTGGTCTATTTTTGTAATTTGCGGTAGAAATATCGCCACGCCTGAGCCACCTACGCCGCGAGTCCGCCATGTCTGAAGAACGCAACAGTTTGCACAACCAATCCTTGGAAAAAGGCCTGTCGGTGCTCAAGGCATTCAGCGCACAGCGCCGCAGCATGAGCCTTGCAGAGGTGGCCGAGGCGGCCGGCATGACCAAAAGTTCGGCCCAGCGCATGGTGTTTACCCTCGAAAGCCTGGGTTACCTTCGGAAACACTCTCGCACACGGCATTACCAACTCACCCCACGGGTGCTGGAGCTGGGCTTCAGCTACCTGGATGCGCATTCGTTGATTGAAGTGGCCAACCCGTTTCTGTCGGAACTGACCCGGCTGACCGGCGAAACCTCGTGCCTCACTGAGCCTGCGGGCTACGACATGACTTACATCGCACGATTCGTCAGCTCGGGGTTTGTGCCGGTGCACATGCCGATCGGCTCGCGAGTGCCGATGTATTGCACGGCGTCGGGGCGTGCGTATCTGAGCGCGCTGCCGCAGGAAGAGGCGCTGGTGTTGATCAAGCACAGCCAGCGTATTGCCCACACCAGCCAGACGCTGACGGACGTCGAACAGATTCTGGAATCGTTGCAACAGGTGCGCGAGCAGGGGTATGCGGTGAATGGCCAGGAGCTGTTCCTGGGTGACATGACCATCGGCGCGCCCGTGCTGGGTGCCAATGGCCGGCCGGTGGCGGCGGTGCATGTGGTCGCGCCCACCAGCCGCTGGACTCGGGCGGATGCAGAGAAACAGTTGGCGCCGGCGTTGTTGCAATGTTCGAGAGCGCTGAGTAACTCGGCCCGTAACCTGGAATAATCGATATTCAAAATCCACTGGAGATCCAAATGTGGGAGCGGGCTTGCTCGCGAATGCGGGGTATCAGTCACTAGAGATATCGACTGGCCCACCGCATTCGCGAGCAAGCCCGCTCCCACATTTAGAGCTTCATTGGCTTTGAGATTCGTGTGAGCCCCAAACAAAAAATGCGCCCCGTGGGGCGCATTTTTTTGGTCAGCAATTGCCTATCAGGCAGTCGCATCCCACGCACGATCACCGTGCTCGTCCTTGATGCGGGTCGGCAGGCCCATCACATCCAGCGCCTTCAGGAACGGCTCGGCCGGCAGTTCTTCGACGTTGGCCATGTGCTTGACATCCCACTCGCCACGGGCAACCAGCAGCGCAGCGGCCACCGGTGGCACGCCTGCGGTATAGGAGATGCCCTGGCTGTCAGTTTCAGCGAAGGCTTCTTCGTGACATGCCACGTTGTAGATGAACATCTCATGCGGCTGGCCGTCCTTGGTGCCTTTGACCAGGTCGCCGATGCAGGTCTTACCGGTGTAGCCAGGGGCGAGCGAAGACGGGTCGGGCAGTACGGCCTTGACCAGTTTCAACGGCACCACTTCCAGGCCTTCGGCGGTGGTGACCGGCTTCTCGGAGAGCAGGCCGAGGTTCTTCAGCACGGTGAACACGTTGATGTAGTGTTCGCCGAAGCTCATCCAGAAACGCACGTTGGGCACGTCGAGGTTTTTCGACAGCGAGTGCACTTCATCGTGGCCGGTGAGGTAGAGGTTCTGCGAACCGACAACTGGCAGGTCGTCAGTACGTTTGACTTCGAACATGGTGTTGCTGGTCCACTGGCTGTTCTGCCAGCTCCACACCTGTCCGGTGAACTCGCGGAAGTTGATTTCCGGGTCGAAGTTGGTGGCGAAGTATTTGCCATGGGAGCCGGCATTGACGTCGAGGATGTCGATCGAATCAATGCGGTCGAAATGCTGTTGCTGCGCCAGCGCGGCATACGCGTTGACGACACCCGGGTCGAAGCCCACGCCAAGGATGGCTGTGATGTTCTTCTGTTTGCACTCTTCCAGGTGGTTCCATTCGTAGTTGCCGTACCACGGCGGGGTCTCGCAGACCTTGCCCGGCTCTTCGTGGATGGCGGTGTCGAGGTACGCAACGCCCGTGTCGATGCAGGCACGCAGGACCGACATGTTGAGGAACGCGGAACCCACGTTGATGACGATCTGCGAGTCGGTCTCGCGGATCAGGGCCTTGGTCGCTTCCACGTCCAGGGCGTTCAGCGCGAAGGCTTGGATGTCGGCGGGAACCTTGAGGCTACCCTTGGCCTTGACGCTGTCGATGATGGCCTGGCATTTGGAGATGTTGCGCGACGCGATAGCAATACGACCGAGTTCGTCGTTGTGCTGCGCGCACTTGTGGGCCACCACCTTGGCGACACCTCCTGCACCAATGATAAGAACGTTCTTTTTCAATTGCTTTATCTCTCCTTTATCCGCCAGCTTACGAAAGGCTGGACAGGTAGTCGTCGTAACCAAATTCACGAACCACCTCGACAGTACCGTCGAGTTGTTTCACTACGATGGACGGCATTTTCAGGCCGTTGAACCAGTTTTTCTTGACCATGGTGTAGCCTGCGGTGTCGATGAACGACAGCCGATCGCCGATGGCCAGCGGACGATCAAATTGATACTCGCCGAAGATGTCCCCGGCCAGGCAGGATTTGCCGCACACCATATAGGTATGTTCGCCGTCGCTTGGCGCCAGCTTGGCGTTGAGGCGATAGATCAGCAGGTCCAGCAGGTGGGCTTCGATGGAGCTGTCTACCACGGCCAGGTTCTTGCCGTTGTAGAGGGTGTCGAGCACGGTGACTTCCAGGGAAGCGCTGTTGGTGATCGCCGCTTCGCCGGGCTCCAGGTAGACCTGCACGCCGTACTTCTCGGAGAACGCCTTGAGGCGGGCGCAGAACGCGTCCACGGCATAGTCTTCACCGGTGAAGTGGATGCCGCCGCCGAGGCTGACCCACTCGACCTTGTGAAGCAGCGCGCCAAAGCGTTCTTCGATTACACCGAGCATCTTGTCGAACAGGCTGAAGTCGCCGTTCTCGCAGTTGTTGTGGAACATGAAACCGGAGATCTGGTCGATCACGCCTTCGATCTTCACCGGGTCCCATTCGCCCAGGCGGCTGAACGGGCGCGCCGGGTCGGCCAGCAGGTAGTCGGAGCTGCTCACCTGCGGGTTCACACGCAGGCCACGGGTCTTGCCTTCGCTACGTTCGGCAAAACGCTGCAGCTGGCTGATGGAGTTGAAGATGATCTTGTCGCAGTTATCCAGCATCTCTTCGATTTCATCGTCGGCCCAGGCCACGCTGTAGGCGTGCGCCTCGCCTTCGAACTTCTGGCGACCGAGCTTGAGCTCATACAGCGACGACGACGTGGTGCCGTCCATGTACTGCTGCATCAGGTCGAACACCGACCAGGTGGCAAAGCACTTGAGCGCCAGCAACGCCTTGGCGCCGGACTGCTCGCGCACGTAAGCAATCTTCTGCATGTTGACCAGAAGCTTCTGTTTATCGATGAGGTAGTACGGCGTTTTGATCATTTTTGAGAGCCTGCGGCGGTGCCTGCCAAAAAAGGACACGCATTGTGCCCGCACTTGGATCGAATCGAAAGGTTAGCGGGCGGATTTTGCTGCCCTGCTTTTAAACTGACCTATGGATATGACAGCTCAACGGTATGATGGGCCGCTCCAGTGACATAAACCGGTTGGGACGACGAGAGGTGAGAATGGACGCTTGGACACTTCATTGGCTGGAGGCTTCGGGCTCACTGGTCGAGCAGCGCGGTCAATTGACCCTCGCATTCGAGAACGCCTACCAGGCCATTTCCCGCTGGATGCCACCCCCTCGGCTGGATGTACTGATCCAGCGACTGCCCGGCGAAACCCTCGCCGAACTCGGCCTGGTGGGACGCGCCTATCGCAGTACGATGTTCTCCATGACCCTGGACCCTGACAATCCAAACTTTGCCGCCAGCCTGCGCGACGGCGCGATGCTTCGTCACATCATTCATGAGGTGCATCACTGCCTGCGCATGGCGGGCCCCGGGTATGGCTGGACGTTGGGCGAAGCTCTGATCAGCGAAGGCCTGGCCGGGCAGTTTGTGCGGCACGTGTTGGGCAGTGAGCCAGAGCCGTGGGAGAGGGCGCTGAGCCTGGAAACCTTGCAGGCGGATCCGGTGGATGCGAGTGACCTGGCAGCGACGTACTACGATCACAGCGCGTGGTTTTTTGGCACGGGCGACAAGCCGAGGTGGCTGGGCTATGCGCTGGGGTATCAGATGGTGGGGCGATGGTTGGCAACTGTCGGTACGCCCGATGCGGAGGGGTGGGTGAACGTTTCGGCCCAAGACATACTTGCAGTCGCTTTCAAGGAAGGCTTGGTGTTCCATCCCTGACCGCGTTCCCTGTGGGAGCTGGCTTGCCTGAGAAATCGATGGCACAGCCAATAGAGGTGCCACCTGACCCACCGCCTTCGCAGCCTCGCTGGGGCTCGACAACTCCCACAGGTGACCGAGTCCATCCTTTGAAATGCGGTCGAATGTGGGAGCTGGCTTGCCTGCGAAAGCGGCGGTACAGCCAATAGAGACGTCGCCTGACCCACCGCCTTCGCAGCCTCGCTGGGGCTCGACAGCTCCCACAGGTAACCGAGTCCATCCGTTGAAATGCGGTCGAATGTGGGAGCTGGCTTGCCTGCGATAGCGGCGGCGCAGCCAATAGAGACGTCGCCTGACCCACCGCCTTCGCAGCCTCGCTGGGGCTCGACAACTCCCACAGGTGACCGAGTCCATCCTTTGAAATGCGGTCGAATGTGGGAGCTGGCTTGCCTGCGATAGCGGCGGTACAACCAATAGAGACGTCGCCTGACCCACCGCCTTCGCAGCCTCGCTGAAGCTCGACAGCTCCCACAGGTAACCGAGTCCATCCGTTGAAATGCGGCCGAATGTGGGAGCTGGCTTGCCTGCGAAAGCGGTGGTACAGCCAATACAGATGTCGCCTGGCAAGCCGCCTTCGCAGCCTCGCTGGGGCTCGACAACTCCCACAGGTGACCGAGTCCATCCTTTGAAATGCAATTCACTGTGGGAGCTGGCTTGCCTGCGAAAGCGGCGGTACAGCCAATAGAGACGTCGCCTGACCCACCGCCTTCGCAGCCTCGCTGAAGCTCGACAGCTCCCACAGGTAACCGAGTCTATCCGTTGAAATGCGGCCGAATGTGGGAGCTGGCTTGCCTGCGATAGCGGCGGCGCAGCCAATAGAGACGTCGCCTGACCCACCGCCTTCGCGGCCTCGCTGGGGCTCGACAATTCCCACAGGTGACCGAGTCTATCCGTTGAAATGCGGCCGAATGTGGGAGCTGGCTTGCCTGCGAAAGCGGCGGCGCAGCCAATAGAGACGTCGCCTGACCCACCGCCTTCGCAGCCTCGCTGAAGCTCGACAGCTCCCACAGGTGACCGAGTCCACTCTTTGAAATGCGGTCGAATGTGGGAGCTGGTTTGCCTGCGATAGCGGTCTTCCTGTGCCGGATGTGCTGCCGGACACATCGCTATCGCAGGCAAGCCAGCTCCCCCATTGGATCTCCTCTTGGCGGCAGAGGGTGTCGTTGCTGATTGCCATCAAATTGTCATCTTCTCACCACTGGACTGCCACATTCCCTCGCTACTGTCCTCGCCAATGAGATCGATCTCAAGCGAGTGACAATGACTGACTTGAAAGACGTTGCACGGCTGGCTGGCGTATCCCGCGCTACCGCCGCCCGTACCTTTGCTTCTCCCGACCAAGTGCGCCCGACCACCCGTGAGCAGGTGTTCGCTGCCGCCCGTGAACTGGGGTTTCGCCCCAATCTGCTGGGTCGCCAGTTGCGCCTGCAAACCACCCAGTTGATCGGCGTGGTGGTGCCCAACCTGCTCAACCCGGTGTTCGCCGAACAGTTCCAGGCCATGGAGCGCGCCGCTCGGTTGCGTGGCTACAGCCTGTTGCTGGCCACTACCGACTACAACAGCGAGCGCGAGAGCATCGTAGTGGAAGAGCTGCTGCGCCAACGGGTCGACGGCCTGGTGCTGACGGTCACCGATGCCGAAAGCAATGCCGTGCTCAGCAGCCTGAACACCGAACAAACCCCGTTCGTGCTGGCTTATCACCAACCGAGCAACCCCAACTACAGCGCCGTGTCGGTGGATAACCGTGCCGGCATGGCCCTGGCCACGCGTTATTTGCTGGAGGCCGGGCACCGCCGTATCAGTATGGTCGCCGGCCCCGCGTTGCAATCCGACCGGGCGCGCCTGCGCTACGCCGGTTACTGCGACGCCATGAACGAATACGGCCTCGACAGCCGCCCGGTGATCGAAATGCCGGCCCACACCCAGGCCGAATTCGCCGCGATCGAACCCTTCCTGCAAGGTCCGGACGCGCCCACCGCACTGGTGTGTTCCAACGATTTCCTGGCCATCAGCCTGATCGCCGAACTGCGCCGCAACCGTTGGAACGTCCCCGAGCAACTCTCGGTGATGGGCTTTGACGGCATCAGCCTCGGCACCCAAATGCACCCGACCCTGTGCAGCGTGGTGCAGCCCATCGCGCTGCTCGCCAGCACCGTGATTGACCAGTTGCTGGCGCAGATCGCCGGCAACGATCCGATTTCCCATTGCCTGCCTTGCCATATCCGGCCGGGCGACAGCACCCAACCCCATGAGGAGACGCCTGATGCGCGCGTTCAGTAAAACCCTGGCAGCCGTGCTGCTGTGCGGGGCCGCCAGCCTGGCCCAGGCTGCCGAAACCGCTATCTGCTACAACTGCCCGCCCGACTGGGCCGACTGGGGCACTCAGCTCAAGGCCATCGCCGCCAGCACCGGCGTGCAGGTGCCGCTGGACAACAAGAACTCCGGCCAGTCCCTGGCGCAGTTGGTGGCCGAAAAAGCCGCGCCCGTGGCCGACGTCGTTTACTACGGCGTGACCTTCGGCCTGCAAGCGCAGAAGGCCGACGTGGTGGGCACCTACAAACCCAAGGCCTGGGACCAGATTCCTGCTGGTTTGAAAGACCCGGCCGGCCACTGGTTCGCAATCCACTCCGGCACCTTGGGTATCATGGTCAACGTCGATGCGCTGGGTGGTTTGCCGGTGCCGCAAAGCTGGGCCGACCTGCTCAAGCCTGAGTACAAAGGCATGGTCGGCTACCTCGACCCGTCCAGCGCGTTTGTCGGCTACGTCTCGGCCGTGGCGATCAACCGCGCCATGGGCGGCGACCTGGACAACTTCGCGCCGGCCATCGACTACTTCCAGAAGCTGGCGAAAAACGCCCCCATCGTGCCCAAGCAAACTGCTTATGCGCGGGTGCTGTCGGGTGAGCTGCCCATCCTGGTGGACTACGACTTCAACGCCTACCGCGCCCGCTACAAGGACAACGCCAACGTCGCCTTCGTGATCCCCAAGGAAGGCAGCATCAGCGTTCCCTACGTGATGAGCCTGGTGGCCAACGCACCGCACCGCGCCAATGCCGAGAAGGTCCTCGACTTCGTGCTGTCGGACGAAGGCCAGGCACTGTGGGCCAAGGCCTATCTGCGCCCGGTGCGCGCGATGAAAATGCCGGCTGACGTGGCGGCACAGTTCCTGCCCGATAGCGACTATGCCCGCGCCGGCGTGGTGGACTACGAAAAAATGGCCGCCGTGCAGGAAGCCTTCGCCGCCCGTTACCTGAACGAGGTCAAGTAAGTGGCCGCATCGGCAAGACAGGCAGCCTGGGCCCTGGCCCCGGCCTTTGCGGTGCTGCTGGCGTTCTGGCTGTTGCCGCTGGCGCACCTGGTGGTGCTTGGCGCCGAGAGCCGTGACGCCAATGGCAGCGGCTATTGGCAGGTGCTCAGCAGTGCGCAGTACCTGGGCAGCCTCGGGCAAACCTTGGTCCTGGCCGTGGTGGTGACGCTGGTCGCGTTGGTGATCGGCGGCATCAGCGGGGTGTTCCTCGCCCGGCACCAGTTCTTCGGGCGCTCGGCATTGGTCGCGTTGCTCACCTTTCCCTTGGCCTTTCCCGGCGTGGTGGTGGGCTTCCTGGTGATCCTGCTGGCCGGTCGCCAAGGCTTGCTGGCTTCACTGGGCCTGCAATTGGTCGGTGAGCGCTGGATCTTCGCCTACTCGCTGGCAGGACTGTTTGTGGGCTACCTATACTTCTCGATTCCGCGGGTGATCCTCACGGTGATGGCGGCGTGCGAGAGCCTCGACCGCAGCCTGGAGGAGGCCGCGCACTCCCTGGGCGCCGGGCTTTGGCGCGTGGTGTGCGACGTGATCGTGCCGGGTTTGGCGCCTGCGTTGGCGTCGTGCGGGGCGATCTGTTTTGCCACGTCCATGGGCGCCTTCGGTACGGCCTTTACCTTGGGCACGCGGCTCAATGTCACCCCGGTGGCGATCTACAACGTGTTCACCAACTACGCCAACTTTGCCGTCGCTGCTGCGCTGTCAGTGGTGCTGGGCGCGGTGACCTGGGCGGTGCTGCTGCTTACCCGGCGCCTGGTGAAAAACGCGGGGACTGTGCTGTGAAACGTTCATCGCTGTTCGTGATTCAACTGCTGTTCACCTTGCTGGTGTGCGCCTTCATGCTGGTGCCGGTGCTGATGTCGCTGCTGGCCGGCTTGACCCGCAACTTCTTCGTGGGCCTGTCCAGCGGCTTGACCTTCGACTGGCTGGTCCAGGTGTGGCAAGCCTATTCGCCCACTGTGTGGCTGTCGCTGCAACTGGCCCTGGCCTGCGCGGTGTGCGTCTGCATGATCGGCGTACCGGCGGCCTACGCCCTGGTGCGCATGAACAACCGCTTCAGCCGCGCCTTCGAAGAGTTAATGGTGCTGCCGGTGGCCATGCCCGGCTTGGCCAGTGCACTGGCGTTGCTGTTGACCTACGGCCAGTTCGGCAGCTTTCGCAGCAACTGGCTGTTCATCCTGGTCGGCCATGTGCTGTTCACCTTGCCGTTCCTGGTGCGCCCGGTGATGGCGGTGATGCAGCGCCAGCAACTGCCGGTGCTGGAAGAGGCGGCGGCCAGCCTTGGCGCGGGGCCGATCAAGCGCTTTTTCAGCGTGGTGGTGCCCAACTGCCGGGCCGGGATCCTGGCCGGTGTGCTGATGGTGGTGACCTTGTCCCTGGGTGAATTCAACCTGACCTGGATGCTCCACACGCCCATGACCAAGACGCTGCCGGTGGGCCTGGCCGACAGCTACGCCTCGGCACGCCTGGAAATCGCCAGCGCCTACACCCTTATCTTTTTGCTGATGATCGTGCCGCTGCTGATTGCGCTGCAGGCCATCAGTGCCCGTTTGTCCCGTGGAGAGCGTCGATGACCGCTATCACTATCCGCCTGCAAGGCTGTCGCAAGGCGTTCGCCGACGGCACCGTGGCCGTGCATGACTTGAACCTGACCGTCGAAGGCGGCGAGACCCTGGCGATCCTGGGCCCGTCCGGCTGCGGCAAGACCACCACCTTGCGCCTGATCGCCGGCCTGGAACGCCCGGATGTGGGCCAGGTGCTGTTTGGTGATCAGGACGTGACCCGCCTGCCCATCGAGCACCGCGACGTGGGCATGGTGTTCCAGAACTACGCGCTGTTTCCCAACCTGGATGTGGCCGGGAACATCGTCTACGGCTTGAAGATTCGCGGCATGGCCGCGCTGGAGCGCAACAAGCGCTGCGACGAGTTGCTGGAACTGGTTGGCTTGCAAAATCATGGCAAGCGCAGCATCCATGAGTTGTCGGGCGGCCAGCGCCAGCGGGTGGCGTTGGCCCGCGCCTTGGCCCCGCGCCCGAAAGTGTTGTTGCTGGACGAACCCCTGGCGGCCCTCGACGCACAACTGCGCGAACGCCTGCGCAGCGAGCTCAATGAGCTGCTGCGTGGCCTCGGCATCACCTCGGTGTTCGTCACCCACGACCAGGGCGAAGCCATGGCCCTGGGCGACCGCATCCTGGTGATGGAGCAGGGGCGTGTCGCGCAGTTGGCCAGCCCGCGGGAGATCTACCAGAAACCGGCCAATGCCTTCGTCGCAGGCTTTGTCGGCAACCTCAATGCTTTCCCGGTGATCGCGTCGTCGGCCCATGGTTTGAAAGTCTGCGGCGGCGAGCTGCCGTGGCATGCCGCCGAGCGGCCCAGCACGGTGTATTGCCGCCCCGAACACCTCAAGGTGATGGAGAGCGAAGGGCACCTGCACGGCCACCTGCTGGCGCAGTTCTTCCAGGGCGCGCAGAGCCGTTTACTGGTGGAGGTGGGCGGCCCGCAACCGCTGCTGGTGGACAGCAGCGACAACCAGCTCTACGCCGTCGGCGCACCGATTGCCCTGGCGATTGCGCCGCATATGTTGTTCACCCTGAATGCCTGAGACTCTATTTGTGAATCGTCCGTTTATCGTTGCGCAGATCAGCGACCTGCACCTCAAAGCCGGCCAACGCCTCACCTATGGTGTGGTCGATACCTTGGGCGCGCTGCGCCGTGCCGTCGACCATTTGAACGCCAGTCACCCACGGCCCGACATCGTGGTCATCAGTGGCGACCTGGTGGACTTCGGCCGTGCCGATGAATACGCCGTGCTGCACCCTGAACTCGCACGCCTGCACATGCCGTGCTACCTGGTGCCAGGCAACCACGACACGCGGGGGCCGTTGCTTCACGCATTTGCGGATCACGCCTACTTGCCAGCGTCGGCTGACGGCCCGCTGGACTGGGTGGTGGACGAACATCCGCTGCGCTTGATCGGCCTGGACTCGACCATCCCCGGTGGCCACGGCGGCCAGTTGCTCGACAGTCAATTGCAGTGGCTCGACGAACAGTTGGCGCTGCGCCCCGACGCGCCCACTTTGCTGATCCTGCACCACCCGCCGTTTATCAGCGGCATTGGCCATATGGACCGCGAACCCTTTATCAACGCCGCTGCCCTGGAGCGTGTGGTCGCTCGTCACCCGCAGGTGGAGCGCCTGCTCTGCGGGCATTTGCATCGTCCGATGCAGCGGCGTTTCGGTGGCAGCATCAGTTGTGTGTGCCCGGGCACCTCGCACCAGATCGTGCTTGATTTGCAGGATGCAGCCCCTGCGCATTTCAACCTGGAACCGGCCGGTTACCTGCTGCACCGCTGGGATCAATCTCAAGGGTTGATCAGCCACAACGCGGTGTTCGGGGACTACCCGGGGCCGTACCCGTTTTATGACGCTCATGGATTGATTGACTAGCCGTTTACGGAGGTCCACTTCGCACAACTAAGTCGTTGAACGTTAGTTAACGCACCGGCCAACCCGAGTTTGGCCGAGTGCTTTCTGCTGCCCATTTTTTGCGCCCGGAACTTGAATTCCGCGCTGGAGCTCGTCCTGATGAAAGCCACTTTGAATGTATTAAGCGTATTGACCGGTACGTTGGGCGTGGCCCTGAGCCCCTTGGCCTCGGCTGACTTCCTGGGGGACAGCAAAGCCAATTTGAACATGCGCAACTTCTACTTCAACAACGATAACCGTGACGGTGCGGCGGCACCGTCGAAGACTGAAGAGTGGGCCCAGGCGTTTATCCTCAACTACCAGTCGGGCTTTACCGACGGCACGGTCGGCTTTGGCCTGGATGCGATCGGCATGCTCGGCGTGACCCTCGACAGCGGCGCCGGGCGCCATGTGGGCAGTTCGATGATCCCCAACGATGACGGCAAGGCGGCAGACAGCTGGGCCCGTGGCGGCGCAACGGCCAAGGCGCGTTTCGCCGGGAGTGAACTGCGCTACGGCTACCTGCGGCCGAACTTGCCGATCCTGGTGAGTAACGATGGCCGCCTGTTGCCGCAGTCGTTCGAAGGCGGGCAGATCACCAGCAAGGACATCGACAACCTGACCCTGATCGGCGGCCAGCTGCAACACACCACCGGTCGAGGTTCCAGCGACCGCAGTGGGTTGGCGGCGGCGGGCGGCACTCAGGAAAGCAACAAATTCAACTATGCCGGCGCCGATTACCAGGTGACCAAGGACCTGATGGTCCAGTACTACTACGCCAATCTTGAAGACTATTACCAGCAGCACTTTGCCGGTTTGATCCACGTGTTGCCGCTGGGCGATTACGGCTCGTTGAAAACCGACCTGCGTTACTTCAAGACCACCTCCGACGGCAAAAACAGCAGCGCCGCCGGGCGGGCCGAAGGCTACAAGTTCAGCGGCTATACCAAGAACGGCACGGGTGAAATCGACAACAACACCTGGAGTGCGGCGTTCATCTACTCCCTGGGTCCGCACGCGATTACGGCGGGTTACCAGCAAGTGTCGGACGACAGCAACTTCGCCCAGCTCAACCAGGGTGGTCTGGTGAACAAAGGGGAGGGCGGTTCCAGCCTCTACCTCTACACCGACCGCACCGTGCAGACCTTCATCCAGGCCGGCGAGCGCACGGCGTTTGCGCAATACGCCTACGACTTCGTCGCACTGGGCCTGCCGGGGCTCAAGGCGTCGGTGATGTACCTCAAGGGCGACCACATCCTCACCACCGCCGGCAACAACGCCAGCGAGTGGGAGCGGGATATCTCCCTGGATTACGTGGTGCAGAGCGGCACGTTCAAGAACGTCGGGTTTGGCTGGCGCAACGGCGTATCGCGCAGCGACGTCGCACGGGACCAGGACCAGAACCGCGTGTTCGTGAGCTACTCGATCCCCCTGCTATAAACCCGATCTTTGTAGTGAGCGAGCTTGCTCGCGCCGCGCCAGCCCAGACACCGCCCGTTCGCAGGAGAAATCGGGTGCCTGGGACAACGCGGCGCGGGGCGAGCCCGCTCACTACAAGCCCAGTGTGCTTAGTCGCTGCTGCTGCCCAGTAGAATCCAGCGCTGTCCTTGCGCGTGAATATCCAGGGCGAACTCCCACCACACCGGATAGCCCGGATGACCTTTGGCCAAGTAGAACTCATGGATTGCATCGGCCTGGTGAAGATGAACGCCTTGGGTCAATTGCTCCACCAAGCCGATGATTTCTTCGCGTTTATCCGGCAGGTCAATAGGGCCTCCACCTGAGTCGCCCACAAACAAGAACGACTCAAGCATGAGTGCGCGCGCGTCCTCGGCACTGATTGGCGCACTGCGAGTGACTTCGCAGGATGAACTCACCGTTTGCTTGAGCGCTTCAATCAACGGTTGCTCAGTACTCAATGGACCATAACTGTCCACCGAAACCATGTAGTTGTAGCCGTAAAGAAGATGTTCGAGCCTGAGTATGTATTCAGGTCTGTTGTCGTTTATTACCTGCATCCCGTTTCCCTTTTCAGACCCGCCTCCGTTAATACACCAGGCGACCTAAACAGGCCAGCAATAGCGCCAGGCAACCCACGCCAAGCAGAGTGAGGGCCAGTGCCAAAACGTGCGCCAGCACTATCGTCAATGGGTGCATGGTGTGCTTCCTGAGGTGTTAAGGAAGCACGATTATGAAAAGCCCCTGCCAGCGGATACAGACGCTGGCGGATATTTCAGTGATAAGCAAAACCCAAGGTTTACGCCACCCGGTTCCTGCCCGCACCCTTGGCCTGGTAGAGCTGCATGTCGGCGCGCTTGAGCAGTGCCGAGGAGTCGCGGTCCGACGGCTCGGCCACGCCCACGCCAATGCTCACCGTCACATGGCCCACCGTGGGGAATTGGGCGGCGGCCACGGCGGCGCGGATTTTTTCGGCGACTACTTCGGGGCTGTCCGGTTCTTCGACTTCGGGTAGCAGCACCGCGAACTCCTCACCGCCGTAACGCGCGACAAAGTCGGTGGCGCGGGTGGTGCTTTCGATCAGGGCAGCGAGCTGGCAGAGTACGTCGTCACCCACAGCGTGCCCGTAGGTATCGTTGACCCGTTTGAAGTAGTCGGCGTCGATCAACAGCAGGGCGAAGGTGCGCCCGGTGCGCTGGAACAACAGACTGTTTTCGGCGAGTTTTTCATCGAAGCGACGGCGGTTGTAGACCCCGGTCAGCGCGTCGTGAGTCGCCAGTTTCAACAGGTCAGCGTTGGCCTGGGTGAGGTCGGCCGTGCGTTGGGCGACCGTCGCTTCAAGGGACGCATTGGCTTCCTGCAACTCACGTTCCTTGCTAAGCAACGATTGAGTCATGCGGCTGATGGACTGCCCCAGCTGGGCGATTTCCAGCACCGGATGCTCCTGGGAAAACACCGCCCCGGGCTGCTGTTCCTGCACAAGCTTGGCGGACTTGGCCAGGCGTTCGATCGGCCGGCTCAGGGTCAGTGCCAGGTAGTACGCCACCAGGCCGAACACGAGGGCGGCGAGCACGCCCAGGATCAGCAATTTGTACAACAGCACCCGTGCCGGTTGCAGGGCGATGTCCAGCGGCTGGCGGACCACGATGTACCACGACAGGTTGGCATTGGACGGGCTCGGCACCGCCACCGAGGCACTCACGTAGCCGTTGCCGGTGGTCCAGCCGGTAGGCGAGTGCAGATTGGCCTGGGGCATTTGCTCGCCCGCGAGGATCTCGGGGTAGAGCACCTTGCCGTCGAAGTCGATGATCAGTGCTTGCAGGTTGGGCGCGGCGTCCTTTTGCATCACCGCCGCATCGACGATCTGGGTCACCCAGCGCCAGTGCGCGTGGGCACCGAGCACGCCGATGGTTTCACCCTTGGCGTTGCGGATCGGCGCGGCAAAGTCGATAAAGCGCAACGGCTCACCCTTGGCCGCACTCGGCAACAGCTTGGCCAGCAGCACGGCTTCGTGGGGATCACCGGTGTACTCACCGCGCATGCCCGCCTGGAACCACGGGCGTTGCTGCACCGACTGATTGACCAGCAACCCCTTCACCGCCTGGCGCACACGGCCCTCGGCGTCCGCTACGCCCATCCACGCGTACTCGGCGCGTGACTGGGTGCGCAACTCCATCAAGGTCATGATGTCCGGTGCATCCAGGTTGCCCTGGCGGAACAGTGGCGCCTTGCTCAGCAACGACACTTCCAGCTGCCGCTCACGCAACTGCACCGCCAGCAGTGCCGCGCTGGAACGGGCGGTGCTGAGCAGCGCGTTGCCGCTGGCCTGCTTCACCTGTTCAGTGGCGATATGGCCTACGTAAAAGCCCACGATCAGCAGAGTGAGCACCGATAAACCGGCAAACCACAGGGTCAGGTGAGTACGCAGACTGGCTTTGAGCATTGGGCACGTTCACAGGCTAGGTGTCATTACATGGTAGGCGTAATCTCAGCCCCGGTGCCAGTTGCGATTCGTAGGCCCACCCACTGCCGTGCCGACCTACGAACGTACAAGAACCCCCATGGCAGCCCTCAGTAGACTCGCTGCATTCCCTCTACTGCAGGTTTTCCATGGACATTTTTCTCTACGCATTCAGCGTCATGTACAGCCCCGGCCCGGTGAATTTCATGGGCCTTAATGCCGGGCTTACCGGCCAGTTCCGTCGTTCCACCGGGTTTTTCATCGGCGTGGGCTGCGCGATGCTGGTGTTGTTCGTGCTGTTTGGCTACACCGGCGAAGCGATCATCTCCCAGGCGGCGCTGCCCTACATCTCGTTGGTGGGCGGCGTGTACACGCTGTACCTCGCGTACCAGGTGTTCACTGCGCGCACGGTGGTGGATGAGGCGGCGTCAACGGCGCCGACCAAGACCCTGACGTTCTGGAACGGGTTGGTGATCCAGTTGCTCAATCCCAAGGGCATCATGGCGGTGCTGCCGATCACCAGTGTGATGCTGCCGGCAGCACACATCACCGGCGTGTCGATTGCGCTGGTGTCGGCGGTGCTGGCCTTTGGCGCGTTTGGTGCGCCGTGGGTGTACGCACTGCTCGGGGCTGGGCTGGGGCGGCGTATCAACGGTACTTCGGCGTTCACCGTGTTCAACCGGTGCATGGGGATTGCGTTGGCGGTGTGCGCGTACTTCATGTTTCACGCGTTTTATGTGCACATCGTGTAGGCGTTACAGGTATTTGAGCCAAGCCAGGTCGCGGCGGCGTGCCTTGAGCCCGGCAAACCAGCGCACGGGCGGATACAGCGCCAGCGGTAGCAGCAGCGCCACCAGCCACACGGCGCCGATGCTGTCGAAGCCGAAGTAGGTGCCGTGATTGAGGCCAAACAACGCCACGCACGCGACATACAGGATTTTCAGCACATACAGGTGCAGCAGATAAAAGAACATCGGCGCGGCGCCAAAGGTGGCCAGCAGGGCGATCCAGCGTTTGTGCCCCGCGCGCTCAAAGGCCAGCAACAGCAGCAGACCCACGCCCAAGGTCATCGCCAGGAACAACAGTGAAGGCGGGTACTTGGTCACGTTGAAAACACTCATCAGCGTCTGCACGCCACTGTCGTAGCTCTGCCAGGGCTTTTCACCGTAGCCATTGAGTGTTCGCACCACGGCAAACCCGATCAGCGCCCCCACACCCGCCAGCAGCAGATAACGCTGACGCCTCGCTGGCTGCAGGCCATTGGCAAACCACGGACCCAGGCCGTAACCCAGGGCAATTACGCCGATCCACGGCATTACCGGGTAGGTGGTGCGCAGGCGCAGCGAATCGCCGACTTCGATCCAGCTGCGCTCATGCAGGATCGCCCACAGGTTTTGCAGGGCCGAGCCGGGCGCGAAGTGCACGCCATCCAGCAGGTTGTGGCCAGCGATGATGAGCAACGCCAACCCAATCAACAGCGACCTTGGCAGCCATACCAGGGCGGCAAGGGCGAGCATGCTTACGCCGATGGCCCAGATCACTTGCAGGTAGATCACGCTCGGCGGCAGTTGGAAGGTCCAGGCGAAGTTGACCAGGGTGAATTCCAGCACCACCAAAAACAGACCGCGCTTGAACAGGAATGCCGATACAGCCTGGCGGCCCTGGTATTTCTGGCCGTACAACCACGCCGACAAGCCAGTGAGCAGCACGAACACCGGCGCGCACAGGTGGGCGAGGGTGCGGCTGACAAACAGGGCCGGTTCGGTGCTGTCGATGTTCATCGGGTCGCTGACCTGGCGGTGCAGCAGGAAGGTTTCGCGCACGTGGTCCAGCAACATGAACAGGATCACCAGGCCACGCAGGGCGTCGATGGAAAGCAGGCGTTGGCGCAGGGGGACAGCGTCGGTCATGGGCGAGGGTCACAGGTCAGGCGAAAAATTGGCGTTATCCTATAACATTAATTAACGCGTTGCCGGTCTCTGTGGCTGCGATTAGAATGCGATCAATTCTTAATTACTTCCGGATTCCGGGTGATCTGCATGTCGTCTTCGCTCCATCTGCCGCTCCAGGCGCTGTACTGCGAACACCACGGATGGTTGTACCGCTGGCTCGACCGCAAGCTGGGCAACGCCAGTGATGCAGCCGACCTGGCCCATGACACCTTCATGCGCTTGCTCACGCGCCAGAACCCCGCAGGGTATGGCAGCGAGCCGCGCGCCTTGCTCACCCATATCGCCAAGGGCCTGATGATCGACAGCTGGCGCCGCCAGGAAGTCGAGCGCGCTTATCTGGAAACCATCGCCCATCTGCCGGAGCAGCACGTCCCGTCGCCGGAAACCCGCTGGCTGATCCTTGAGGCGCTGTACCGCATCGAAGCCATGCTGCGCGATTTGCCCGAGAAAACCCGCCAGGCGTTCCTGTTGTCGCAGATCGATGGCCTGACCTACCCGCAGATCGCCGATGAGCTGAAGGTGTCGCTGGCCTCGGTCAAGCGCTACATGCGCGATGCCTTCCTCGCGTGCCTGAGCGTGGCATGAACCCGTCCATCGACCCGCAGATCCTCGGCGAAGCCGCCGACTGGATGGTGCAACTGCAGTCCGGCATCGCCACCGACGAAGACCGCCGCGCCGTGGCCCAATGGCAGGGCCGCAGTGCCCAGCACGCGCAAGCCTGGCAGCGCGCGGAAGCGATATTGGGCGACTTCAACAGCGTGCCGGGGGCCATCGCCGGTGAGACCCTCAAGCGCATCGGTCGCAAACAATCCCTGGGCCGGCGCCAGGCGCTCGGGCTGTTGCTGCTGGCGGGCCCGGCGACATGGCTGGCGTACCAGCACAAACCCTGGCAAGCCTGGACGGCCGACCAGCACACGGCCATCGGCGAACAGCGCCCCCTCACCTTGCCCGACGGCACACAGCTGCTGATCAACACCAACAGTTCCTTGAATATCGCCTTCACCGACCAGGTGCGACGCATCGAGCTGTTGCAAGGCGAGGTGATGATTACCACCGCCAAAGACCCTGCGCCGATACATCGCCCGTTTATCGTGCAGACCCGCCACGGCACCGCCCGCGCCCTGGGGACGCATTTCAGCGTGCGCGTGGGTGAGCAGAGCAGTCACGTCGCCGTGCTTGAGGGGGCCGTGGAAATGCTGCCGGAACAAGCCAGCCGTGGGGTGATCCTCAAGGCCGGTGAACAGAGCGCGTTTGGCCGCGACCGTGTGGCGGCGGTGGAACCGTTGGCGGTCAGCGCGACCACCTGGGAGAACGGCATGCTGCTGGCCCAGCACATGCGCCTGGCGGATCTGCTCGACGAACTGGGCCGCTACCGCCCCGGTGTGTTGCGCTGCCATGAACGTGTGGCGGGCTTGACCGTTTCCGGCGCGTTCCCGTTGCGCGACACCGACGCCAGCCTGCGTTTGCTGCAGGAAACCCTGCCGGTGAAGGTCAGCAGCCTGACCGGCTACTGGGTCACCGTTGAGCCGCGCTGAATTTTTTTTCACTGTTCGCTGAGACCTTTTTCGTTGTCGCCCGGTGTAGGGGAATAACCCTCACCTTTGCACCGCGCCGACAGGAATGCCCATGACCGCCACCCCGCACCCCATTCGCCCCTTGAAAGCCTTGAGCCTGGCTGTTGCCCTGGCGGCCATCGCACCGTTGCACAGCGCGCTGGCCGCCGAGGCCGCTTCCACCCGCGCGGCACGCAGCTACACCGTCGCGCCGGGGCCATTGGGTAATGTACTGGCGCAGTTCGCGGCGCTGTCCGGGGTGCCGTTGTCGTTTGACTCCACGCTGCTCAATGACCAGCAGAGCGCCGGGCTGCAAGGCGACTTCACCGCGCAGTCGGGGTTGCTGCACTTGCTGCAAGGCAGCGGCTACACCTTGCAGAGCACCGGTACCCAGGGTTACACGGTGGTGCCCGAGGCCAGTGGCGCGGCCGTGCAACTGGGCGCGACCACCATCAGCGGCGAGGCGGGCGGGGCACAGGCGGACACCTACGGCGGCGGCCAGGTGGCGCGCACGGCACGCCTGGGTGTGCTGGGCAATCGTTCGATCAATGATGTGCCGTTCAGCGTGGTCAGCTACACCGCCAAGACCATCGCCGACCAGCAGGCCCGCACCGTGGGCGATGTGTTGCTCAACGATGCGTCGGTGCGTCAGTCCTCGGGGTTCGGCAACTTCTCCCAGATGTTCATCATTCGCGGCTTGCCGCTGAACACCGATGACATTGCCTTCAATGGCCTTTACGGCGTGCTGCCTCGGCAGATCATCACCACCGAAGCCCTGGAGCGCGTGGAGTTGTTCAAGGGGCCCAACGCCTTCGTCAACGGCGTGTCGCCGGCCGGCACGGGCATCGGCGGCAGCGTCAACCTGGTGCCCAAGCGCGCCGAAGACACGCCAACCCGCAGCGTCAGCCTCGACTACGCCAGCGACGGCCAGACCGGTGGCCACCTCGACCTGGGCCAGCGTTTCGGTGAAGACAACCGCTTCGGTGCGCGGGTCAACTTGGCCAGGCACGGAGGCGACACGGCCATCGACGATGAAAACAAAAGCTCGCAGCTGGTGGCCATTGCCCTGGACTACCGTGGCGATCGGCTGCGGGTGTCCACCGATTTCGGCTACCAGAAAGAACGCATCAACAACGGCCGCGCCGTGGTGTACCCCACCGGCACCCAAGTGCCCAAGGCGCCTTCGGCCAAGCACAACTACGCCCAGGACTGGAGCTGGTCGGAGCTGGAAGACACCTACGGCATGTTCAACGCCGAGTACGACCTCACTGACAACTGGACGGCCTACGTGGGCGGCGGTGCCAAGCATACGCGGGAGAACGGCGAGTATTCGTCGCTCTACGTGGGCAACGATGGCAGCGGGCGCGTGGGTTTCCTCTATTCACCCCACGATGAAGACAACAAGAGCGCGATGGCCGGGTTGAATGGACACTTCGACACCGGGCCGGTGACCCATCAGATGAACCTCGGTTTGTCGGGCATCTGGGGTGAGCAGCGTTCGGCGTTCGAGGCGATCACCCAGGCCAACCGCAAGCCCGGCAACCTCTACAACCCGACCCAGATCCCGCGCCCCACCGTGACCTACTTCGGCAGTGACATCCATGACCCACGGGTGGTCGGCAAGAATCGCATCAAGAGCGCCGCCGCCTCCGACACCCTGGGCTTTCTCGATGACCGCGTCCTGCTGACCGTGGGCGTGCGCCGCCAGACCATCGAAGTGGACGCGTGGAACACCACCACCGGTGCGCGCAACGCCAACTACGACAAGTCGATCACTACGCCGGTGTACGGCCTGGTGCTCAAGCCATGGGAGCACGTGTCGTTCTACGCCAACCGCATCGAGGGGCTGGCCCAGGGGCCGACGTCGCCGTCTACGGGTGTGACCAACCCCAACGTCACCTTCGCACCCAAGCGCAGCAAGCAGACCGAAGCCGGGGTCAAGCTGGATTGGGACAGTTACGGAGCGACGCTCGGGGTGTATCGAATCGAGCAACCGAACAACGCCACCTCGCGTTTGCCGGGCAATAGTCTGGATACGTTCAGCGTCGATGGCCTGCAAATCAACAAAGGCGTGGAGCTGAATGTGTTCGGCGAGCCGATTGATGGCTTGCGCTTGTTGACCGGTGCGACCTGGATGCACACCGAACAGCAGAACACCTCCAACGGCCTGACCGACGGCAATCGTGTGGCCGGTGTGCCGCGTTATCAGTTCAACGTGGGGGCTGACTGGGACGTGCCGGGTATTCAGGGTGCGGCCGTCAGCGCACGCCTGTTGCGCACCGGGGGGGAGTACGTGAATGCCGCCAACACCCTGGACATCCCGGCCTGGACCCGCGTCGACCTCGGCGCGCGTTATGGCTTCAAGGCCGACGACAAGACCATCACCCTGCGCGCCAACCTTGAGAACGTGGCGAACAAGGCGTACTGGGCCTCGGCTTCGACGGCCAATAACTACCTGACCCAGGGGGAGCCGCGCACGCTCAAGGTTTCGGCTACTGTCGACTTCTAACGCTTCCTGGTGTTTGGGGCGACGCGGCGCGGGGCAAGCCCGCTCACTACAAACGGTGCTGTTGTAGTGAGCGGGCTTGCCTCGCGCAGCGTCATCCCAGGCACCGCATCACAAAGGGTGACGGGTCTCAAGCTGGTCATACCGCTTGAGCCGATACAGCAACACCGATGCCCCCCAGCTCACCACAAAAATCCCGATGATGATGTACCCAAGCAGCCCGAAGCTGTCATTCAGGCTGCCGATAAACGCCCAGAAGCCACCCTTGAGTTCCAACTGGTCCGAGATCAGCCCCAGCGCCTCGATGCTGCCGATGACCACGGCCACCACCACCGACACCAGGGTAATGCTCATGTTGTAGTAAATCTTGCGGATCGGCTTCATGTACGCCCAGCCATAAGCCCCCAGCATCAGGTGCCCGTCCAGGGTGTCCACCAGGGACATGCCGGCGCTGAATAGCAGCGGGAACACCATGATCGACCACGGCGACAACCCTTGCGCCGCCTGCGTGGCGGAGATGCCCAGCAAGGCGATTTCGGTGGCGGTGTCAAACCCCAGGCCAAACAGGAACCCCAGCGGGTACAGGTGCCAGCTGCGGCTGATCAGGCGGAACAACGGGCGAAAGATCCGCGCCATGAACCCCCGGTCGGCCAGCAGCAGGTTGAAGTCATCCTCTACGTACACGCCACCCTGGCGCACATGGCGCCAGGCCTGGTAGATCGAGCGCAGGATCACCAGGTTCATCAGCGCGATCACCAGCAAAAACAGCGCCGAGACCGAGGTGCCGATCACACCACCCACGGCCTTGAACGCTTCGAAATGATCCTTGAGGGTCGCCGCCGTAAAGGCCACGGCGATAGACGCCAGCACCACCACCGAAGAATGCCCCAGGGAGAAAAAGAACCCTACCGCCACCGGGCGTTTTTGCTCTTGCATCAGCTTGCGGGTGGCGTTGTCGATGGCGGCGATGTGGTCGGCGTCTACCGCGTGGCGCAGGCCGAAGCTGTAGGCGAGCAGGGCGGTGCCCAACAACACCGGGTGCGCGTGAAACGCCACCAGTGCCCAGAGCCAGGCGCCTACGTTGAGGGCGATCAGCACGCCGTAGATGCCGAATAATTTGCCACGGACCTGGCTGTTCGAATCACTGAAAACCTGGGCAAGACGGTGAATCATCAGGTAAACCCTATCAAGGCAATGGCGCGACCGCTCCGACGCAGGAACGGCTCCGGGTGCTGAAATGCTTCAGGCACCGGGGAACGTTAATGGATTCGGCACGCGCCTATGATGAAATCTGCGGTTGAACAGGGGATTGAGGATGAACACGAACGGACAGTCTGCCCAAGCGGTGCTGGAATTCTGGACACAGGCGGGGCCCAAGCGCTGGTTTGCCAAGGATGAGGCGTTTGACGCGACGTTTCGCGACACCTTCTACACCACCCACGTGCAAGCGGCGCGGCGTGAACTGGAAGGCTGGCTGGAGACGGCGCAGGGCGCACTGGCGTTGCTGATCCTGCTGGACCAGTACCCGCGCAATGCGTTTCGCGGCACGGCGCACATGTTTGCCACCGACCCGTTGGCCCGCCTGTACGCACGGCGGATGGTGGACGCCGGCCTGGACCAGCAGATCGAACCGGCGTTGCGCGCGTTCTGTTATTTGCCGTTCGAACACTCCGAAGACAAGGCCGACCAGCAACGTTCGGTCGCCCTCAACCAGCACCTGGACGCCAACACCTTCCACTGGGCCAAGGAGCACGCCGACATCATCGAGAGGTTCGGGCGGTTTCCCCATCGCAATGACGTGCTGGCCAGGCCCACCACCGAGGAGGAGCGTGCGTTTCTCGACGCCGGTGGTTTCGCGGGTTAAGCCTCGACAGGCACTGCGGTTTCTTTGGCGCCGGCGGGACGAAAGCGCCGCAGGCCCTTGAGGTCGACGGCCCAGCGCAGGGCCTCGGTGGCCGAAGGGCGCGGGCCGTGGCTGATCGCGTTGGCCTGGGTAGTGAGGTTGGCAAGATACCCCTTGGCGCCACCGCGCTCGCTCCAGTAGTGGGTGTGGCTGAGCCAGGAGCGGGCGAGCCAGCCTTTCCATGTGCCCACGGTCACCGGCAGGTCCAGCACACCGGCGCCCATCACCGGGCTCACTGGGCCGCTGACAATGTCGCCGAACAAGCCCAAAGGCGCCGGGAAGTAGAGGTTGGTCCAGCGCGTCACCGCAAAGGCCGCCGCGTGGTGCAGGTATTGCGGGGTGAACGGCTTTTGCCCAAGCATCACCGCCTGGCGCGCGTTGTAGCCGTAGCCCTTGGTGTCTTCAGTGGGCGGGCAGGCGGGGGCTTCGCGGCGCTCCATACGCTGCTTGAAATCACTCACGCTGCGGCCGAGCAACAGGCTGGCGTGGGCCATGGGGCTGCCGACCGTGACCAGGTCGGTGATGCGCCAGGGGTTGCCCAGGCTGCGCTGTTCGATGAACGCCTGGGCCTGCTGTTCGCGAAACCTGAAGAGGCTGCCCAGGCTGCCATCCAATGCGGTGCCAGCGGCGTGAAGGGTTTCGTTGATCACCGGTTGCAGCGGTTCGTTGTCGGCGTATCGCTCGGCCAACTCGCGGTTGCTGGGGATCACCTTGGTCAGTTGGTCGTGATGTTCATGCCACAGGTAACCGACGATATCGTAGGCAATCACGCTGCCCAGGCTGTGGCCGACCACGATGATGCGGTCGTAGTCGCCCTTGTTGTGCAAGGCGCGCAACAACGCTACGCCGTCGGCACGGATCTGTTCGCGCACCATCACGTTCTGCGGGTTGGGGCTGAGGTAGCGGGCGGCGTCGCCCAGGTACGACAGGGCGGAGTAGCGCAGGCCCAGGCCGATGGCGCCCATCAGCAGCGGAACCAGGGCGAAAGGGTTGTCGTGGTGTTCGAACTTGCCCCAGGCGGTGGCCACGGTGCCGGTGGCCACCAGCAACAGGAACAGCATCACCGTCCAGCGCGTGGTGCGCCAGATCGGCACGATGGCGTCGGGAATGTCGCGGCGTTGGCGTTTGAAGATGTCCCACAGCCAGCCCAGCAGGTGCCCGACCTTGGTGCCCTGCATCTTGTGGGCCCAGTAATACTCGTAAAAGTCCGTGGTGGTGCGGCCCGATGACTTCAATACACGCAGGTCGAAGTTGCGTGACAGTCGGTCCGGCTTGCTCCAGTAGAAGGGCGTGCCGTCGGGCGTGTCGGCGGGGATCATCGCTTCCACGAAGCCGCGCAAGGTGTCCATCGGGCGCTGTTCACCGATGCCGTGGATGACCACAACCGCTTGTTTCATGTGCTGATCATTCCTTGAAAGCTCATTCCTAGAGAACCACGAGGGGCGGGGCGAATCGGTACGGTGGCCGATAGCCATAATATTGCCATCAACGCTGCTATTCCCGCCAGGAATGCCCCCATAAAAACCCTGCATTGTCATTCTAGTCGCCGATCTCGTAGCGTGGGCTTTCAACCAAGGAGTTCCGCCATGAGCCAAGCCCCGCTGCGCCTGTACGTTGATGCCCAATTCACCAGCCCCTACGCGATGTCAGTGTTTGTCACCCTGCTGGAAAAAGGCCTGGCGTTTGAAACGGTGACCCTGGACCTGGACGCCGCGCAGAACCAGGCGGCGGATTTTGCCCAGCTGTCCCTGACCCAGCGCGTGCCAACCCTTGAGGACGGCAACTTTGCGCTGTCGGAGTCGTCGGCGATCTGCGAATACTTGGAAGAGGCCTATCCCGACGTGCCGGTCTACCCGACCGACCTGCACCTGCGGGCGAGGGCGCGCCAGGTGCAGGCGTGGTTGCGCAGCGACTTGCTGCCGATTCGCCAGGAGCGCTCGACGCTGGTGGTGTTCTACGGGCAGACGATGCCACCTTTGTCACCCGTGGCCCAGGTCGCTGCCCGCAAGTTGATAGCGGCGGCGCAGGCGCTGCTGGCGGGTAACGCCGAGTACCTGTTCGGCGAGTGGTCGATTGCCGACGTGGACCTGGCAGTGATGCTCAATCGGCTGATTCTCAACGGTGACCCGGTGCCGGCCGAACTGGTGGACTACGCGCACCGCCAGTGGCAGCGACCCTCTGTGCAGGCCTGGGTCAACCTGCAGCGACACGCACTGTAGCGGTTATAGCCATTCCTGGGCCACGCGGCGGTCCAGGTCCTCCCAGTCGGCCATGCCCAATACCCGCATGGTGTTCAAGCCACGCAGGTAACCGCGCAGTTGCTGGGCACTGGCGAAGGCCTGGTCGGCGTCGGCGGTTTCGTCCTGCAGCACGCTTTCATACTCGACCAGGTAATCGGCGACCCGCTCACGAAACTCCGGCAAGACGGCTTCGCGGATGCGGTCGAAGGTTTTCTGGTGGGGCTTCATGGCGGGTCCTTATCGTTATAGTGAGGTCGGGCTACGCGACACTATCGGTTCAAATGATAGTCACCATCAAGGATCGCAAGTTCTGTTTTTGTGCCATTAGTGGACAATTGCCCCATCGAGACGCCGCTCAAGGAGATCGCGCGATGAGGACTTTTATCCAACTGGGTTTGATGATGCTGATGGTGAGCGCCGTGGTGCTGACCAACCCGGCGATTGCCGATGATCTGCGTACAGGCCATTTGCTACCGATCGACGGTAGCGTAGACTCCCTGCAACGCGCGCAGTCGGTGGGTGTGTTGTACACCGAAAACACCCTCGACAACCTCAGCTACCTTGAGCGTTACCACACCATGGCCTTGAACGGCGCCAAGGATGCCCTCGATGGGCGCATCCGCCAGGCGTTCGTCAACAGCTCCGACCCGGAACTGGCCATTGATTGGTTGATGAGCTCGCTGCAGGGCACTTTTCTCTCGGTGACTGTCTATAGCAGCCTCGACGAACTGGTGCAGGCTCATCCCGATGTGGTGGTGATGCTCGATACCCATAACCAACTGTTGACCCAGCGTAACGATCAGGTCGAGGCGCGTTTTGTTGCGCGGTTCTATGACGCGAACCTGCAATACATCGCCAAGGCCGAAGGTTCGGTGCGCAAACAGGTGCCGTCGGTGTGGGTGCATGACAAGGCGGCGCCCGAGATTGCCGCCCAGATCGAGCAGCAGCGTGACGTGCAGCTCGATGCCTTGAAACAGTTTGATGCGTCGCTTAAAGCCCTGGTCCGCGCCGGCTGATGCGACTGACCCTTTTTATCTATTCAGGATGCTCTATGCGCTCTTTTTTCGTCCCGGCCATGGCCTCTGCTTCACTGTTGCTGGCCGGTTGTGTGTCTGCCCCGAATGCACCGACGCTGACCCTGCAGTCGGCCAAGACCACCGAAGGTTATCTGCAGTGCGTGCTGCCCAAGCTTGAGAAACATGGCATCACCTCCACCGTGACCCAGAATTCGCGCCACGCCAAAGTGGTGCTCACCAGCAAGATCGCGGCGGATGACGTGCTGGAAGCCTACAAGTCCCAGGACGGCACCAAGGTGTTCCTGTACGAGCGCAAGCCGCTGGCGTCGACCATCACGCCGTCGCGCCTGGAACAGGTCGCACAAGACTGCAAATAACTCACAATCCCCTGTGGGAGCGGGCTTGCTCGCGAAAGCGGTATGTCAGATAGAAAATCACTGACTGATACACCGCCTTCGCGAGCAAGCCCGCTCCCACATTTGGGGATGTGCAAGGCTAGGGTTTGGCTTCGTTGCTGAAGTTGTTAACCGTTTTGATCAGCCCCTGAGCAGCCAACGCCACCAACTCACCGCCTTTATCCACCGTCGCCAACGCCGGGTCCGAGCCCATGCGCCCGTCGGGGAAGCGTGCGCGAAAGTCCAGCGCTTCGCGAATCGGCCCGGTGTTGGCGATTTGCGGTGAATACTCGGCGGTCTTGATCGACTCCGGGTAGGCCCATTGCGTCACCGCGATTTCCGACGGGGTGGCATGGCTGCCGTGACCCACCGGGAACTGGCGCTGGGCCAGGTCGTTGACGCCTTCCAGGTCCCACCAGTTCACCAGCTTGAGCGCGAAACCGGCCGGGCGGCGGGCGAAACTCGCTTCGGCGTACAGCTCGGAAAACGCTGCTTCGATCGTGGCGATATTGCCGCCGTGGCCGTTCAGAAACAGGATCTTCTCGAAACCATGCCCGGCCAGCGAGCGCACCCAGTCGCCAATCGCGGCGATAAAGGTGGAAGGGCGCAGGGAAATGGTGCCGGGGAAACCCAGGTGGTGCTGGGCCATGCCGATGTTGAAGGTCGGCGCGATCAGAATATCGGCGCTGTTCTGCGCCTCATGGGCGATGATTTCCGGGCACATCCAGTCGGTGCCCAGCAGGCCGGTGGGGCCGTGTTGCTCGTTGGACCCGATGGGCACCACCACCGTGCGGCTGCGTTCCAGAAACTGCCCGATCTCGATCCAGGTGGATTTATGTAGAAGCATTCGACGCTCTCTTTTTTCTGTCTTTTATATAGGGAGACAGGCTATCCGCCACGGATTGTACGACTACTCGCCACCTGTTGGGGCTTGCAGTTCAGATAGGTCGAAGACTTCAGCCAGCGCTGGTCCGGGTACCACGAAAACATGAATTGCCCATCCTTGAGCTTGTCTACCACCTGGCGGGCCACCTGCGGGCGCACGGCCGGGCAACCCTGGCTGCGGCCGATGCGGCCTTCGCGCTTGCTCCAGGCCGGGTTGACGTAGTCGGCGGCGTGAATCACCAGGGCGCGGTCGCGGGCCTGGTCATTGAAGCCCGGTTCCAGGCCGTCCATGCGCAACGAGTAGCCATGGGTGCCCAGGTAACTTTCCTGGGTGCGGAACAAGCCCAGGCTGGATTGGTGGCTGCCTTCGCGGTTGGAGAACTGGGTGGCGAAGTTTTCCCCGGATTTGGCACCGTGGGCCACCAGGTCACGCAGTACCAGGGTCTTCTTGCGCAGGTCGAAGATCCAAAGCCGACGGGCGGTCGAGGGCTGGGAGTAGTCAATGACGGCGAGTCGCTCGGAGCGTTCCTCGCCGTTATTGACCGCACATTGCACTGCGCTCAGGGCGCTTTTAAGCACCGTGGGATTGAGTTCTGGAGCCGAGCGCGCGAGGCTGCTATACAAGGTAGGAGGGTTGCCATTGGCGGCGAGCGCAGAATTGCTCAATACAGCCAGGCTCATGGAAATCAGACCCAGGGTGATCGGGCCTAACCGGTACATAAAAGTCAGCATCTGCAGTACATCCCCCCGCTGCGGATTGGAGTGAAGCCAAGTGTTCAAAAAACACGCATGTTACTTGAGCATTTGCCTGCTCGTTGCACCACTGGTCGCGACAGCTGACGAGGTGCCATTGGCCCCCGTGCCCGTGCTGTCGGTGAGCCCGGTGCAACAGGCGCTCGCCCAGTTGCCCAGCGTTTGCCCCGACCTTGCCCCGCACATCGACCCGGCCGCCCAACTGCGCCTGCAAGCGTTCTACCAGCAGCAGGGCGATGCGCCGTTGTGGACCGAGGCCGAGCGCCGCCAGGCGTTGCACGCTCAGTTGCTGATGCTGGCGGATGACGGCCTGGACCCATCCCACTATAGCCTGCCCACGGCGGATGCCACGGCCAACGTGCTGTGCACGGATATCGGCACCAGCCAGCAGTACCTGCAAGCCCTGCAGGACTTGCATTACGGGCGTCTTCAGCAATCGCGTTTCGAGCCGTTGTGGCATTCCCAACCGCCTGCCCGCGACGCCAACACCGAAGTGCTCGCCTTCGCCGCCACCGGCCTGCAAGACATGGCCCAAGCCTTCGACCAAGCGCGCCCCAGTGCCGATCTTTACCGCAGCCTGCGCAATGCCTATTCCGCCGTGCGCCAGCAACCATTGCCGCACTGGGACCCGGTGGCCACCGGCCCGTTACTGCGCCCCGGTATGGAAGACCCCCGCGTGCCGGAATTGGCGCGGCGGCTGATCAGTGGCGGCTACCTGGCCAAGGCACCGAGCGGCAAGCAATACCGCGACGACTTGGTCAAGGCGGTCAAGGCGTTCCAGCTCAGCCACTCGTTGCAAGCTGATGGCGTGATTGGTGCCGGCACCGTGGCCGAACTCAACATCAGCCCGGCGATCCGCCGCGACCAACTGCGCATCAACCTCGAACGTTTCCGCTGGCTGGCCCAGGACCTGGAGCCCGAAGGGGTGGTGGTCAACGTCGCCGCAGCGCAACTGAGCGTCTATCAGAGCGGCATTCCCGTGTGGCAAACGCGCCTGCAAGTCGGCCGTGCCGAACGCCAGACGCCGCTGCTCAAGTCGCGCATCACCCGGCTGACCCTCAACCCCACCTGGACCATTCCGCCGACCATCATGCGCGAGGACAAACTCCCGGCCATCCGCCTCAATCCCGAATACCTGCGCCAGCAAAACCTGCAGGTGCTCGACGCCCAAGGCCACCCACTGATGCCGGACCAGGTGGACTGGTCCCGGCCCGGCAACATCCTCCTGCGCCAGGACGCCGGCCCGCGCAACCCGCTGGGCAAGATCGTGATGCGCTTTCCCAACCCGTACTCGGTGTACCTGCATGACACGCCCAGCCAGCCACTGTTTACCAAAGGCCCACG
Source organism: Pseudomonas sp. P7548 (assembly GCF_013386585.1). GTDB lineage: Bacteria > Pseudomonadota > Gammaproteobacteria > Pseudomonadales > Pseudomonadaceae > Aquipseudomonas. The sequence continues at coordinate 43,117 of NZ_JACARO010000042.1, read as the reverse complement.
GGCGTTCAGTTCAGGCTGCGTGCGGGTCGAGCAACCGCTGCTGCTGCGCGACCTGCTGGTGAGCCCGGCCGAACGTACGCGCACCGATGAACTGCTGGCCACCGGCCTGACCCACGAGTTCCGGCTGGCCACGCCGGTGCCTGTGTTGCTGGGGTACTGGACGGTGGAGGTCAATCGCGACGGCGGGCTGGTCTACGCGCCAGACATCTACGGACGCGACCCCGTGCTGATCAAGGCCATGGGCACCGTGCTCTAACCCATCTCCCTAACGCGGTTTGTAGTGAGCGGGCAAGCCCGCTCACTACAACAGGTTATTTCAAATAGCAGGTGTTGATCCAATCGACGGGGTGGTCTGCCAAGTGTTTGGCCACCGGCAGATAACGCGGGTCCAGCTGCGCCGCCAGCCAGAACAGCGTGGCGCTGCTCTTGGGCTGCCAGGTACCGGCGTAGCCGACTTCACCGACCTTGGCGCGGGCTGTGTCGAATGGCACGTGGGTGTGCACGAATTCCTCGTGGCTGCGTTGCCCGGTGGCATAGGGCACCAGCCAATCCAGGGCGGCGCCCAGTGATGCGCCGTTGGCGTTGAGGGTGAGCCAGTCGCCGCCGATGCCGTAGGGCTTGGCCGCCAGCGCAGCTTGCACAAGGGGTTCCAGGTCGTAGACCACGTAATGCAAGGCGTCGCGGTCCTGGAAGTCGGTCACCGAACCGTCAGGCAGCACGTTATCGGCAATCTGCTGCTTGAACAGTTGATGGGCCTGCTCAAGCATCGCCCGGTCGCCCAGCGCGGCGGCGGCCACGGTCACCAATTTGACGCGATGGCTCTGCCAGTTGTTGGTCTGGGTACCTTTTTTCTGCCCGTGAAACTGCTGGATATGCGCGATGTAGCCGTTGCCCAGGCGGCTGATCAACTGGCGGGCGGCGTCGCGGGTCTGCGGGCGCAGGTGATCGGCCGTCAGCGCGTAGGCATGGATCAGCATGTCGAGGTTGGTTTCGTCGATCGGGTTAAAGTCCGGCTGGTACACCTCGGCCCAGGCCGCGAGGTAGTCGTCGACTTGCTGGAGGTAGCGCGCATCACCGCTCAAACGCCAGGCCAGGGCCGCCTGGCGCAGGATCGGCCAATCCTTTTCCGCTGCAATGCTCTGCTCACGAATCCCTTGATGGGGCAGGGTGCCTTCGGTGTGCAGGTGGGCCAGCGGATGGGGCTGGTCGCCCAGATGGCGTTCGGCGGCGGCCAGCAAGGCCTTGTTCGTCGGGTTGGCGGCGGGCTGGCACAGGTCAGCGGCCAGGGCCGTATTGGAAAACGCAGCCAGCACAGCAGCCAGGGCAAAGGCGATTTTGTTCATGAAGAGCTCGGCAGGATTGGCACCAAAATACGCTAGCACGCGACCGAATCCGCCGGGATGAAACTGCCGTATGCTTAGGCTCCCGTTCAGCTCGCCCACAGGAGCGCCCATGACCTTGCCGTTTGTGAAGATGCACGCCCATGGCGACGACTTCATCATTATCGACCGCCGTGGCCTGCACGACCCCATCACCGCACAGGTCGCGCGCACGCTCGGCGACCGCCACACCGGCATCGGTTTCAACCAGCTGGCCGTAGTGCTCGACTGTGACGACGCCGCCGCGCGCATCAAGTTCTGGAACCCCAACGGCACGCCCCTGGCGACCTGCGGCAGCGCCACCCGTGGCGTGGCCGACCGCTTGATGCACGAAGCCGGCACCGACACCATCGTATTGCGTACCGACCGCGGCCTGCTGACCTGCGAACGTGCCAGCGGGCAGCGCGTCTCGGTGGACATGGGTCAGCCCTCCCTGGACTGGGCGGCCGTCCCCCTGGCCGAAGCGCTGGACACTCGCCTGTTGCCCATCGACGGCGACCCGGCGGCGTGCAGCATGGGCAACCCGCACCTCACGTTTTTCGTGGAGGACATTCACGCGGTCGACGTCGCGGCACGCGGCCCAGCGTTGGAAGTTCACCCGCTGTTCCCGGCCAAGACCAACGTGCATTTCGTGCAGGTACTCGACCGTAGTCGCATCCGCCTGCGTATCTGGGAACGTGGCGGCGGCGTGCCGCTGGGCTCGGGGTCGTGCTGCTGCGGGGCGGTAGTCAACGGCATCCGGCGTGGGTTGCTGGACGACCGCGTCGAGGTGCAGTGCGACGGTGGCAGCGTCACCGTGCAATGGGACGGGCAGGGCGGCGTGATATTGACCGGCCGCGTGGAGCCGATCATGCAGGGCACTGCCTGGGGTTTCTAGAACGTCACGGTAAAGGTGGTGCCCTGGGTGGCGCAGGAGCTTACGGCCACGTCGCCACCGTGCACCCTGGCCAGTTCGCGCACGATGTACAGGCCAAGGCCCACGCTGCGCACATCACTGCCTTGGTCGGTGCCTCGGGTCATGGGTTCGAACAGCCCGGCCAGCAACGTTTGCGGGATGGCCGCGCCGTGGTTGTGCACCGACACTTCGCAGCCGCTGTCGCCCAGGCGTGAGGTGATGGTGATCGGCCGCAGCAGGTCGCCATATGCCACGCTGTTGGCCACCAGGTTACCGATGATCTGTTGCACGCGGTCGGCATCCAGGCAGGCGTCGCCGTTGCCTTCGGTGGTGTGCTCCAGTGTGGCCTTGGGGAAGGCCACGCGCAGTTCGTCCACGGCGCGATGAATCACCGCATGCAAATCCAGTGGCGCGGCCTTGATGGTGATGCCGTGGCCGACCCGGGCCTGGGTGAAGTCCAGCAGGTCGGCGATCATGCGTTGCGCACGCTCGGAGGACTGGGCGATATGCCCCAGCAACTGGCGCTCCTTGGCGGTACGCTCGCCCCGATTGAGAAAGTCCGACGCCATGCGAATGGCCGTCAGCGGGTTTTTCAGATCATGGCTGACGATTGCGACCATCTGCTCGGCAAACAAGGCTCGACGCTGGGCAATGGCATACGCCTCGCTCAACTCGGCCTGGGCATTTTTGAGGGCCAATTCGGTGGCGGTTTTTTCCTGCAGCAGCGCCTCGGCCAGGTTGCGCGCGTTGAGCAACTCGCGCTCGTACTTGTCGCGGTCGGTGGTGCCGAACAGTGCCAGGTCATGCACCACGCCGCCTGCCTGTTCGCGCTTGAGGCCATTGAGCAGCACGGTCACCTTGTGCCCGTCACGGTGCAGCATGTCGAGCTTCACTTCGGTGACGCTGCCGCGCATGCGCAGCATGGGCGCCAGGTGGGTCTGGTGGAAGATCCGCCCGCCCATGGTCAGCAGGTCCTGGAAGCGCCGGCCGCACAGCTCGGCGGCGCTGAACCCCAGCCAGTCGCTGAAGCGGGCGTTGGCCTGCAGGATCGTGCCGTCTTCGGCCGTGACGGCCAGGGCACAGGCGGCGCTGTCGAACAGGTCAGCCGGCATCGGCGACCGCCCATGGCGCCAGGAACGCCTCCATGGCCGCCGCACATGCCTTCGGCGCGCTCATGTGCGGGCAATGACCGACGTTATCGACCAGGCAATAGGTGCTGTTGGGCAACACGCTGTGCAGGTATTCGCCCACGGCGACCGGAGCGATCAGGTCATCGCTCGATTGCAGGATCAGCACCGGGGTGGTGAGGCCGGCCACGTCCTGGCGGTTATCCGACAGGAAAGTGACCCGCGCAAATTGCTTGGCGATCTCCGGTTCGGTGCGGCAGAAACTGTCGGTCAGTTCCTCGCTCAGCGCCGGTTGCCCGGGTGCCCCCATGATGACCGGCGCCATGGTGCTGGACCAACCGAGGTAATTGCTGTCGAGGGTGTCGAGCAGGTCGTCGATGTCGCTGCGCGTGAAGCCGCCAATATAACCGACGTCATCGATATAGCGCGGGGAAGGTCCGATCATCACATGGGCGGCGATACGCCCGGGCACCTGGCGGTCGGCGAGGGTGCCGATCATCGCGCTGACCGAATGGCTGACCAGAATCACCGGGCCGACGGCAAAGGCGTCGATCAGCTCGTTCAGGTCACGGGCATAGCCGTCCAGCGTGCTGTATTTGGCCTTGTCGAACGCACTCAGGTCCGAGAGCCCGGCGCCGACCAGGTCATACATGACCACCCGGAAGCGCTCGAAGAATTGCGGTGCCAGGTCGTTCCACATCGCCTGGTTGCAGCCGAAACCATGGGAAAACACCAGGGTCGAGGTGCCGTGGCCCATCACACTGACGTTGTTGCGGTGGTGTAGGTCCATGGGCTTCCCGGTTATGGCGTTTTGCTAGTGTGTTGGGAGTTTAGATAGTCAGGCGCGCGGGGTCACGCGTTATAGCGCCGATAGGGTAAAGTCGGCGCCTTCAGGAAGAAACTTCAGGTAACAAAACATGATGGCGACTGTGCGGCAATCGATCGTGAGCCTGGTGGCAATGCTGTTCATCGGCCTGTTGAGCACCGCCCAGGCGCAGAGTTCGCCCATTGGCGTTGCCCTCGATCAGCGGGTGATCGACCTTACAAACACCCTCGACGCGGGTACGACCACCCGTCTCAAAGACCAGCTCGCTGCCCTTGAACAACGCAAAGGCGCGCAAGTCGCGGTATTGCTGGTGCCCACCACGGGGGGCGCAAGCATCGAGGACTATGCCAACCAGCTGTTTCGCGCTTGGAAACTGGGGCGCAAGGACGTCAACGACGGCATCCTGCTGGTGGTGGCCAAGGAAGACCACAAGGTGCGCATCGAAGTGGGTTACGGCCTGGAAGGCACCGTGACTGACCTGCTTGCCCACCGCATCATCGAAGAACACATCACCCCGGCGTTTCGCCAGGGCGACTTTGCGGGCGGCGTGCAGCAGGCAGTCAATGATTTGACCCTGCTGGTGGACGGCGGTGATCTGCCGGCGCCGGCTGCACGAGAGGTTAACCCTCAGTTCATTGCGCTACTGCTGGCGTTTATCGCCGGGGCCATTGGCGGTGTGCTGATGGCGGCCGGGAAGCTGCATTGGCGCCGTGCGTTGATTGCCAGCGTGGCGGCCACGGTGTTGCTGGCGATTTACGGCGGTGGCCCTGACTGGCCGATGTACTTGCTGGTGTTGCCGTTGACCCTGCTGATCGGCGGCGCCACCTTCGGCGCATTGTGGATGGCGCGCGCGGTGTTTTACAGCGTGGTCGCGGTGCTGGCGTATATCGTCGGGCTGCTGGTAGCGGACCACTTCGTCGCGGTGGACTTCGTGCGCTGGCTGGCGATGCCACTGGGCGGCGCCTTGGTGCTGGGGTTGTATGTGGGGCTGTTTTTTGTCATCCGCGAATCCTGGAGAAAGAGCCCGCGCTTTTTCATCGTACGGGTGCTGGCGGTGGCGGCGGTGTACGTGGCGGTGGGGATGCTGCTGGGGCACGGTTACCAGGACTGGCTTGTGGCGATACCCGCGGCCTCGATCGTGGCGTTCATCGTGTTTGTGCAGAGCATTTCCGAGGGCGGTTCGGGGTCGGGCGGCGGCTCATCGGGCTCGAGTTCCGGCGGTTCCAGCTCAAGCTCCAGCAGCAGTTCCTCCGGGAGCGGCGGCTCCAGCGGCGGCGGCGGTGCCTCCGGCAGCTGGTAAACGATTCCTCGCTTGTAGTGAGCGAGCTTGCCTCGCGCTGAGGCCGCCGCAGTTCTCCCTGAAAAACACGGCGCCCGGACTGGGGCGATGCGTTCCGTCAGGTAAGGCGCAGCGCGGGACAAGCCCGCTCACTACAGGGGTCTATGGGCGATCCAACCCTTGAAGCTGAAGCCGGCGTAGAACAGCTCCACGCCTTCGAACCCGGCCTCAACCAGCAAGGCCGCATCCGCCTCGGGCGATAACACTGGCAGCTTCTCACTGATGGCCGCAATCGCCCGCTCGGCATCCGCCGCAGGCACACCCGAATCCACCGCAAACGCGGCATAACGCTTCAACCACCGGGCTTTCTCTTCTGGCGCCTGGGGGAAACTGTGGTGCGCCACAATCAACGGCGCCCCCGGCCGCAAGCGTTGCCACAGCGCCTTGAGGGTCTGCAGGCGCTCCTCGGCCGGGATGAAGTGCAAGGTCAGCAGGCACGTGGCCCCATCGAACGGGCCCGCTGGCGCCGTGTCGATGTACCCTTCATGCAACTGCGCACGTTCCAGCAAGGGCCCCAACGTCGCCTGTGCCAGCTTCAACATCTCTGCCGAGGGGTCTACCCCCACAAAGCGCCAACCCGGTTCGGCCTCGGCAAACCGCTTCAGTTCCAAGCCGCCGCCAGCACCCAGCACCAGCACATTGCCTGTGGTCGGCACGCTTTCGCGTAGCAGCAGGGTGGTCATGCGTTGCAGGCCTTCAAAGCCCGGCACCAGGCGTACAGGGCCTTCGGCGTAACGGGCGACGGCATCGGGGTCGGAAAAAAAGCTCATGGCGGGCTCCTGCACGGTGGACGAGGCGACAACCCTACTGCGGCAAACCAGCAGTGGCAATTGCCTCAAGGAATCAGGGATCATGTCGATATGATCTCATCGCTCACAAGGACCGTCACTCGATGAAACTGCTGAAACTCGCCGCCGTTTTGACCCTGCCACTGCTCGGCGCCTGTTCCTCGGACTACCACTACAAGGATTACCAAGGCGATTGGGCCCCGGAAAAACTGCACCCCGTCGACCTCTCCAACAACGCCCCCGACGCCGCACTGGTGTACTTCGACACCTGGCGCGAGCGCGAGCTGGGCATTCCGTTCCACCGCCTGGTGCTGGCCCTGGAAGTGGACGGCGTCAAACTGCCCGGCGCCGGGCGCACGTCGATCCTCAACGTCACCGGCGAGCAGGCGCTGAAACTCAGCCCCGGCAAGCACTCGCTGCGCTGGTGTAACGTGTCGATGAATGCCCTGGGCACCGGCGGCGCGTTCTGCAACAACGGCGCCGACGACGTCGACTTCAAACCCGGCCAGCGTTACGTGGTGACCTTCCGCCTGACCGCCAGCACCAAGGGCGTGGGCCCGAACTACAGCACCGAATACCGCACCTATTCGAGCATCCGCAACCTGGACACCCAGGAAGTCATCTTCCCCGTGCCGGGGCAGCAGGGTTGAGCGCCGTGATCCGCCAGGCCGCCCCCCGGGACGCCCTGTGCATCGGCGTGCTGGGCATGCAGGTGTTCCTCGACACCTACGCCACCGAAGGCATTCGCTGCGCGATTGCCAAGGAGGCGCTGCACGCCTTTGCCCCCGAGTCCATCGCCCAACTGATCGATCAGCCCGGCACATTGTTGCTGGTGGCAGAAGTGAACAACCACTTGGTAGGTTTCGCCCAGCTCACACTCAACACCCGCCACTCGATGATCGAGGCCGATGACGTTGCCGAGTTGCAGCGGCTGTACATCCAGGAGCGCTTCACCGGGCAGGGCATTGGCCAACAGTTGCTCGACGCGGCTGAACAGCAGGCGGCTGCAGGCGGCGCTTCGCTGCTATGGGCGACGGTGTGGGTGGGGAATGAACGGGCGCTGGGTTTTTACCCTCGACGCGGGTATGTGGAGCTGGGTTCGCCCACCTATACCTTTCAAGGGGAAAGCCACGAGAATCGCTTGTTTGGCAAATCTTTGGGTACGGTCTCCAAGCATGGATGACGCCACGTTGTGTGTGCCGGTGTCTTACCTGCGGGTCGCACTGGATATCGGCGTAATCGATGTGGTGGACGTTGTTCAATGGGCAGATACGAAGCTGGCAACGCTGGAAAATCCGCCCTACGCGGTAATAGAACTCGCCTTGATGGGCCGGTCGAACCGGGAAGAAGTCATGTGGCAACTGCTGCAAGTCGCCACACCGGCAATCAGCGAGGCCGAGATGCTTCCGTATGCACTGGCAGTGGCGCATTCCCGGCTGCTCAGTGAGCCTGATCTTGGCCGGCGCCTGGCAGAAGGTATCTACCGGCTATGGGCCCGGCACGGCTGCTACTTGCCGGGCGCACTCGAGTCCTGTGGGTATTTCGATGATGCCTATGGGCTGGCGGACAGCGGAATCCACGGGAGCGCCGAAAGCATCGACCAGGAACTGCTCGAATTCACGGCGGGTTTTGCGAGTCTGGATTGGCAAAGCATCAAAGTGACTTAGACAGAAACACCCGGCAGCTGCCCTGCGGTTCACAAGGTACCTCGCCAAACCGCACCCAGCCGTGCTTCTCGTAAAACCCTGGCGCCTGGAAACTCAGGGTATACAACACCGCATTGCGGCAACCCCGGCGCCGGGCTTCGTCTTCAAACGCCTGCAGCAGTTGGCTGCCCAGGCCTGAACCGCGCAGGGATTCGGGCAGGTGGAACAGGTCGAGAAAGGCAGTGCCCAGGGTGGTCTTGCCGGTGATGCCGCCTAGGGTTTGATGGGGGATGGGGTCTTTGATCAGCACCGTCAGCAAGCGCCGGTCGTTGTAACCGGCGACTGCCTCATTGAACGTCGCCAACCCGCTGCCCAGGAGTTGCTCGGCTTCGGCGTTGGGGTGGTCACTGATTTCAATCTGCGGCGCCAGCATCAGAGGCTTCTCACCATCTCATGCCACGCCATCCCACCGTGATCCGAGGGCGAGGGCCGCACATACGCATAGCCCATGCGTTCATACAACGGCACATGCTGCGCCTTGCACATCAAATGAATCGTCTGCTTGCCCATGTCGCGCATGCGCTGCACAAACTCGGTCATCAACACCTTGGAATAGCCTTTGCCCTGATGCGCCGGGTCGACCACCACCGACATGATCACCACGTTCGGCGCCTCGGGCGAATGCCCCACCAGTTCCTTGAACGCCTCATCCGACATCACCACGTCAAACGCGCAACCGCAGTTGATAAAACCCACCAGCTCGCCATCGGCTTGCAGGATCAGAAAGCCCTGCGGGTACTGCGAGATGCGCGTGGCGATCTTCTCCAGCGTCGCGGCTTCGTCGCCTTCGTAGGCGCTGATTTCGATTTCAAAGCAACGGGCGGCGTCGGCGGGCAGGGCGTTGCGGAAAGTGAGGGCGGGCATGTGGGTTCCTGAAACCGTGAGTGGAAGGCCCCATCATAGTGAAACACCGCCCTCGAGGCAGCTATCAGGTGAACATGTCGGGGCCTATGTCCTCGATGCCTTCATGGCGCAGCCTCTGGTCAAACTGTTCTTTGAACTGATTGATTTTTTGCTGCATCTGAGGGGTATAACGTCCGTCCGGGCCGTCAGGGCGGAAATCGAACTTGATGGGATAGACGTTTTCATGCGTTGCAAAGGGGGCTCGCTCAGGGTCGCCAACTTCATTGTTAAGCGGCGGTAAACCCAGTGCTTCAGCAAGCCTGAAGGCAATCTCCAGCGTTTTATCAACGTCGCTTGCTTTCACCAGTACAGGAATTTTTTCCCGGGGCGACGGTGTGGTGTCTCCAGAGGGGCGGAACGTCTCGATTTGAGGCGCAAAGGCTGGCAATGGTGTGGAGGGAATATTCGACATGTTGGATACTCGTAACTTAATGATGCCAAAGCGGGTGCTTGGCCAGTTGAGTCTGTGGTTCGTTGGGTGGGGTTAGTTCCAATCGGCTCACCCGTCTTATCCAGAAGCAACCAAAGGCAGATTAAAGGGAGGGTAGATGGGGAGTAATCGCAGTAAAAAACTTGGTATTACTGAAGGTTATTGGGCTGGTTTAAGTGAAGATCGACGGATTATGTGGAAATTTTTTAGTCGGGCACTCACTTTTGTGGGTGCGCTGGCGGTTTCGAAAACTGGAGTTAATTATATAGATTGGCTTATTGCTGCCAGTACCACGGTGTTTTCTTTTTTGCTTATCGAGAGTCAGCGCTCTTATACGCGCTACAGCGTTGGCCTGCGGAAGAAATTGATACGGGTGTCAGTGGCATTGGTGGCGACGTCTGTATTGTTCGCAGGGGGCATTTACTTTTCACAAGCTGCTTTTTTTGCATTGGCCAGTACTTATACTTCCATGCCTCCGTCCAGTCTTGGAGGGGAATACAGTGAATTTAAACATGTTCTGTATGTTTTAATGTTTGTCTGTGCGGGAGGGGTGGCGATAGTCAGGGTATTTCGGCAGTTGGATGTCATGGGTCTGATTTATCATCTTCCTCGCCAGCAGATGATAAGGTTGCTTGTTCATAAAGAGTGTAAGTTGGAAGGGTTTCCTAGGTTCGCTTGTTTCGAACTGGGTGTGATAGTGGCTGCAATTTGTTACTCAGGGGTGGTTGCCTCGCTGATCAGTGGCCTATTGGAGATTGTACGTATTGCAGTCGATGCGGCGGGAGTTAGTTAGGTGGATCAAATAAAAAACCACTCACGTCTTGGCCTTAAAGCCACAATGAGAGTGGTTCCATTCATCTCGATTTAAACGCTACAGGCAGTTGATTCAAACCCCACTCACCAACTTCCCCCCTTCCATCCTGCGTTTATACGCACTGTCCCGACTCGCCAACCAGAAATACAACGGCGACGTCACCACCAACCCCACCACCCACGACAAATCCGCGCCATTAATGTGTGCCGAGATCGGCCCCACGTACAGCGGCGTGTTCATGAACGGAATCTGTACCGCAATCCCCACCGCGTACGCCAGCAGCGCCTGTGGGTTGTACTTGCCGTAGATCCCGCCATCCACGCGGAAGATCGAGGCAATATCGTATTTGCCTTTGTGGATCGCATAGAAGTCGATCAGGTTGATTGCCGTCCACGGCACCAGTACCACCAGCAGCACCAGCACCATGTCGACGAAGTGGCCGATGAAGTCCTTGGAGGCGAATACCGCGGCAATGGCGCAGGCGGCCAGCACCAGGGTGGAGATCACCGCGCGGCTCTTGGCCGTGGGGATCCAGCGGTAGGCGAAGGTCTGGATCAGGGTGATGATCGACAGCACGGCGCCGTACAGGTTGAGGGCGTTGTGGCTGATCACGCTGAGCAAAAACAGCACCAGCATCAGCGGGCCGATGGCGCCGGTGGCGAGTTTGACGGCGTCCATGGTGTCCATGCCCACGGGCGTGGCGAGCACGGCAACGGCGCCGAAGATGAAGGCCAGGCTGGAGCCCAGGGCAGAGCCCAGGTAGGTGGTCCAGAAGGTCGACGCCACCGGTACGTCGGCTGGCAGGTAGCGGGAGTAGTCCGACACGTAGGGGGCGAAGGCGATTTGCCAAAGGGCCGCCAACGACACGGTCGCCAACCAGCCGGAGATGTTGAATTCGCCGCGGGTCAGGAAATCGGTGGTCTGTACGTGGGTGAAGATGTAGCCGAAGCCCAGCACAATGCCGGCGCCGAGCACCCAGGTGCCGATGCGGTTGAGCACGTGGATGAAGCGGTAGCCGATGATGCCGATGATGCCCGAGCCAATGGCACCGATCACGATGCCTACGGGCACCGGCACGCTGTCGACCACGCCGTGCAGGGATTTACCCGCCAGCACGATGTTGGAGGCGAAGAAACCGATGTACATGACGCCGGCGATCACCACCACCAGCAGGGCGCCGAGGGAGCCGAACTGGGCGCGGCTCTGGATCATCTGCGGGATGCCCATTTGCGGGCCCTGGGCTGAGTGCAACGCCATCAGCACGCCGCCGACCAGGTGGCCGACGAGGATCGCGACGATGCCCCATAGCAGGTTCAGGTGGAACAGTTGCACACCCAATGCGCCGGTGACGATCGGCAGTGGTGCGATGTTGCCGCCGAACCACAGGGTGAACAGGTCTCTTACCTTTCCATGGCGATCTTCCGGGGGCACGTATCCTATCGTGTGTTTTTCGATGAGCGGGGCGGAGGATGTTGCAGTGGTAACCATGACGAGCTCCAAGGCAAGGTGAGTACGTTGACGTACTTCGCTGTGCGCCGCACGGGCGGGCGCTTTGTTGTTGGAGTGATCATCTGCAATGGGCGCAGGGAGGTAAATTAGTAAGTTTGTTGCTATAGACCTTAAAAAATATAGCTCGCGCGTGAGCGTGCTCCGGTATGTTGCCTACCTGTGTCTATGGGCGAAGTCCCGCGTTTCTGGAGGTTCCGATGGCTGCCTACAACCTGCGCCAACTCAGATATTTTGTCACAACGGCCGAGTGCGGCAGCGTCGCCGAGGCCTCGCGCAAGCTCTATATCGCGCAGCCGTCGGTCTCTACCGCCATCAAGCAGTTGGAAGACAGTTTTGGCGTGCAGCTGTTTATCCGCCATCACGCCCAGGGCGTGTCGCTGACGCCCAGCGGCGCGCGGTTTTATCGCAAGGCGCTGGAGCTGTTGCGGGTGGCCCACGAGTTCGAGCAGAACGCCCTGGCCGACAATGATGTGGTGGCCGGGCAGATCGATATCGGCTGCTTTGAAACCGTGGCGCCGTTGTACCTGCCGCGCTTGATCGCCGGGTTCAAGGCGCTCTGGCCGGGGGTGGAAATCCGCATCCGCGACGGCGAGCAGCAAGAACTGGTGCAGGCGCTGACGGCGGGCAGTATCGACGTGGCGATGCTGTTCGAGCACGACCTGGGCGGCACCATCGAAACCACGCCGCTGATGCCGCCGCAGCAGCCTTACGCGTTGCTGCCGGCTGATCACCGTTTTGCACAACAGGCCAAGGTCTCGCTGGCGGACCTGGTGCTGGAACCGATGATCTTGCTCGACGTACTGCCAAGCCGCACGTACTTCGTGAGCATCTTTGAAGAGCGCGGGCTGACGCCGAATATTGTGTTCAGTTCGCCGTCCATCGAGATGGTGCGCGGGATGGTGGGGCGCGGGTTCGGGTTTTCGATCCTGGTGACCAAGCCGTTCACCGAGTACACCTACGACGGGCAGAAGGTGGTGTGTGTGCCGTTGGCCGAGACCGTGACCGGCTCGGGTTTGTCGGCCGTGTGGCTGCGGCGGGCGCCGCTGACCAAACCGGTGCAATTGTTTGTGGATTACTGCCGTGAAGAACTCGCAAGACTTCTCTGCTAACACAAATCCCCTGTAGGCGCTGGCTTGCCAGCGATAGCGGTATGTCAGCCAACCACTGTGCTGGCTGAGGCACCGCCATCGCCGGCAAGCCGGCTCCTACGGGGAAGGCGTTTCAGGCATGTGTCACGGTGGGGCAACTGTCAGCTTTCTGGGGCGTAGTTCCTGATACCCGCCTGCTGCAGCTCCTGTTGGAACTCTCGGCGAAAGTCGTCGATTCTCATCTGCAAGGCAGGGCTGAAGGTGCCGTTGGGGCCATTGGGTTTGAAACGGAAATCGAAGGTCACATGCAGTTGTGCCCCATCACCCAAGTCAAGGTAGTCCAAGTCGTCGGACTTGAGTTCTACACCAATGGCTTTCTTTCTGGCCAGTTCAGTGAAAATTTCCTTGGCTTCGAACTGATCACTAAATGTCACCGTGAATCGAGCGTTTGACGTATCTGTCGTGCCCGGCGCGGGGCGCATGCGCAGCGCTTCAGGTGCGGCCTGAAGGGGTAGGGGGCTCGTGCTAGACGAAAGAGATGAAATACCGGACATAGAAATACCCACGAAATGGTTGGATTTTGGGTGGCAAATGAGCCGCTTTCGTGGGTGGTTGGGTCAATGCGCTCGGTTCCTGAGCGGCATTTGGCAAGTGAATCGAGACATTTCGCTTACAGGCCAACACCAACCCATGTAGGAGCCGGCTTGCCGGCGATCGCGCTGTATCAGTCAACCAGCATATGACCGTTATACCGTTATCGCGGGCAAGCCCGGCTCCCACAGGGTTTTGCATTGAGTGACGGGCCGGTGTTCGGCTCAGGTGCGGATCGAATCCAGCATCCGCTGCAGCATTTCATCGCAGCCTTGAAGCTGTTCCACCCTCACAAACTCATCCGGCTTATGCCCCTGGTCCATGCTCCCAGGCCCGCACACCACCGTGGGAATGCCCTTGGCGTCAAACAACCCGCCTTCGGTGCCAAACGCCACGGTGCCAAAATCCCGCGAGCCCGAGAACGCTGCAATCAACTCCGCCGCCTGGCTGCGCTCGTCGGTGACCAAGCCGGGGTACGCCGACAGTTCGGTAAAGCGGATTGCACTCTGCGCGCTCACCGCCTGCATGCGCGGCAATACGTGTTGTTCGGCGTACGCCTTCAGTTCAATCGCCACTTCGCCTGGGTCCTGGGACGGCAACGCCCGCACCTCGAAATCAAATCGGCAATCGGCCGGCACGATGTTCAAGGCCTTGCCGCCGCTGATCACCCCTATTTGCACGGTGCTGAACGGCGGGTCAAACCGCGCATCCCGGGTGTCTCGCAGCCGCTGCCCAATCCGCCCCAGTTCACCTATCAAGTCAGCGGCGTGTTCAATCGCATTCACCCCGTAAGGCGCATACGCCGAATGGCACGCCTCGCCATGCACGTCACAACGCATGGCGAGCTTGCCCTTGTGGCCCAGCACCGGCTTGAGTTCGGTCGGTTCGCCGATGATGCACAGCATCGGTTTCACCGGCCGTTGCTCCAGTACGGCGAGCAACGAACGTACACCCAGGCAACCGACTTCCTCGTCATACGACAGCGCGATATGCACCGGCAGGCGCAAAGTCGCCTCGACCAACGCCGGCACCAGCGCCAGCACGCAGGCGATGTAGCCCTTCATGTCCGCTGTGCCACGGCCAAACAGTTTGCCGTCGCGTTCGGTCAGCTCAAAGGGCGGCAGCGTCCACGGCTGCCCATCCACCGGCACCACGTCGGTATGGCCCGACAGCACAATCCCCGGCAACTCAGCCGGGCCGATGCTGGCGAACAGGTTGGCCTTGCTGCGTTCCTCGTTGTAGATCAGCTCGCTGGCCACGCCGAAACCGGCCAGGTAATCGCGCACGAACTCGATCAACTGCAGGTTCGACTCGCGGCTGGTGGTGTCGAACCCCACCAGCGTCTGCAGCAGTTGGCGGCTGCGGCTCATCGGTCGTCTCCGGCCACGCCGTAGCCCGGCGACCGATCGGGGGCGAGGGCGCGGTCGATGTAGTCCTGCACTTGCGGGCAGTAGGCATCCCAGAGTTTTTGCAGCGCGGCGATAGGTTGCTCATCGGCCCAATCCACCCGCAGGTTGATGATCGGCCAGGTCAGCTCGCCCACCACCACCAGCGCCGCCGAGTGCACCGGGCCGGCTTCGCCACCGGCGGCGATGGCGGCGTGCATCGCGGCCAACAGGCGATCCGCCAATTGGCCTTCGCCGCTTTCAAACGCCGTGACCATGGCCTGGATCACCGCGCGGTCGGCGAGCATGTTGCCTGCCGCCACACACTGCTCACCGGAGACCGCATGGTGGGTGCCCAAGGTTTCACTGCCGCTGAAATGCACGGTGCGGCCCAGGTGATCAATCGCCGTCAGTTGCCGGTATTGGCTGTAGCCGTTGCTCGTCAATGCTTTATCGATGGCCTCAGCCGGGGCCAGGCCCTGTTCCAGCCAATCGAGCACGTCCGGGCCCAGGGCCGGCAGGGTGATGTTCTGGGTCGACACCGCGCCCACGCCGGGCCGCAGCCATGGGCAGCGGGCACCTACGGCAATGCTCGATGAGCTGATGGCGATGCCTAGCTGGCCGGTCTCGGCGCAACGGGCGACGATTGAAAAGGTCATGGTGGCGCTCCTTATTCGGGAATAACCGCGATCACATCAATTTCCATCAGCCACTGGGGCTGGCCGAGGGCCGACACCACCAACCCGGTGGAAATCGGGAACACGCCCTTGAGCCACTTGCCGACTTCCTGGTACACCGGCTCGCGGTAGCGCGGGTCGATCAGGTAGGTGGTGGTCTTGACGATGTGCGACAGGTCGGAGCCGGCTTCTTCCAGCAGTTGCTTGACGTTTTTCATCGCCTGTTCGGCCTGGGCACGCGGATCGCCGAGGCCGATCAGGTTGCCCTCGAAATCGGTGCCCACCTGGCCGCGCACATACACGGTGTTGCCGGCGCGCACGGCTTGGCAGAGGTCGTTGTCCAGGCTCTGGTTGGGGTAGGTTTCCTTGGTGTTGAACATGCGGATGCGAGTGTGAGTAGGCATCAAAAAAACTCCGGCAATAAGTGATCAGGCGCTGACAGGGGACTGGCGAACCACCGGGGCGGCTTCGCGGTATTCAAGGTATTGGCGCTGGATGGCGATGTGGTCGGCCACGTATTTGGCGTCGTGCCACACCCCCCAGATAAACGACGAGCCACGGCGCGACTGCCACGGCAAACCGAGGAAGTAGATCCCGGCTTCGGTGGAGACCCCGCGCTGGTGCGCTGGCTTGCCGGCGGCGTCGAAGGCCTCGACTTTCAGCCAGCTGTAGTCCACGGCAAAGCCGGTGGCCCAGATGATCGAGGTGATGCCGGCCGCGACCAGGTCCAGCTCCAGGATCGGCTGCTTGATGCACTCGGCGTCGGGGAACACGCGGCGCGCTTCGGGTTCCAGTGGCAGGTCCAGGCCGTTGCGTTCGATGTAGGCATCGGCGGCATCCAGCAGGGCCAGGTAGTTCTCATCGCCACGGGCCAGGTTGTCCACCAGGTTCGGCTGGAACGTGGCGACGCTGCCATTGAACGACTGGGTGAGGCCGACCAGGGTCATGCCTTGCTGGGCCAGTTCACGGAAGTCGATGGTCTTGCCGCCGTGGGCACCGCTGACCGCGATGGTCACGTGTTCGCGCCCGGGCTTCATGGCCGCTTGGTCCCATTCGCCGAGCACACCGAGCCACCAGCAGAAGTCGCGGTTGCGGTAGGCGCGAGGCGGGCGGTCGTGGGCGCCGACCGACAGGTACACCTGGCGCCCGGAGCGCTGCAGCTCATCGGCAATCTGCACGCCGGACGAACCGGCGCCCACCACCAGCACGGCACCGGCTGGCAGTTGTGCCGGGTTGCGGTAGTCGGCGGAGTGGATCTGGTGCAGCGCCGTGTCTTTGGGGGCGATGGCCGGGATCACCGGCTTCTGGAACGGCCCGGTCGCCGCGACGACGCGGTTGGCCTCAATCACGCCTTCGCTGGTGTGCACGGTAAAGCCTGGGCGGCCGACATTGCGCACCACGGAGGTGACGTCCACACCGGTACGAATCGGCGCGTTGAATTTGCGTGCATAGGCTTCGAAGTAATCCGCGACGCGTTCTTTGGGCGCGAATGCATCGTCGGCGACGTCATCGAATGCCAGCCCCGGAAAACGGTCATGCCAGGCCGGGCCGTTCGCCACCAGCGAATCCCAGCGCCCGGTGCGCCAGCGCTCGGCAATGCGGCTGCGCTCCAGCACCAGGTGCGGCACACCTTGCTTGCTCAAGTGCTCGCTCATGGCCACGCCAGCCTGACCGGCTCCCACGACGAGGGTGTCTATTTTTGTTATTGCTTGGGTCATGTGTCTGTCCTTGCGTAATGCAGTTGGATTCAGCTTGGGCATGACTTCAAGGCTAGGGGGAGGGCGGTTTTTAATAAAATATTATTAAGCTGGGAAGTGAGCATAAATATCGAATGCAGGCTCACCCTATCGGGTGATTTCGATGAGGGGGCTATGTGTGTGAGCATTCTCGCAGTTCCTTGAGCGAGTCTTCGAAGTGGAAAACGACCGGCTTTCTTCCGCGCAGTGGTTTGAACAGATGGCCCGGGTCACCGAGAGCATCGGGCAAGCGGGTTTCGCCGCCACCCTGTTCGAGGCCCTCGGTTACCTGCAACCGATCCAGGCCACGACACTGTATTGGTACCCGCGTGGCGGCATGCCCAGCGCCTTGTTCGAGCTGGATGGGCCGTGGCTGCCCCAGGGCAATGTGCGCCAGTACCTGTCAGGGTTCTATCTGCTCGACCCGTTCTACGGCGCCTGCGTCGAGGGCGTCAGCTCGGGCTGCTATGCCCTGTCCGACGTCGCCCCCGACCACTTCGAACTCAGCGAGTACTTCCAGTCGTTCTACCGGCACTCCCACCTGGAGGATGAACTCAACTACCTGCTGCAGTCGGGCAATGGCTCCAGCCTGGCGGTGTCGCTGGCGTTTACCCAGAAGCTCGACGCCGCCACCACCGAGCAGTTCAAGCGCATCGCGCCGTGGCTGCTGGCCGTGCTGGGTAAACACTTTGTGGGCCTGGACGCCCAGGGCGCGCGCTTTGCCAATGAGTTGGAGCAGCGCATTCACTCGGCACTGAACAACTTTGGCTCGTCGATCCTGACCGAGCGTGAATGCCGGATCGCCCAGCTGATCCTGCGCGGCCACTCCACCCGTTCGCTGGCCGAGCGCCTCGAAGTCTCGGAAGACACGATCAAGTCCCACCGCAAACACATCTATACCAAGCTCGATATCGGCGCGCAGTCGGAGCTGTTTGCCCTGTTTATCGACTCGCTCGCCGAAGCCCAGGGCGTGCTGAGCAAAGACCCCCTTGAAAGCTACATGAGCAAGCACCGCTGAGCGGCGTTGCTCCCCCTTGCGTCACCACTAATAAGAGAGAACCGCCATGAATCTACCCGCCCACCTGAACCGTCGCACCGAGGATTACCAGGCGTCCGATGCGGCCCACCACATCCACGCTTTCGTCGACCAGAAGGCGCTGAACGCCGAAGGCCCGCGTGTGATGGTGCGCGGCGAGGGCCTGTACCTGTGGGACAGTGAAGGCAAACGTTACCTGGACGGCATGTCGGGCCTGTGGTGCACGCAATTGGGCTATGGCCGCAAAGACCTGACCGCTGCCGCCGCGGCGCAGATGGATCAACTGGCTTACTACAACCTGTTTTTCCACACCACCCACCCTGCGGTGGTCGAGCTGTCGGAGCTGCTGTTCAGCCTGCTGCCGGCTCACTACAGCCACGTGATCTACACCAACTCCGGCTCCGAGGCCAACGAGGTGCTGATCCGCACCGTGCGCCGCTATTGGCAGGTGGTGGGCCAGCCGCAGAAGAAGATCATGATCGGCCGCTGGAACGGCTATCACGGCTCCACCCTGGCGGCTTCCGCGCTGGGCGGCATGAAGTTCATGCACGAGATGGGTGGCCTGATTCCGGACGTTGCACACATCGACGAACCCTATTGGTATGCCCAAGGCGGCGACTTGACGCCAGCCGAGTTCGGTCGCCGCTGCGCGCTGCAACTGGAAGAAAAGATCCTTGAACTGGGCGCTGAAAACGTCGCGGGCTTTATCGCCGAGCCGTTCCAGGGCGCTGGCGGCATGATCTTCCCGCCGGAAAGCTACTGGCCCGAGATCCAGCGCATCTGCCGTCAATACGATGTGTTGCTGTGCGCCGATGAAGTGATCGGGGGCTTTGGCCGCACTGGCGAGTGGTTCGCCCACCAGCACTTCGGTTTCGAGCCCGATACCTTGTCGATCGCCAAGGGCCTGACTTCCGGCTACGTGCCCATGGGCGGCCTGGTGCTGAGCAAACGCATCGCCGATGCGCTGGTGGAGCGGGGCGGGGTGTTCGCCCACGGGCTGACCTATTCCGGGCACCCGGTGGCGGCGGCGGTGGCGTTGGCCAACCTCAAGGCCCTTCGCGATGAAGGCATCGTGCGCCAGGTGAAGGATGACACCGGGCCGTACCTGCAAAAGATCCTGCACGAGGTATTCGGCAACCACCCGATGATCGGCGAGATCCAGGGCACCGGCCTGCTCGCAGCCTTGCAGTTTGCCGAAGACAAAAGCACCCGCAAACGCTTCGCCAATGAAAACGACCTGGCCTGGCAGTGCCGCACCTTCGGCTTCGAAGAGGGCGTGATCATTCGCTCAACCCTTGGCCGCATGATCATGGCGCCGGCCCTGGTGGTCACCCGCGCGGAGCTGGATGAACTGGTCGACAAGACCCGCATCGCGGTCGACCGCACCGCACGGATCGCGGGAAAACTCTGATGTGACCCGCTCACCCCTCCACGCAGAGGGGTGAGTGATCGCCTTCCGACACCGCTTGAACGGCATCGATCTCATCGCATGCCGCGACGCCCTGCATGCCGATTTCCAGGAGTCACCCATGACGACAATAAAAAACGTGGCCGATACCCCCTCCCATCCTGCGTCCGCTGCACCTTCTAGCGGTCGACGCTTCCGCCAGCCACTGGGCCTGGTCGGGCTGATCCTGTTCGGCCTGGCCTACATGGTCCCGCTGGCGGTGTTCACCACCTATGGCCTGGTCACCCAGATGACCCGTGGGCACTTGCCGACCGCCTACATGCTGACCCTCGCCGCGATGTTGCTGACCGCCTACAGCTACGGGCGCATGGTCCAGGCCCATCCTTATTCGGGGTCGGTCTACTCCTACACCCGCAAGGCGTTCGGCGCGTGCTTCGGTTTTATCGCCGGGTGGACGCTGCTGCTCGACTACATCTTCCTGCCGCTGCTCAGTTACCTGCTGATCGGCATCTACCTGTCGGAATACTTCCCCGGTGTGCCGACCGCCGTGTGGGTGCTCGGCTCGATTGCCCTGGTGACGGGGCTCAACCTGGTGGGCATCGAGTCGATCACCCGGGTCAACTGGGTGCTGATCGTGGCCCAACTGGTGTTTATCGTGGTGTTCGTGGCGTTGTCGGTGCACAACCTGAACGAGCAAGCAGCACCGGTTTCGCTGCTCGCGCCGTTCCACCATGAAGGTTTCAGCGCGCCACTGATCATGGCGGGGGCGGCGGTGTTGTGCCTGTCGTTCCTGGGCTTTGATGCGGTGTCGACCATGGCCGAGGAAACCCCCAACCCGCGCCGCACCATCCCGCTGGCCATCCTGCTGGTGTCATTGATTGGCGGCTTGTTGTTCCTGCTGGTTTCGTATTTCGCCCAGATGGTGTTTCCCGAGTGGAACAGCTTCGCTGACCCCGATTCCGCCTCGGTGGATGTGATGCGCCGCGTGGGTGGGGAAATGCTGGTGACCGCCTTTACCGCCACCTACGTTGCCGGCTGTTTTGCCTCGGCGATGGTTTCCCAGGCCAGCGTGTCGCGGGTGCTGTTTGCCATGGGCCGTGACGGCGCATTACCCCGGGTACTCGGCAAGCTGGTAACGAAAAAGCGCGTGCCGGCCACGGCGATTGTGCTGGTCAGCCTGTTCTCGTTGATTGCCTTGTTCATCACCCTGGACACCGTGGCCAACATGATCAGCTTCGGGGCGTTGTTCGCGTTCTCGGCGGTGAATCTGGCGGTGATCAAGCACTACCTGGTCGACCAGAAACTGCGTGGCCTGCGCAACTACCTGCTGTACGCCGCGCTGCCGGCCCTGGGGTTTCTCAGCACGATCTGGTTGTGGACCAGCCTGTCGAGCATGTCCTTCACCATCGGCCTGTGCTGGATGGGCCTGGGGCTGCTTTGCCTGCTGGGTATCACCCGGGGCTTGAGCGTGAAGATGCCCGAATTGCAGATCGCTGAATAACCCTTCTTATCCCTCCGACATCCATTGGGAGCACACCGTGTTCGATCTTGATTACTGGCAACAGCGCGCTGCCCGCCAGCGCTTTATCCACACCGCCTTGATCGGCGGCCGCGCCGTGAGTGCGGCCTCCGGGGCGACCTTTGACGCCATCAACCCCGCCAACAACCAGGTGGTCGCACGGGTGGCCGCCTGTGGCGAAATGGAAGTCGACCTGGCCGTACGCAGCGCACGCCAGGCCTTTGAAACCGGCCCGTGGCGGCGCATGACGCCGGTGGAGCGCAAGAAAATCCTCATCAAGCTCTCCGAGTTGTTGATGACCCACCGCGAAGAGCTGGCGCTGCTCGACTCGCTGAACATGGGCAAGCCAGTGATGGACGCCTATCACATCGACGTGCCCGGCGCGGCCCATGTGTTCGCCTGGTACGGCGAGGCGCTCGACAAGCTCTACGATCAAGTCGCCCCCACGGCCCATACCGCACTGGCAACCATTACACGTGAAGCCCTGGGCGTGGTGGCGGCCGTGGTGCCATGGAATTTCCCGCTGGACATGGCCGCGTGGAAGCTGGCCCCAGCCTTGGCGGCCGGCAACAGCGTGGTGCTCAAGCCCGCCGAGCAGTCGCCGTTTTCTGCGTTGCGCCTGGCCCAGCTCGCCCTCGAAGCGGGTATCCCCGAAGGCGTGCTCAATGTGGTGCCCGGCCTCGGCGAAAGCGCCGGTAAAGCCCTGGGCCTGCACCCTGATGTGGATTGCCTGGTGTTCACCGGCTCCACGCAGGTGGGCAAGTACTTCATGCAGTATTCCGCGCAATCGAACCTGAAGCAGGTGTGGCTGGAGTGCGGGGGCAAAAGCCCGAACCTGGTGTTCGAAGACTGCCAGGACCTGGACCTGGCAGCGGAGAAGGCCGCGTTCGGGATTTTCTTCAACCAGGGCGAGGTGTGTTCGGCCAACTCGCGGCTGTATGTGCAACGTTCCATCCATGACGAGTTCGTCGAGCGCGTGATTGCCAAGTCCCGCGCCTGGATGCCCGGCGATCCCCTGGACCCGCGCAGCGCTGCCGGCGCCATTGTCGACCGTGGGCAAACCGCGCATATCCTGCAGGCCATCGAACAGGCCCAAGGCGAGGGCGCCCGGCTCTTGTGTGGCGGCCAGCAGTTGACGATCAACGGCTCGTCAAACTTCATCCAGCCCACGGTGTTTGGCGACGTGACTTCGCACATGGCGCTTGCCCGTAACGAGGTGTTCGGCCCGGTGCTCGCCATCAGTGCTTTCGACACGGAAGAACAGGCGATCCAGCAAGCCAACGCGAGTATTTATGGCCTGGCCGCGTCGGTGTGGAGCGACGACCTCAACCGCGCACACCGCGTTGCCCGCGCCCTCAAGGCCGGTACGGTGTCGGTCAACACCGTCGACGCGCTGGATGTGACAGTGCCCTTTGGTGGCGGCAAACAGTCCGGGTTCGGGCGGGACCTGTCGTTGCACTCGTTCGACAAGTACACGCAGTTGAAAACCACCTGGTTCCAGTTGCGTTGATTCAAGTGCTTATCCGGTCGTGCATTCATGGGTGCACGACCGCTGCCAGTGCAGGCACACTGGGCCCTCACTCAGAGGGCTTTCAGGACCATGGTCAACATTCGTGTGATGAGCACTGCCGACTACGACGCAGTGCTCGAACTGATGCAAGACACCCCCGGTATTTCCCTGCGCGACGCCGACTCCCGCGAGGCCACCGAACGTTATTTGGCGCGCAACCCGGGTATGAGTTTCGTGGCGCAAGACAGCGACCGGTTGGTGGCCTGCGTGATGTGCGGCCACGATGGCCGTCGTGGTTATTTGCAGCACCTGCTGGTGCTGCCGGCGTATCGTCGCCAGGGCATTGCCCAGGTCTTGGTGCAACGTTGTCTTACGGAGCTTGAGCAACTGGGCATCCACAAATGCCACCTTGACGTGTTCAAGACCAACACAGAAGCGGCCCGCTATTGGCAAGGGCAGGGCTGGACACTGCGCACGGATATCGACCGTTATTCATTCACCCGGGTGGGAAATGAAAACGCCTGAATCAGGGATCCCTGTGGGAGCTGGCTTGCCTGCGAAGGCGGTGGCACGGCTGAAGCAGATGTTGCCTGAACCACCGCTATCGCTGGCGAGCCAGCGCCTACAGGGTCGGTGTTAAGCCCGGAAGCGTGCGCGCAGCGCTTCGATGACTTGAGGCACCGAAGGTCCGTGGATCGTGGGTGATACAGGGTTTTCTCCAAACTCTCGCCAGACAAACAGCGTCAGGTCAGCGCCATCCGTCACCGTATGCCCGTGCCCTTGCGTGCCGAAATCCTGCAGCGCGCGGTAGCGCTCATCTCGCCAGAAGGCCGCTTCAACCCAGTCATACACCGGGATGAAATGAAAATGCAGGGGGAAGCCTGGCATGTGCCCATACCGGCTGATGTACAGCCATTTGGGTTGCAGGTGCGTTTCCATCACCCGTTGTACTTTGGCCAGCAACCCGCCCAACTCTGCCAGCGCCGCCTCCGGCATATCCGCCAACGAATGGATCGGCGCCTTGGCTCCCAGCATCAGGTAACCCGGCAGCTTCGACGCCTGGTGATGGTTGAGCCGCCAGTGCTCGGTGTCGAAAAGGATGTAGTCGGGGTTGATCTGCATAGGCTCGTGTCCATGAGGGCAGGGCGGCAGGATAACAAAGGCGCGTGCCTGTATCCCACAAAAGCAGGTGATCTGTGTCTACCGCCCAACCGAGCAGGCCGTTAGTTTCACGTCATGTTAACTGACGACCGAGTACATCATGGATCTCACTGCTGTTGCGTTTGGCACCACCGATTGGTCAACCCTCGAAGCACAGCTTCACCCCGGTGTCACGGGCAGTGCCTTATGGCGGACCTGTCACTTCGGCACCACCCGTGTGCGCATGGTGGAATACACCCCGGGCTACCTGGCGGATCACTGGTGCTGGAGAGGGCATGTCCTGTTGTGCCTCGAAGGCGAGTTGCACACGGAGCTGGAGGACGGTCGACAGTTCGTCCTAACACCCGGAATGAGTTATCAAGTGGGCAATGACATGGAAGGCCATCGTTCCTCGACGCGGGTCGGGGCGAAGCTGTTTATCGTGGATTGAAGCAGAAAAAAGACGTTTCATGCCTTGCGATAGATCCCGCTTAATTCCCGCGCCAGTTCGATGAAATTTTGCAGCGGTGCTGACGGGTTGAAGGTACGGCGCACCAGCGTGATCGGCGCCAGCAATTTCGGGCGGGCGTCCTTGATCCGGCAGTACACCACGCTTTCACGGTGCACATCGCGCATGGAGGCGGGCACCACCGAGATGCCTTCGCCGGCTGCCACCAGGCTGACGTTGGTCAGCATGCGTTCCACTTCAAAGGCGATCCTGGGCTCGAAGCCGGCGTTCTGGCAGGCCTTGATCAGGTTGGCGTACATGCCCGGGGCGCCAGGGCGGCGGACCAGGATGAAGCGCTCGTCCTTGAGGGCGACCAGGGGGATGGCCGCGTCGTTCAGCAGGGGGTGGCCGGTGGGCAGTGCGAGCAGCATTTCTTCGTTGAGCAAACGGTGGAAGGTCAGGCTCTGGTGGGTGCTGACGGGTGCGCGGAGGATGCCGATGTCGAGGCGTTTTTCGATACTGTCCTCGGTCACTTCCCGTGCACTGCCTTCGTTGATCGACAGTTCCACGCCGGGGTAGCGCTCGCGGTAGGCGCGGATGATGCGCGGGATCAGCGGGTGGGCGGCGGCGGAGCTGGTGAAGCCGATCACCAGGGTGCCTTCGATGCCTTGGGCGGCCCGGGACGCCTTGAGCGAGCCGTGCTCGACCCGGGCCAGGATCACCCGGGCCTCCTCCAGAAACACCAGGCCGCCGGCCGTGAGGTCGACGCCCTTGGGGTGACGCTTGAACAGGTCGAAGCCCAGCTCTTTTTCAAGGGCGCGGATCTGTTGGCTGAGGGGCGGTTGCTGCATGTTCAGGCGCGCAGCGGCACGGGTGAAATGTCGCTCTTCGGCCACCATGATGAAATAACGTAAATGGCGAAGTTCCATGGTGGTATATCCCGTGACAAGACTTTATTATTTGCGGCCTGCAGCGGCCAGGCGGTCAATATGCCGAAAGTGTCGGATGCCGACAATAACAATAAGTAAAAACATGCCGGAGTGCCGATGCTCACCCGATATACCCAGAACGGAACCCTGCCTATTCTGATTGCCATCGCACTGGGCATGACGTTGGGCCTGGTTTATCCGGACCTGGCAATCGAGATGAAAGTGCTCAGTGACGCGTTCATCAAGTTGGTCGGTTTATTGATGCCGTTCCTGCTGTTTGTGCTGGTGTCCACCGGTGTTGCCGGGATCAAGCGCGAACCCCATCACCGCCATGTCGTGCGGCGGATCATCGTGTATTTCCAATTGATGTCTTGCGCTGCGCTGGTGGTGGGCATGGCAACCGGCTGGGTGTTCAACCTGGAGCACAGCGCGTTGCCGACGCCCCCGTTACCGGCTGAAGGCTTCCTGCACGAACTGTCGCTGTTGTCGGCGTCTTCCACGCTGTATCACGTGTTTGCCCAAAGCCTGGTGCTGCAGGTGATGTGTGTCGCTATTGTCTGCGGGCTGCTGCTGGGGCGGGGTAGCCGCGTCGGCAACCGCTGCCTGGGCTGGCTGGAGGCGGGTGTGCAGGGCCTGTTCTATCTGTTGCGGATTATCTTGAAGTTTGCCCCTTTGGCAGCCTTTGGGGCGATGGCATTTGTGGTGGGTAAATACGGCGTTAGTTCGGTATTACCCTTGTTGAAGTTTGTGGTGGTTATTTATCTGGTCAGTGCGTTATTTGTGGGTGTGGTATTTGCCGCTGTCACGCGATGGGTCGGCGTTAAGTTATCCAGTCTGATTATTTATTTAAAAGAAGAGTTGTTATTGGTGACATTCACCGGCTCTTCCGTGGCTGCTCTTCCGGGGTGCGTGAACAAACTCGAAGCCTTGGGCTGCGACCGCCAATTGGTACGCCTGGTGTTGACCACCGGCTACACCTTCAACCTGGCCGGCACCAACCTGTACCTGACCACCGCGATCATGTTCCTCGCGCACATGGCCGGTGTGGAGATGGCCCTGCCGCAATTGCTCGCCGTGCTGGTGATCTGCCTGATCACCTCGTTGAGCTCCACCAGCGTGGCGGGTTCGGCGCTGTTTACCCTGATTGCGACCTTGAACATCCTGCAACTGGTGCCGCTGGAAGGCGTCGGGTTGTTGCTGGGCGTGGAGCGATTGATGAAGTGCCGCTCGTTGACCAATGTGCTGGGCAACTGCGTGGCCTGCCTGGCGATCTGCGCATGGCAACGATCGATTGACCGGACGGTGTTGCGGCGGGAGTTGGCGAGCTGAGGCCGACGCGGAGCAAATGTGGGAGCGGGCTTGCTCCCACATTGTTGAACCGCGTGTCAGCCTTTGGTGTTGGCCAGTTTGTCGAAGGCTTTGTCGAGGTTGCCTTCGGCGTTCTGCAGCTTTTCACGTCGCTCTTTGAGCCACTGCTGATCGCCTTCCAGCGTCTTGCGCGCCTCCGCCAGCATGCGCTTGACCTCTTGCGGTTGCGGGCCGCCGGTGCCTTTGCGGGTCTGCACCATGGTGGTCGGCGACAGCGCCGCGCGGAAACCGGCCTCATCGAGTGGCAAGGTGTTGGGCGTCCACTTGTACTTGTCCGCTGCCTGGCTATACAGCTTCTGCGCATCGGCATACGGGAAGGTTTTCGGCGTGGTGCCGTTGCTGCGGGCTTCGGTCACGATCAGCGAGGCAAAGCTGTGGCCGATGCGGAACGGCACCTTGAATTGGCGCTCCAGGGTGTCGGCCAATTCCATCGAGGTGGTCCATTCCGACTCCAGCTCTTCCAGCGCGCGCTGCGGGTTGATCTGCAACGCGTCGAGCACCGCGTCGGTGGCTTCGAACATCTCCTTGGTGGAGCGGAACACGCCCAGGGAGTCGAAGGCGAACTTGTAGTCGGTCATGCCGGTGGTGACGTTGTGGGCACGCAGGGTCACCGCCTGCGCCAGGCCGACCACGTCCGAGGCGCTTTCACGGGCACGCATCAGCAAGCCCGGGTTGCGTTTTTGCGGCATCGCGCTGCTGGTGTAGGTGGCTTCTTCATCCAACAGCAGCCACGGGCGGATCTGATGGTACTGGGTGTGGATGTCGCCGATCATCGCGCCCACGCGGATCGCCGAGGACGAGGCCAGGTTGGCCGCTTCAATCGGGATGTCGTAGGTCGACACTTGGCTCGAATCCAGCGAGTTCTCACGCACCCCATCAAAACCCAGCAGCTCGGCCAGGCGTTCGCGGTTCAGCGGGTACGCCGAGTTCGCCAGCACCGCCGTGCCCATCGGGCTCTTGTTCAGGCGCGTGTACAGCTCACGGATGCGCTGGCCGTCGCGGTCAAACGCCGCCTCGAAGGCCAACAGGTAATGCGCATAGCTGATGGGCATGGCCTGCACGCCATTGGTGTAGGCGGGCACCAGCGTGTCGACGTTTTTATCGGCAATGTTCAGCAGGCGCAGGCGCGTGGCGTTGAGCGCTTCGCTGTAGGCCAGCACCTGGCTGCGCAAGGCGGCCAGGCGGTAGGTGGCGAGCATGTCTTGGCGGCTGCGGCCGGAGTGGATCAGCGAGGCTTCCGGGCCGATCTTGTCGGTCATGATTTTTTCCAGTTGCAGCACGTCACTCGGGCGCGTGCCACCGGGCTGGTCGGCCTGGGCGATGGCGTAGCGCACGCCACCGGCGATCTTCTGGCCCATCTCGGGCTTGACGATGCCTTCTTCGGTGAGCATCACGATCGAGGCTTTGTTGATGCGGTTCAGCCAGGCGAACTGGGTCTGGGTCGGGTCGCCCTTGGCTTTGTGTTCGGTTTGCGAACTGTCGGGGGTGGCGCCGACTTTTGCCGCTTGGGCAGCGCATTGTTCGGTGGTGGCGCACGGCAGCTCGCCGGTATTGGCCGCCTGGGCGCCGAAACTGTTGAAGAGGGCGAAAGCCACCGCCAGGTGGAGCAGGCTTTTCAGGGCGCGAGGGGATGTGTTCACAGGGATACCCGATTTATTTTTGGAATTGTGGGCCGCTGTCGCGCAGGCGAGGGCGGCAGAATCAGGCTATCGGGTCTGTTTGCAGATTGAAAATATATAGTAAGTGTTGATGGCAGAGCTTTTATGTATGCCGTTAAGGCTTTGAAGCCAATCTTCATAATGCCTGTGCTATACCGTGCCTTTTCTGCGGAGCAACCTATGCGCCAGGATCAACTCGACGGGCTGGTGACCTTTGTGTGTGTCGCCGAACACGCGAGCTTTTCGGCCGCCGCCGTGCGCCTGGGCGTGTCGCCCTCGGCGGTGAGCCAGGTGATCCGCAACCTGGAACAGCGCCTGGGTGTCGCGCTGTTCAACCGCACCACCCGCAGCGTGAGCCTGACGGAAGCGGGGGCGGGGTTCCTGGCCAAGGTGCAGCCGGCCGTGAACGCACTGACGGCAGCGGCCCAGGAGGTGGGCGACAGCAGCGGCTTGCCGTCCGGCCTGCTGCGCCTCAACGTGCCCCGCGCCGGCTACCTGACGGTGCTGCAACCGCTGTTGTCGGCGTTTCTTGAAGCCCACCCGCAGATCGACCTGGAACTGACCCTGGAAAATGCCCTGGTCGACATCGTGCGCCTGGGCTTCGACGCGGGCATTCGTTTTGGGGATTTCGTCGAGCAGGACATGGTGGCGGTCAAGGTCGGGCCGGCGTTGCGTATGCATGTGATCGCGTCCCCTGGCTATCTCGCCCGATACGGCACGCCGAAACACCCGGGCGAATTGCTGCAGCACAACTGCATCGGCTTTCGTGCGTCGAGTGGCGTGGTGGAGCGTTGGGATTTGGCCAGGGGCCAGGAGACACTGTTGCTGCCGGTGAGCGGGCGGATGATCGTCAATGACTCATCGGCGCTGGTGCAAAGCGTGCTGGACGGGTTGGGGATCGGCTACATGATCAGCGGGCATATCGACCCGCTGATTGCGCGAGGCGAACTGGAGAGCCTGTTCGAAGACTGGTGCCCGACGCTGCCCGGGTACACCCTGTATTACCCCAGCCGCCGCCGCGTCAGCCGCAAACTGCGGGCCCTGATCGATTTTTTACGTGAGCCAAACCTGTAGTGAGCGGGCTTGCCCCGCGCCGCGGCGTATCAGTCACCCAACCCCTACCTGACACACCAAACGGCGATCGACCTGGCGCTTGGGGGCTGTCTGATACGCCGCCGCGCGGGGCAAGCCCGCTCACTACAGTCAGTGCATTTTGCTGTGGTCCATGCCGTCGAGGGCGCGGGCGGGGGCCTTGATGTCGATCGTTTGTTTGTTGCCCTTGGCGTCTTGCACCGTAAGGGTCAGCGGCACCTGGTCGCTTTCTTTGATCTGGCCGGTCAGGCCCATCAGCATCACGTGGTAGCCATTCGGGTCGAGGGTGACCGCCTTGCCGGCGGGCAGGGCAACCGAGTCCACCGGGCCCATGCGCATCACGTCGTCCTTCATGCTCATCTCATGGATCTGCACGTCCTTGGCCACTGGCGAGGCTACGCTCAGCAACTTGCTGTCGGTATCGGCGGTGACGGTCATGAAGGCACCGCTGGACGGCTGGCCCGGCACGGTGGCGCGCACCCAGGCGTCGGTGACCAGCACCTGGGCGCTGGCGTGGGCGGCGAGGCCCAGCAGGGTGAGACCGAGGGTCAGGCGCTTGAGGTGTTGAACGGCAGTCATTAGCAGACCTCCATGACGGTGAGCAGGTCTTCTGCGCACTCTTTAGCGGTAAGGGACGCCTGCAGGCCCAGGCGCAGGTTGCCACGGGTGTCGAAGACAAAACTGGTGGCGGTGTGGGACAGGGTGTAGGTGTCGCCGGCGGGGATCTTTTCATAAAAGATCCCGAATTCCTTGGCGGCCACGGCGATCTCTTCCGGGGTGCCGTACAGCGCTTCGAAGCTGGGGTCGAAGGCCTTGACGTACTTGTCGAGGATTTCCGGGGTGTCGCGTTCGGGGTCGAGGGTGATGAACACCACCTGCATGATCTCGCCATCGCGGCCCATCAGCTTCTTGGCCTGGGCGGCACGCGCCAGGGTGGTGGGGCACACCGCCGGGCATTGGGTAAAACCGAAGAACACCACCGGCATCAGGCCACGGTACGAACTCAGGGTGACGGTCTCGCCGTCGGTGTTCTTGAGCTTGAAGGTGCGGCCCATGATCTTGTCACTGAGGTCCTTGCCGTACTTGAAGTTCAGCTTGGGGCTGTAGTCACAGCCGCCCAGCAGGCTGCCCAGGCCCAACAGGCCCATACCGGTCAGCACTTTGCGGCGGGTGAATAACGTACTCATCAACTGTGCATCCTGTGAAACGCCTGCATTGCTCTGGAGCTGCACATCAGGCTTGGGAAAGGAGTAACGATGCGGGCGCACAGTCTACCAACCCAGGCCAGCCCACGTAATCTGCGACGTTCTGCCACAGGGGCGCGTCGTGCTTCATCCCTGCGAGGCTTCGGTGGTAGAGTCGCCGCCATGAAATTGAGCCATCCCGACCGCGCCCTGATCGCCTGGACCCTGTACTTCTGCGTGCTGATGAACGTGTTCGTCTGCGGTTTGGGGCATGGCCAGATGATGGGCCAGCAGCTCAACGGGATCGGTGGCGCGTTCTGTTCCGTGGAGGGCAAGCAGGCGCCACTTTCCGACAAAGGGTTGAGTAACCCGGCGTCCAGCAACATCTCGAACTACTTTGCCTGCCCGGTGTGCAACGCGGTGACCGTCGCCATCGTGTTCCTGATCGGCCTGACCTGGTTGCTCGGCCTTGGGCAAACCCCACGCCCGGCCCATGAACGGCGCAGCAAGGCGCCTCCGCGATATTCCTGGCCGTCGGCCAACCCCCGCGCTTCTCCCGCTTTCTGACGTGTGCCTTGGGCCTCCTGTGACCAGGGGGCGTTCTATCGTCACGACTGTGAGTGCGTTCCATGAACCCTGTATTGCCTGCCGGCGCTCGCCGCCTGGTCAGCAAGGCGTCCCGTCGCCTGCGCGCAGAACCGACTCTGCCTGACTACCCGAGCAATTCCCGTTGTTTCGTGCACCTGGATGCACGCCTGCTGCCCCATTGGCACACCTTGTTCGACATCTGCCCTGCGTTGCTCAAGCTCGACCCACCGGAAGGCCTGAACCTGTTCCGCAGTTTCATGACCTGGGCCTACCGCAACCAGCCGCCGCTGGACTGGACCTACCACCTGAATATCTGCCGCTGGCTGCTCGGCTCAGCCTATCGCACGCAGATCGACGACGAGCCGATCGAAGCGTTCATGGCCGCTGCGGCTGCGTGCTGGGTCAACACGGACGACAGCCAGGCCCGGGGTGTGGTCCTGGCCTGGCGAGGTACGCGGGTATTCGATTGGAAGGGCGGTGCATTGATGGCGGCCGAGCGTCAGCCGTTGCCGACGCCCGTGGGGGATTTCGCCTGGTGCCCGTTGACGGCCCGGGGTGAGTTCAACGCGTGGTTGCCGGTGCCGTGAGGTGCTGGCGGATCCAGCTTTCGACGTCTGTCACCGCAATCTGATGCTGTGCATTGAAGGTCACGGCGGGGTCCCAGGCCACGCCGTTGCCCTGGGCGAATACGGCACGGTATTTCTTCAGGTTGTCGTGCGGCGTCTCGGCCAGTTCCGCCTGTAAATGCGGCACCGACCAACGCTCGCGGGTCAGGGTGATGCCCAGCACCGCGTCCACGGTATCGGCCAGTTGCCCGTAGGTCAGGGTGTCGCCGGCAGTGAACACCACCTGGTTGGTAAGTGGCGGTTGCGCCAGCACGATCTGCGCCGTCAGCCGGCCGATATCCTCCGGGGTGGTGACGGTGACGGCGGTGTCCCAATCGCCCAGGGCATGCACGGTATTGTTGGGTAAATCGACCACGCCGAAGGACGGTTCGAACAGGAAACTGGTGAACATCCCGGTGGAGATAATCAGCCACTGTGTGCCTTGTTGGCCACGTAGCAGGTCGCGTACATCCAGTTGTTCATCGAAGGTATCCTGCGGGCTGCCGCGACCGATCACCTCGTAGTCCACGCCAAATTGCCACGGCACGTAGCGCTGCACGCCGCCTTCAATGGCCGCCCGTGCGAGCTTGCGCTGGGTGCCCGGGCCTGCGGCAAACCCGGTGCAACAGATGACCGTGGCGAAGGATGCGAAAAGCGCGGCGAGGGTGCTTTGGCTGTCGTTCTGCAAGTCGCCGGCGAGCAACTCGATACCCAATGTTTGCAGCTGCCGGGCGGTGGCCGATTGCAGGCTGGCAGGGCGTAGCATTACCGCTATTCGCGTGGTGTGTGAGGCGGTCGAAGCGGCCAGCGCTTGCAGCACAGCCATGCCCAGTTCCCCGGCACCGAGTACCAGAATGGAAGAAGGGGTCATAGGGTTCTCCGTCGAGGTTGAAAGTCGTGGCATGCTTGCAGAATTCATCGCCACGCATAAGAAGGCACACCAGTGATACCGGGAGACCCGCATGGATAACCACGAGATCATCCGACGCTCGCAAGCGGCCTGCGATGCCCTGAGCGCAGACGATGACGGCCTCAAGCGCGAGCTGCTGACCCATGCCGGCAACCGCTGGTCCCTGGGGATCGTGCATGTGCTGGGGGTGAACGGCCGGTTGCGGCATGCCGAGATCGGCCGGCGCATGAAAGGCGTGACCCAGCGCATGCTGACCCGCACGCTGCGCCAGTTGGAACGCGATGGCCTGGTGCTGCGCCACGACTTCGCAGAAGTACCGCCCCGGGTCGAATACGCGCTGTCACCCCTCGGCACACAGTTGTTGGTGAACATGTTCCCGCTGTGGAGTTGGGTGGTGGACAACGCCGACGCGTTTCGCCAAGCGCGGGAGCGCTTTGACGCCACCCGAGATGAGGCTTTGTAATCGGCAACAGGCGCGGCACACTACGCGCCTTCAACGCCTCATCTTCAAGGATCGCCATGGATTGCAGGGTCAAAAAATACGTTTCGTTGTTGTGGCTCGCCGGGGTATTGCTGGGTGCCGGTACACCGGCCTGGGCGGCCTCCTTTGATTGCAAGAAAGCCGCCACACCCGTCGAGCAGACACTCTGCGCCAATGCCGAATTGAGTCGCCTCGACACCACGCTGGGCGAACACTACCGGCGTGCCATGGCCAAGCTCGAAGGCGCGCCACGCGAGGCGTTGCGCAACGGCCAACGCGCCTGGCTGCAAACCCGCAATGCCTGCGGCGTTGATGTCGCCTGCCTGCAACCCTTGTTGAGCCAACGGGTGGTCGAAGTGGGCACGCTCACCCAGACGGACACCGCCCAGCTGGACGCGATCATCGCCAGCATTCCCGACCGCCCGGCCGACGCCGCCAAGGGCTTGCGCGGTTACCCGACGAGTGAGCTGGCTGCGGCCTGGCTGGTGTACCTGCAACGTTTCGAACCCACCAGCGGGGTGACCGCTGAAGAAGCCGACGCCAACCGCCAGCAGGTGTTGGCGGTGCTCAAGACCGACAGTTTCCCCTGGGGGATTTACCAGGACCTCGAGAACGACCCCAAGGTCAGCCGCGACCAGGTCATGCTGACCCTGCTGCGCATGATGATCGAGCGTGCGCAGTACGTGTTTTTCGGTGACCAGCGCGCCTATGTGCACTGCTTTGTGTTCAGTCGCCACGGCGCGGATGCGTACGCAGCATTCGGGCCTTTGTACGGCTCCACCCGCGATACCTTCGCGCCCGTGTGTGCGCCGCAAGGTGACTTGTTCAAGCAAACGCCCTGGAAACAGCTGGACGCCGCTTTCGACCCGGCCATCTCCACGGCCAGCGGCAACACGGGCACCATCCGCTTTGCCAGCTATGCCGCGTGGAATGTACTGGGGCTTCGGGCAACCGTATCGCCACGGGACTTCCTCACGCCGGCGGCGCCCGCGCAGGATCCCGCCGCCGCTATACGCAGTTGGACTGATGACGCGCTGTGGCCAAAAAAATCCCGTCAGCAAGCCCTGGCCGCCATCGAGCCGGCACGGCAAGTGACGGCGACCTGGTTGCAGCGAGAGCGCGGGCTGTCGGCCGATGACGCACGCAGGGCAGCGCGGGAAATTGTCCGGCAGTGGCTGGACCAACGCCTGGACTTTATCGGCGACTACGACGGCAGCGAATAAGCTGCTAACTCCCGGTGCGAGGTGTGCGGCTCGGCTGGGTTTTATCGCTGCGGTGCTTGGGTTTGGGGGCCGGTTTGACGCTGTCTTTTTTCGGCGTCGAATCGGCTTTCTTGTCGCTGTCGGCGGGGCTGCTGGGGTAGGTGCCTGGCGGTAGGGCAGAGCCTGCGGCATTGTCCCCACTCAAGCTGGGCGGTGGGCTGGTGTCATCGCCGAAGGCCGCATGGACCGGGCTGCCCAGCCATCCGGCGAGGCAGATGATCAACACGATGTTGCGCGAGATATCGGTCTTCATGACGTGATCCCTTTTCCATGTTTCGCCGCCTCCGGGTCAATTCAAGGGGGCTTACCTAGTGGGAGTCATGGCCTGGAACCAAAGTTTGGAAAATTTCCCCGTGCGCGACGAAAGGCCATCGCCGGGCAGTTTTAATGAACCCTCGCGCCGATCCCTTGACCTAATGCATACGACCTCAGGAGGTGACGCATGCAAATAGACTATGTCTGGATCGGTTTGGCGGTGATTCTGCTGCTGTTGGAGCTGTGGGCAATCAACATCGTATTACGCAGCACTGGTGGCTGGGAGACCAAGGGGCTGTGGCTGATCATTCTGATTTTCGTACCGCTGTTCGGGCTCATCGCCTGGGCCATGTTCGGGCCCAAGCGCGAGATGCCCGATCACCGTCGAAGCTGAAACTGCCGTTAAAAAAACAGGCGCCCCAGGGCGCCTGTTTTCGTTCAGTGGCAGGCCATCAACCGGCAACAGCCTTGGCGATGGCGTCGTTGAATGCCGGCAAATCGTCTGGCGTGCGTGAGGTGATCAGCGCCCATCCATTGGCCTTGCACTCCTTGACCTGTGCATCCACCCATTCGGCAGCTCCGGCGTTGATCAGATCCGTGCGCACGCTTTTGTACGAGGTGAGGGTCTTGCCCTTGATGACGCCAGCGTCGATCAACGCCCACGGCCCGTGACAGATGGCCGCCACGGTTTTGCCGGCTTTGACGAACTCATTGATCAGCTTGAGAGCTGCCGTGTCCTGGCGCAGGGTATCGGCATTTACAGTGCCACCTGGGATGATCAGGGCGTCAAAGTCGGCGCTGGAGACCTCGGACAATTTAGTGTCGGATTCCACCGCCTTATCTTTCTCGGTGTCGCCCACAAATGTCTGGGTCGTACCGCCCTTGCTGGAAGCGTGGGTCACGGTCGCGCCATCGCCGCGCAGTTGCTGCAGAGGCTTGAGCAGTTCGTCGCGCTCGATACCCGTGTTGGAGGTGATGATCAGGATCTTCTTGGCAGTGAGTCGGGAACTCATGGTGGGGTGTCTCCTGTGGCGAACGTCGGGTGGGAAGGTGTGGCTACCGTCTGTTGAGCGGGCGTGTGCGCCGAAGGTTT
Source organism: Pseudomonas sp. P7548 (assembly GCF_013386585.1). Taxonomy (GTDB): domain Bacteria; phylum Pseudomonadota; class Gammaproteobacteria; order Pseudomonadales; family Pseudomonadaceae; genus Aquipseudomonas. Next base: position 7,438 of record NZ_JACARO010000042.1, on the reverse strand, counting down.
AATTTAATTCGCGTTTATTTCTCCGATGGTCTGCCCGGGCAATTTCCTTGAACTATCCCCTCAGAGTGGGCCTCTGCTGTTTACAGGGCCGCTGTTTCAAGGGTCGTTCAACTGCCAGGAGTCACCGTCATGATCCCGTTCGCCTGTGATGAAAAAAGCTCCGATCCCATGCTGGGGGAATAACCATGGCTCGTTCAATTAGTGCATCGGAACTCGGCATTGAGCTCACGCCTGAAGACAACAGCAGCCTGTTCAAATGGTTTCTTGCCAGCTTCCTAATGGGTAAACGCATCCAGGCGCCCATCGCGGCCCAGGCTTATCGGGTGATTGTCGAGGAAGAGGGCCGGGACACGGCGCGCAAGTTGCAACATTGCACCTCCCGCGAATTAGTCGCGATGCTGGGGCGTGCGCATTACGTGCGTTATGACGAGTCCACCGCACAGCGCCTGCTCGATCTGAGTGCCAAACTGAACGCGGAATACGCGGGCAACATCACGCAGATGCGCGACGCCAGTAATAATCGCCAGGCGTTTGAAAAACGCTTGGGTGAGTTTGATGGTGTGGGCCCCAAGACCATTGAGATTTTCATGCGCGATGCGGCTGCGGTGCTGTTTTGACGGCGCCGCTGTTTGTGGGCTGTGCGGGGTGGAGCTTGCCTCGGCAATACGCGTCGGCCTTTAAAAGCGAGGGCACGCATTTACAGCGCTACGCAATGCGCTTGAATGCGGTGGAAATCAACAGTTCGTTTTACCGCCCGCATTTGGCCAAGACCTATGAGCGTTGGCACGACTCGGTGCCATCGGCATTTCGCTTTTCAGTCAAATTGCCGAAAAACATCACCCATGAACTTCGCTTGCAATACTGTGAGACCGCCCTGGATGAGTTCATTGAGCAATGCCTGCACTTGGGTCAAAAGCTAGGCTGTTTGCTGGTGCAACTGCCTCCCTCACTGAGCTATGAGCCAGGCGTGGCTGCAACGTTTTTCACCGCTCTGCGCCAACGCTATACCGGAGCCATTGTGCTTGAACCGCGTCATGCCAGTTGGCTCAAGGCCGAGGCGTTGTTGGAGCGTTTCCAGGTGGCGCGGGTGGCTGCTGACCCACCCGTGATCGAACGCGGGGCGAGCCCCGGCGGTTGGCAAGGCGTGCGTTATTGGCGTCTGCACGGTTCACCGCGTCTTTATCACAGCGCCTATGGCCTGGAGCGTGTGCAGGCGTTTGCGCGCCTGCTCGAGCAGTCGGTTGCGCAGGGTATTCTCACATGGTGCATTTTCGATAACACCGCCAGCGGGCATGCGGTGGCTGACGCCTTGTACCTACTCGACCTCCACCCTCAACACCTCCAAGCCTAACTGCTCGTACGCCTCGACACTCGGCACATGCCATTCGGTAATCAACGTATGGATTCGGCTGCATGGCGCCACGATAAAGGGCTCCACGGCGCCGAGTTTGTCCGCCATGGTCACCGCCACTACGTGTGAGGCGCTGTCGATCAGGGCCTGTTTGACCGCCACTTCATCAAAATGCAGCGAGCTGATGCCGATCTGCGGGTGCAGCGCGCACACGCCGGTAAACAGCAGGTCTGCCTTGACGCTTTCAATCAGGCGAACGGTTTCATGCCCGCTGGTGGAAAGGGTCGCCGGGTTGAGTTGGCCACCGGCCAGAATCACTTTGACGTTGGGGTGATCGGCCAGGGCGATGGCAATCATCGGTGACGGCGTGACCACTGTCAGGCGGATGTTGCGTGGCAAGGATTGGGCGATTTTCAAGGTGGTCGAGCCGGAATCGAACAGCACAATCTGCCCGTCTTCCACACGGTCTGCGGCCAATTGCGCGAGCTGGCGCTTGGCGTCGTTGGTCTCGCCGACACGGGTGAAAAAATCCTTGCCGGTGTCTTTGGGCCGGGGCAGGGCGCCGCCGTGGACACGTTGCAAAAGACCGGCTGCCGCTAGCTCGCTGAGGTCACGGCGAATGGTGTCCTGGGACACGGCAAAATGCTCCACCAGCTCGGCGGCGGTGACTTTGCCGTCGCGCTCCAGCAGCAACAGGATCTTCTGTTTACGCAACGAAGGCAGGTCGATGGCGTGATGGGTGTTTTGCATGTTTGTGCGTCTTTTTGCGGGTTTATGCGAGATTAGCCCTCGGGTGATGTAAACGCAATGGCTGGTTGTATGGCGGATCTACGCTTACTCTCTGTGTTCAGTTCAGGGAGAGGTGACCCCGATGTCGTTGATCACAACCATCGAAGACTTACGCAAGCTCGCGCAAAAACGTGTCCCAAGGATGTTTTACGACTACGCCGATTCCGGCTCCTGGACTGAAAGCACCTACCGGGCAAATGAAAGCGATTTTGCCCAGATCAAATTCCGCCAGCGGGTGGCGCGCAACATCGATTCGCGTTCGATCCGCGCCACCATGATCGGCCAGGACATGGCCATGCCGGTGGCCCTGGCGCCGACCGGGTTGGCCGGCATGCAGCATGCCGACGGCGAGATCCTCACCGCCCGCGCCGCCGCCGCGTTCGGCCTGCGCTACACCTTGTCGACCATGAGCATCTGTTCCCTGGAAGACATTGCCGAACACGTCGGCCAACCGTTCTGGTTCCAGTTGTACGTGATGCGCGACCGCGCGTTCATCGAGCAGTTGATCGAGCGCGCCAAGGCCGCAGGCGTGGACGCATTGGTGCTGACTCTGGACCTGCAGATCCTTGGCCAGCGCCACAAGGACTTGATCAATGGCCTCTCGGCGCCGCCCAAACTGACCTTGCCGAATATCCTCAACATGGCCACCAAACCGCGTTGGGTAATGGGCATGCTTGGCACCAAACGCCGAGGCTTTGGCAACATTGTCGGGCATGTAAAAGGTGTGGCCGACATGAGTTCGCTGTCGTCGTGGACCGCCCAGCAATTCGACCCGCGCCTGAGCTGGGACGATGTGGCGTGGATCAAGAAATGCTGGGGCGGCAAGCTGATCATCAAGGGCATCCTCGATGTGGAAGATGCGCGGCTGGCGGCCGATTCCGGCGCCGATGCGTTGGTGGTGAGCAACCACGGCGGGCGCCAGTTGGACGGCGCGCCGTCGAGCATCAGCCAGTTGCCGGCAATCGTCGAGGCCGTGGGCAAACGGATTGAAGTGTGGCTCGACGGTGGCATTCGCTCGGGGCAAGACGTGCTCAAGGCGATGGCACTGGGCGCAAAAGGCACCCTGATCGGGCGGCCTCATTTGTACGGTTTGGGTGCGATGGGCGAGGCGGGCGTGACCAAGGCGCTGGACATCATCGCCCGTGAGTTGGACGTGTCGATGGCGTTGTGTGGCTATAACGATATACGCGATGTGAACCGCGAAATTCTGCTGCCGGGTACATTTCCCGAAAGCATTTATTGAGCAAAAAAATCGTAAAAAAATAAAAAGAGTTGTCCACGAAAACCGTGGGTATCTCTGTGGATAACTTTACGAAGGCCCGGCAGGGTTGGCGATTTAACCCGCGGTTAATATTTGATCAACTGCCGGCGCGGGCCAGTATGGGCAGGGTTTGCGCTTGACAGCCAAGCGCAGACCGGGTGCCGAAAAGTGCTTTCAGGAGTCGCCGTTGCGACCTGTGGAGTGTGTCACCACCTGTGCTGGCACCTTCGCGCGCATCAGGTTGTCCAGCGCCTGGCCATAGCTGCGACCCGCGAGGCTCATGCTGTTGTTATGACTGGCGCCTGGCACCAGCAACAACCGCTTGGGGTCCTGGGCGGCATCGAACAACTGCTGGCTGAAACGCGGCGGTACATAGCGGTCGTCGAGGCCGTGCACCACCAGCAGCGGCATGTGTACCTCGGCGATCTTGTCGATCGAATCGAATTTCTGCGACAGCAACCAGCGCACCGGCAACGAGGTGTTGGCCACGGCGGTGGCGACATCGGCCAGGGAGGTGAACGTGGATTCGATCACCAGCCCGCGTACCGGCACCGGGGTTTGTTTGCTCAACTCTGCAGCGAGGTCGATGGCCACGGCGCCGCCCAATGAGTGCCCGTAGAGCAGGCGTTTGCTTGGGTTGGGCTGCAGCACCTGGAAGCGCTCCCAGGCAATGCGCGCGTCTTCGTACACGCTGGTTTCTGAAGGCAAGTCGCCCTGGCTCTGGCCGAAACCGCGATAGTCGATGGCCAGCACCGAATAGCCCAGCGCGTGCAACTGCTCAATGCGAAACAGCTGCCCGGTGAGGTTCCAGCGCACGCCGTGCAGGTAGAGGATCGCCGGGGCGTCCTGCTTGTCTGCCGGCCACCACCAGCCGTGAATATTCTGCCCCGACTTGAAACTGGCGGGCTTGAGGTCGAACTCCTGCACGGCTTTCGGCAAGCCGGTATACCAACCCGCCGTGCCCGGCTCGATGCGAAACACCAGCTCGCGTTCCTTGTGTTGCAGCACGGCGCAGCCCACCGGCAGGCCGACGATCAACAACGCCATGCACAACAGGGGAAACCAGCGCAGGCCCAGGCGAGACATAAAACGAGATGACATGAAGGTTCCAGGACAAAGGCGAAGCACGGGTTTTACCAGATGGCTTGCGCGGGCAGGAATTAATTCGACCACCGTCAGGGGCGATAGCTTGCAAAGTGTTACAGCATTGAACAAGCCCGTCACGGGTTGTTAGGGTGGGCAGCCGAACAGGAGAGCACGTCTATGGATTTCACAGGAAAAACCGCGATTGTCACCGGTGGCGCACGCGGGTTGGGGCTCAGTTATGCACGAGCGCTGGCCATGGGCGGTGCCCGGGTGGTGATCAGTGACATCGGGGCCGATAAGGTGGGGGCAGGTGCCGACCCATCGGTGGTACAGGCCGCCGCCCAGGCGTTGCAGGCTGAAGGCCTGGCGGTGATCGGCGTAGCGGGCGACTTATCCCAGCAAGAGGGTTGCCGGCAACTGATCGCGCACACGATCGAGGCCTTCGGGCAGCTCGATATCCTGATCCACAACGCTGGCTGGGTGGGCTACCAAAACATCGAAGACCTCGACCCCGCGTTCCTGCAACGGGCCATGGATATCAACCTCTACGCGCCACTCTGGTTGTGCAAGCACGCCTGGCCGCACCTGCTGCGCTCCCGCTCACCGCGCATCATTCTCACCACCTCCGACCGCGCCATGTATGCGCAGTACGAGCAGACGGGGCTGGTGGCCTATAGTGCCGGCAAGATGGCGCAACTGGGCATCATGAATGCGCTGAGCCATGAGGGCGCGCCGGCCGGTATTCGTGTCAACGCGATCTCGCCGGTGGCCAAGACCCGCATGTGGGGCGTGACTGAAGAGCCGGACGAACTCAAACCGGACTGGGTGACACCGGGCGTGGTATTCCTGGCCAGTGCGCAGTGCGACGACACGGGCTATATCTTGCGCGCCAGCAATGGCCAATTCACCGCGACGCGGTTCACGGAAAACCCCGGAGTGGATTACCCGCGGGACCTCGCGCGGGTAAAAGCGCACAGCGCCGAGGAAGTCGCCGCCGCCTGGTCGCGTATCAAGCAGGCGCCGGCTCAGACGGTTGCTGGCACCTGAACTCGATTGCGCCCCCGCGCTTTGGCCGCGCACCACTATCCGTAGCGTCGGGATGTGCAGCATCATTTCCTTGAACCTGGAGAGATCCTTCGTGGAGCGCGATTGTAGCCGCAAGTGATCCGCTTGACGCTGCCCTGGCGCAACCACATGCTCCACCTTCCACGCGCTAAGGACCGACCATGGACAACAGCCCCGTTCGCATCAACGCCGAAGAAACCCTCTCGGACAACTGGTACATCCTCAAGAAATACAGCTTCGACCTGCGCCGTCAGGACGGCACCTGGCAGGCCCAGACCCGCGAGGTCTACGACCGAGGCAATGGCGCGACCATCCTGTTGTACAACCGTGCGCAACGCACCGTGCTGCTGATCCGTCAGTTCCGCATGCCCACCTTCGTCAACGACTACCACGGCTACCTGATCGAAGCCGCTGCCGGTTTGCTCGACAACGCCAGCCCCGAAGAACGCATCCGCCTGGAAGCCGAAGAAGAGACCGGCTACCGCGTCCATCATGTGGAAAAAATCTACTCGGCCTTCATGAGTCCGGGTTCGGTGACCGAGCGCATTCACTTTTTCATCGGTGAGTACCAGCCAGGCGACCAGGTGGGCAGTGGCGGCGGTATCGAGGAAGAGGGCGAAGACATCGAAGTGCTTGAACTGGGCTTCGAGCAGGCCCTGGCCATGGTGCAGAGCGGCGAGATTGTCGACGGCAAGACCCTCATGCTGTTGCAGTACCTGGAGTTGCGCATGTTGAAAGAAGGCTGGTGATCGTCGATGCGTGGGTGGGCGTTGCTGTGGGTGTTGATCGCGGGCAGTAGCAGCGCTGCCGAGGGGTTCTACACCTGGAACGGCCCGGTGCCGACGGTGCCAGGCAAGCTGCTGCGCAGCGAGGCTTTGACGCCGTCACAGAGCCTGCCGTCGGCCGCGCAGAACCTGCGCATTCTCTATTCCTCCACCGACGGGCTCGACAACCGCACGCCCATCGCGGTGTCCGGTGCGCTGTTCGTGCCCAAGGGCACACCGCCTGCCGGTGGCTGGCCGCTGATGGCCTGGGCCCACGGCACGGTGGGCAGCGCTGACCGGTGCGCGCCGTCACTGAACGCGCGCCGCCCACGGGACACGCGTTACCTCAACTATTGGCTCGACCAGGGTTATGCGATTGTCGCGACTGACTACCAGGGGCTGGGCACGCCGGGTTTGCACCCTTACGGGCTGACCCGCCCGCTGGCCTATGGCGTGCTCGACAGTATTCGGGCGGTGGGCGCGGGGGGATTCAACCTGTCTCGGCGGGTGGTGGTGTTTGGCCAATCCCAGGGCGGCCGTGCGGCGTTTGCCACGGCGGTGTCGGCCAAGGCCTATGCGCCGGAGGTGGAACTTGTCGGCGTGGTGGCGACGGGCACGCCTTATGCCTCGACCCACACCCACGGCAAAAGCCCCGAGCTTGAAGAGGCGCGCCGTTCTGTGGTGCCGACGTTTGCCTACAACCTGTTGCGGCTGAGTACGGCGGCTTTGCTTGATCCTTCCTTTGTGCCGGCCGATTACTTGGCTGATCAGGCGTTGCCGGCGTTCAAGGCCAGCCAGGAGGATTGCTTGCATGCCATTGAGCAGCGGGTGGTGGCGGATGGGTTGACGTTCAATAACAGCTTCAAGCGTTCGCCCAAGGTGGCGTTGGAGCGGGTTTATCGTGAGTCGGCGTATCCCACGTTGAAAACCGATGTTCCGGTGTTTTTGGGGACGGGCGGTAAGGACCGTGATGTGTTTGTGCCGGGGCAGAAGGCGTTGGTGAGGGAGGCGTGCAAGGTGGGGGATCGGGTGGAGTGGCATTTTTATCCGGAGCTGGATCATTCGGGGACGGTGAATGGGTCGTTGGGGGATTCGACGGGGTTTGTTCGGCGGGCGTTTGGG
>NZ_JACARO010000041.1 GCF_013386585.1 Pseudomonas sp. P7548 | reverse complement strand
CATGGTCATGGTCATGGTCAACACAGAGAGTAACGCGAACGCCGCGAACTTATTCATCACCTGTCCTTCTTTTATAATTATTGGGAGGCTATTAAATAAAATTATTACTTATGCCGTGGGGGATCCATGTATTCAATTTCTCCACCTGGGAGAAAGAACAGCATTGTGACTTTGCCACCTTTAACTGTTGGAAAATGCTGGCTGCCGGGTGCGAACACTTTCCATCCTGCACCGTTGCCACAGAAGGTTGCACCATCGTCCTCCGGTCCGATCATGTTGATCTCGCCTTGGGGGTGAAGGTGATAGTTGCCCAACACGTTCTTCAACATGCCGGTCTCTACGCTGTAACCATTAGCGTTCTCAGTCGACTTGGCCAGTTGCCCGCGGCGATAGTCCGGACCGTCGATTTCGGCGTAGCAGGCCCAGCCTTCCTCTATACCCACGCGCAACAGCCGAAGCAGCTCTGAATACACCTCAGAGGTTGCACCGAAACGCTGATTGAGCTCGATTTCCAACTGCTCATCCAACGGCTTGTCTTTAAGAAAGGACAATACCGAGGCGACTGCCGCCATCATCTCGGGCTTACTCGGCCCTGATGGCAGAACGTCCCCTTTTTCCTGCGAGCTTGGCATTGTCACTGGGGAAATGGACATAATGACTCCTTGCATTAAAAAGATTACCTTGCCATTAAAAGCTTTGTACATAAGGTTCCATGCAACGGTAAAGACAAAGGCAATTAGGCTGGCGAAATTCAGTTTATGGCGTTAAAAAAACAAGGACAAATCAAGATGTCGTGACCTACCATTACCAATGGTAATAGCCAGACCGCCTTTCACCATCAATGCACACAAATGAATCAAAATCACCAACCTGAGAATGCGCATACCGTAGCGCATGCGATACTTCTGACACGACAGAATCCATCACCCATGCCAATCATCAAAAAGGTAAGAATGATTTTCGATTGGACCAAAACTCCGGAGTGGCGATGAGAACGACGCCAGATGCGCTCCGCAGCCATCGACCAGGGGCAGAATCAGCACACTGATTTCATCTACCAGCCCGGCGTTCACGTACGAGCCACTGACGTGCGGACCGCCTTCGACGGTCAGGCGCTTGATGCCGACTCCAAACCTAGGCCTACCCAGACCGAAGGAACCCATCTCTGCTATTACCAATGGCTATATCAACTCCCTGCATTCTCATTGGAATTTGTAATATTCAAAAGCTAAAATCCAACCTAGTTGGTAATGTTGCTTCTTACAATAATTAGTTGATCGTGTGGCGCGAGAGCGCGAAACTGGAGATACGCATGACGCACATAGCCATGTCGGAACTGACCAATATGCAAAAATATTGGCTGATTACCGGGAGCGTGGGCCCCCGCCCCATTGCGCTGGTGACAAGTTTGAACAGCGAAGGGTTGTGCAATGCGGCACCTTATAGTGCCTTCAATTATATGGGCGAAGATCCCCCTCTGTTTGTTATTGCTGTCGATCACTATGGTGAGGAGAGTCATCGCCCAGGTGAAAAGAAAGACACTCTGAAAAATATCATCGAGCGCGAGCAATTCGTAGTCAACATGGTTGACGAGACCATCGCCGAACGAATGGTATTGTGCGGCAGTGATTTTCCCTCTCACATCTCAGAAGCAGACACGGTAGGTTTTGGCTTGACTCCTTCTACCTCGATTGATGTACCGCGCATCACCGATGCTCCCATCGCTTGGGAATGCAAGCTGTATAAAATTCTCGAGTTTTCGACACGGCGCTCCATCGTATTTGGTGAAATTGTCGCGATGTATTTTCGTGAAGACTTAATCGACGAAGAGAAACTTAGGGTTCGAGTGGATCGCTTTGAACCGTACGGACGGCTCGGCGGACCAAACTACTGCCGAACTACTGATCGTGTACGTCTAACCGTACCAACATTCTTGCCTTCAGCCGGTAAACCGAGAGAGTGACACCAGTCGTAAGTTTTTCGTCCAAAGTACCCGAACCGCATTACGCACCTTTTATCTTGCCCCTCTCTTGGCAAATACCTGATCCTACGCAGACTAAAGGCATTCTCAATACAACCTAAGAGTACCTTTTGTCTGCGTATCTCAAGAATACAACGGGCAACGACCTGCATGGGTTGGCTGCCCCTAGCCAGACTACAAATGATACGAACAGCGCCTAATGACTACGTCAACTATGCTCTCAACGGCCGTTGTAGCGGTTTTTTCCGATCAAGCAACCCGCATATAATTGATATTTTATCTCACCCATGTTCAGGTTTCATTAAACCGTATCCTTTTGGTTTTCGGTACTATCCTGTTGGTGTTGACCTCATGTCACAGGGGAAACACACGTTACACATACCACTATTACCAATAGTTATACACGACACCAGCCTTAGAATTGGAACATGTCAAATTTTTAGGATAACCTGCTACTGCTCATATTCCGTGCAACATAGACATCGGGCCGTGTCTAAAATGTCACCATTGGAATACTCATAAATCAAGCCCATCTTTAAGATCCCGATTCTTCATGTGAACATTACTTAAAATCGAATTGTTGTGTAAGTAAGAAACCAGAAAAAACATACTGCCTTTAAGAGGTTACGTCTGCCTGCATGCTGTGTCAGGGAAATTCAGCCCAGTCTCACCTCCAATACTGTTAGTCGCTGGCATCCCAAAATACAAGAAGATTAGCTCAACAGGAGATTTGACGTGCACATTGGTGTTCCTCTCGAAACCCAGACGGGTGAAACACGGGTTGCTGCAACCCCAGAAACCATCAAGAAGCTGATCGGCCAGGGTCATAAGGTCACTGTGCAAAGCGGCGCCGGCATTAACGCCAGCGTTGTCGACAGTGCCTATGAAGCGGCAGGCGCAACCATTGGCAGTGCCACTGATACCTTCGGCGCCGAGCTGATTCTCAAGGTCGTCGCCCCCAGCGACAGCGAGCTGACCCAGATCAAGAGCGGCACGATTGTCGTCGGCATGCTTAATCCGTTCAACAACGAGACCATCGGCAAAATGGCCGAGTGTGGAATTACCGCATTCGCCCTGGAAGCCGCGCCGCGCACCTCGCGCGCGCAGAGCCTCGATGTGCTGTCCTCGCAAGCCAACATCGCCGGCTATAAAGCCGTGCTGCTCGGCGCCCATCACTATCCGCGCTTCATGCCGATGCTGATGACGGCTGCGGGCACGGTGAAGGCAGCTCGCGTGCTGATTCTGGGTGCCGGTGTAGCGGGGCTGCAGGCCATCGCCACCGCCAAGCGTCTGGGCGCGGTGATCGAAGCCTCGGATGTGCGTCCTGCGGTGAAAGAACAGATTGAATCCCTGGGTGCCAAGTTCGTCGACGTGCCTTACGAAACCGACGAAGAGCGCGAGGCTGCGGTGGGTGTCGGCGGTTACGCCCGGCCCATGCCTGCCAGCTGGATGCAGCGCCAGGCAGTCGCGGTTCACGAGCGCGCCAAATTGGCTGACATCGTGATCACTACGGCGTTGATCCCCGGTCGAAAGGCCCCGGTCCTGCTCAGTGCCGAAACCGTTGCGCAGATGAAGCCAGGCTCGGTGGTGATCGATCTGGCGGCCGCGCAAGGCGGCAACTGTCCGCTGACCGTAGCTGATCAAGTGGTGATCGAGCATGGCGTGACCATCATCGGTCATACCAACCTGCCGGCCATGGTCGCCGCAGATGCGTCCGCGCTGTACGCGCGCAACCTGTTGGACTTCATGAAGCTGCTGTTCACCCCTGAAGGGCAGCTGCAGATCAACCTCGAAGACGACATCGTCGCCGCGTGCCTGATGTGCCGCGACGGCCAAGTCATCCGCAAGAACGCCTAAACAGGGATTCAGACGATGGAAGAGCTTATCTCCCCCGGTATCTACAACCTGATCATCTTCGTGCTGGCGATTTATGTCGGTTATCACGTGGTCTGGAACGTTACACCTGCACTGCACACGCCGTTGATGGCGGTAACCAATGCGATTTCGGCAATCGTGATCGTCGGCGCCATGCTGGCGGCGGCTTTGACCGTGACGCCACTGGGCAAGACCATGGGCACCCTGGCGGTGGCTCTGGCGGCGGTGAACGTGTTTGGTGGCTTCCTGGTCACCCGCAGAATGCTTGAGATGTTCAAGAAAAAAGCTCCGAAAGTCGCAAAAGAAGAGGCGCCGAAGTAATGAGCATGAACCTCGTAACGACGCTCTACTTGATCGCGTCGATCTGCTTCATCCAGGCCCTCAAAGGCCTGTCGCACCCAACCACGTCGCGGCGCGGCAACCTGTTTGGCATGCTCGGCATGGGCCTGGCGATTCTCACCACCGTGGGCCTCATCTATAAGCTGGGCGCTGAGCTCGCGACTGCCGGGATCGGCTACGTCATCGTCGGCCTGCTGATCGGCGGCACCGCCGGTTCGATCATGGCCAAGCGCGTTGAAATGACCAAGATGCCGGAACTGGTCGCTTTCATGCACAGCATGATCGGTCTGGCGGCGGTGTTCATTGCGATTGCTGCTGTTGTCGAGCCTCAATCCCTGGGCATCGTCAAGCAGCTGGGCGATTCGATTCCGGCGGGCAATCGTCTGGAGCTGTTCCTTGGCGCGGCCATCGGCGCAATCACCTTCTCCGGTTCGGTGATCGCCTTCGGCAAGCTCTCGGGCAAGTACAAGTTCCGCCTGTTCCAGGGCGCACCGGTACAGTTCAGCGGTCAGCACAAGCTCAACCTGCTGCTGGGTCTGGCGACGCTGGCCCTGGGCATCACCTTCATGTTGACCGGCAACCTCAGTGCCTTCGCGCTGATGCTGGCCCTGGCCTTCGTGATGGGCGTGCTGATCATCATCCCGATCGGCGGCGCGGACATGCCGGTGGTGGTGTCGATGCTCAACAGCTATTCCGGCTGGGCAGCGGCGGGTATCGGCTTCTCGCTGAACAACTCGATGCTGATCATCGCCGGCTCGCTGGTGGGTTCGTCCGGTGCGATTCTCTCCTACATCATGTGCAAGGCGATGAACCGATCGTTCTTCAATGTGCTGCTCGGCGGCTTCGGCAACACAGTCGATGCAGGTCCTGCCGGCGCCAAGGAAGCCCGTCCGGTGAAATTCGGTTCAGCTGACGACGCGACCTTCCTGCTGACCAACGCTGACACTGTGATCATCGTTCCGGGTTACGGCCTCGCGGTTGCTCGCGCGCAACATGCGCTCAAGGAACTGACCGAGAAGCTCACCCACCGTGGTATCACCGTGAAGTACGCGATCCACCCGGTGGCCGGGCGGATGCCAGGGCACATGAACGTATTGCTGGCCGAGGCCGAAGTGCCTTACGACCAGGTGTTCGAGATGGAAGACATCAACTCCGAGTTCGGTCAGGCCGATGTAGTGCTGGTGCTCGGGGCCAACGACGTGGTCAACCCGGCCGCGAAGAACGATCCGAAATCACCGATTGCCGGTATGCCGATCCTTGAAGCGTTCAAGGTCAAGACCATCATCGTCAACAAGCGCTCGATGGCCAGCGGCTATGCCGGTCTGGACAACGAACTGTTCTACCTCGACAAAACCATGATGGTCTTCGGCGACGCGAAGAAAGTCATCGAAGACATGGTCAAAGCCGTCGAGTAAATAACCTCTGCTTCATTTTCGCCCGATTTGTCGGGCGATATGAGGCCGATCTGCTTTCTTGAAAATCTCATTGGAGATGGTAGTAGCTTAGGTATCCCAGGCAGGTATGATCTATGGTACCGCCAACTGATTTGCGTATGCGCCGTCGACATTCTGGAGCTCCTCTGATCGGTTTGGTTTTTTTCATGCCATTCGATGAGACTCTGACTCCTACTGGCTGCATAAACCTGTTCGGCCCCGGTGGCGCGGTTATTCGCCACTCACTAAGGCGTCGGCTGACTTCTGCACCTTAAACAAGGAAGATAACTGGTACTGTCAATGGATGGGGACAATCAGGCCAACAAGAAACTTTTCTATCGTCCCATCGAGATTGCGATCAGATGGTGCGAAATGATGCCCGTCGAAGCAAAAATTCTTAGCAAAATCGAAGATTTGCTTCCTTTGGAACGGACGTTAGCATCATGGCCTGGCCTTTTAGAAAAATTAGAATTGCTAAACGATGCAATCCGTAACCAGGAGCTAGCTTATGGATGTATGGGGGTGACGGTTAGTTCAGGTGAAACGATAGAGCAGCCGCTACTGACAATTCGACATAATGATCTCAAACGTTGGCTTATCGAATACCATCCAGCAGAACAGCCGAACTTCATCTTTGACGAATCCGAAAAACAGTCAGTCTCACCGCACACCATCGAAGTTTATAAGGCGTTGCTCGTTGAGTTAGACATCTGTAAAGCTGAGCGTGAACGCACACGAGGCCTCCTCCAAGAATTAACGAAAGAGCGTGATTTGTTGCGTCGTGAAAACGCAAAATTAATACTGCACCGCAAAAGTGCCATGGAACCAAATGAACGATCTGAGCGTTCTTACCTGCGTCTCATCGGCGCGCTCATCAGCCTACTACTAGGTAAATCCCCAGGCGGCAAGTCTTACTCCAGCTTCGTCAGCCAAGCTTCCATTATTTCTGTTCTCACAGCACGAAATGAAGGCAAACCTGGGTTTAACAAGCGCACTCTTGAAGAAAGATTCGCAGCAGCCAGACGCACCGATGAAAACAACGATTAGGCACCGAAAATTGCGGTCCTGCTTATCGTAATTCGCGGTGCTTTTCATCTCATTGTGATTTTGAATGCCACTCACATCCTCATCAAGCCAATATTTGCTATGGAGTGTTTGTCATGAAAGATCCGTTGGTAACGTCCCCCAGTAGCGCCTCAGCTAGTACTGAACGCCACATTATGCGCCGAGACGAGGTGGAGCGAAAAACCGGCTTCAAGCGTGCGCACATTTACAATCTGATGAAGGAAGGCAAATTTCCTCAAGCCAAACGTATTGGCATGCGCGCAGTCGGCTGGGACTCAGAGGAGATCGAGCAGTGGATTGTTGAACGCTTAGGTCACCAGGCCTGATGCCATGCGTGTGGTATCGGTGGTTTCCACCAAAGGGGGCGTGGGTAAAACCACAGTAGCCGCCAATCTCGGCGGTCTATTGGCTGATGCCGGCGTCCGCGTCCTGCTGCTCGATCTGGATAGCCAACCCACCCTCTCCAGCTATTACGCCTTGAGCCAGAAGGCTGATGCAGGTGCGTACGAGCTCATCGCACTCAACCTAAGAACTCCTGCCCAGATTATTTCCAGGACAGTAATTGCAGGGCTCGATCTGATCCTCTCCAACGACGATCAAGGCCGACTGAATACATTGCTGCTGCACGCCCCCGACGGGCGATTACGTCTGCGCAATCTGCTCGACAATCTCCGTCTCAATTATGACCTGCTTTTGATTGACACTCAGGGCGCACGTAGCGTGCTGCTGGAGATGGCCATCCTCGCCTCCGATCTCGCCCTCTCTCCCATCACGCCGGAAATGCTCGCCGCTCGCGAACTGCACCGCGGCACCTTGAAGCTGCTCAGTGAGCTCGAACCGTTCCGCCTCCTGGGAATTACACCGCCCCCATTGCGACTGCTCTTGAACCAAGTGAATGCCATTCGAGTCGACAACCGGATGATCATCCGTGGCCTGCGCAAGACTTTCGCTGGGGCTACCAATATCTCGGTGCTAGACACCGTAATCCCGGACCGAGTGGCGTATCTCAATGCCGCTTCCCTCGGTTTGCCGGTCCACCGAATCGAGACGCGCCGATCACGTGAACGACGCTCGCCATCAGCGCTGGAAACCATGCAAGCGCTGGCCATTGAGTTGTTTCCGAAATGGCGCGAGGCGATCTCTACGATGACCAGATGCGCGGAGGCTCAGTGAGACGAAGCACCAGGCTGGCATTTCTCGCCAAGTCATTTTGTTTGTTCGACCTTGAGGCCAACAGCGGTTGGCTAGGAGTCTTTTAATGTTGGGTCAACTTCCCATCATCGTTCAACCATCTATTCGACCACACCCCTCACCTTGCGAGGAGTACTGCACTGTGGTCTTTCGCCTGCAGCGTGGACACTCGGCTATGGGTTGGTTCCTCGCAGAGCTTTCCCGACATTTCGAAGGTTCGGGGACTGCCGAGATCGTGAAATTCGAGGTCAGTGACCATTTGCGTAACTGGCGTTAACTGAGGCAGTTCAAATGAAGAAGCTCAGTCAGGAGGAAATCACCGACAAGCTGCACCAGGACCACTTCCCTCCGGGTCCAGAACTGGAGCGGCTGTCCGATCCAGTAATTGAGACACCTATGCTGGTCACCCTGGAGCAGTTGCGGCCCTACGAACACAACCCGCGTTTCATCCGTAATCCGCTTTACGACGATATCAAGGCCTCGATCCGTGAACGCGGGCTGGACCAACCGCCACCGATTACCCGTCGCCCGGGTGAAACCTATTTCATCATCCGCAATGGCGGTAATACCCGCTTGGCGATCCTCGGCGAACTGTGGCAGGAAACCCACGACGAGCGCTTCTTCCGCATTCATTGCCTGTTCCGGCCTTGGAGCAATGAAATCACCGCCCTACTCGGCCATCTGGCCGAAAGCGATCTGCACGGCCAACTCACCTTCATCGAACGGGCTCTGGCGGTGGCCAAACTCAAAACAATGCTCGAAGCAGATGGCGCTATGCTCTCGCAACGTGAACTGGCACGACGTCTTGCCGCTGGGGGTTACCCTATTTCACAGTCGCACATCAGCCGGATGCTCGACACCCTCGAACACTTATTGCCCGCCATTCCACAAACCCTGTATGCCGGTTTGGGCAAGCCCCAGATCGAACGCCTAATCGGTCTGCGAAGCCAGGCCGAACGAACCTGGAACCGTTATTCAACCGCTACCGTTGCGTTCGCCGATTTTTGGCTCGATACCCTGTGCTATTTCGATACCGACCCCGAGTCCTTCGACCTTGAGCAAATCCAGGATGAACTGCTGGAGCGCATGAGCCACTTGCTCGGACAGTCCTACCGTATGTTGGTCCTGGATCTGAGCGATACCCAGCGGGTCATCTCGACGCCGGCCGTTGTCCTCACCAAGCCCTCGGAGAACAGCCATCTGCCGAGCATTGATGTCGCCACGGCAGGAGCTCCCTCCTCCGAGCCCCATTCCCAATCAACGGATGCCAGACCCCAGACCGAACCAACGCGAGAGGAATTGCTTACACCGACTGGAACGAACGTCGTATCAGCGGTCAGTCCTCCATCACGCGTTCAACAGATTCGTGAACAGATCGATCGCGAGACAGCCACCGACACAGCATCTCCGGTCGACACCTATGCGATCGACGACATCTGGACCATCGCACCAGCACTGGATAGCCCCGAACAACTGCGATCCGCCATTGCCACACTGGCGCGGGAAATGGCCTCTTATGCCGGAGACCCCGAGAGCATCATCGGTCAGCCGCTTGGCTTGGGCTTCGCCCTCAACATCGAGCGAGTTGATCTTGGCACGCCTCGCGCAACCAGCGTTCACCTTCTGCTCCTGGCCCTGTCGCGCGCTCAAGACGACGTCAACTGGGAGGATCGCAAACAATTGCCCTCAGCCCTGTTCGGCCAGCTGTTGTTGGGGGTCTATCAACTCCCGCTGCCTGATCGTCCCGCTGTGGATGTGGGACTGGAACGACTGCCCGACGGTCTTCTCATCAAACTGTATCGGTTAATTCGTTTGGCCCGGCGCCTGATCGACTTAACGCTTACCCCTGAAGATGACTCGCCGAAGGAGCTGCCATGAACCTGTCCTTCAATGTGCTCAACCAGGCCATGCTGACCCAGGTGCTGCATGAGCTACGCCTGGGTAACCTGCAGCGCTGCAAGGCACTCGGCCTGGGTGAAGACGACATCTACTTGTTGCAATCCTTACCGCCCACCACCCTGTCGCGCCTGGCCCATGCCACCGTACCTTGGGTTGAGGTCAAGATTGACTCGCCGGTGCTGCACCGGTTGATTGAGCAAGCCGAACGTGACGAACAGAATGAGCGCTTGATCAACCGGGCGCTCAAGCTAGGCGCCAGCAGCACCATCATGTATCAGTGCTTCGGCTTGGCGCATTCGGAAACTGCCCTGCGCCGACGTCTGCTCAAGATAGAAACCCGTAAGGGCCGCCCTCAGCATTTGAGCGAAGCGCAGGAACATGCGCTCTGGCAGCGATGGTGCCAGCTACGCGCTCACTACGGTACCGAGGATCAGCTCGACGCCATGATGATGCTAGCGGAGGAGCAACAGATCAGCTTGACCATCGTGTGGCAGCAGATCGACCATTACAGCAACGAAACATGAACACTGTCCCTTCCGGCCGCTGGCAGCGTGTCCTGCAGCAATGCACCCAGCAGTTGAGTGAACGCTGGCCCGCACGCCCTACCGCCGAACCACCGTCTAACCAGGCTCTGCAGGCTGGCTTTATGTTCAGTGGCCAATCTCACGAAGTCGTGCCACGTCGCCTGCTGTTGGACAATCGGCTGACGCCGTTGGAACGGAATGCCTGGCAAGTGTTTCGCCTCATGCTGCAAGGCCAAGGCGTGGTCACGCCGCGCTATGAGGATTTGCAGCCCTACCTGTCGAGCGTGCCCTACAGTGCGTCATCCTCCCGTGAAACCATTGCTCGCGTGTTGACGATGCTCAGGTTGACACGCTGGCTCAGCTTGGTGAGTCGCGGACGCGATAAGCTCAGCGGACGCCTTCAAGGTTCTCTGTACGTTCTGCACGATGAGCCGTTAACCCCCGCCGAAGCCATGGAACTGGATCAGGATTACCTGGCGCTGGTCGGACATGCCCTCGGCCATGCAACCAAGGCTGTGCGCATTGTCGCCCAGCACATTATGGAAGAAATCCGCCAGGACACGGACATCGAGCAGGGTCGACTACCGACACGGCTCGACAGCTGGGGCGAACACTGGACGCAGCCAGAATTGGATCAGGCGACCGATGCCGCTCTGCACGATTCCGAACGGGGGGAAGATGCCCTCGTTCGGAATCGTGCAGGCCCTCGTTCGGATTCCGAACCGAGTCTGAACGCCAGTGTTTCCCGCACCGTTCGGAATCCGAACGCCGCCTGTACTGTATTAAAAGAAAGTATTTGTACTGTACCGCGCGCGACCCCAGCGGTGGATAACCTGCACTGGCCCGCTGCACTGCACCTGAACCCAAGCGAGCGTCAGGCCGTCGCCGTGGCGCTGAACAAGCTCAAACCCGCGGATCGTCAGGCGGTGCTCAACGAAGCGGGAGCACGCTGTTTGGCCGGCGGTATCCGCAAGCCAGCGGCGTATCTGATGGGCCTGATCCAGCGTGCGCTGAAAGGTGACTTTCGTCCTTGGGCAGGTCAGGCCGAACCGTCACCCATTGCAGAACCACCCCCACCCGCCCCCTCGCGGCCATCTCGACGACAGGGCGAACCCGCGTCAGCCCTGGCCCAAGCGTGCCTGAATGAACTGCGCCAACTGCGTGGCAAACACGGTGGACGTCAGTAGATTTGATGCCAGTGGCATCAAATCCATGGAGGTCCACTCTACGAACATGTCGGACCAAACTATGAAACTCTTCGGGAGAAGCTGAAACATCTCCTCCCACTGACGCCTCCATAGTTAGCCTTCTCAAACCAAACCGAACAGACCTCATTCAGCTTTTTGGCTGCCCTTAACCCTCATCTGTCGCAACGTTTCCGTCCAAGCCGATGCGAGGACACCACCGTGGCCGATCACTATCAACTCAATCTGGGTTCATTGCGCAGCAGCATCACCCTGACCCTGCACACTCACCACGCCGCGCGTATCTGGCAAGGTCGGGCCGCACGTGAAGGCGTCCACTCGATCATGGGCATGGCCGGCTACATCAGTGTCACCAACCTGATCAAACAAACCGCGGCCCAGGACGATCCCTATGCGGACTGGGCCATCGTGCAACTCGAAGAAAAACTGATGCAGGCCAAGGCTGGGATGCTGGAGCTGACCCAACAGCTGGACCGAATCAGACAGGACCTGCCGACACAGATCGACATGAGCGACAACCTCAACATCCACCCCGTCACCTTGCCGTTGTACATCGGCAGCCAGCTGGGTTTTCTGGCGGTCTACCTGCTGACCGACTACGACACCCTGGTGCGTCGTGCCCTGTTGTCTCATCACACCGCGTTGATCGGTCGCAGGGACATGGAAGCCTGGATCGATGATGGCGCCCATCTGCTGCGCAGCCTATTCGGCCAGGCCCAGCGCTATCGGCATGCCGGCGTCACACGCGATGACATGGCGGCGAACAACGCCCGAGCCATTGCGGCCATCGAGAAGATGGGTTTGCCCCCGATGGACATCCTGGAGGGTCATCGCCGCTCCCAGTTCGCGCCGCCAATCACTCGCCGTAGTGCGGTGGCAGTGGATGACGCCGACGCGTTGGCAGAGGACGTGGGAGCGTCGTCTGCGACAGTCAATGAGCCGGAGGACGACGCATGAATCCCATGATCCCGGCTCAACCAATGCCCTTCAAAGCGTTAACACCGGATGCCTATCGACAGCTCGAACACGCAGCCTCCCTAAAAGGCCTTTTAAAACCTTTTAAGGGTAAGGGGGAGTTGGAGCACCTGGCGCAGGTCGCGAGGGAAATCGAGGCGCAGTTACGTCACCTGATGGAGGCTGTGGTGCAGCAGGCCGGACAGCCCCCTTACTCGCTGCTGGACATTCGTTTAGTGCTGCAGAACACCAGCGCAGGCAGCACCTTTTTGCGTTGGCGCACCCGTGACTTTGCCCGTATGGGGGTGGCGGTCTGGGAACGCCAGGTGAGCAACAACGCCCTGCCGCTGGCCGTACACGAAGGATTGTACCGTTTCGAATGCAACCGCATTGCACTGAACCTGCAGATGAGCGTGGTGCATTCGCTCTACCGCCAGGCCTCGACCTGCGCGATCAATATGGCCAGTGCCGAACGGCTGCTGCGCCAGTTCACACCCGCAGTGGAGGTATCACAATGAGTACTTTTTTCGTTGGCGAAGGCAATATCGGCAGTGCGCCAGAGTTCCAGGAATTCGCCTCAGGCAATGACGAGCCACGGCGTTTGCTACGGCTGAATGTGTACTTCGACAACCCTATCCCACGCGAGGGCAGCTATGAAGATCGAGGCGGTTATTGGGCGCCGGTTGAGCTCTGGCACCGTGAGGCTGAACACTGGAGCACGCTGTACCAGAAAGGCATGCGCGTGCTGGTCGAAGGTCGTACCGTGCGCGATGAGTGGGAGGACAGCGAAGACAACGCGCGGGTAACCTTCAAGATCGAGGCCCGTCGAGTCGGTATTCTGCCTCACCGGGTACACGGCGTGGTCATGCGCGAGCGTTCCAGTGAACCGGCGGCCTCTCAAAATACAGAGCCGACCAGTTCACCGGCGTCGAAATCCAAGAAACGCAGGGGGCCGCCTACGTCTGACGGACAGACTCAGGCATAAAAATTGCACCTTTGCGCGAAGTTGCTGACCCGTCATTACACTCTGCTCGTGAAGCGCCATACTGCCGGTCAGTTGCAATGGGCTAGCAGCCTCGACCATTTAAGGCTGCCCTCTCCGACTAATATGAGGAACCTGCCATTCAGGTTTCTCATATCTCGCCACTGCTGTTTCCAATAACGCTGCTCCGAACTCAATCTGGAGCAGTTCTATGCTTCTCTTCCTCTGCGAGAAACCTTCCCAAGGTCGGGACATTGCCAAAGTACTCGGAGCCACCCGGCGCGGTGATGGTTGCCTGATCGGCGCCGACTCCACTGTCACCTGGTGTATTGGCCACTTGCTGGAGACAGCCCCACCTGAAGCTTATAGTGATCAGTACAAATCCTGGTCGCTGGATCATCTACCGATCATTCCCGTGCATTGGCAGGTCGAGGTCAAACCCAAGACAGCGGCACAGTTCAAGGTCATCAAACGCCTGCTCAGTGACGCTACCACCGTCATCATCGCGACCGACGCCGACCGCGAAGGTGAAATGATTGCCCGCGAATTGATGGAGCTTTGCAGGTATCGAGGACCCGTTCAGCGCCTCTGGTTGTCCGCCCTCAACGAGGCGTCGATTCGCAAAGCATTGTCCTCGCTGAAATCAGGTCAGGAGACCTTCCCGCTTTATCACTCCGCCCTCGCCCGCAGCCGCGCCGACTGGCTGATTGGCATGAACCTCAGTCGTTTATTTACCTTTCTCGGTCGGCGGGCAGGCTACGATGGCGTATTGTCAGTGGGACGCGTCCAGACACCCACTTTACGTCTGGTGGTCGATCGGGATCGTGCCATTGCCAGTTTCGTCCCGGTACCTTACTGGAATGTTGAAGTGCACCTATCGTCGAATGGCCAGCGATTCATCGCGTCGTGGTTACCGCCATGTTCAGGACGGGACGAGGCAGGTCGTTGCCTGCAGCAGGCGCTTGCCAGTCAGGCCGTCCAAGCGATCTCTAGCAGTAAGACCGCCACAGTGGTCTCGCTCCAGACTGAGCACTCCCGCGAACCGCCGCCCCTGCCCTTCGACTTGAGCACACTGCAAGAAGTCTGCTCACGCAAGCTGGGACTCGGCGCTCAGGAAACCCTGAACATCGCCCAAACCCTGTATGAAACCCACAAAGCCACCACCTACCCCCGCAGCGATTGCCGCTATTTGCCAGAGAATATGTTCAACGAGGCACCCACGGTACTTGATGCCCTGCTTAAAACGGATCCTGCACTCAGAACTGCATTTGGGTGCCTGGATCGATCATTACGCTCCCGCGTATGGAACGATACCAAGGTCACCGCGCACCACGGCATCATTCCCACCACCGAGCCGGCAAATCTGGTGCGGATGTCCGAACAAGAACGCCATGTCTACGAACTGATCCGTAGCCACTACCTCGCGCAGTTTCTTCCGCACCATGAGTTTGATCGTACCCAGGTCGAACTGGAGTGTGGCAAAGAGCGATTGGCTGCTGTCGGCAAACAAATCCTGGTCCAGGGCTGGAAAGGCTTGCTCACCGAAAACATCGAGGAGGATGAGCCCAGTCAAAAATCCCAAGTATTACCCATCTTGAAGCAGGGCACGCACTGCGCAGTGGACGATGTCGAACTCAAGTCCATGCGCACTGCCGCTCCCAAACCTCTTACCGAAGGCGATCTGATCAAGGCGATGAAAAACGTGGCCAAGCTGGTCAACGACCCACGCCTGAAACAAAAACTTCGGGACACCACCGGTATCGGTACCGAAGCCACGCGAGCCGGCATCATCAAGGGGTTGATTGAACGCGGCTATTTGCTGAAGAAAAAACGCGCTTTAATGGCCTCCGCAGCGGCCCATACTCTGATCGAGGCGGTACCCGCTGCAGTCGCGGATCCTGGTATGACCGCGATCTGGGAACAGGCGCTGGACGAAATCGAAGCGGGACGTCTGACCCTGGATGCGTTCGTCGCCAAGCAGGCGAACTGGATTGCGCAATTGGTCGCACACTACCGCTCGCTCACTTTGGCGGTACCGGTCGAAGCCGGCCCGGGCTGCCCCATGTGCAACGCCTCAATGCTTAGGCGAAAGGGAAAATCAGGGCCGTTCTGGTCATGCTCCCGCTATCCAGATTGCAAGGGCACTGTGTCGATCAGTAAAGATACGCGTCGCTCATGATGTGCCATGGGACGATCATCAGGAGAACGGTGAGTTCTCTGCCTTGACGTCGTCCCACCCTCTCTGCTGTAGTGCCCCAGGATCATCGCCAACGGCGACCCAAGACCGAATCGCTCCGGGCAGCTCGGTTGGACTCCTAGAGTTCGGAGCCTTCTTTTCTGCGGAATTTAATTCCCGTTTTGTGCTCGACCTGATCGTGGTGGCGGATGACCGCTGTTGCCTCTACCCGGCAATAGCGGTCATCCGCTTCGGCGATCGTATTCAGTCCCGGAGCCCACCGGGGAAACACGGGGCACCCTTTGTGCGCGGATGCGTGCCAGCATGTTCCGACCCAGGCCACGACAAGGGTCGGTTGGCGAATCATCGCGCAGTTAAACCAAGTTTTGCGAGGAGCTTGTGACTGCGTAAGACCGTCAAAGGTGGCTTTTCTGTTCCTCGCCTGGCGCCTCGCCAGGCCTACTCTTCATTTTTTCATTCCAGTGACTGCTACCGTATTCCAGGCGTAAAAAATCGGGTGGCAGCGCCTTGACGCTCCCCTGTGACAGGCTTATATAAAGGGCGTGGTTCGCTGTCGTTGACAGCCCAGCCCAGGTAGCTTGAACCTTCAAGGCTACGCCACGTTCGTGGTGGTTTACCCAAGTGCGATCAGCGTTCGGAAGCTCGCGCGATTACCGCTTCAGCGGTGATGAATGCCCACTACCCATGCCTGCGGATCACCACCGCAGACGCTCCTCTGCTGCACAGCTATTCCTCCAGACGCATCGTTCGGATCGTCATCGGCTTGCCGGTAGCGAGTCGTTCATTGCTCACCTTCACCTTACCCACCCTGACGGGGGCTCACTTCCCTGTTAGGGATTGTGCGTCGCCGTTTTCCCTTGAAACAGGAGAACCACCATGGCCCACGCCAACCACTCCCAAGAAGCGACCACTTACTTCAACCTTCACACCGTCGGTATCGGCTACCTCAATCGTGTTCGTGAAGTACAGGTCCGCCGCGGCCAACCCTTCATGGCCTGCGATATCGCCGCACTGCACGGAGCCACCGATGCGGTGGAGTACACCCGTTTCGACTGCAAAGTCGCTGGGGGTGAAGCTGAACGCTTGATTCGTCTCTATATGGACGCCGTCAAAGCCGAGAAAAAGGTCTTGCTGTCGTTCCGTATCGGCGATCTGTGGATCGATCCGTTTCTCTACGAGAAAGGCGATAAACAAGGCCAACCGGGCGCCAGCCTGAAAGGTCGTTTGCTGTTCATCGACTGGATCAAGGTCAGCGGCACGCTCGAGTACAAAGCACCCGCCAGGCAGGAAGCAACAGCACCTGCTGAGCAGGCGCCAAACAGTGAGCCATCCCCAACGTCGGCCGAAGCCGAAGCTGAGGAGATCGAAAGCACAACTGAGGCCCAGGTAGAACCTGACTCTCCACCCGCTCCCCGCACGGCCCGCCGTGATGCCTCCCGTACCGATCAGTCCGTCTGAACGGCCCACGATGTTCCTCATCAAGGCGCTCCCTCGAGCGCCTTTTCTTCAATCAGCACAGGAGAACCAACATGGAATCCTTCTGGCTTTGCGACGACTGCCTGTTCGCGGCTGCTTACGAGGACTACAGCACGTTATCGCTCTACTACACGACGGATGAAATCGAGAAACGCATCGCCGGTATCCATCGTGGACTGGTTCGGTTAATGCCCATCAGTGCCGACTTCGATCCCGAAACCGGCTGGGGAATAAAAGCCTTTTCCCCATTGCCCTGCGACGGTTGTGGTTCACACCTACACGGTCAACGCTACCGATTCACGCGGCTGTAACAGCGCGTCACCTGCTAACGCCCACAACTCTATACCTACCTCGGGGATACCACTCCCCTCGGGCGTGTACCCCCGATTGTTCCCTTCGGAGGTACCACCATGAGCACCCCACTCACTCTGATTGAGACCTCGGATTTCGAGGCTAATCGTATCGTCCAAGAAAACCAGGTGATCGACGAAGCACTGCATATTCTGGATCGTCGGCTGTTCGCCCGCGGCCCTAACCTGACGTCGCCTGACGCCGTGGCTTCATACCTAAAGCTGCATCTTGTGCAACAAGAGCATGAAGTCTTCGGTGTGATATTTCTCGATGCCAAGCACCGGGTGTTGGCGTTCGAAGCCCTCTTTCACGGCAGCATTGATGGCGCCAGCGTTTACCCCCGCCAAGTCGTTAAGCGTTCCCTAGCGCATAACGCTGCGGCGGCCATTTTTGTGCACAACCACCCTTCGGGGTGTACAGAACCCAGCCAGGCGGATCACGTCTTGACGGCACGGCTGAAAGAGGTCTTGGCCTTGATCGAAGTGCGCGTACTGGATCACTTCATCGTGGGTGAAGGTCGTCCACTTTCTCTTGCCGAACATGGCTGGCTTTAACCCTCACAGGCGTCTTCGGGCGCCTTGTCCATTATCATTCTGGAGAACCTTCATGAACCCCACACACCAAGCTGCAGCCCTGCTGACGGCCTCCAACCCATTTGCTCGCGGTTACGACAACCTTCATATCGAACGGCTGCTACTGATCACCTACGAAGACGACTGTCCTCCCTGCTGTCGACCCGTACACGACGCACAGGCCCATCTGCCCGACGACGAGCTGCAGCTGTTCCCCTGCCTGTTCAATGACGATTTCGCCGTGATCAGCGAAGGCCAATCCATTTCGGATGATTTGGATGAACGCTGCCAGTCCACCGGGCTAGTGCGCCAAGTAATCTACGCTGTGACGGGAGAAATGCTCAACGAGCGGCATCACCTCGGTGATCTGTACTCCCTGGAAGAGGCACAAGCCATGGTCCATCGCTTGAGCTTCGAAACGGGACACTACAGTCGAGCCTGGGAGATCAGTACCGCACACCTTCCTGAAGAAGCGATGCTTTATCTGGAGGGGTGGATCAGTCACTCCGCTCCGAGGCAAACCGGCCTCTTGTTCGAGTTTTTTACACTGCATGATTGCTCAGGCATAGGTTGCAAACTGATCGGCACGCCCTGGACCGACGATAACTTAGTAAAGATCGAGGGCCGTCCTTACTCATCACTGCGGCAAGACCAACTCGACGCCGGCACACCGGAAGCCTTGGTCAACGTACTGTATCTGGCGGCATTGGCGGATGTGCGCTTGTTGATCTTCGACCCCGACGCTGCCGTTTTGGATGGGCTCGCCATTTTTGATGAGTAGCAACGTGTTCAGCGTTAACACGACCCACGTTGAATCAACTTTCTCACTGAATCGCTCCTTCACCTCATGTCAGGTTCTGCACTGAATCTGACATGAGGTTTTTTCCATGGAGCGTTTTTTCACGCCTGTCTGCCTGCTGGGTTTGTTGAGCGCCTGCACCGCGCAAATCCCCAACCCTTTGCCGACCCATCCAGCGATCGACAGTGGCTCCAATCGGGCCCAGCACCCGAGGGGCATAGCCGAAGAAAGCCATCCGGCAGAGCTTCGTTATGGCCGCTACACGCTGGTCAGCACCGAGCCCACCACGGAACAACGCGATCTTCTTGCCCAAATCATCGAAGTGAACATCCCGTCCAGCCTGCACCCCTCGGTGCAGGATGCGTTGCAGTACGTGCTGCTGCGCTCTGGTTATGCGCTTTGCCCTGTTACTGCGTCGGTGAAGGTGCTGTTTACCCGGCCTCTGCCTGCAGCCCATTACCGGCTTGGTCCAATCCCTTTGCGCAGCGCGCTACAAGTGCTGGCTGGCCCCGCTTGGCAACTCACGACCGATGAAGTCAGCCGTTCGGTCTGCTTCGAACAGCAGAAAACGGAGGCCGGTGTCGCGCTGAACACACCCGTCGTGCCCCATCAATCGGAGACGCGGCCATGAAAGCCTCAACGTATCAAACCCTCATCATTGGGCTGCTTTGCCTGGCGGACGCCGGTCTGAGCGGTGGTTTGTATAACCAGTATCAGCGCGTGGCCGAACTACAGAGCACAAACACCCAACGCCTACAAACTCTGGACTCCCTGCAACGTGATTCAAGCGCCCTCAAGGACGCCCAGGAGAAGCTGCAGTACGCGCTGAAAGACCTGAAGCAGATGGTCGATACTGGTGAGCAACAGGCCAATACCCTCGATCCCATGCTGGATCAGTGGGCGCAAGAAATACAGGCGCTGCGCGATGGTCTGGCAGCCCGCGCCACCGTGGCAGACCTGACAGCGCTGCGCGCACGCCTTGAACAGGTCGAGCAGCAGTTCCAGGAGCACAAGACCCAGCCATCACCCCCACCGCCATCGCCTTCCGCGACCAAACCTAAACAGACCGCCCGCCCCAAGCCCGTCCCGCTCTCGCCACCGTTCTCGGTGTTGGGGGTCGAATCCCGTGGTGGTGAGCGTTTTTTGGCAGTCGCACCTCATGACAGTCGCTCTCTCATAGAAGTTCGGCTGCTGCATAGCGGCGAGCAGCTCGGAGCCTGGCACCTGAAAGTGCTGGAGCCGAACTCAGCCATCTTCGCGGTGGCCGCTCAGCCAGACCAGACCGTGCACCTCCCTTGAGAAACGATCATGAACAGAGCGCTACTGCCCACCGTCGTCTATCTCGCTTCGCTACTGGCCATGGGCGCTGCGATGGGCAACCCCATCACGACACAGTCACGGTTCCAGGACACGCAGTCCGCGCCCCTGGGACGCTCTGACTCTGAACAGGCTGCGAGCTGGGGGTTGACGGAACAGGAGTGGACGCGCTTCGAACAGATCCAAGCCGGCCCGCGTGGTTTCTGGAGCCCGAACCTCGATCCGTTGACTGCACTTGGAGTCGAGGCCCAGACCGACCAAGAGCGCCAGCGCTATGCCGAATTACAGGTAGCGCTGGAAGCCAAACGCGCCGAGCGTGAATTGGCCTACCAAAACGCTTACACCGCGGCCTGGACCAAGCTGTTTCCCGGGCTGCTGCCGATCCAAGGCATGGCATCTTCGTCCCCTACCAGCTCATCGGTCGCGCCGCGCCCAGCCCTTTTTGTGGAGGACCACTGCCCTGCATGCACCGCTGAAGCACAACGTTTGCAAAACAGTGATACGGCGTTCGATATCTACCTGGTGGGCAGCCAAGGCGAGGATGAACGCGTCCGTAGCTGGGCTCGGCAAGCGGACATCGATCCGGCCAAGATGCAACGACGGCAGATCACCCTGAACCATGACCGTGGTCGCTGGTTCAGCCTGGGTGCCCCGGGGCCATTGCCTGCCACATTTCAACAGGTGAACGGACAATGGCAACGCCTCGACTGAGTAGTCTTGCGCTGATGTTGGCGATGCTGGCGGCTCAGGCCGAGGAGCTCCCGCCTCCTGCCTATCAATTGGCGGCGCATGACGCCGACATCCCTTCGACGGTGCTGTTCGCGATTGCCCTGCAGGAGAGTGGTATCCGCGTCCGTGGTCGACTGCTGCCCTGGCCATGGACCCTGAACATCGCCGGTGGTCCTTTCCGCTTCGCCACTCGACAGGCTGCCTGTCACGCCTTGCTTCAGGCGCTCGTTCGGCATGATGCCAAGCGGGTCGATGTCGGTCTCGGGCAAACCAACCTGGGTTACCACGGGCAACGTTTTTCCAGTCCTTGCGAAGCCCTCGACCCCTACCGAAATCTCGCCGTGACCGCCGCGCTGCTGCAGGAGCATCACGCCACCACCGGTGATTGGGTGTTGGCTGCAGGACGTTATCACCGTCCGGCAGGAGGCGCGCCGGCCGCACATTACCGCGCAGGTTTTTCCCGGCAACTTGAACGGCTGCTGACTTCCTTCGAACAGGGCACACCACCATGAAGCGAATCTCCGTTGTCTGTTATTGCACCCTGCTCTTGGTACCGTTCGCTCAGCCGGAACTGAGCGTAGCTGGGGATCGGCCTAGCGACTTCAACCGACCCCATTTTCAGGTTGCCAGGCCGCCAATCAACAACAAGATCCGGCCTGATCGGGCCATGCATGCGGACCTGTCCACGTTTACCGATGAAGCCTGGATACTGCCCATCCGCAGCTCCTACTTGAGCCCCGGCCAGATCACGTCTCGCGCCCTGAACATGCCGGGCTTGCGGCCATTTTTTCTGGTCGGTGACGATCCCCAGTCTCTGACTTGGCTGCGTCAACGCGCGGCTGAACTGCAGGAACTGGGTGCAGCCGGCCTCGCCGTCGAGGTGGCCGATACTGAAGCTTTGGCCCGGATTCGAGCAGCCGCTCCGGACATCACCATCCTGCCGGTCAACGGCAACGACATCGCCACCCGCCTGCAGATTGAGCACTACCCCGTCTTGATCACCGCCACCTTATTGGAACAGTGAGTCGGGTCATGGCCGAGCATGCGATGGAGTCCAAGCTGCGGCCAGCGGTGGAGCTGTACACGGTAGCGATCTGCGTCGCTGCCGCAGTGTTGTGCGTGTACTCGCCCTGGGCCGTGGCCCTGTCACCGGAGATCGGTCTGATTGCGGCGCTGGCCTATACCCTGTTCGGCCTGATCCGCCTGCGACAAGCCTGGGAGGTGCTGCGCTATCGGCGCAATATCCGACGGCTCCCCCGCTACGAACTGACCAGCCGGCAGGTTCCGGTTAGCCGTAAGCGCCTGTTCACGGGCCGCGGCTTTCGCTGGACCCGCCTGCACACCCAGCGCCTGGTCGAAGCCCAGGATCCGGCGGTCGCCCACTATGTCGACCAACCGACCTGTTACCGCTTGGCCCGTGGACTCGAACGTCGTCTGGAGCATGTACCGTTTCCTCTCTCTACATTGGCGCGTGTCACCGCTTGGGACAGTGCCTTCAATCCGTTACGTCCTTTACCCCCAGTCGGTGGCTCGCCGCTGTTGCATGGGGTCGAGCCCAATGAAACAGAAGTCAGTCTGCCGCTGGGCGAACGGGTCGGACACACCCTGGTGCTAGGCACTACTCGTGTCGGCAAGACGCGACTCGCCGAGGTGTACATCACCCAGGACATTCACCGCGTCGAACATGAAGTGGTCATCGTCTTCGATCCGAAGGGCGATGCCGACCTGCTCAAGCGCATGTACGTCGAAGCCAAACGCGCTGGTCGGGAGAAAGAGTTTTATGTCTTCCATCTGGGGTGGCCAGAAATCTCGGCCCGCTACAATGCGGTAGGACGCTTCGGGCGTATCTCGGAAGTGGCGTCACGCATCGCCGGGCAGCTCAGCGGCGAAGGTAACTCCGCGGCCTTTCGCGAGTTTGCCTGGCGTTTCGTCAACATCATCGCCCGTGCCCTGATCGAGTTAGGCCGGCGCCCGGACTACCTGCAAATCCAACGGCATGTTGTCAACATCGACGCGCTGTTCATCGAATACGCCCAGCAGTTTTTCGCCAAAACCGATCCGAAAGCCTGGGAAGTGATCGTCCAACTGGAAGGCAAGCTCACCGAGAAGAACATTCCCCGGCATATGGTGGGCCGCGAAAAACGCGTGGTGGCCATCGAGCAGTACCTGGCGGTGAAACGGGTATTTGATCCGGTAATGGACGGACTGCGTTCGGCGGTGCGGTATGACCGTACTTACTTCGACAAAATCGTTGCCTCGTTACTACCGCTGCTGGAGAAACTTACCACCGGCAAGACCGCCCAGTTACTGGCTCCTAACTACACCGACCTGGATGACCCGCGGCCAATCTTCGACTGGATGCAGATCATCCGAAAACGCGGCATCGTCTATGTCGGCCTGGATGCGCTGACCGATGCCGAGGTCGCTGCCGCCGTAGGTAACTCCATGTTCGCCGACTTGGTCTCGGTCGCCGGACACATCTACAAACACGGCGTCGACCATGGCCTGCCCCAATCAGGTAACTACAGTGACAAGTTGCCGATCAACCTGCACGCCGACGAGTTCAACGAGTTGATGGGCGATGAGTTCATTCCGCTGATCAACAAGGGTGGCGGTGCCGGTATCCAGGTAACCGCCTACACCCAGACCCTTAGCGATATCGAAGCGCGAATCGGTAACCGCGCCAAGGCCGGCCAGGTGATCGGCAATTTCAACACCCTGCAGATGCTCCGCGTGCGCGAAACCGCCACCGCTGAACTGCTCACCCAGCAGTTACCCAAGGTCAATGTGCTGACCAAAACCCTAGTGTCGGGCGCCACCGACACCTCCGATCCTGAGGCCAATACCGACTTCACTTCGTCCTCGCAGGATCGCGTCAGCAGCACCAGTGTGCCGTTGATCGAGCCCGCTCACATCGTCAGTTTGCCCAAGGGGCAAATGTTCTCCTTCCAGGCCGGTGGCCAGCTCTGGAAAGTCCGTATGCCTTTGCCAAAACCCTCCAATGACGACGCCATGCCCAAAGACCTGCAGGAACTCACTCAACGCATGCGGGCGATCTACAACACGCAGGCGGGGCAGTGGTGGAGCGCCAGTGGTGGCGGCCCAACTCCCAACTTCGATTTAGATCAGGTGGGGTAGCCCTACCCTGATGGTTTCGATTCAGCAAAACATATACAGAAGGCGCGTTAACGCCATCAGCCATGTGGCACTAATGGAGTGAATGATGGTGACTTCCGTACAGAACACGCCGCCACAACCGATCCAGCATCCGGGGATGATCGTCTCGGCCATCAGCCTGGTCCTGCGCATCATCGGCTTGCTGGTTGCCTCACTGCTGTTCTCGATTCTGATTGAGTTCGCCGGTTTGCTGCTGTTCTGGAGCGATCAGGGCTGGCGGCACAGCCAAGCCATGCTGAATAGCGAATTGAGCTGGCTCAGCGAACACTTCAAATATTCACTTATCATCCAACAACCCGGACAGGCGATTGTCCAGTGGCTGGATTTCCTAAATCAGTGGCTGTTGGTCAAGACTGGATTTGCGGATTTTGCCCGGCAGGCGCGGGTATCGAGCCAAGGCAACGGCTTCTGGAGCTGGGCCAATCAGGTCTACGTGAGCATCGAAAATTTCGTGCTGGCCGCGGTCTACGTCACCTTCACCTTTGTGGTGCGGCTGATAATTCTGGTCCTAGCCTTGCCGCTGTTCTTGCTGAGTATGTTCACTGGCTTTGTCGATGGCTTGATACGCCGCGACCTTCGCAAATTTGGCGCGGGGCGAGAAAGCAGCTTCGTCTACCACCGCGCTAAGCGAGCTGTATTACCACTGCTGCTCGTACCCTGGATTATTTACCTATCCCTACCGTTTTCGCTCAACCCCATGGCGGTTTTTTTGCCTTGTGCAGTGATACTTGGAATAGCAACCGCTATCACCGCTGCGACGTTCAAAAAATACATTTGATAGAGCGCACTGCTGGCGTGCTAAACCATTCCGGTAAATTTAGCCAACACTGCGACGATATAACCGCCAATGATAGACAAACCAACGATACCCCACGGCCGCTGCCACCAATCACCGTTGGACGATTGCGGCATTGATTGCTGGTAAAAATTGATGTGGCCGATCTGGTTTGCGTTGACTTGGGTTGCGGCTCCATTCTGCATCGAGTTGCGCCACTGGGCCTCCTCAAGACGTTCGAGCTGGGCCTGAACACGCCCTCTGAGATGTCTAGCTGAAAGCAGCAATTGCTTTCCAACAATCATCACACCCAGCAACCCGAGAAACAGCAAATTCCCATAGCTGAGTGGTTTTTCCTGATTGAGAGTAGGCGCGTTGTTCCATACAAAACCGATGAAGGGCGATGTGATTTGATAAATATCAGCTACCAAGTTTTGCATCAGCCCACCCAGATGCCCAAAAATCTCTGACTCAGCGAGTTTCTCCGCTTGACGGTGTAGAGAAATCAACAACGAGACAAAATAAAATAACGCACCGAAGACCATCAATGAGAAGCCCACGCCCTGCCGAATACGATACCGCCGAATTGCTTGTTGAATGTTCACTCTTTGCACTCACTCTTCGTTAACTGATTCCGTTGGAGCTTATCTGCGCCCCGCTAGCGACGTTGTTAGCGGAATCAAACGTTAACGGCCACCGATCGTTTTTCATGAGCAATCGAGACAGTGCTTGCAGTGTAATCGCGTCACTTTTCCGTTTTTATAGCCTTCGATACGGTGCCCCAAAGAGCTGTGTCGAAATAAATGACGCAGCGTGTTTCATATTTCTTACTGCTGAGCCCTGGAGGTTAGTTGAATGCTGGCTCCATCTCCAAATGGGCTACCCACATGTCAACCAAATTTTTCAGAATCTGCCCACTGGTCGTACTGATGACGTTCCATAGGGGCAGCTATGCCGCCTCTACTCATGAGCAAGATCAGTTCAGTTTAATTCTGCAGCAACTCGACACTATCGAACGCCTTGCGACACGGGCCGAGACAGCCAACACGGCTGAATCAGTCGAGCGCTATCGGTTCGACTATCCCCGTCTGTCGCAAGACATCCAACGCATCCGCCACGGAGTGCAGGGCTACCTGTCTCCCTCCCGCGCTCAGCCCCGAGATCCCAGTGAATTAGTCGGCGATTACCGCCTCGACACGCCGCCCACGGAGCCGTCGCCATGAGCATGACCGACGCGCAGAGCGCTGCCTTTCAAAACGCTTCCGGCTTCTCGCCGCATAGCAGTTCGACGCTGTGGCAGTCCCTGGTTCTCGTTCTGGCGTTGCTTTGGTGTGCCTGGGTGATGTGGACGGCTTACCGAGGTTGGGCCACTGGCAGTGTGCGCTTTGGAGCCTTCGGCGGCAGCGCCGCCCGCGTGCTGCTCGCCTTGCTGGTTCTGATGTTCTTCACCCTGTCCTAACACCGGAGATCACCATCATGCTCAAGTGCCTTGCCCCCCTGAAAAACAACCTGCGTAATCGTGCCAGCCAGCGCTTGATCGGGCTGCTCCTGGTGCTCGGTCCAAGCCTGGCTTTTGCCGAGCTCCCCACCATGGAAGCACCTTCTCGTGGTGAAGGTTCCGGGTTGATCGAAACGATCAAAAACTACGCCTACGACGGCGGCATCCTGCTCGGTCTGCTGATTGCCCTGCTCGCTTTTTTAGGAGTGGCCTGGCATTCGCTGACGGTGTATGCCGACGTGCAGAACCAACGCAAGACCTGGAAAGACTTGGGTGCGGTGGTCGGTATCGGTGCTCTGTTGGTGGTGATCATCATCTGGTTCCTGACCAAGGCTGCCGCGATTCTGTGAGGTTGGCATGAACAACGCTATCGAACGCCTTGCCGACGGCACCTTGGTCTTTCTGCCGGAGCGACTCAATCGTGATCCCGCCGTACTGCGCGGGTTGACCAATGATGAGATGTGGATGGCGCTCGGTGCCGGCGCAATCATTGGACTACTGCTGGGCGTTCCTCTGGTGATCGCCACCGCCTCCATTGCCGTAGCGCCGACCAGCATGATCGCAGGCATGACGGTGGTGCTATTTGCCGGTGGCACACTACTGCGTCGGGCCAAACGGGCCCGCCCCGAGACCTGGCTGTACCGCAAACTCGAATGGATACTCGCCAGCCGTTGGCGCCTGGGTCGCGGCAGTCTGATTCTCCACTCCGGCGCCTGGACGGTTCGCCGTTCGCGTCGACTGCGCCCTGCCCTGTCTCGGTGGAAGTCATGAGCCGATTTCGAAACAAGGTCGATGCCCAACAGGCCCACATCTTCAGCCTGCGCCTGGCGGTAATGATCCTTGCCCTGGTCTGTGCCGGGCTCTGGTACGGCTGGCGTTCGGCACCGACCGATCTGACCGTGCATGTACCACCGGATCTGCGTTCGGGCAGCACTCGCAAGTGGTGGGATATCCCCTCAGAGAATGTCTATGCCTTTGCCCTCTACATCTTTGGCCAACTCAACCGCTGGCCCTCGGATGGCGAGCAGGATTATCGCCGCGCCATCTATGGCTTGCAGTCCTACCTGACCCCCGCCTGCAAGGCCTTCCTCGACGGCGACTACGAGTACCGCAAGGCCGCCGGCGAACTACGCCAGCGGGTGCGTGGCGTCTACGAAATTCTGGGCCGAGGTTACAGCGAAGATCCGGAGCTCAGGGTCAAGCAACTCGACCGCGACAGCTGGCTGGTCAAGCTCGACCTCAACGCCGATGAGTATTACGCCGCCGAACCGGTGAAGCGGGTGGTGGTGCGTTATCCATTACGCGTGGTGCGTTTTGATCTTGATCCCGAACGCAACAAGTGGGGACTGGCACTCGATTGTTATCAGGGCACTCCGCAAAAAATCTCCCTGCCTGGAGGTGAGCCATGAAGCGGATGTCTACCCTGGGACTCACCGTCGTAATGATGCTATGGGGAGTTGCGGCGCAGGCCGTCGAGCTGATGCACTGGGAACGCCTACCCCTCGCGATCCCTCTGATGATCAATCAGGAACGAGTGGTCTTTATCGATGAGGATGTTCGAGTCGGCGTGCCCTCAACCCTGACAGGTAAGCTGCGCGTGCAATCAACTGGTGGCACGCTGTACCTGCGCGCGTCGGAAGCCATTGCACCGACCCGACTGCAACTGCAATCAGTCACGACGGGCGAGATCATCCTTCTAGATATCGCGGCCACACCCGGCGATCAACCGCTGGAGCCCGTGCGTATTCTCAAAAATGCTCCGGTGCAGACTACCGAGACGGAATCTAGCACCGTCCCTGCTCCAGATCGTACGCCAATCCCAGTCGTTTTGACGCGCTACGCCGCACAGAGCCTATACGCGCCGCTGCGCACTGTAGAATCCCTGCCCGGCGTACGCCGCGTATCGCTCAAGCTGCGCACCGAACTGCCAACCCTGCTGCCGACCGAAAACGTATCCAGCACACCTATCGCCGCCTGGCGGCTCGGTGATTACTGGGTGACGGCGGTGAAGTTGCGCAATCGTGGTTCAGAGACGGTACAACTCGATCCGCGTCGGCTTCAGGCCAAGCTGTTCGCTGCGGCTTTCCAGCATGTTTTTCTCGGACCGGTCGGCAGTGCTGAAGACACCACGATCGCCTACCTCGTCACTCGCGGTGCCGGCCTCGAGCACGTCGTGCTGCTCTCACCCGTTGATCGAGGTGCGGACGATGAAAGCTAACGCCTTGCTCAAATGGCTGGTACCGGCTGCGCTGCTGGCCGTGGTGTTGATCATCCTGAAAACCTGGGTCGCGGGTGGCAGCACGCCTTCTCCAGAAAACCCAGTTGATCAGGACAACCTTCAATTATCCACCGAGCAAGCCAAGTCGCTCGGCATTGCTGGCGATACTCCCCGGGATACGGTCGCCACCCTGGTCGGCCAGGTGAAAGCCATGCGCAGTGACATGCTCGGTTTGAAGAAACACAATGACTCATTGCAGACGGAAAACAACCGCCTTCGCGAGCGGGAAAACAGTGTCGATTCGCGTATCCAGACTGCGCTTGGCAGCGTAACCCAGCAGGTCGACGAAGGCCGCCGCCAAGTCAACGAGGCCCGACTCAAAGCGGAACAAGACAGTCGTCAGGCTCGCGGCCTGCTGACGCAATTGCAGGAACAGTTGTCGGGGCTGACCGGCAAAAGCAAGGACATGCCGATCGGATTGGGGCTTGAGCCCGACGACGGCGCTCAGTTTGAAGGGCGACACTCTACCAATGATGCGCTGCAGTGGATTGAACCCTCGGACGTTCCGTCCACAGATGCCCAAGGCAAAACCAAGACCTCCCGAGCATTGAGTCTGCCTACTACCTTCAACTCACTGGAAGGCATGAAAGATAACGCCATTGATCGCAGCCAGAAACAACTACGTGCAGCAATCCAGGGTGAACGTGACCTGACGAGATCCGTGGATCGTACCGAAGGCGCGAAGCCGGTCTACACGATCCCCGAAAACGCGACGCTGATGGGCTCGGTCGCCATGACCGCGCTGATCGGCCGAGTCCCGGTGGACGGCACCGTGAATGACCCCTATCCCTTCAAGGTGCTGGTCGGCCCGGAGAACCTGACTGCCAACGGCATCGACCTGCCGGACGTCGCGGGGGCCGTGATGAGCGGCACGGCGTCCGGGGACTGGACCCTGTCTTGCGTACGCGGACAGGTCGAGTCAATCACCTTTGTGTTTACCGATGGCACCATCCGTACTGTGCCTCAGCCGAAGGCGGTAGCCAGCCGCAATGCCTCCACCACCCAGAGCTCGAACACCGACAAGATCCGCGGTGGACTCGGTTATCTGTCCGATCCGTATGGCATCCCGTGCATCGCTGGCGAGCGCCGCTCGAACGCCCAGCAGTACCTCGGCAGCCAGAGCCTGATCACTGCGGCCGGCACCGGTGTCGCCGCCTTGCTCGGGGATGAGCAGAACAACAGCAGCGTGATCAGTTCGGGCGGCAGTACGCTCGGGGTCACCAGCAGCACGGGCAACAGCGCGCTGAACTCAATCCTCAGTGGTGGGGTCAGCGACATCCGCGAGTGGATCAACAAGCTGTATGGCGAGGCCTTTGCTGCCGTGTACGTGCCACCGGCCGCACAGGTCGCACTGCACCTCGACCATGAGATCACCATCGACTACGAGCCCAAGGGCCGGAGCGTTCGCCATGAAAAAGACCATGTTTCCCTGCCTGACCTGGATTAGCGTGTTCTGCTGGGTCCTGACGGGGTGTTCCACCGACAAGGAGACACTACTGCCCCATGGCGAGCAAACCATGCTGGACATCTGGAACAGCGCCGGTTCGCAAGGCACTCAGCAGCAACTACTGGATGCTCGGCAGCAGTTACGCCGTCCGCTCGCCCAGGCGAATTTATCCGCTTATCGCCAAGAACCGTACACGCGCACAGCGACGAACGAGATCCAAAATTTGTTCCCTCGCCTGCCCAATCCTGATCTGGTGCTGTACGTGTATCCGCATTTGAGTGGTACCGAGCAGGCACCGGTCCCAGGGTACTCGACTGTCTTTCCGTTCTACCAACGGGTGCAGTACGCATTGCCGGGTGAACGTCAGGAAGACTTGTAGTGCGTACTGGCGATTCGGGCAACCGCACTGCTGCGTGGAAAACTTGGCGCAATCCATTGCGCCCTCGCGCCACCCTGGCTGATGAAGCCGCACTGTACGCGCACAACCCCAGCTTCACCGATCACCTGCCGTGGGTCGAATACCTCGACACCGAACAGTGTTTTCTGCTCGATGACAATCGCTCGGTGGGTGCGGTGTTCGAGTTGCTGCCTATCGGCACTGAAGGGCGCGAACCCGATTGGTTGATGGCCGCCCGCGACGCACTCGAAGACGCCCTGCAGGATAGTTTTGATGAGTTGGATCAAGCGCCTTGGGTGGCGCAGTTTTTCTGCCAGGACGACAACGACTTCACCCCTTATCTGAACCGGCTCACTAGCTATATCCAGGACAGCGCGCGAGGGACGGTCTTCACGGAAGCGTGCCTAGAACTCACTCGCCGTCATCTGAAGGCCGTTGCCAAACCGGGTGGGCTGTTTGAGGACAAGGTCGTCACACGCCTCCCCTGGCGCGGCAATAACCGACGGGTGCGCCTGGTGGTCTATCGCTGGCTTGAGTCTGACGCTGAGGAGACGGGACTCACCCCGGTGCAA
This sequence comes from Pseudomonas sp. P7548, assembly GCF_013386585.1. GTDB lineage: Bacteria > Pseudomonadota > Gammaproteobacteria > Pseudomonadales > Pseudomonadaceae > Aquipseudomonas. Next base: position 16,703 of record NZ_JACARO010000041.1, on the reverse strand, counting down.
GCCCTGCAACAGGCTTGCGAACGTATCGCGGCTTCGTTGCAGGCGTGCGGGGTGCAATCGACGCGAGTCGATGGCCGAGGTCTGTATGCCTGGTTAGTGCCCTGGTTCAATCCAGCCCCCACGCTCACCGATGAATCGCCCGAGGAGTTCTACCGCCGCGTGGCCTATCCGGAGTCGGGCGGCGGTGAGTCGCTGGAACTGCCCTTCGACCATGACTTCGCCGAGCGGCTATTTTTCAATGAGCCGCGTTCGGATGTGCAGCGCGGACTCTGGTTTTTTGACGATCAGCCCCACCGGGTCATGGTAGTGGACAAGCTGCGCCGAGCGCCCTTGATTGGTCAACTCACCGGAGAAACCCGCAAGGGTGACGCGGTGAATGCCCTGTTCGACCAGTTGCCCGAAGGCACGGTGATGAGCCTGACCTTGGTGGTCAAACCACAGGATGTGCTCGAAGAGCAGTTGAACCGCCTAGCGCGCAAAGCCATCGGTGAAAACCTGGCCTCGACTCAGACCCGCCAGGATGTTGAAGAGGCTCGCGCGATCATCGGCCGCCAGCACAAGCTGTACCGGGGAACCCTGGCATTTTACGTGCGCGGTCACGATGAACAGCAATTGCACCAGCGCTCGGTCAGCCTGGCCAACGCACTACTGGGTGCGGGCCTGCAACCGGTACGTGAAGGCGATGAAGTCGCCGCCTGCAACAGTTACCTGCGTTGGTTACCAATGGCTTACAACCCGGCCCGCGACACGCGCAACTGGTACACCCGCCTGATGTTCGCCCAGCACCTGGCGAACCTGGTTCCGGTGTGGGGCCGCAGCACGGGCACCGGCCACCCGGGGATCACCCTGTTCAATCGTGGTGGCTCGCCGTTGAGCTTTGATCCGTTGTCACGCCTGGACCGTGCCATGAACGGCCATCTGTTGTTGTTCGGCCCCACCGGTGCCGGCAAGTCGGCCACCCTGGTCACCCTGCTGATGCAGGTCATGGCGGTGTACCGCCCTCGCTTATTTATCGTCGAGGCCGGCAACTCATTCGGCTTGCAGGGAGACTACTTCGCGACACAAGGCCTCTCCGTCAACAAGGTCCAATTGAAACCTGGCGCCTCGGTCAGTCTCGCCCCCTTTGCCGATGCCTGGCGCCTGGTCGAGCAACCGGATCAGGTGGCGAGTTTATCGATCGATGAGCTGGACGATGAGGCGGTAGCCAGTCGGGAAGACCAGCGCGATGTTCTCGGCGAATTGGAAATCACCGCTCGCCTGATGATCACCGGCGGCGAGGCCAAGGAAGAGGCGCGCCTGAGTCGAGCCGATCGCAGCTTGATCCGCGAGTGCATTCTTGATGCGGCGCAGACCTGTGTCGCGGCGGGTCGCCAGGTACTGACCCGCAACGTGCGCGACGCCTTACTGCGCGTCGCCGCTGACACACACTTGCCGGAGAAGCGTCGCGAGCGTGCCCAGGAAATGGGTGAGTCCATCGACCTGTTTTGCCAAGGTTTCGAGGGTGAACTGTTCGATCGCGAGGGCACGCCTTGGCCCGAGAGCGATGTGACCATTGTCGATCTCGCCACTTACGCTCGCGAAGGCTACGAGGCGCAGATGTCCATCAGCTACATCAGCCTGATGAACACCGTGAACCACCTAGCCGAACGCGACCAGTACCTGGGAAGGCCAATCATCATGGTCACCGACGAAGGCCATATCATCACCAAAAACCCGCTGCTGGCGCCCTTCGTGGTCAAGGGCACGAAGATGTGGCGCAAGCTCGGCGCTTGGTTCTGGCTGGCGACGCAAAACCTTGCCGACTTTCCCACGGCCGCGCAGACCATGCTCAACATGATCGAATGGTGGATTTGTTTGAACATGCCGCCGGCGGAAATCGAAGAGATTGCTCGCTTCAAGAAGCTTTCACCGGCGCAAAAAGCCTTGTTGCTCTCTGCCAGCAAGGAGCCGGGTAAATTCACCGAAGGGGTCGTGCTGTCGAAGAAGCTCGAAACGCTGTTTCGGGCCGTGCCGCCCAGTCTTTATCTCGCCCTGGCCATGACGGAACCGGAGGAGAAGGCCGAACGCTGGACTTTAATGCAGGAATACCAGTGTTCAGAGCTAGAGGCGGCTTTTCGGGTAGCTGAGCGCATTGACCAGGCCCGTGGAATTTGGAGGTAAGTATCGATTTGAAGCCCCAATAGCGTTACATCTACACAGGGCTGGAGAGCGGTTTTGTGCTGGATATGCCCGAACTATCTGAGTAAATTACTCGTCACCATTCAGCCAGCAGAAGGAGTCATACATGAATAAAAACGATCTCGTCGAGGCCATAGCGAGCTCCGCCGACCTTCCGAAGTCCACTGCCGGACGCGCGCTGGAAGCCCTCACAACCATCATATCCACTGCGTTGCAAAGCGGTGAGAACGTCACCTTGGTTGGTTTTGGTACCTTTACGGTGAAAGCGCGTGCAGCGCGCGACGGCCGTAACCCTCAAACTGGGGCCACCATCAAGATCGCAGCCGCGAAGACGCCTAGTTTCAAAGCCGGTAAGTCGCTGAAAGACGCGGTTAACTAGACGTTGGTGGCGATTACCCAATACCAACTCTGCGAGGGCGCTGGTATTGGGGCTTCAGTAGCCGAAACGCTTGCTTGCTGAACTCCGGAAGCCGTTTAGCCATGAGTATGAACGCGTCTTAAACGTCGTTTTTCTCAGCTTTGATTGGGGCTGGGTGACACACCGCTTAGCCGCTGCTGAATCCTCAACAAGAATCCGGCTTCAAAGGCATCCTGGCAGTCACCGACAGGAAAGGTCTTACGTGTTTGCGCCAGCTCCCACCACAGCGGAATCTCGCCGGGCGTATCAAGCCAAACCTGAGCGCATTGCACGCCACGTTCGATCATCGGAGCAAATTCGTTGCCCCAAGGTGTCAGAAGACTTGGACAACCATCCGCCGCGGGAATTGAAATGTAGTTTTCGTCCATACACACCCTAGAGTTCTGATTTTATTGTTAGACGCTGGACCCAGCCTCGAAATCTTAACGACACCAAATGAACGCTCGATAACAGGCCTGAACACCAAATGGCTAGATCAATGTCAATGTAGACTATATCCCGTGGATTGAGAGTCCCTCAAGGCGCAATTTGCGCGCATGACTCAAGACTACGAACAACTTCGTCTGCAGCTGGCGGAAAACATCCGCTTGATGCGGCGCGTAAAGAACCTTACCCAAGAGCAGCTCGCGCTCATGGCGGAGGTGGATCGCACCTACGTCAGTCAAATCGAACGATGCACGGGCAATCCGTCGCTGTTAGTCCTGTGCAAGCTCGCCAATATTTTCGAAATTACCGCAGATCAGTTACTTGTGGAACCCGATATCCTGCGCAGCGCCCTTCACGTCAAATAATAGTCTCACTGCTCACAAACCCGATAGATCCGCCTTCATAATTTCCACTGACAGTCTTCAGTCTCTAACCGAACCTGCCCAGGCATACACCGAGAGCCTGGATCATGCCTGTTGTCTGCTCGTCAATCCCGCCCACAAAGTTACGGCCCTTAGCGCTAAGCATCCTGCTGACGTGCGGCCCAAGCGTGGCGCTGGACAGCGGCAGCATCACGTCCTCTGTGCTTTCTCCAAACTGTCTCGAATACAGGGTCGTCGGCATTTGTTTCTGGCTCCTCTGCACGCCCTTCGGTTGTACAGTCAAAACCTCGACCAAGGTGCGTCATTTCATTCCTGAACTCGTGGTCTCAAGCTACTCCACCACGGGCAATAACCCCTGGACCGAGATGGCCACCCTCTCCTCTCCCGTCAGCGGTGCGGAAGGTGGCGGCAACCTGATCACCCCAAACACCCACCGCGATAACCTGCCCCGCTTCAAGAACGTCGATGGCATCGGCCACCCCGGTGGCTGGCTCGCAACGCAACTGGCTTCGCAATCCGGCTACGCCTGCGCCAGCGGCGCAACTGCGGTCATGCCCTACTACCTGAGCACCCTGGACTCACTGGCCTGGCGTCATGGCATCCCGGAAAGCTTCTACCCCGAGTCGCTCATGCCGGGGACCCGTGAAGTCGGTCGTCCGGCTTCGGGAAACATGTGGGGCAATGTTTATCCCCGGCAGGGCTTTCTGGTACAGCCCGACGATTTCAAGGCGGCCGCCGTCATGGCGCAACGGGCCGGCGATGTGATTACCCGCAACGGGCAACCGCATGTGTACTTACCCCTCACGCCCGCCAAACGCGACGGCTACTGGCCGCCTAGCCCGATCGTTGAAAACGACGCTTCGACCCACAAATGGCAATTGCTCTACCCTCGGACTCAGCCTACGTGTGCCATCTTCCCCAGCGATCCGGTACAGAGTGCGGATGGAGGATACGCCTGGTCGCTGTGGCGTCCCTATAGCTGCTGCAAACGTGAAGGTCAGACCTTTCTGTTCAGCATCGACTTCGAAGGAGGTGCTTCATGAGTCGGCTTCTCGCACGACCATGGTTGGGCGTGATGAGTCTGTTGCTCTGCGGACTGCTCGTCATGGCCACACATGCCCACGCTGCCGAGGGCGATTACCGCCTGGGCACTCAAGGCGAAGTACTCGACGACCGAGTGATGTACACCATTGGTGGCGGCTCGGCAGTTGGCTCTCCGAGTTCGCTCTACCGACCCAGTGGTCTCGGAGTCGGCGGGTCATGGCGAGCGAACATGATGTGCGGAAACATGAGCCTCACCAACACCCTGCAAAACCAACTGAACGGTGCCACCGAAGGTTTCCAGCAGATCATGGGCAGCATCGTGCAGAACGCGACCCAAGCCGTGATGTCTCTGCCAGCATTGATCATCCAGCGCGCCAACCCTGGTCTCTATGAGTTGCTCAGTAACGGGGTGATGCAGGGGCGTATCGACTTCGACCGCTCCAAGCTGACCTGCCAGGCCATGGCCGAGAAGATGGCGGACAAGGTCGGTCAAGCCAGTTGGGGCGCGCTGGCCAAGAACCAGGAAATGCAGGGCAATCTGGAGCAAACCGGCGGTGATGCGGTGGCAGCAGTGAAAAACACCGAGGCCCATAACGGCAACAATGGGGTGGCCTGGGTCGGCGGCTCAAAGGCTGGTGGTGATGAGCAGACGCCCATTCGGGTGACCGCCGACGTGGTCCGTGCAGGCTATAACCTGCTGCATAACCGTATGGTGGATGACAGTGCCTCGATCAGTAGCAGTGATTGCCTGGGAGGGGCTATTTGTCAGACCTGGGCCTCACCGCAGGAAGAATCTGAGTGGGCTGTTCGCGTGTTGGGCGAGAGCGAAGTCGCGACCTGCGACAGCTGCGAAACCCTGCGTGCGACCGCTGGCAGCGGATTGACGCCGCTGATCCAGGAGGCCTACAGCGAACGCCTCAAGGCCCTGCAAGGTTTGCTGTCGGGCTCTCTGCCGCCTACCCCTGACAATCTGACTAAAGCCTCCAGCCCGATGCTGCCGGTGACCCGTGGTGTGGTTGAAGCCCTGCGCGACGATCCCGACCAGGATCTGCTGGCGCGACGCCTGGCCAGCGAGACAGCCTTGTCCAGCGTACTCGACAAGGCATTGCTACTGCTGCGCACGCTGCTGGCGGGCAGTCACGAACCGAACATCGCCTCCGCCGAGCCGGCTCAAACCGCCTTGACGAAAAACATCGACGCTCTGGAGCGCGAAATACGCCTGCTGCAGACCGAACTGCAGGTCAGGCAGATGCTGGCCACCAACACCGCCAGCCTGGTGCTCGATCGGCATGCCGGTGGTGCCGATGCTTCGCGTACCGTCGAGCAAGGAGATCCTGAGCCGGGCCGACTCAATGATGCTGACGCTAGGCGCAAGTGAGCCATGAAACGCTCACCGCGATTCACTCTGTTTTCAGGTCTGGGGATTGCCGCAGTGATGATGCTGACCGTCGCGCTGGTCGCCTGGACCGGCCGCACTGCGCTGGATAGTGTCGAGGTCTGGCAGCAGGCATTCGAATCCGCACGGCCTTATCTGCGGTGGTGGCGCGCCCTGCTCTACGCCGCTCTCTTTGCGCTCTGGTGGGATCTGCTTCGGCGCTACCGATATCGACCACAGGATCGACTGCGCGTGAAACGCATCGGGACATTAGGGCTCGTGCTCTTTACCTGCGTCGAACTCACCCGACTGTGAGGTCACCACCATGCTCATGAGCACCAACAGCTACCTGGAGTTTTACCTCTCCCTGCTGTCCTGGATCATCAACAACGGCCTCTGGAGCGTCCTGTCCGACACCGGGCTATTCGCTGCACCCTTTGGTGCGATCATCTTGCAGGAATGGCTATCGGCCCGTCAGCAAGGCGCGGATGAAGGTAACAAGGGACTGCTCTCAGTTCCGCGGATCGAGAACCGGTTGTGGCTGGCCTACATCGTGGTGTTGTTCGGCTGCGCGCCGGTCTTTCCGTTGAGCCTCTCGTCAATGACGTTCGATGATGCGGCGAGCCAGCGCTGCGGCGTGAGTGTGGCCCAACCGACGGAAACCGCCTGGGGGACGACCTTCAATACCATCGGCGAACGCTCCGCCAACGTTCCGATCTGGTGGTTTCTGGTGCATGCCTTGAGCAAAGGGGTAACCGCGGCGGCCACCGCTTCCATTCCCTGCACACCGGATATCCGACAAATGCGTATGGAGATCGACAGCTCGCGTATCGACAGTCAGGTACTGCTGCAGGAAGTCGCCGATTTCACTCGCGACTGCTACGGCTATTCCCGCTCTCGGCTATTCACCAACCGTCCGCTGTTGGACAAGGTACAAAGTCACGACGCCTCCTGGATCGGCTCAAGCTATTTTCTCGACACACCCGGCTACTACGATACGGATCGCTCACGCACACCGAGAGTCAGCTGGCCGTATGACGACAACCGCGATGTTTCCTTGCCGCGGCTGGAGAATGGCGCGGGCTACCCCACCTGCAAGCAGTGGTGGAGTGATAGCGGTGTTGGCTTGCGCGAGCGCTTGATCGAGCAGGTCGACCCCTCGCTGCTGACTCAGCTGAAAGGTTGGTTGACTGGGCGTTCGAGCAACGAGATCGAGGATGCCACCCTGCGCGAGCTGGTCAGCCCGCGCCAGCAATCGATGTCCATGTCGCCCGGACAGGTGTATCAGGACTACGGCTCCAGCGCTCGTGGCGGTTCGATCAATCAGGGGCTCAATAACCTAGCCACCAATACCGGGCTGGCCCTCGGTTCCTTCAGCAACTTCCCGGCAATGAATGCACTACGCGCCGCCTTGCCGATGGTGCAGGCGTTCCTGATCATGGGCGTCATCATCAGCTTGCCGCTGATCCTGCTGGTCAGTACCTACCAGTTGAAAACTGTCATGACCGTGACGTTCGCGCTGTTCACCTTACACATGCTGAGCTTCTGGTGGGAACTCGCTCGCTGGGTCGACTCCAGCATGCTCGATACGCTGTACAACCAGGTTTCGGCTTCCAATCAAGTGCTGTTATCGCTGCCCACATCCGGCTTCATGGATGGAACCGTCACGGCACAGGTGATCGAGTATGTGATGGGGGCGATGTTCATCGTGCTACCAATGCTGTTTCTAGGGGCCATGAGCTGGGCAGGATATTCAGTCGGCAACGGGATTCAGGGCATGTTGGCGAACGGTAGCAAAGCCGCAAGTGATTCAGCGAGCAAAGGTACGGATCAAATATTGGGTGCTGCTAAACGTTCAATTAGATGACTTGCTGTCGCCTATATAATGCCCATTGTCATCGAAGTCACCGATGTAGAGATCAGCACCTAGGTAGTCTGGTCCTGGACTTTCCTCTTGATGATCGGAACCAACAAAAGCCCTGAACCATAGCAAAGTGATGACAGCCAGCATCATCACAAAAAAAGTAACCAGCCAAACACTGACAAAGAGCAATCCTCCGATCAATGCCAGTTTGGCAATCAGAAAGCTCCCGCGAACAAGTAATTTACCTGCGGGCATACCTGCCGTCACCGCACGCTCAGCCAGGCGGGACTCAAACGCTTTCAATTTGCGATAACCACGCTTTACCGACGTGCCACATGCGTACGCCCAGCTGTGGCCACGTGAATTCTGAACAGGTTGCTGAGTCGGCATGCTCTCGCCCTCTTCTGAGCGTTTTCATGGTTGAGACAGGAGTAACAGCCTACTACTGAAAACTGTCTGTGCCTGACCGTTTATCAGTTTGCCCAGCCGAAAAAATCTTCACTGGAAGACAGAAGACAAGCCCCGTGAAAAAGCCTATCTACAGTGATTGACCCAGATAAATCGTCCAGCTAAATACAAGGTACGGATCGCTGTTATCGACAGCACTTTCCCAGGTAGCCAGAACCTTCAAGGCTCCGTCACTTCGATGATGGTTCTCCCCAAGTGCGATTAGCGTTCGGTGGCTCGCACGGTGACCGTTGCTACGGTGATGAACGCCTACTGCTCTCCTGAGCGCCTTTCGAGCGCTGCTCGTGAGATAAGCCCTCTTGATTTTCTTCAACCCACTGCGGGGAAATCTTTCCCCGCACAGGGCAGGTTTCTTCGCGTTTTCAACGGAGACATACCATGCCCGACTCACTTACACCGCAAACACTGAACACCCTTCGGTTGCCCATCGTGTTCACCCCTGGCGCGTGGCAACGCGCAGTACTGCTCGAGCAATCCGATCACGCTGAGAAGCTGCAGGTCGATCGGTTGAGCCACGTATTGCGCGCAGCCTTCGAAGCCCACCTGGCCTATCCACACAAGCCCTACGTGCTGTTCGAGGTAATCCACATTGAACCAACCGATCACTTACACCACGACCCGTTGCTGCAATTGAGTCTGAGCCTACTCCAAGAACCGGGTCAGCCTGCCGCCTTGCTGATAGCGCTTGCAGGAGAACACCAGCGCTAAGCGCAATGGGCGGCGCCCACCTCCACATTCGGGCGGCATGCAAGACCTGCATCAATCCAACCCATCACCCAACCGGGGAACCCTCCCCCGACGGGCAAGGCGTTCCTCCGTTTTCTCTCGAGGAAATTGCCATGCGCGATATCTACCAAGACGTAACTGACAAGATCGTTACCGCGTTAGACCAAGGCGTTGCTCCCTGGATCAAACCCTGGTCCTCAAGTGGCTCCGCTTACATCGGTCATCAACCCTACCCCGTCAACGCCATCACACGACGTCCGTATTCGGGCATCAATTTACCGCTGCTCTGGGCCGAGGCCAGGTTGCAGGGGTTCACTCAAGATCGTTGGCTGACCTTCAACCAAGCCAAAAAGACCGGTGGGCACATTCGTAAGGGTGAGCACAGCACTCTGGCGGTGCTCTACAAGCCGATGGAGCGCGAGGAACAGACCGAGTCAGGCCAACCCGTACTCGATGAAAACGGTCAGCCCAAGGTCGCTCACTTCGGCATTCTCAGGACACATTTTCTGTTCAACATCGAGCAAACGGAGGGGCTCGAAATGCTCAATGAAACCCTGCTCGAGACGGAACAGAGTGATCCCTTCCAGCCCAACAGCGCCGCGGAAAATCTGCTATTAAGTTCAGGTGCACGCATCGTTCATCGGCCTGCCGACGAAGCCTTTTACCACCCGATCAGGGATCTCATCCAACTGCCGACAAAAGCACAATTTCACGATGAAGGCGGGTACTACGCCACGGCACTTCATGAGCTGACGCACTGGACCGGGCATCACTCTCGGTTGCAGCGCGAAGGCATGACGTCAGCCTGTCCGTTCGGCTCGCCAGGCTACGCGTTTGAGGAGTTGATCGCCGAGATGGGCGCTGCTTTTTTATGTGCCTACGCCGGTATACAGGGGGAGCTGCGGCACGAGGGCTACATCGACTCCTGGCTCGGCCTGCTCAAAGCTGACAAACGCGCGATCTTTCGCGCCAGTGGTCTGGCCCGAAGCGCCTCGGAGCATGTACTCAACCTGGAGCAGCAGCTGAAGCAGATGGTAATGGATGACTCACGATGCATGAACGATGGAGTTTGATCGTTAACTCACCGTTGCAATCGCATCACAGGGCCCAACGCGAGTTGGGCCCTTTTTCTGCGCCCAGAAAAATCCCCATGCCGCGGGGCTCTGATGCAAAGAGTCAGGGATGGGCACACACTCGCAGCCTGTCATTCCGCATCCAGGTTCTGCGCCAGAAAATCCACCAGCTCGAGCGGACTTCGGCTATCGATTACCTTGTAGATCAGATCACGCTTACTGCGCGGCAACTTCTTGACCACGCTCTTCGCCGAGGCCCGGACGGCTTCGTCGGTCCCATGGATACGTGCCGCGAGCAGCAGCACGAGCGTGGCGTCAGTGAGGTTCATGGCAAGACCCAAAAAATAGGCACCGCAGTGTACCGACTCTTGTCTTTTCCGTACTAGCCCCAACAAAACGATGCCTAGCAGTATCCATATTCCGATTGCCGCGCAAAGGGACACGCGCCAAAAGGACGGTAAGGGTTGGAAAGGAATGGGGGGTCAAGGGTAAGAGCCCTATCCGAAAAGGCTAAAAGGCCACTGACCCAGCCACTTCCCGGAGGTCACGATGCTCAGCCTGTTTCGCCGCAAAAGGCAGAAGCCCTCTCCGCCACTGACCGTCAACGTCGCCGAAGGTTACCTGCCCATCGAGTCGGCTCACAGCTTGTTAGCTGCGGAGCACCGCCGCCAGTTGCTCGATCGCATCTGGCAGTACACCGCCCTCTCCCACGCGCAGTTCATCCAGCTCTATTTAAATCCGATCCATCGCTACGCCGAACAGGTCCAGCAACTCCCGGCCAGCGAGACCCACCACCATGCGTATCTCGGCGGTATGCTCGACCATGGACTGGAACTGGTCGCTTGCAGTTTGAAACTGCGTCAGTCGTATCTGCTTCCCACTGGCGCCGCGCCCGAAGACCAGGCGGCCCAGACCGACGCGTGGTCGGCGGGCATCGCCTATGGCGCGCTGCTGCATGACATCGGGAAGATCGCCGTGGACCTGGTGGTCGAACGCCAGGATGGCCGTCTTTGGCATCCTTGGCAGGGTTCCCTGGATCAACCCTACCGTTTTCGCTACCTCAAAGGCCGCGACTATCACCTGCACGGCGCCGCCGCAGGCTTGCTCTACACCCAGATTCTCGACCGCACGATCCTGGACTGGCTCAGTGGCTTTCCGCCGCTATGGGCCAGTCTGCTGTATGTCCTGGCCGGTCAGTACGAACGTGCTGGCGTGCTCGGTGAGTTGGTGATGCAGGCCGACCGTGTCTCCACCGCGCAAAACATCGGTGGCAACCCAAGCAAGGCGCTGCAGGCCCCGATTCATTCGCTGCAACATCACTTGATCAGCGGACTGCGTCATCTGGTTCAGCACGAGCTGAAACTCAACCAGCCAGGTGCCGCAGGATGGCTGACCCAGGACGCACTCTGGCTCGTCAGCAAGACGGTCACGGACAAGCTGCGAGCCTATCTGCTGTCGCAATCGATTGAGGGCATTCCCTTCTCCAACATCGCGGTGTTCGACGAACTCCAGTCGCATGGGTTGGTCGAGTCCACCCCGGCAGGCAAAGCCATCTGGACCGCTCTTGTCGCACAAGGGAACTGGCAGCAAACCTTTACTTTTCTGCGCATCCAACCGGCTTTAATTTGGGGGAGCGAAGACCGCCCCGAGGCTTTCAGCGGAACGGTGAGCATGGCAGTCGATAACCACTCGACTGACGCTCCGGTATCACCGCCAGCACCCAAAGCTGTCAATACAAGATCAACTCAAAGCCCATCGCAGCCAGATCCCATTGCGATGGAGGATGCCGACTACCTCGGAACGCTGCTCGACATGTTCGAGCGGGAAGAGCCTGAGCTCAGCGACGCATCGTCAGCAAGCACTCTCGAAATCTCAATTCCCTCGACGGATAACCCTGGTCAGGTTTTCCTGAATTGGGTCAGGGAAGGCATTCAAAGTCATAAGCTGATCATCAACGACAGCAAGGCCAAGGTTCACACTGTGGACGGCATTGTGTTTCTGGTAACACCTGGCCTCTTCCAACGCTACGCTCAGGAGTTTCCTGGTATCTCACAGGGTGCCGAGCACGAAGGTGAAGAATGGCGCTGGGTGCAGAAGCAGTTCGAGAAACTGAAGGTCCACAGGAAGCGAGGCAACGGTCTAAACATCTGGATTTGCCAAGTACAAGGCCCTAGGAAAAAAACCACATTGAAGGGGTATTTGATTGAGGATCCAAAGCTATTTTTTGAATTGATACCGCCCGATAATCCCTTTCTTAAAATCGAAAAAGATTAAATTTCCAGAGTGCCCCACTAATGGGGACCGAAGCGCAGAGCTGACTCTGGAGTGACTCGCTGTTACACCGCTTTATTACCCATCGTGGGTGGTGCATTGCGTCCATGATGGATTGGATCCACCGCAGCCCCGGCTCGCCTAGCCTGTCCTACTTTATCTCTTCACCTTGTAGCAATTTTTGAGCAGGCTTTCACACAGGCCTGTCACGAGCACCACCGGTTCTTTGTTTGTCGTCTTGGGGAATCGACCCTTGTATAGGAAGGGGCGGCAGTAAATCACCCTATCAACGTTCGACTGCTACGCCGAGTTCTTCACGGAGGATTCGCGATGCCAAATTCAGACCTGCTCCCTTCACTGCTCGTCAAAATTAACGAAAACCAGCTCGCCCTTGAAGCGGCGATTCTGGAGCTTTCCAATTGGGTGGAGCGGCTCGTCAGAGGTAGCCGACAACGTTCGCGGCGCCTTGGCCGCGATTGACCGCAACGAAGAGTTCATAAAGATGACGCTTGCGCTCCTACTTACGCCACCGTGACCCCGGATCAATCAGGGATGATTTCCAAGTGATATCAAAATGTAATCGCTGACCGCTGGCAAAAGCGCTAGGATCAGACATTACATTGGCGCACTTTGTTTTCAGAAGGAAAAATCATGAATGGAATCGCTTCGGTGCTCGAGGCCAAAATTCTCAGCACAAGCCTACATCACCTCGATATCGAGACTGAGACATGTAATTCCGTTGCCATTCCCGTAGATAAAGCAGATCTCGAAGCCTATTTGAGCGCCTTGCTATTAGAAATTCATGGGCGTCCGCAGAACCGCCTGTACACATTGGCCAGTCCAACAACCGAATTCGCAACTTCCCTGAATGCATTTTTCGGCAGCAAAGACCTGGTAACCGCGCCTGAGACCCAGACACTAGCCGAACGTTTGCTGCGCATCGAAGTAAATACTGAAGAGCGTTATGGGCACCTGGATAGGTCAGGTAAGGGGCTTCTCAATAAAGGGAGTTTTCTCCAATTCCTTTATGTAGATGGAGGCTCGCTATCCTACTTAGGGGTGAAGATCGAGCATCAGCGATTTATTGATGAAACCGATCTGAAACAAAAAATTGGCCTTGGTGAATCCAATAAAATTTACAAGGCTTGCAAAGTAAGCATGGATGCCCAAGGAAAATTGGAACAAGTCTTCGTATTTGACACGCACTCCCGACCGTCAACCTACTGGTGGAAGGAGGTGCTGGAGCTACAACAGCTACGCAGTGATGCGCTCAATACCGAAACCGCTGTCAAGTGGGTGGTGAAGACACTTGGCAAGGTCAAGAGTGTATCGCCGGTCGATTATACGATCCTCCGCAACGCCACCATCGCGGCATTTAAGCAGACCGAAACGTTGAACTTCGATGATTTCGTGACCAAAACGTTTGCCAGCTATGCTCCACTGAGCACCACACTTGCCGAGGAGCTGCCAAACCTCGTGACCACGTTACGCTCGCTTCCGGAAAAACGAAAATTTGATGGGCAGTTCACTCTAGTCCCGTCAGCAGTACCCTTTCGCCGTCAAACTATCAAAGTCTCCGATCAAATCAGTGTGGCGTACGACGAGGATATTCCTGATCTTCCCGACAAGATCTGGTATTCGAAAACTCCAGCGGGCCAATCAGTCTTGGTGCTGGACGCACCTAATGTTGCAGGAATCTTCACCGAAAAGCCCTGGGACCTGAAATAAATGCTCAGCAGCCTTTTCACCTCTCGCCTAACTATTTCATCAGCAGAGGAACGGCTCGACCAATACAGACTTAACGCTGGTGAGCTCTGCACTATCTCTAAAGCTCGAGACATAGTAGATGATGCGTTTAAGTACTGGCGACTGCAGATTTCGCCCCGTGACAGGTTCTCCCTGACAATCGGATACGACGAGGACTCAAGGTGTGTAACGGACTTCTCCGAAGCAAGCTGCGCGCGCGTAAACGAGCTCTTCGAACTGAATGACGAAGATGACACATGCCGCATGTCAGTGGAGCTCATCGTACATAAAACGGTGCAACATCAACGACTGTCCTTATACGCACCGGCCTTGCTCGGCGCTTACTTAGAAAGCACCCCTACTCTCCAGGTATTAAAAGTTTTGGCTGGACGCATGGAGGGTGCACTGATTTTTGAATGCTTTGCTCCAATCGCGGCGGCTACCAGTTCAAGCATCTCGTTTCAATGTTCTGCGGATACGGCAGCCAATACCGGTGACCAACAGCAGGAGATCAACCGGAAGTCTGTCTTCGAAATTTTCCAGGACAATTGTTTTAGCAGAACCTTGCCGGGCATTTTTGTGCCGCAGGACTTCAATCTTACGACAGCAACCGGTGTGAGAGGCATTGATAATTTCTTTAAAAAAGCGCGAACTCTAGTCTCAGCGATATTTATTGCCAGCTCCGCAGAGTTAGATGATAAGGACCACCTCGAATATCGTATTTGTGGATACAAGACAATAGCGGGAACGGGACCACTAGATGACTTGACCGAAGGATCCGACATACTCTATAAATTGGTAACTTGGGCTTACGGAGATGGTGGAAACGCTGACAAAATCGGACTCGCCCGCAATGTCTTGTCGCTGTATATAACCGAATTGAAAAACCTATCCAATCATCCAGAAATAATTCACGCGACCCACTCAAACTATCAAATTTATTTAAAAGAAAACGTAGAAAGCTACCTTGAAGTAAAGGGCAAGATCACCGATATCCTCGTCGATGCAGTAAAAAAAACCCATGACCTCGTTGATTCGTTTATCGACTCGCTTAAAAATGGTATATTTGTATTATTAACATTTGTGCTAACCGTCGTGGTAGTCAACGGTCTCAAAGACACCAGTACCAGCGCGATATTCTCCTCGACCTACATTTGGGTCGTGGTTATCTTGTGCCTATTAATGAGCATTTGGGTTTTTAGTGCGCGTTCCAGTTCGCTCAGCCAGTTTGACAGGGCGTTCGACTCAATCGAAGAGTTGCTAAAACGAAACTACCATGGAGTACTTCAACTGGCCGAGGTTGACAATGCTTTGAACCCTGTTCGGATCAGCAACCGGGATTACTTGAGGAGTCAGTCGACACATTATGTCAGGGTGTGGTTGCTCATCGTCTTACTTCTGATTACCGGTTTCGTCATAGGAAACGTGCTTTTCGTTCAAGCGTCAACAGCGTCTAATTCAGCGCTCCCGCTTACACCAACCCAAGTACCAGTGCCGAACCCTGTAAATAAACAGGCCGCACCGTCTCCCGGTACGTTTGAACATACTAATCAACTGGATCGACTCAAGCCTACCAATGCGCTCGATCGCCGCGTCAATTTACGACATGGCAAATCCGATTAACAATGTATTTCTCCATCCCGGTTAATGTCGTGTACGCTCACTTTGAGCATTTTGAAAAAAACGTAACATTAGAGTTACCCAAGGAAATATTTAAAAATGTGGAATTTTTGCGGTGATATTGAGTACGAATGTCATAAGTGCAAAATCAAAAACACCATGCCTATTGATGACTTCAGCATTGAGTGCACAGGCGGCTCCGAAAGATCAATGGGAGCCGAAAGCATCTACGAGCTTATCTGCGAACTATCCTGTGCCAAATGTGGAAACAATATCTCATTAAACTTTGAAGCATCAGAATACCCGTCAGAAATCCTAAATTTCATCATTGACAACTCAACTGGCGCGAACACTTTAAACGAACCAAGAATTGAGTACTTACAAGAGTTCTACCAAGCCGATGACCTCGACTTGCTTTGGCAATCGATCCCCGAACTGATCACGACACTTAAAAGCAACCCAAAGCTAATAAGAGAAATATCACCTCGTGAATTCGAAGAGTTGATCGCGGAAATATTTCGAAAAAAAGGTTTTGAAGTTGAGCTTACCAAAAGAACTCGAGATGGCGGAAAAGACATTATTGCGATATCCACCGACCAACTTGGAATCAAAAACAAATACTTTATTGAATGCAAACGCTATGCGGAAGACAACAAAGTCGGTGTAGAAGTTGTGAGAGCGCTACATGGCGTGAAAAACATGAAAGAAGGACCAAATAAAACAGTCATAGCAACAACCTCTTTTTTACGAAAGACGCTAGAGATTTTGTTGACAATGAAATTTCCAGCAGTTGGGACATGACACTTGCAGATTTTGATGAAATTATGAAATGGATTAACGACCATTAAAAAATTTCGGCGGAGGAACCTCGCCCCCGCCTTTACTCTATGCCATCCATTGCGCTGGAAACGTAGGCGCGCCCGTAATTTTTACGATGAAGTCACTCACCGATAACAGTATGACCATCTGAGAATTCGGCCGGCTTCGTGCACACTCCATTTTCTAGTTATCACTCGAAAACAGATACCTTTCAACAGATATCAAACCCGAGCTCAACCATTCGCTGTTTCTCGTTGGGTTTCAGCACCTTCGTAAGCGTCCGAACTACACC
>NZ_JACARO010000040.1 GCF_013386585.1 Pseudomonas sp. P7548 | reverse complement strand
ACACTGATATTGATTTTCCTGACGTAACAGCAGGCTAGGTTGTACTAATTAACGGTCGTCTGAAATTAACTATCGCTGAAGATGACTTCGATTTTTGTTCTCGATGGGACCTCATTACAGAGGTCCAATTTTGCTAGTTAAGGCGTTTTCGCGCCTCGTCTGTTGGCGCGGTCAAGCAGTTTAAAAGGCCTTTGTTCATCCGGTGAGCGCTTACCACGTAACGGGCATAATGATTTCGTACCTCTTGATCTGTGAGATCAACCTTATTAGATTTGATGGGTTATCGTTCTAATAGTCCCGATGTTATTGTTTGTCTCAAGCATTAATGAATTTATGATGAGATAACTATATGAAAAATGTTGGTTCTATTCGGGTGCGCACTAAAAAAATTCATGTGATCATATGCGGTCGAGAAAATGAACGCCATTACCAAAACTGATAGCCGAACCCACAAAAATACCTTGGTAAAATTAAGCAGTGACCCTGTGTCACGTAAAGCTGTAGTTGAATTGAAAGCTGAAGAAATTCATGACTTTTACAGAGTTGATGATATTGGACATGTTGTTCCAGATTTAAAAAATACCAAACGCAGTAACCTTAACTGGTGATTTATTATTATTTTTCCGAGAGATACCGTTAAGAAATCTAACAAGGATGCGCCTAAGTGAGAATCTTAGGAGTGTGTCTGGGCTTTTCATATGCATCCACTAATTAGGAGCAAGAAAGTGACACTTGATCATCCTATTTTCGCACGCTGGCCGGCGCGGCATCCCGATCGGTTGCAGCTCTTTTCCCTACCGACACCCAATGGGGTGAAGATCGGCATCATGCTTGAGGAAACCGGCCTCACCTACGAAGCACATCGAATCGACATCATGGCAGACGAAAGTCGCGAGCCAGCCTTTCTCGCGCTCAACCCCAACGGCAAGATTCCCGCAATCTACGACCCTGATGGGCCGAGCGGTGCGCCGCTTGCGCTGTTCGAGTCGGGTGCAATCCTCCTCTATCTTGCCGACAAGACAGGACGATTTATCTCGTCCGATCCGAACACCCGCTACGAAACGATCCAGTGGGTGATGTGGCAGATGGGCGGAGTCGGGCCGATGTTCGGCCAAGTCGGCTTCTTTAATAAGTTCGCCGGCAAAGACTATAAGGACAAGCGCCCGCGCGACCGCTACGCAACCGAATCGGTGCGGCTGCTTGGCGTCCTTGACAACCGGCTCGCAGGTCGTGACTGGGTGATGGGAGCTGATTACAGTATTGCCGATATTTCGCTGCTCGGCTGGGTGCGCAACCTGATCGGCTTTTACGAAGCACGCGAGCTCGTCGGCTTCGACCGCTTTCTTCATGTTCAAGCATGGTTCAACCGTGGCCTTGCGCGTCCGGCGGTGCAGCGCGGGCTAGAAGTGACGGCAACTAACCGAGGAGAATAAATGATGAAGATCGTCGTAATTGGCTTCGTAAAATCATCGGGATTGTTCGCATGAACATCCTCCATATTGATTGCAGTTCACGCCCTGAATCGCACAGCCGCCGGCTTTCAGCGGCTATCGTCAAAAAGCTCCTTGAGGTTGCGCCCGGTGCGAGCATCAGCCGGCGAGACTTTGCCTCTGCCCCCCTGCCACACGCTTCGCCTGACTACGAAACTGCACTGTCGTCGCCGGCGACTTTGGCGGCCCCGCCGAGGGGCGCGTTGGAGCTTTCCGAGGTGCTTATTCAGGAAGTCGAAGCGGCAGATGTAATTGTCATCGGAACGCCCATGAATAACTTAACCGTTCCGTCGGTCCTCAAGGCGTGGATCGACCAAATCCTTCGCGCTGGTCGCACGTTCATGTCGACGCCGTCCGGGAAGGTGGGAATGTTCCGGGATCGTCCCGTGTTTATCGGCATCGCTTCCGGTGGCGTCTTTACCGGGGACCGAGCCAACCAGCCCGATTTTCTCACACCGTATCTGTCGGTGGTGCTGGGCAGCATTGGGCTGAAAACCCTGCAATTCCTCTCCGTGCAGGCCACTGCATTTCTCGACCGGGACCAGGCCACATTAGCGAGGGACAAAGCACTTGCGACGACCGACTTCATGGTCATGGGAGAGGGGCATCTCTATGATTGAAATCACTGCTGACATGGAGGCGATTATCAAGCAGGCGATACTGTCGTTCGTCGCGACAGTCAACGAAGACGGAACGCCTAATCTGTCACCGAAGGCGTCTTTGACGGTCACGAATGGCGTTCTCTACTTTGCCGATATTGCATCGCCCCAGACGATACTGAATCTGAAGCGCAATCCTGCTGTAGAAATTAACGTAGTCGACATCTTCCAGAGGCGTGGTTATCGATTTAAGGGCCGTGCGTTGATACTTCCGGCAAATGCTGACGAGTCCTTGGCGATCGCCAACTGGGTTCGAACGGCGAATGGTCCAGAGTACCCTGTCGATCACATTGTCAAAATCGAAACCATCTCGATCTCTCCGTTGCTGTCTCCTGCCCATGTCCTGGCCGACCCCCCTCGAAGTCAGGACGAAATCACCAGCACCTACTATCAAAAGTACGGTGTGAAACCCATCGGGGCATAGGTGCAGGGTCCGCCAAGAGCCGAAGACCAACCAGCCACGTCTGCGCCTCCGTCGCATGCAGCAGCGAAGCGGCCATTCGTATTTCAGGAGGGCTCTATGCAATCAGTCGAGATCCAAACCATTGAAGACAAGGATTTTGATAGTTGGCTTTTGGCTTCCGCTGTGGCAGGTTGTTCTTCTACGTTGTCGTCAAGCAAGCCCGAGTTCGCGAATTGCGTATTCGCGTAGCTGATTTTTTTTGATTTGCCCGGATACGCTCTGGCATTGCACCAAGCTGCCGCGGTGTTCAGATTGCCAGCTGGTCGTTAGAAGTACACAATCGAGTCCATCAACGACACGCTAGGCTATGGAAACCTCGGCCTTTCAATGATTTAGAGGATGAGTCATGATCCCGTCCGCTGCGCCATATTCGGTAACCTGGAACACTGAACGCCAGGTCACCACAGAAAGCCCGCTTAATCGCGGGCTTTTCTTTGTCCGAAATATGGCAAAAAATCGCGATTTAAACTTTTTTTAAATAAATTGCATTTAAATCAAGACATTACGATTTTTTGGTGTATGATGCGCCCACACCGAAACGAAGGGTGATTAGCTCAGCTGGGAGAGCATCTGCCTTACAAGCAGAGGGTCGGCGGTTCGATCCCGTCATCACCCACCATTCGCTTCACGTGTTACGCGCAGCGGTAGTTCAGTCGGTTAGAATACCGGCCTGTCACGCCGGGGGTCGCGGGTTCGAGTCCCGTCCGCTGCGCCATATTCGGCAACCTGGAACACTGAACGCCAGGTCGCTACAAGAAGCCCGCTCATTGAGCGGGCTTTTTTTTGCTCGGATTTTCTGCCTACGGGGTCGCCTCCCGTTTCTGTCGCACCTGCGCCATGCGCACCCACACTTCCCGGTGCCCGGGTATCCTTTTGAAAGCTGGGGTTGTACAGATTGGAACGGTCCGCTTATTTGCTCTTCTTTTTCTTTTCGGCGCGTGTGGCCAGGTGCTCGAAGCAAAACGCGGCGGTGCCGAAGAGCGCAATCATTGTCAGGACGACCATGCCTAAAGTTGAACTTTCCACGATGATTTCCTACGGGTGTTGGGGTAGGAAGTGACGGTAGAGTGCGCGGGCTGGGTTGCTCAAGCGAGACGACGTAATCGTTATGCGAGTGGAGCGATCCATACGCATTCTTTACGGGATGAGCGCAGACGGCCTGTGTAGGCGCTGGTTTGCCAGCGATGGCGGTGTCTCTGACTGACCGCCATCGCCGGCAAACCGGCTCCTACAGATTACGGCTGTGACGGTAGTCGCTGACCGCTTCGTAGACCGCTTTACGCAGGCGGTTGATCCCGCCGATGGGGCGGTGCGCTTGCAAGCCAAACCACGGGTTGAACGACTGGTTGTCGCACGCCAGGTTCAGCGCTGGCGTATCAAAATCCTGCGGCGGGATCTTCACCTTGGCCACGGTTTCATACGCCGCGTCGCTTTCCTTCCATTCGATGCTGGTGTCTTCGATCGGCATGAATTTCTGCGGATTCTGCCGTTGGATCTGCAGCACGAAACACGCCGGCACGCGGTCGGTGGAAAGCTGTTGATTCAGGGCGCTGCGCAGGAAGTTCGGCAGATCCTGGTTCTGTTTGGGCAGGACGTACTCCGGGCAGCTTTGCGGGTCGGGCGCGACACGGAACTTGGCATTGGCCGTGCCGAACTTGTAGGGCGAAACCGAAAAGTACGTGGTCTGCGTCGGGCTGGCCGGCGCGGGGGCCAGGGTTGCCAAGGCGATGAATAAGTGCCGCACCTGCCAGCTGCGTGGATCAAGCTTGGGGAAGAACGCCAGGACCTTCTTGCCGTCGGCCTGGGCGCCGATGTTTTGCGCGTACTCCGCCACGTCGCTGACAAAGAAGTTCGGGTGGCTGAACATCACGAAGTCCTGCTCCGTGCGCGCTTGTTGGTCGGCCATCAGTTGTTTGCCCGGTACATCGAGCAACTTGATCGCCATGCCCCGTGCATCGCGGATGCTGTCGAATTGCGGGTAGGCGTTACCGTTGGACAGCCGCATCATCGCTTGCCAGGTCTTGCCTGGCTCGGCGAACACACCCTGGCGCAATGCGGGGTCGAGGTCTGCCAGCACACTGACTTCTGCCTTCACGCAACCATGGGCCTTGGCGTGGGCATCACGCAGGTAGCGCGTGCCCTCGCGGTGCTGGTCGACGATGCGCACAGCGGTCTGGATGATGCCTTGGGTCATCGCCGCTTCGCCGGCCGGGATCTGCTCGTTGGGCGACACCGGGCCGCTGTGTTGCCAGGCAAACCAGGCCGTGGCGGCCAGCCAGCCAAGCAACCCGAGGCCGACCAGCCACAGCAGGGTTTTACCGAGAAACCGGCCCAGGCGCAGCCAGAGGCGGGCCAGAAGAGAGCGTTCGTTGTATTGCGATCGGATAATCATGGCAGTTGTTGCTCCAGCGGGCCGCCCAGCACTTTGAGGTATTCCAGCAGCGCCCAGCGCTCCTGCGGTAGCAGGCCACGGCCGATGACGCCGTTGCCCCGTTGGCCGGCGCGGAATTCATGGCCGCTGTTGTGGTTGCCGGTGATTTTGGTGTCGAACAGGAAGGCGTTCTTGAACGCGGCGGTCTGGAAGCCCAGGTGGCGCGGGTCGTAGTCGAACGTGCCTTTATAGAAGGTGGTGCTGCGCTCGTCCTGGGGCGAGAGCAATTGGTAGATCGTCGGCACCGAACCGTTGTGCAGGAACGGCGGGGTCGCCCAGACACCCGCCAACGGGCGGGCCTTGTAGGCGCGCAGTTCACGCACGCCGATGGGCAGGCCGTAGCCGTCCAGGCGCGGGCGTTCGGCCGGGGTCACGCCGGCGGCGCGGTAGGCGTGGTCTTCGACGAACGCGGTGACGTAGGCGAGGCCCTTGGCCACCGACATTTTCTTCAGGTCCAACGGCTCGGTCGGGGTGGGGTGCAGCTCGACATTGAGCTTGGCCAATTCGGCCGGGTCCCACTGCAATGCGCTCAGGTCATAGCGTTGGTCGGCAATGTTGCTGGCGGTGCCGGGGTCGGTGCCGATGTAGTCCACTGGCAGCATTTTCAGTTGCTGCACCGGGCGGCCATTTTCCTGGGTAACGGTAGGCACGTGGCAACCGGCACAGTTCTCGGCGAACAGGGCGCGACCGTGAGCGGCCAGCGGCTTGTCGATGGCACCGAACAAGTCTTCGGGCCAGGTCGGCGGCTTGAGGCGTTGCAGGGTTTCTTCGATCAGGTTGAGGTCACGTACCCGAACGCTGGAGGGGTAGCGCGCATCGCCTTGCAACGGTTGGCCGGCGCCGTCGAAGAACTGCAGCGTGGCGCCCACGCCGAGGGCTTCACCGATATTGCGCGCCATGGGCTGCTGGGCCGAGCCGTTCCACTGCACCCAGTCGAAGGTCCAGATGTCCCACAAATGCGGGTA
Organism: Pseudomonas sp. P7548; assembly: GCF_013386585.1. Taxonomy (GTDB): domain Bacteria; phylum Pseudomonadota; class Gammaproteobacteria; order Pseudomonadales; family Pseudomonadaceae; genus Aquipseudomonas. Next base: position 12,643 of record NZ_JACARO010000040.1, on the reverse strand, counting down.
GTCCACTGGCGCGTTGGCGACACGGTAGTTGTCCGGGGAAATGGCGTCGCCGAAGCTGGCGTTGGCGATTCGGCCAAACGCGTCGGTGCGGCCCGGGCCTTCTTCGGTGGGGTAAAGGCCGCGGTGGGTGTCGTTCCAGGCGACTTTGAGGAACTGGTTCAGCGATTGCTTGAAGTCCTGGCGCAGCTGTTTTTTGCTGTCATCGTCGTAACCTGCGCCGAGCACCGTGCGTGCAAAACGCTCGAACTTCCACGGGTTGTAATAGGTGGCTGCAAGGCTGGCCACCAGCGCCTGGCCAAAACTGCCGCCGCGCAGGGTCGGCACGCTGGAAGACAGCACATGCTGGGCCGAGCCGCCGTCAATGCGCAGGGCCTGGTCTTTGTAGTGCAGCTCACCGGTATGGCAGGCGGCGCAGGTGATATCAAGGTACTCGGCGGGGCTGCCGGCGTTCTGGTGCCGGGCGAAGCCGACGGGCAGGTTGCCGGGGTTCTGCGTGGTAGGGACTTGCTTGGGGTCGACCAAAAAACCGAAGCGTGCGAGGTATTCCGGCGTGGCAAAACGCGCGTCGGAAAACGGCAGTTCGAGGGCGGTGAACCAGTCGTAATGCAGGCCTTTTACCTGGGTGCCCTGGGGCGTGAAGTAGTAGGTCTGGCGGTCGGCGGCGCTCCATTGATCCTGGTAGTGCACCTGCTTCACGGGCACGTAGTCGGGGAGCCTGGGGTTCACGGTGTAATAGAGCACCACGGCCAGGGCGATGCCCACCAGGATGAATATCAGGAGTAAAACACGGGAAAAAATGCGCAAGATAACTATCCTTGTCGAGTTGTAGCGTTGTTATGCCATCACGTCACAAGTGCGGCAAGTGGCCATGAGCCTGGTGGCGTGTGGTCCCGCGATCCGTCGCGGGCCTCCATAATGAATGAAAATGCTTTTAAACACGTGAACTTATCGGAAGTTTCCTGCTCACATGCCGGTAGCCATTGGTCGTGGCCGCCTGATAAGCTCGCGACTTTATTCGAATGCCCTATTGGCGCATGAACAAGGAAATAGCATGAAACAGCATCGGTTGGCGGCGGCGGTGGCCCTGGTTAGCCTGGTACTTGCGGGTTGTGATTCGCAGACCAGCGTAGAGCTGAAAACCCCGGCGCAAAAAGCTTCCTACGGCATCGGCCTGAACATGGGCAAAAGCCTTGCTCAAGAAGGCATGGATGACCTGGACTCCAAAGCGGTAGCCCAAGGCATCGAAGATGCCGTCGGCAAGAAAGAACAGAAGCTGAAAGACGAAGAACTGGTTGAAGCGTTTGCCGCACTGCAAAAGCGTGCTGAAGAACGCATGACCAAGATGAGCGAAGAGTCGGCAGCGGCCGGCAAGAAATTCCTCGAAGACAACGCCAAGAAAGACGGCGTCGTCACCACTGCTTCCGGTCTGCAGTACAAGATCGTGAAGAAATCCGATGGCGCGCAGCCTAAGCCAACCGACGTCGTGACTGTTCACTACACCGGCAAGCTCACCAACGGCACCACCTTTGACAGCTCCGAAGACCGTGGCAGCCCGATTGACCTGCCGGTCAGCGGTGTGATCCCAGGTTGGGTCGAAGGCCTGCAACTGATGCACGTCGGTGAAGAAGCCGAACTGTACATCCCGTCTGACCTGGCCTACGGTGCCCAGAGCCCGAGCCCGGCGATCCCTGCCAACTCGGTACTGGTGTTCAACCTGAAGCTGCTGGCCATCAAGGACCCAGCCAAGGCTGACGCACCTGAAGCACCTGCTGCCCCGGCCGCCAAGAAGTAATAGGCGCCTTGAGCACCCACAACGCCCCGTTTCGACGGGGCGTTGTCGTTTCTGTAGTGAGCGGGCTTGCCCCGCGCCAGAGGCGACTCTGCCCGAATGTGACCGCCGCGGTGTTTCAGTAAGGCCCAGTCCCTGGATTTGGATCGGAGTCGCCCCCTGGCGCGGGGCAAGCCCGCTCACTACAGATCCAAACGAACGTCCGTGGCCGGTAACAGTCTGATATAAGACTCGAGCACGGGTAGTCGTAGATCAGCGCCAAGTCAATGAAATCTTGGGTTTTTTTATGTGCGCAAAAAATGCCCGATCTGACTGCAAGCCTTGTAGATCGTGGCTTTCAGCCGGAAAAACCGGCTCTGTTCACAAGGTTATCCACAATTTGTGTGGATAACATTTTATGTCGCCTGGAACGGGAGTGACGATGAAAGCACCCTTCAATTTCACCCGCTTTCTGCCCATGGCCGCGCGCCTGCTCGGGCGTGGGCGTCTGCCGACCCTGCTGTTCGCGGTCGCCGCCAAAGGCTCAAGCCAGGGTAACCGGCTGGGCAAGCTCAAGGACGATCTCAAGCTGCTCCAGGCCCTGTGCCTGGCCTACTGGCGCGGCGAGTACCGGGCGATCAGCCCCAAGGCGCTGATTTCGGTGGTGGCGGCGCTGATGTATTTCTTGAGCCCGATTGATGCGATCCCGGACTTCATCCCGGTGTTCGGCATGCTCGACGACATCGCGGTGCTGGCCTGGGTCATGAAGACCCTGGACGGCGAACTGAGCGCGTTTCGCGCCTGGCGCGATGCCCTGCGTCCGGAAAAACTGGCGGTGGTTGAACGCTTGCCGGCGACCCCGGCACTGCTGGCAAAGGAAAACCCGCAAAAAAACTGACAACGCGGCTATCCCCCTGCGACCTTTGTGGCTGTTAGGATTACACTTCTAAGGAAAGAACTTACTTAGTAAGTGTTGTTATCCTACGGGGCAGTCATGGATATTCAGATAATTTCACGCAATGGCGAACCCGAATACGCGGTGTTGCCATGGGATCAGTACCAGGCGCTACTAATAGCCGCCGGTCAACCGATACCCACCCAGGCTTCTTCCCCCGCTGTAACCCCCGCTCCCGACAGGGATTTGCGCCCGCTCGCAGACCTGCGCGGCCTGCGTGAAGCCAAGGGGCTGGCCATCGAAGCCTTGGCCCGTACCGTGGGCATCAGCCCCTCCTATCTAGGATTGATTGAAAGTGGTGAGCGCCAGCCGGATGCCGCTATTCGCCGCAGCCTGGCCTGGGAATTGGGCGTTGCAGGTTGGAGGGATGAATCTTGAGCCTACGTATCAGCCGTCAACACTGGGATGGGCTACTCAACGAACTGGACCAGGCGCGCCGCCAGCGCCATCTGCTGACCTACCGTGCACTGCTGGAGCGCCTGCAATTTCCCACGCCGGCCATGCAAACCCTGGCGGCCGCCCTGGAGCATCTGGCGGCGCTGGATGCCAAGGCCGAGCAGCCGCTGCGCAGCTCGCTGGTGATCAGCCAGGGCGCCAGCCGCCTGCCGCGTACTGGCTTCTTTGAGTGTGTGGAGCGCCTGGGGCGCTTCAGCGGGCCTTCCGATGGCGTGGCCGCTGCGTCCTGGCACGCCTCGGAGGTGGTGCGGGTGTTCGAGTACGAGTATCCGGAATCGGCCGAGGCTTAAAGTGCCTGGGACAGCATGTCCAGGCTGTCGATCACATGGATGCTGTAGCCGGCCACGTCCTTGGCATGGTGCTTGGCCTGGGAGGCCAACTCCGCCAATTGGCTGGCATCAAGTTGTCCACAGGCCTGTGGATAGAGGTGCACCACGCCAATCGATAGCGACAACAGGGCAAACTCCTGCCGCACGCCCTGGCGGTTCAATGCCACGAAGCAACCGGCATCGAGGTGTTCGGCGCGGTAGAACCGCCGGCATTGGGTGTGGAAGTCATCCAGCAACTGGTTGAGTCGCTTACGCCAGTCCTGCGGGCCCAGCACCAGCAGAAAGTCATCACCGCCAATGTGCCCGACAAAGTCGCGGCTGGGGTCTACCCGGTCGTTCAGGCACTGCGCCAGGCACAGCAACACTTCATCCCCACGCCCATAGCCGTAGATATCGTTGAACGGCTTGAAGCTGTCGATATCCACGTAGCAGATCACCGACTCGCGCTGTTGTTGCAGCAAACGCGTGAGGCATTGTTGGATCGGTACGTTGCCGGGCAACAAGGTCAGCGGGTTGGCGTAGCGCGCCTGCTGGATCTTCAGTTCGGTGATCAGCTTGAGCACGTCAATCACCCGGCCCAGGCCCAGGTAATCGCCGTTCAAGGTGATGATGAAGTCTTCTTCGATGCGTTGCCGTGCACGGCTGGTGAGCAGGCGGCTGACTTGCTGCAGCGACTGGCTCAGCTCCACGGCAAGAAAGTCATCGCTCATCAGGCGGCTGATCGGCTTGCGCGCGAACAGGTCGGTGGCAAAAGGCTTGAGCAGGGCGTCAGACAGCGAATGGCGGTGCACGATACCTACGGGGTGGCCACGCCCATCCAGCACCGCCAGCGAGTTGAGGTTGGCCTGGCGGCGGAACGATTCCAGTACCTGGGCGGTGGCGGTGTCCTGGTCAACCGCCGGTTGCTCGTTGAGCAGGGCGCTGAGGTCGCTGCCTTCTTCGCTGAGGGCGATGTTGGCGTTATCCGGCTTGGGCAGCATCGCCCGCACTTCCTGCGGAGGGTGTTCCTGGGGACGGCAGAGCAAGTAGCCCTGAACGAGGTCGACGCCCATTTCCGTCAACACCGCCAACTCCTCCGGCAACTCGATACCCTCGGCAATCACCTGGGCGCGAGACGCCTTGGCGATCTGCAGGATAGAGCCGACAAACTCGCGCTTGAGCGCATCCTGATGGATGCCGTCGATAAAGTGCCGGTCGATCTTCACGTAATCCGGGCGCAGTTCCGACCACAAGCGCAGGCTGGAATACCCGGCGCCCAAGTCATCCAGTGCGATCGCAAAGCCCATGTCACGGTAGTGGTGCAGGGCGGTCTGCAGCAGCTCGAAATCGTCGGTCGGTGTCTGTTCGGTGAGCTCGATCACCACCTGGCTGGGTGGAATGCCGAAGTCACGCAGCAATTGCAGCGTGCGGCCCGGTTGATGGGCCGTTTCCATCAGGGATTCCGGCGAGATGTTCAAGAACAGCTTGCCCGGCAGTTTCTGCTCGCTGAAGCGTCGACACGCGCTCTCGCGGCAGGCGATCTCCAGCTCGCTGAGGCGCCCGGCATGGCTGGCCACGGAGAATAGCGCGACGGGGGAGTGCAGCGGGCTGTTGGACGGGCCACGGCTCAAGGCTTCGTAGCCGAGGATGCGCCGTTCGGACAGGCAGATGATCGGTTGGAACAGGCTGTGCAAACTGCCTTGAGCCAGGATTGAGCTCAGGGCCTTCAGCTGTTCGGTCATGGTCATGGCGATCTCGATCGAAAAAAAGGACCGCAGGCTTAACGCCTGCGGTCCTTCATTTCACGACAGAATGATGTCTATATGATGACACTCCGGGGAGCGTTCACATTAAATTGCCATCATTTACTGCTTGGCAACCTGCTTGGAGATCTTGAGGTAGTCCAGCAGGATGCGACCGGTCTCCGCCAGGTAGGCGTCATCTTCCGGCTTGGTTTTTTCCGGCTCGGCCGGCAGTGCATCTTCGTCTTCTTTCTTCAGCTCTTTGAGCGGGTCTTCACCCTTGGCCTTGCGGCGGGTGTTTTCCAGCACAAGCTGCTGATTCTCGATGGAGGTGTGCTGCGCACGACGGTCCGCTTCGTTGAGGCTGACGGTTTTCTCTTCCATCAGCTTCTTAGCCAGCGCCAGTTTGTCGCGGATAAACACGAACTCGGCATCCTTGGCGGAGCGCGCATCATGGTCAGCCTTCAACTGCGCCAGGAACGGTTTGAACGGGTCCGACGCCGGCTTGATCGCAGGACGGATAGTGTCCCACGGCATGGCTTCGGGCAGGGCGCTCTCGCCGATTTCCTTGGTGTCGATGATCGACGGGAAGTCGATGTCCGGCAGTACGCCCTGATGCTGGGTGCTCTGCCCGGAAACCCGGTAGAACTTGGCCAGCGTCAGCTTGAGCTCGCCATGGTTCAGCGGCTGGATGGTCTGCACGGTGCCTTTGCCGAAGGTCTGGCCACCGATGATCAACGCACGGTGATAGTCCTGCATGGCGCCGGCAAAAATCTCCGAAGCCGATGCCGAGAGGCGGTTGACCAGCAACGCCATCGGCCCTTTGTAGAAGGCGCCCGGGTTCTCGTCTTCGAGCACGTCGACACGGCCGTCAGCGTTGCGTACCAACACGGTCGGGCCCTTGTCGATAAACAGGCTGGTCAGCTCGGTGGCTTCTTGCAGGGAACCGCCGCCGTTGTTGCGCAGGTCGATGACCACGCCGTCGACTTTTTCCTTCTGCAGCTCAGTCAGGATTTTCTTCACGTCGCGGGTGGTGGACTTGTAGTCCGGGTCGCCAGCGCGGAAGGCCTTGAAGTCCAGGTAGAAGGCCGGGATTTCAATCACGCCCAGCTTGTAGTCCTTGCCATCCTGCTTGAGGTTGAGGACTTTCTTCTGCACGGCCTGGTCTTCGAGCTTCACCGCTTCACGGGTGATCGACACGATCTTGCTGGTCTGGTCGTTCGGCGCATTGGTGTGCGGAATCACTTCCAGGCGCACCACACTGCCTTTCGGCCCACGGATCAGCTTGACCACTTCGTCCAGGCGCCAGCCGACCACGTCGACCATCTCTTTGTCGGCCTGGGCCACGCCGATGATCTTGTCAGCCGGCGCGACTTGCTTGGTCTTGTCAGCCGGACCTGCCGGCACCAGACGCACAATCTTCACCTGGTCGTTGTCGCTTTGCAGGACGGCACCGATGCCTTCCAGCGACAGACTCATATTGATATCGAAATTTTCCGCGTTATCTGGCGACAGATAATTGGTGTGCGGGTCGTAGGACATCGCGAAGGTGTTGATGTAGGCCTGGAAGATGTCTTCGGCACGGGTCTGGTCCAGGCGCGCAAGCTGGTTCTTGTAGCGCTTGGTCAGCAGTTCCTGGATGGCCTTGGGCTCTTTGCCGGCGATCTTCAGGCGCAGCACTTCGTCCTTGACGCGTTTGCGCCACAGGTCGTCGAGGGCGGCGGTGCTGGTCAGCCAGGGGGCGTCCTTGCGGTCCACCAGAAGGGTTTCCTTCTGGGTGAAGTCGAGCTTGTCGACGCCTTTGTCCAGCTCGGCCAGCGCGAAGTCCAGACGCGCTTTCACGCGGTCCAGGTAGCGCTTGTAGATGGTAAAGCCGGGCTGCAGGTCGCCGCTCTTGAGGAAGTCGTCGAACTGCGTCTTCCACTTGTCGAACTCAGCGATATCGCTGGCCAGGAAGTAGCTGCGCGACGGGTCCAGCAGCTTGAGGTAGCTGTCGTAGATGATCACCGAGCGAGCGTCGTCCAGCGGCGGCTTGCTGTAGTGATGGCGCTTGAGCAACTCGACGACGTTAAGGCTGGCAATCACCTCATCGCGATCCGGCTGAAGGTTGTCCCAGCTGTTGGCTGCGAACGTATTGGTCGACATCGACGCGAAGCCGAGACCAATGAAAAGAGCGAGGGCGGTGCTTGGGAACAAATGCTTCATGCTGATTCGACGCGGGGGCAATTGATAACGCATATTAGGCCGTCTTTGAGGGAGCCGGTTCCATATGGTCCGGTCGCATAATGCAAAAAGCCCGGCGCTACAGCTACGGGCTCAGTCCAGACTCACTATGGAGGCACTGTGAAAGCATTGCAAGGCGTTGACGGTCACGTGGAGTGGTTGGATGAACCCCGTCCTACCTGCGATGTAGGCCAAGTTCGCATTCGTGTGGCGGCTGCGGGCCTCAATCGCGCCGATTTATTACAGCGTGCGGGGCTCTATCCGCCGCCCCCGGGCGCGAGCCACGTGTTGGGCCTGGAGTGTTCCGGGGTGATCAGCGAAGTCGGCCCGGGTTCGTCCTGGCAGGTCGGCGACCGCGTGTGCGCGCTGTTGGCGGGGGGTGGAATGGCCGAAGAGGTGGTGGTGGACGCACGCCACGTACTGCCGGTGCCGGAGGGCTTGTCGCTGGTCGAAGCGGCGGCGCTGCCTGAGGTGTATAGCACCGCGTGGCTCAACCTGTTCCAGCTGGCGGGGCTCAAGCCTGGTGAGAAGGTGTTGTTGCATGCCGGCGCCAGTGGCGTGGGTTCGGCGGCGATCCAGCTGTGCAAGGTGTTTGGCAGCCCGTGCTGGGTCAGTGTCGGCTCGGCAGACCGGCTGGCTTACTGCGAAGCGCTGGGCGCCCAGGGCGGTGTGGTGCGTACCGACGGCATCGAAAGTTTGCGGGATTTCGGGCCGTTCGATGTGATCCTCGACCCGGTCGGCGGTGACTATGCGGCGCTGGACCTCAAGCTGCTGGCCCTCGACGGTCGCTGGGTGCTGATCGGCCTGATGGGCGGCCGCGAGGCCAAGCTGGACCTGGCCCAGGTGCTGGGCAAGCGTGTGCAACTGCTGGGCTCGACCCTGCGCAGCCGCAGCGATCAGTTCAAGGCCGACTTGTTCAGTGACCTCAGCCAGCACGTGTGGCCGCTGTTTGTCGAAGGACGCCTGAGCCCGCAATTGGCCAAGACCTTCCCGATCAAGGACGCCGAGGCGGCGTTTGCGGAGCTGGCGACTAACCAGATTTCAGGGAAACTGGTGTTGGTGATCGATGAGACGCTGACCTGATCTTTAAATTGGAATGCGATCAATGTGGGAGCTGGCTTGCCTGCGATAGCGGTATGTCAGATGAAGAATTCTTCACTGATAGACCGCTATCGCGGGCAAGCCAGCTCCCACAGTTGATTGGGTTTTCAATTCAGCAGGGTGTGATCAGATCCAGTGGTGGATTGGCCAGCCTTCTTGTTCGGCATGGGCACGCAGTACCGGGTCCGGGTTCACCACCTGTGGGTACTCCACCTTGCTCAGCAATGGCAGGTCATTGCGCGAATCCGAATAGAAATACGCGCCCTCCAACGTCTCACCTTCCTGTTCCAGCCATTCCAGCAAACGGGTGATCTTGCCTTCACGGTAAGTCAGTACGCCCACGGTCTGGCCGCTGTACACGCCATGGCTTATTTCCAGGTCAATCCCCAGTACTTCATCGATGCCGATGCGCGCGGCAATCGGCTTGACCAAATGCGTGCCCGACGCCGAAATCACCAGGATCCGGTCGCCATTGGCCCGGTGGCGGGCGATGGTCTTGGTGGCGTCGCTGTAGATCAGCGGCTCGATCACGTCCTCGACCCACGGCTCCACCAGGTGTTCGATTTCTTCCGGTGTGCGGCCAATCATCGGCTCCAGGCTGAAGGTCATGAAATCTTCCATCAGCAGCTTGCCCTGGCTGTAGGCGTCCATCAGTTCGTTGTTCTTGCGCATGAACGACTCGCGGTCGACCCAGCCCAGGCGGCCCATCTGCTCGCTCCACAGGGTGGCGCAGTCACCGTGGATGAGGGTGTCGTCCAGATCAAAAATTACCAATGCCATCGGTCACGCTCTCTCAATCAATCGTTGCATCAGGCTACTTCACACAGGGCACTTGGGTCGATGGACAGTGCCAGGCGTTGCCCGTCCGGGTGCAGGTCGTCGGCCGAACGGTTGAGCACGTCCACCACCAGTTCCACGCCGCGTGCCTCGATGCGGTAGCGGATCACGTTGCCCAGCAGGCTGTGGCTGCGCACCAGCGCGTCGAGTTCGCCGCTGCGGCTCAGCTCGATGGCTTCCGGGCGAATGGCGATGCGGCTGTTGATCGGGCGTTGCAGCAGTTGGGTGGCCTTGTCGGCGTCCAGCAGGTTGTAGTTGCCGATAAAGCCCGCCGCGAACACATCGACCGGCGCGGTGTAGAGGGTTTCGGCGTCGCCGCTCTGCACGATCTTGCCCTGGTTCATCAGGAAGATGCGGTCGGACATGGTCAGGGCTTCTTCCTGGTCATGGGTCACGAAGATGGTGGTCAGCCCCAGCTCGCGCTGGATGTGGCGGATCTGTTCGCGCAGGTGCTTGCGAATCCGTGCATCGAGTGCCGACAGTGGTTCATCGAGCAGCAGCAGGCGTGGGCGGGTGACCAGCGAGCGGGCCAGGGCCACGCGCTGGCATTGGCCACCGGACATCTGGTGCGGGTAGCGGCCGGCCAGGTCCTTGAGTTCGACCAGTTGCAGCACTTCCTGCACGCGCTTGTGGCTGTCGTCGGCGTTGACCTTCTGCATGCGCAGGCCGAAGGCGACGTTCTGTTCCACGGTCATGTTGGGGAACAGCGCATAGCTCTGGAACACCATGCCGATGTGTCGTTTCTGCGGGCTCAGCGGGACGATGTCCTGGCCATCCAGCAGGATTTTGCCGCTGTCCACCGGCGTGAGGCCGGCGATGCAGCGCAGCAGGGTGGACTTGCCGCAACCGGACGGGCCGAGCAGCGTGACGAATTCGCCCTTGCCGATTTCGCAGTTGATGTCGCTGAACACCGGGGTGCCGGCGTAGCCTTTTTGCAAATGTTGGACGCTGACGAAGCTCATTGGCTTTTGTCCTTGTTCAAGATATTGGCGGCCCAGGTCAGCACCAGCACAAAGAAGAAATAGGAAATGACGACGGCACTGGTGAAGTGGCCGCTGCTGTTGCGCATGTTGTTGAGGTACACCTGCAGGGTTTCGTAGCGGGTGCCTACCAGGATGTTGGCGAACACGAACTCGCCGAACAGGAACGAGAATGAGAGCAGCAGTGCAACCATCAGGCCTTTGCGCAGGTTCGGCAGTACCACCAGGATCGCGGCCTGCCAGGTGCTGGCGCCGAGCAGTTGGGAGGCGTCCATCAGGTCGCGCAGGTTGATGGCTTGCAGGTTGTTGGTGATCGCGCGGTACATGAACGGCAGTGCCACGGTGAAGTAGCAACCGATCAATATCCACGGCGTGCCCACCATCGCCAGTGGCCCGGAGCCGTAGAGTTGCAGCAGGCCTACCGACGACACCACCGGCGGCACCGCGAAGGGCAGCAGGATCAGGATGTTCATCAGGGCGTCGAGCCGGGGGAAGTGGTAATGCACCACGAACAGCAACGGCAGGATCAGCACCACCGACAGGATCAGCGCGCCGACGCACACCAGCAGCGACTGGCCGAAGGCGGCCAGGAAGCGCGGGTCGTTCCACAGTTGCACATACCATTTCACGGTAAAGCCGGCCGGCAGCACGGTGGCCGACCAACTGCTGGCAATGGAGTAAACGAAGGTGCCCAACAGCGGCAGTACCAGGATCAGGAACAACAGATACACCACTACCCGATGGTAGAGGGTGGCCGGGCCGGCTTCAGCGCGAGACATGGTAGCTCCTCTTGAGCAGCAGTTGATGGACCACGGTGACCACGGTCATCAGCGCCACCAGCACCACGGCCAGGGCGCTGGCCATGTTCGGGTCAAGGGACACGTCGCCGGAGACCAGGCCCGCGATGCGGATCGGCAGTACGTTGAAATTGCCGGTGGTCAGTGCATACACCGTGGCGTAGGCGCCCAGCGCGTTGGCCAGCAGGATCACGAAGGTGCCCAGCAGCGCCGGCGTGAGCACCGGCAAGCCGATATGCCGCCAGAACTGCCAGCCATTGGCGCCCAGCAGGGCAGCCGACTCGCGCCAGTCTTCACGCAGTGCGTCGAAGGCGGGGTAGAGCAGCAGCACGCCGAGGGGAATCTGGAAATAGGTGTAGAGGATGATCAAGCCGGTTTTGGAATACAGGTTGAAGTCCTGGATGATCCCGGCCTGCTTGAGCATCAGGGTGATGCTGCCGTTGAAACCCAGCAGGATGATGAACGCAAACGCCAAGGGCACGCCGGCAAAGTTGCTGGTCATGTTGGCGAAGGCGGTGACGAAATTGCGCAGCGGCGAATCCACCCGACGCAAGGAGTAGCTGCCCAGCGTGGCGATGATGATGCCGAAGACGCTGGAGTAGAAGCTGATCTCCAGGCTGAACTGGATGGCTTGCAGGTAGAACTTCGAGCTGAAGATACGCGTGAAGTTTTCCAGGCCCCAACCGGCTTCCTCGGTTTGCAGGCTGTTGATCAGCACCCACACCAGCGGGGCAATTTCGAACACGATGAAGAACAGCGCGAACGGCACCAGGCACAGCAGTGCCAGCCATTTACCACGGGTCATTTCAACAGCTCCCGGCATACAGGTTTGTCGTGGGGCACACCCAGCAGTTCGCAGACGGTGCCGCACAACTCGGTCTGTTTGGGCGCGGCATTCGCATCCAGACTGAAGGCATCGCCAAGGACGAACAACGGCACTTCGCGCTCTTCCGGCAGCAGGCCGTTGTGGGAGCGGTCGTTGTTCATGCCGTGGTCGGCCGTCACCAGCACCTGGTAGCCGGCGTCGAGCCAGCCTTGCAGGTAGTCGGCCAGGATGATGTCGGCCGAGCGTGCGCTGTTGCGGTACTGCGGTGTGTCGAGGCCGTGCTTGTGCCCGGCGTCGTCGATGTTCATCGGGTGCACCACCAGAAAGTTCGGCGCGTGTTTGAGGCGCAGGCTTTCGGCGTCGGCGAACAGGTGGGAATCGGGGTAGTGGTCATTCCAGTAGAAATGCCCGTGCTGGATCGCCAGCGCCTTGTCGTCGGTATGACGATCACGGGCGGCGATAAAGGGCGTGCGGTTATACAACTCGCTGACCCAGTGGTAGGCCGCCGCCGCTGTGGTGAGGCCGGCGTCGGTGGCGTAATGGAAAATGCTGCGTTGGTTGGACAGACGCGAAACATGGTTGTGCACGATACCGCTCTGGATCGGTGGTACGCCGGTCAGGATGCATTCATACAACGGGCGGGACAGGGC
>NZ_JACARO010000004.1 GCF_013386585.1 Pseudomonas sp. P7548 | reverse complement strand
GGGCGTTCTGAAAGTCAGTGTTCATGTGGCCGGTGAGTCGTTGTGTTTACAGCCCGTCACATGTGGATAGGGCCGACAAACCAGCATCATTTTGTCCTTCGGTTCAAAGCCATGATCGATCATGCAGCGTTGCGCTTTGGCGGTGCGTCCGATGCTGGCGACTGCCAGATTCGACCCGAGTGGTTTTGGATAGCCGCAGGCGTACATGACCGGTAGCGCTTCCTGATTATTGGCAATCTGCACCGAGAAGTGCAGTGATGCGCCCACTTTACGCCAGCTGACCTGCATATTTTCATAGCGGCCAGAGTCAGGTTTTATTGGGTAAAAGCCTTCGTCGCCTTCAAACGGCAATGCTTCGAGCTGGGACACGCTAAGCGGATGCCCGATTTTCTGTTCGACACAGGCGGGAAGGTTCTGCATAACGTCACAAAACTCGAATCCGTCTTTGCGCGTGAAACCGAGACGTTGCATGCATTGGAATTGAAGGGCCCGTTCGTTTGAAGGAAAACGGTTCAGCGATCCCCCTACGGGATTGCCACAGGCAGCCATGGCTGACCTGACACCGTCTAGCGTGGTGGACGTGCGCTCCCACTTTGTGAAGTCGGCGGGCGGCGGGCAGCCGGCAAGTAGAAAAAACGAGGCGAGCAGGGCCGGGAAGGCAATGACCTGGCTTTTGCGGCGCATATCTATCCTTGTCTATGTCGGGCTAAGCCAATGCGTTCTAAATTCTTGGGAGTATGAACAGACGGTAACAGGGGCCAGAACGGCATTTCCGGTTTAACCGTCGTGTCACTCCCCAACAGCTGAACACACTCTGCGTGAAGCAGCATACGCACAAAAAGGCCAATGACCTGCAAAAACCCCGCCTTAAACAGCGGGGTTTTTCTTCTTACTTCGGCGCAACCCACGTCACTTCGGTAATCCCGAACTTCTCCGCCCAGGGCCGTGTGGTTTTCTTGACCTGCTCATGCCCCACACGCCCTACGCGGCTGACGTGGGCGATGTCGGCATCCACCGCCGCCCAGTGCCAGGCCTCGGCGTTGTTCATGATTTCGGCGCGCACTACAAAGGATTTCGGTTGACCGTGCAGCTGGTAATGGATGGTGTAGATTTTTGCGGTACTCATGTTGCCTCCCTGTCTTGTTATGAATGGATAGGTTGGCGTTCAAAAAGGTTCACTCAAAATGACAAGGTGCACGCTGGCGCGGCATAGTGACGCCTCTGCCACGTGCCCAAGGAATGTGCCATGCCCCACCTGACCCACAGCCAGCGCTACCTGCAGCGCCTGGGTTATGACGTGCCGCCACCGCCTACCCTGCAGACCTTGCAGGCGCTGCAACTGCGCCATGTGTGTACCTTTGCGTTCGAGAGCCTGTCGACCTTGATGCACCTGCCGGTGCCGATCGACCTGGCCAGCGTCGAGCAGAAAGTGTTGTTCGATGGGCGTGGTGGCTATTGCTATGAGCTGAACCAAATGTTCCTGGCGCTGTTGCAGGAGCTGGGCTTCGAAGCGCGGGGCATTACCGGTTGGGTGGTGATGGGCGGGCCGCCGGACGTGCGCACCGGGCGTACCCATCGCCTGAGCCTGGTGACCCTTGACGGCGTTAGCTATATCACCGACGTCGGCTTTGGCGGCATGGTGCCCAGCAGCCCGCTGCGCCTGGACACCGAAGCGCCGCAAGCCACCGCCCACGAACCCTATCGCCTGACCCACCATGAGGGGCAGTACACGCTGTGGGCCCAGGTCGCCGAGGAGTGGCGTGGCCTGTATGTGTTCGACCTGCAAGAGCAGGTGGCGATCGACTATGAAATCGGCAACTGGTACGTCTCCACACACCCGGGCTCGACGTTTGTGGGCCAGTTGAAAGCTGCGCTGCTGGCGCCGGGCAAACGCTATACCTTGAATAATACGAACTACGCGGTCCATTCCCTCGACCAGCCCAGCGAAAAGCGCACCCTGGACAGCGCCGATGAACTGCTGGCGTTGCTCGGCGACACCTTTGGCCTGCGTGTGGCGCAACTGCCTGCGCTGCGCACTGCCCTCGAAGGCCTGTTGCAGGCCTGACCGCCCGATGAGGGGGCAGGATGGCTGGCCGCCCAAGCCCCCCTTTGTGTCCCCCAAAACCCTCAACGCCGCGAGACGGCTGCCTTAGTGTGGACTGCACTTTCCACCGTATAAGAAGAGAGGGTGGCCATGCGCCGCATCGCGTTACTGTTGGCACTGCTCGGCCTGCTGACGGCCTGTGACGATAAACCCAAACCCCGCCCCGAAAGCGCCTCCGCTGCCACCGCCATGCCCGCCGACCCAGCGCTGGCCCAGGTCTACGACACCAGTTGCAAGCTGTGCCACGCCAATCCGGCGTCCGGCGCGCCGTTGACCGGCGATCGCAGCGCCTGGAGCCCGCGTGTGGCCCAGGGCGCGGACACCCTGCTGGACCACAGCATCAACGGCTACAACGGCATGCCGCCGATGGGCCTGTGCATGCAGTGTTCCGAAGAGCAGTTCCTGGCGCTGATCAGCTTTATGTCCGGTACTCAAATCCAACAATAAGAAGGGGTGGTGGATGACGCTTTCACGGCGGCAACTCTTGCAACGGTCGGCGGCGGCCGGCGCCTTTCTGGCGCTGACCAGCAACCCGGTGCTGGCCCAATTGGCGCGTGCGCCGCGGCTGATTCCGTGGCGTAACTGGTCGGGGGCGCAGACCTGCCTGCCCTTGGCGCGCCTGGCGCCGAAGGACCTGGATGAGCTGGTGCAGGTGATACGCCAGGCGCCGGGCACTGTCCGGCCGGTAGGGTCGGCCCATTCGTTCAGCGCGCTGGTGCCAACCGACGGCACGCTGCTGTCCCTGAGCTATTTCAACGGCCTGCTCGACCATGATCCCGCCACGTTGCAGGCTACTTTTGCGGCCGGTACGCCGATGTCGCGCATGGGGCCGGCGCTGAAGGCGGTGGGGCAGGCGCTGCCGAACATGGCCGATATCGATTACCAGACCCTGGCCGGGGCGATTTCCACCTCCACCCATGGCACGGGCGTGGGCTTCACCTCGTATTCCGGTTGCGTCACTGGCATGCAACTGGTGACGGCCCAGGGCGACGTGCTCGATTGCGACGCCGAACATCATCCCGAGGTGTTCAGTGCAGCCCGGGTGTCCCTTGGCGCCCTGGGCGTGGCCACCCGCATCCGCTCGCAGAACCGCGCGCCGTACCGACTGCGGGAACGCCAGTGGATCGCCAAGACCGAAGAACTGCTGGAAGACGTCGAGAAGAACACCCGGGAAAACCAGCACTGGGAAATGCTGGTGGTCACCCATTCCGACTACGCCTTGTCCATCGCGCTCAATGAAACCACCGACCCCGAGACGCCGCCCATCGACCCGGCCGAGGCAGGTGGCAATGAGTTCGTGACGATCATCGAGAAGCTCGACAAGTACGCCAGTGACTTCCCTGACACCCGCCGCACCTTGCTCAACAGCCTGCGGTTCTTTGCCAGTTTCCAGGACCGGGTGGCCGAGTCGTTCCAGGTTTACGCGAATGTGCGCAATGTGCGTTTCAACGAAATGGAGTACTCGGTGCCCGCTGAACATGGCCCGGCGTGCCTGCGGGAAATCCTCAAGCTGATCAACGACAAGGACCTGCGCACCTGGTTTCCCATCGAGTACCGCTACGTCAAGGCCGACAACATCCCCTTGAGCATGTTCGAAGGCCGCGACAGCTGCTCGATCTCCGTGCACCAGCACTATGCGATGGACCATCACAACTTCTTTGCCGCCGTGGAGCCGATTTTCTGGAAGTACGCCGGGCGCCCGCACTGGGGCAAGTTGCACACCCTCAACGCCCGCACCTTGCAGCCGCTGTACCCGCGCTGGGACGAATTTACCCGGGTGCGCCGCGAGCTGGACCCCAGCGGCAAATTCCTCAATGCACACCTGTCATCCATCCTGGGAGTGGCCTGATGAAGCGTCGACATTTTGTATTGGGCAGCGCCGCTGTGCTGGCAGCCGGCGCCTGGCTGCTGCGCCCGAGTGATCGCGGCGGGCCTTACAACGAGTATTTCCGCACCCTCAATGCCGAACTCAAGGCCCACGGGCCGATGCGCCCGGTGATGCTGATCGACCTCGACCGCCTGGACCACAACATCGACGTGGTGATGCAGTCGGTGAAGCGCGGCGGCAAGCACCTGCGGCTGGTGGAGAAGTCTTTGCCGTCGCCGGGGCTGCTGGCGTACATCGCCAAGCGCGCGGGGACGCAGCGCTTGATGTCGTTTCACCAGCCATTTCTGAACCATGACGCCCAGGTGTTTCCCGAGGCCGATATCCTGATCGGCAAGCCGCTGCCGGTGCGGTCGGCCGAGCTGTTTTATCAAACCCACAGGGGCACGTTCGACCCCGCGCGGCAGTTGCAGTGGTTGCTGGATACGCCGCAGCGCCTCCAGCAGTACCTGGGTTTGGCGCAGGGCTTGGGCACGCGCTTGCAGGTCAATATCGAGCTGGACGTGGGGTTGCACCGTGGCGGAATCAGCGATAACGCCGTGCTGGGGCAGATGCTTACGCTGATCGGCGCCCACCCGCAGCACCTGGCATTTGCCGGTTTCATGGGCTACGACCCGTTCGTGGGCATGGGCGTGCCGGGGATTCTCGGTTCGCCCCAGGCATTGTTCGAGCAGGTGATGCAACGCTACAACGGCTATGTCGATTTCACCCGCCAGCACGTCACCGGGCTGTGGAGGGAAGGGCTGACCTTGAACACCGCCGGCAGCCCGAGCTATCGCATTCATGAGCAAGAGCGCTTGAGCACGGAAGTGTCGGTGGGCACGGCGTTGCTCAAGCCTACCCATTACGACCTGGCGTCCCTCAGCGAGCACGTGCCCGCCGCGTTTATCGCCACGCCGGTATTAAAAAGCACCGGGCCGGTGAACATCCCGGCGCTGGACGGCAAGTCGCGGGTGTTCTCGTGGTGGGACCCGAACCAGCGCAGCACGTTTTTTATCTATGGCGGCAATTGGATGGCCGAATTCGAATCGCCCCAGGGGCTGCAAAGCAACGACCTGTACGGGCGCAGTTCGAACCAGGAAATGGTCAACGGCTCGCCGTCGGTGGGTTTGAATGTCGAGGACCAGGTGTTCCTGCGGCCCACCCAGAGTGAGTTCGTGCTGCTGCAGTTTGGTGATTTGCTCGCGGTACGTGGCGGCAAGATCGTCGACACCTGGCCCGTCTACACCTGACGAAACGCGGTAAAAATGTGGGAGCGGGCTTGCCCGCGATGCAGGCACCTCGGTGTGTCAGTCACACCTCGGTGATGCCATCGCAGGCAAGCCAGCTCCCACATTTTACAGGGCAAACGGAATCGTCAGCTTCGCCCACAACATGTCGCCTTCCGGGCGGTTCTTCACGTCGAATTCCTTGGCCCAACGGACCTCCGCACTGGCGTATTTGAGAAAGGTGAAATACACCGCAGGACCGATCGCAAACACCTGCCCGCGCACGCCGTCGTTCACGTCCTCGCCGAAGATGTTGACCACCGTGCGCCCGTACTGCTTATCGTCGGTGGTCTGCTTGAGGTAGTAGCCGTTGACCCCCAGGCTCAGGTTGTCGGTCACTTTGTAGCTGGCCGAATAATCGAAGTGGAAGATCTGCCCGGAGCGGTAGTCGGTATCGTGGTTCTCTTCGTTGAAGCTGTAGGTGGTCTTGATCGACAGCTCCGTGCGCGCGTTGGGCATCCAGGTGGCCGAGACCAGCGGCTTGTAGGTGTAGAAGTTATTGCTGGTATTGGCCAGGCGCGTGGCGTCGTATTCGCCGGTGGGCAGGGTGATTTCCACGGCGGCCGCCAGGGTCAGGTCCTTGCCCATGTCCCACAGGATGATCGGCGCGACGGTGGTGTCACCCATGCTTTCGCGGGTGTCAGACATGCCGAACAACGACACCTGCTGCTTGAGGTAGGGCTGCGCGATGTAGCCACCCAGCCGCCCGCCGAAGATGCGCACCGGGCTCAGGTAATCCAGGCGGGGGATGATGGCGTCGGACTTGATGCGCACGTCCGGCACCTTGCCGCCCAGGGAGCTGATGTCCAGTTTGCGCGCCTCGTAGTGGTTGTAATACAGGTTGAAGGCGAACATATGGTCCGGCAGGTTGTTCACGTCCAGGGGCAGGATGTAGAAGCCATCGGTGCCGGGGCCGATGTTGTCGACGCCGCCTTCGGTGGGCAGGGCCGGCAGGCTGATCAGGCTTAACAGCGCAACATGCAGGGGGTGAAACGCACGGGTGGGGTTCATGTCTGGCCTCTTTATTATTGTTAGGGCACCGCAGGCCATAGAAATAAGCCCTCGGCGCGCAGTGAGGCAGGGTTTTGGAGGACAGATAGGGGGACTTTGCCGGACAGGTTTCACTCAGTATGCAACGACTCTTGCAAGCGCCTATGATTGTCAGAATGTTTCTAAAACAAGAACTGAAGCACTCAGTCAGGAACCCGTGATCCATGCAAAGGAAAGCCGTTGACCCACAATTCGAGCTGGCGCTCGTGTCGCCGTTCCTGTTGCAGACCCTTGGGCAGGTGGTGGCGCAGAAGGGCGCCAGTGCCGAAGCGCTGTGCCGTGGCCTGGGCTTTACCCTGGCCGACCTGGATGACCCAGCCCAACGCATTTCCTATCGCCAAGCGGTAGCAATGATCCAGCGCGCGCTCAAAGTGCTGCCCGACCAGGGCCTGGGCCTGTGTGTGGGGCACCAGAACGTGCTGGGCACCCTCGGTTTGCTCGGCCATGTGATTTCCCTGTGCAAGACCCTGCGCGACGCCTTCGCCATCGGCGAGCGCCACCAGCACACCTCCGGCGGCATCGCCACCACCCGCACCCACGAAAGCGCCCACGAAGTATTTATCGACGTCGAATGCCTGCTGCCCTACGCCGACGTGCAGGTGTTTGCTGCTGAAGAGTTCTTCGCCAGCATCATGGTGTACGGCCGAGCACTGGTAGGGGCAGATTTCATGCCGTTGCGGGTGGAGTTCATGCACGCGGCGCCACCCTACGAAGCGGAGTACCAGCGCCTGCTCGGCGATGACGTGCGCTTCGGCTGCCTGCACAACCGCATGGTGCTGGCGCCGCACTGGATGGACGTGCGCTTGCCCAATCACCATGCCTTGGCGTTGCGCCAGGCCTTGGAATTACTCGAGCTGGAAAGCGCGCAGTTGCACCAGAAGATGGACCTGATCCAGGCCGTGGAACGCGCCATCTCCCGCGACCTGCAAGGCAGCCAGTTGGAGAAGGTCGCCAGCGACCTGAACATGAGCGGCCGCACCCTGCGCCGGCGCCTGACCGAGCACGGGTTGACCTTCGAAGGCCTGCTGGAACAGGTACGGCGTGCGCGCACCATGGGCTTGCTGGGCAACCCGGGGTTGTCGATCGAGCGGATTACCGAAGAGGTTGGCTACAGCGATGTGCGCAGCTTTCGGCGGGCGTTCAAGCGCTGGACGGGGGTGAGCCCCAGTGCGTTTCGCGGGGAGGGAGGAGGGGTGGCGTAGTCCTTCGGGTGGTCCCGTTGCGGACGCCGGCCTAGAGCGGTTTCAGGAGGTTGACGAGTTGGCGGGGCGAGCGCGCAAAGGTTTGCTTTTTGGCGAATCAAAAAGCGCGCCGATCGCTTGACGCGCCCGCGACAGGCGGCTCATCACGGTGCCGATCGGCAGGTCGAGCATCTCGGCCGCCTCCTTGTAGCTGAAGCGCTCCACGCCCACCAGCAGCATGACTTCGCGCTGGCCGTCGGGGAGTTTTTCCACGGCTTCGATGATTTGCCGGTGCATCAGGTCCGATTCCGGGTTGGGTGCCTCGGGGTCACTGACGGTTTCCAGGAATTCGTCGTTCCAATCCATACGCGAACGGCTGCGCACCTTGCGTGAACGCAGTTCGTTGATCCAGGTGGAGTGGACAATCGAGAACATCCAGCTCAGTACCGAGGTGTCGGGCTGCAGCTGATGGGAGCGTTCCAGCGCACGCACGCAGGCGAGCTGAACCAGGTCTTCGGCATCGTGCTTGTCGCCGGAAATGCGCAACGCGAATGCCCACAGGCGTGGCAGCAGTTCTGGAAGCAGTGCGGGTAAGTCAGCACCGGTGATCGACATATTTCCTCTTTTTATTTCTTGATGCCTAAAATGGTGCGGTCAGGCTACGAGGTCGATACCGTAGCGGATGCCTGTGTCGCGGCGTCCTTATTGCGGTGCTGGGGCTCCTTTGATGACGGCGAATTGTATCAAGTCGTTAACAAAATGTATCAGTTTGGCAGGGTTTTGAAAGGTTATTGACAGCTTATGCAGGTACCAGGCCAAACATTCTGACAATCGTGTCAGGAAAAGTACCCCTAACACATGGTGAAACATATAAGATTTATTCGGCCCTGGGAATATTTTCAGTTCCAGGGTGTTTTCTTAATGTCTTTGTACGTGTCGCCGAGTGTTTTTGCGGCTGTTTTAAAAGTGCTTTGGCCCCTGTTGCCAGGGCATCGATGATGTCAATATGATGGCTTGTCGCTGCCCGCTGACTCGCCGCTTCGGCCCATAAGGCCGAGAACCACCTAGCAGAAACTGATGATGACAAACGGAGAGATAACCCCATGGTAGCGGATGATGCCTTGCTAATGGCCTATGTTGACGGCGAGCTTTCGTCGCAGCAGAACCAGGAGCTTGAGCGGCTGATCGATGCGTCGCCGGACCTGGCTGAGCGCGTCTCTCGGTTGATGGCTTCGTGCCTGCCTTATGAAGAAGCCTTCGCCCGCCAGAACCTGCCGCCTGTGCCCGAGAGCCTCAAGCTCAGTATCGCGGCCCTGGCTGCCCAGCATTCGGCGGCGGCCGAACCCGAGGTGGCGCCTGCCCAACGCGCGGCTGTCCATCCGTCCGGTAAAGCAGACAGCGTTTTCTCGCGCCTGTTCGCGTTCCTCCAACCTAAATTTGCATGGCCGGCCCTGACGTTCGTGGCCGGTGCCGCCTGCTACGCCCTGGTGCTCCAGGTTGGTGCATTCAGCGGTGCCCTCAAGCCCGGTTTTGATGCAAGTGCGCCGGCCGTTGCCCAGACCTCTCCCTGGGTTCAGCAGGCTGCTGCCTACCAGCATCTCTACACCCGTGAAACCGTTGCCTACGGCGCACAGCCCTCGGACGTGGTGACCAAGACCCTCGCCGATATCCGCGACATCGACGGCCTGGCCCTGCGTGTGCCCGACCTGAGTTCCGCCGGCCTGACCTTCAAGCGCGTGCAACGCCTGCGCTTCAATAACAAGGCTTTGATCCAGCTGGTGTACCTGCCGGCCAACGGTGCGCCGGTGGCGCTGTGCGTGATGAAGGAGCCCAAGCCGGACCAGTCCATCACCCAGCAAAGCGTCGCGCAGATGAACGTAGTAACCTGGCGCCAGTCTGAACTGGGCTACGCGCTGATCGGCGAGCCCGAGCAAGGTGTAGACCTCAACGCCGTTGCCCGACTTGTCGCCGACCGAAGTGCTGCCCAGCTGTTTGCTGCTGTGCCTGCACCGATGTGGATCGCCGCTATCCAGAAATAACAGCTCTGGGGTCGGGCATGGGTTTCCAATGCCGCGACCCCAGATAGCTAGATGAAAACAACCTTCTCGCTGCAAAAACGTCATTACCTGCCCCTCGCCCTGGCTGCGGTGGTGGTCACAGGCCTCGCTGCCTGGCTGCTGCCGTCGTTTCATCCTGCGTCCCCCACTGCCGTGCAAATCGTCGATGAGATGGAAGCCGTGGCGGGCGGCACTCACCCCGGGTTTCGTCGCAACCATGCCAAGGGCCAGTGCATCAGCGGCCACTTCGAAAGCAACGGTAATGCGGTAGAGATTTCCAGCGCGTCCTTGTTACAACGTGGCAACTTCCCGCTGATCGGACGCTTGTCGGCGGCCGGGGGTGACCCGTCCCAGGCCGATGTCCATGGCATGATCCGCAGCATGGCCTTGCGCCTGGCCGATGCGGAAGGGGAGGCCTGGTACATGGCGATGAATTCCGTGCCGGTGTTCCCGGTCAACACCCCCGAAGGCCTCTACGAACAGTTGCGCGCCTCGATGCCGGAATATGGCGGCAGTGGCCCCGACCCGCAAAAGATGCAGGCTTTCAAAAACAGCCACCCCGAAATCCGCCCGTTCGAGAACTGGCTGGCCTCCCACCCGGAAGCGTCGGGGTTTGATAACTCCACGTTCTACAGCGTCAATGCCTTTCGCATGACTGACGCCAGCGGCCGGGTGCACTTCGTGCGCTGGAGCATGGTGCCAGAGACGCCTTACAAGCCCATGACAGCCGGGCAATCGCGCGACCCCGACTTCCTCGCCTTCGGTTTCGCCACCCGGCTGGAGCAAGGCCCGGTGCGCTGGCACCTGATCATCACCCTGGCCAACCCCGGCGATGTGACCACCGACGCCACCGTGCGCTGGCCGGAAGGGCGCCGCCAGATCAATGCTGGCACCCTGGTCATCGACCGCCAGCAGTCCCAGGTGGAGGGCGCCTGCCGCGATGTGGACTTCAACCCGCTGGAACTGCCGGCCGGCATCGGCCCTTCGGATGACCCATTGCTGATGGCCCGCGAAGCCGCGTATGCCGAATCCCATCGGCGGCGCGTCGAGGAAGAACGCGCGCATTAAGAATTTTTCTCGCCGCGCGGAATAAATCATTTCCCTCGCTTGTTCTATTCCCAGAACAACTTGAACGAGGGAAGTACGATGGGCCTGCCCACCGAAGCTCAACCACTGGATTTCACCGCGCTGGCCTTGCCCCTGCTCTTGGGGGAGGGCGAGGCCGACGCCTGTGGCCAGAACTTCGAGTACGACCCCCAGTTTCTTGAGCTGGAAGAAGAAGCCCTCGGCAAGCCCGAAGTGCAGTACGGCGACACCATCACCCAGGCCATCGAGCCGAGCTGGAAGCGGGTGATGGCCCTCGCAATGCCGCTGATGGAGCGCAGCCGCGACTTGCGCCTGGCCATCTGGCTGACCCGCGCCCAACTCAACCTCAATGGCTTCAATGGCCTCGCCGCAGGCCTGGAACTGGTGCAGGCCCTGCTGGAAAACTGCTGGGACGGCCTGCACCCGCAGCTGGACCCCGACGACGACAACGACCCGCTGCTGCGCATCAACATTCTTGCGTTCCTGTGCGAGCCCACCGGCCTGCTGCGCGACGTGCTGGATGCACCGCTGGTCAGTGCCCGCAGCCTGGGCAGCGTGAGCCTGCGACAGGTGGAGGCGGCCACCGGCGAGCAAAGTGACGGCGAGAACGCCACCCTGGCGATCATCGACGGCGCGTTTGCCGAAGCCGATCCCCAGGACTTGAGCGCCACAGAGGCGGCCCTGGTGCAGGCCTTGAAGCACAGCGTGCAGATCGAGCAGCTGCTCACCGAGAAGGTCGGCGTGGGTCGTGCCATCGACCTGAGCGGCCTGGCGACCCTGTTGCGCCGTGCCGGCGAGGTGATCCGGCGCCGTCTGCCGGGTGTTGCGCCCATCGAAGCGGCACCGCCCGTCACTGCCACGGCGCCCATCGCTGTCGCGGCGCCGCAAGCCGTGCGCGGTGAGATCAACAGCCGCGAAGACGCACGTCAGACCATCGATCGCCTGTGTACGTATTTCCAGACCTTTGAACCCGCAAGCCCGGTGCCGATCCTGCTGCAACGGGCCAAGAAGCTGATCGACAAGAATTTCATGGAATTGCTGCAAGACCTCGCACCCGACGGTCTCGCGCAACTGGCGCTGGTCAGCGGTATTCGCAACAGCGACGACTGACCCTTTTAGTACTCACCCCCACTCACCGGAGCTATTCCTGTGGCCAAAGAAAGCAGTCAGAAGTTCATCGCTCGCAACCGGGCGCCACGTGTGCAGATCGAATACGACGTGGAGATCTACGGGGCGGAAAAGACCGTGCAGTTGCCCTTCGTCATGGGCGTGTTCTCGGACCTCTCCGGCAAACCGGCCGAGCCTCTGCCACCGGTGGCCGAGCGCAAGTTCCTGGAAGTTGACATCGACAACTTCGACGAACGCCTCAAGTCCATGAAACCGCGCGTGGCGTTCCAGGTGCCCAACACCCTGACCGGCGAAGGCAACCTGCCGGTGGAGATCACCTTCGAATCGATGGACGACTTCACCCCGGCCGCCATCGCCAGCAAGGTGCCGAGCCTCAACCAGCTGCTGACGGCGCGCAGCCAACTGTCGAACCTGCTGACCTACATGGACGGCAAGGTGGGCGCCGAGGAATTGCTGGCCAAGCTGCTCAGCGATCCGGCCGTGATGCAAGCCTTGAGCAGTGCACCCAAACAACCTGAATAACTGAAACAACGTTAACGCCGCCGGTGCCCCGTTTGCCCCGGTACGGGGACGCTTTGCCCAAAATTTGAGGATGCCTTCATGTCCACGACCCAATCTGAACAGCCAGGGCAGCTTGCCCCCGCCACGGCGTTCGACGCCGGCGACTTCGCCAGCCTGCTGCAAAAAGAGTTCAAGCCCAAGACCGACAAGGCCAAGGAAGCGGTGGAAACCGCCGTGCGCACCCTGGCCGAACAGGCGCTGCAAGGCACGCAGCTGATGCCCAACGACGTGCTCGGCACTATCGAGGGCCTGATCGCCGCCCTCGACCAGAAGCTCACCGAACAGGTCAACCACATCCTCCACCACGAGGAATTCCAGGGCGTGGAAAGCGCCTGGCGTGGCCTGCATTACCTGGTCAACAACACCGAGACCGACGAGACCCTGAAGATCCGGGTGATGAACATTTCCAAGAACGAAGTGCACAAGACCCTGCGCAAGTTCAAGGGTGTGGCCTGGGACCAGAGCCCGATCTTCAAGAAGCTCTATGAAGAGGAATACGGCCAGTTCGGCGGCGAGCCGTACGGCGCATTTGTCGCCGACTACTACTTCAACAACAGCGCGCCGGATGTGGAGCTGCTGACCCAGATGGCCCGCGTCAGCGCGGCGGCCCACTGCCCGCTGATCACGGCTGCCGACCCTAGCGTGATGTTGATGGAGTCCTGGCAGGAACTGGCCAACCCACGGGACTTGACCAAGATCTTCCAGACCCCTGAGCACGCCGCCTGGCGCAGCTTCCGCGCCAGTGAAGACTCGCGCTACGTGGGCCTGGCCATGCCGCGCTTCCTGTCCCGTGCGCCCTACGGAGCCAAGACCAACCCGGTGGAAGCCTTCGACTTCGAAGAAACCACCGACAGCGCCGGCGCCAAGGACTTCACCTGGGCCAACTCCGCGTATGCCATGGCGGTGAACATCAACCGTTCGTTCAAGCACTACGGCTGGTGCTCGCAGATCCGTGGCATCGAATCCGGTGGGGTGGTGGAAGGGTTGCCGGTGCACACCTTCCCGACCGATGACGGCGGCGTCGACATGACCTGCCCGACGGAAATCGCCATCAGCGACCGCCGTGAAGCCGAGCTGGCCAAGAACGGTTTCATGCCGCTGGTGCACAAGAAGAACAGCGACCTGGCTGCCTTCATCGGCGCGCAATCGATGCACAAACCCGCCGAATACGACGACCCGGACGCCACCGCCAACGCCAACCTGGCCGCGCGCCTGCCGTACCTGTTCGCCACCTGCCGGTTCGCCCATTACTTGAAGTGCATCGTGCGCGACAAGATCGGCTCGTTCAAAGAACGCGACGACATGCAGGTGTGGCTCAACAACTGGATCGGCCGCTACGTGGAGCACAACCCGGCCACCGCCACCGACGCCGACAAAGCCCGCAAGCCCCTGGCCGGTGCCGAAGTGGTGGTGGAAGAAATCGAAGGCAACCCCGGCTACTACGGCGCCAAGTTCTTCCTGCGCCCGCACTACCAGCTCGAAGGCCTGACCGTGTCCTTGCGCCTGGTCTCCAAGCTGCCGTCTACCAAATCCAACTGATCAACCTGAAAGGTAACCACCATGATCCTGCTCAACTTCAAAGGCACCCAAATCAAGGGCACTTCCACCGTCGACGCGCACAAGGACTGGATCACCATCGACGCCATCCAGATGGGCGTCGGCCGTGCGATCTCCATCAGCGGCGGCGGCACCGACCGTGACACCAGCAACCCGTCGTTCTCGGAAATCTCCCTGACCAAGGCCACCGACCTGGCCTCGGCCGACCTGTTCATGCAGGCGGTGTGCGGCAAAAGCCTGGGCGATGCCGAGATCCACTTCATCCAGACCGGCGGCCCGGACAAGAAGCAACAGGTGTTCCTCAAGCTGATCCTCGGCCAGGCCATCATCAGCTCCTACTCCGCCAGCAGTAATGGCGAACGCCCGAGCGAAACCTTCTCCATCAACTTCACCACCATCAGCTACGAGTACGACTCCTTCACCGGCGACACCGTGATCACCGGCACGCCGAAGAAGTGGGACCTGGAGAAGAACCAGAAGATCTGACTCAGGCTCTGGAAAAGGCCCTGTAGTGAGCGGGCTTGCCCCGCGCTGGGTGGCGAAGCCGCCCCAAACCCATTCGCTTCGGTCTGTCTGAAACGCCACGGCGTCCTTGATTGGTACGGGTTGGCGCTGGCGCGGGGCAAGCCCGTTCACTACAGGAAACGTAATTCCATGGCAGAGCTGACCAGTCGTGAACGTTTGCAACCGTCGTTGCTCGATCGCTTGAGCGACGACGACACCGAGCACGCCGTGGAGCCGCGTGACAAGCGTGTGCTGTCCATGCGCGGCCTGCGCAAGGCGGTGTTGCGTGACCTGGGGTGGCTGCTCAACAGCACCAGCCTGGGCAGTTTCCGCGACCTCAGTGCCCACCCGCTGGCGGGTCAGTCGGTGATCAATTTTGGTTTGCCGGACCTCGCCGGCAAGACCGCCGCAGGTTTGGACCGGGAAGAGCTGGGGCGGCGCATCCGCCAGGCGATCTGGGATTTCGAACCGCGGATTTTACGTGACAGCGTCCGAGTGGTGCCGGTGGCGCCCTCGGGGGCGGCGGCCAGTCCTAACCAGATGGCCTTTGAAATTCATGGCGAGTTGTGGGGCCAACCGTTGCCCGAGCGCCTGTACCTGAAGACCGAACTCGACCTGGAAGCAGGCGAGGCCCGGGTCTTCGATATCGAGACAAGGGACGTGCGGTGAACGCCAAACTGCTGCGCTATTACGAACGTGAACTGGCCCACCTGCGGGAAGTCGGCGGCGAATTCGCCCGCGACTACCCCAAGGTCGCCGGCCGCCTCGGGCTGGAAACCTACGCCTGCGCCGACCCCTATGTGGAACGGTTGCTGGAGGGCTTCAGCTTCCTCGCGGCCCGTGTGCAGTTGAAGATCGACGCCGAATTCCCGCGCTTTACCAACCACCTGCTGGAACTGGTGTACCCGCAATACCTGGCGCCCACGCCGTCGATGGCCGTGGTGCAGCTGCAGCCGGACATGAGCGAGGGCAGCCTCGCTGCAGGGTTCAAGGTGCCGCGTGACAGCGCGCTGCACAGCCAACTGGGCAAGGGCGACCAGACCGCCTGCGAATTCCGCACCGCCCATGACGTGACCCTGTGGCCGGTGGAACTGGTGGAGGCGCGCTACTTTGCCTGCGGCGCGCAGGTGGCCGGGGTCGACCTGTCGCGCCTCGGTGGGGTCAAGGCGGCGCTGCGCCTGCGTTTGCGCGTGGGCGCCGGCCTGACCTTCAGCGACCTGACCCTGGACGACCTGGCGCTGCACATCCGTGGCGGCGAAGCCATGCCCTCGCGCATCCTCGAACACCTGCTGGCCCAGGCGGCCGGGGTGCTGGTGATGCCGGTGCAGGAGCATGTGGACTGGCACCAGTTCCTGCCCAAAAGCGCGATTCGCAGCAAGGGCTACAGCGACAGTGAAGCCTTGCTGCCCACGGGCCCGCGCTCGTTCCAGGGCTATCGGCTGCTGCAGGAATACTTCGCCATGCCCCAGCGCTTCCTGTTTGCCGACATCGTCGGGCTGGCCAACAGCGTGAGCCGTTGCGCGGCCGAACAGCTGGACGCGATCGTGCTGTTCAAGAAGCTCGACCCGGTGCTGGAACAGAGCCTCAGCGCGGCCAACTTCGGCTTGTACTGCACACCGGCAATCAACCTGTTCCCGATGCGCACCGAGCGTGTGCACCTGTCGGACCAACAGTCGGAATACCACGTGATCCCGGACCGCACGCGGCCGATGGATTACGAGATCTACCAGATCGAAGGCGTCACCGGCTACGGCAGCGGCGCCGAGGCCAGCCAGACGTTCGAATCGTTCTACCGCGCCAACGACCTGCATGCGCGCACGCCACCGAAGGCCTTCTACCAGGTGCGCCGCGATACCCGCGTGCTGTCCGAGCAGCAACGGCGCCAGGGGCCGCGCTCCAGCTACATCGGCAGCGAGCTGTTCCTGTCGCTGGTGGACGCCCAGGAAGCGCCGCACCGCAGTGACTTGCGCCAATTGGGCATTGACACCCTGTGCAGCAACCGCGACCTGGTGTTGAGCATGCCGGTGGGCAGCGGCCGTACCGACTTCACGGTCGAGAGCGGCGCGCCGGTGCAGTCGGTGCGTTGCGTGGCCGGGCCGACGGTGCCGGCGGCGTCGTTTGCCGAAGGGGAAACTGCGTGGCGGCTGGTCAGCCATTTGTCCCTCAACTATTTGTCGCTGTTGGATCAGGACAAGGAGCAGGGCGCCACCGCCTTGCGCGACCTGCTGCGCCTGTATTGCCGCATCGACGATGAAGCCGCGCACAAGCAGATCGAAGGCCTGCGTTCCGTCACCGCCGAGAGCATCGTGCGGCGTCTGCCACTGCCGGGGCCGATCACTTACGGACGCGGTCTGCAAATCAGCGTGACCCTGGATGAGTCGGCCTTCGAAGGCGCTGGTGTGTTTGTGTTGGGTTCGGTGTTGGAACAGTTTTTTGCCAAGTACGTGTCACTCAATTCGTTCACTGAAACGGTGATCAAGAGCACGGCGCGCGGTGTGATCATGCAGTGGCCGGCGCGGGTGGGCAGATGCGAGATCCTCTGAGCTTGCTGGGCGAACTGGAAGCGCACCCCGGACGCTTCGACTTCTACGGCGCGCTGCGCCAACTCGAATGCGCGTTCCCGCAGTTGCCGCGCATCGGCCAGGCCGCGCGCCCCGCGGATGAGCCCGTGCGCTTCGGCCAGCAACCGTCGCTGGCGTTCGAGCCAGCGATGATCGCCGCGCTCAAGCCGGGTGTGACGCCCAAGCTGCTGTTGAATTTTTTCGGCCTGATGGGCGCCAATGGCCCGTTGCCGATCCACCTCACCGAATACATCCGCGACCGCCAGCGCAACCTGAATGACCCGACCCTGGCCGCGTTCTGCGACGTGTTCCACCACCGCATGATCAGCCTGTTCTACCGCGCCTGGGCCAGTGCCCAACCGGCGGTGAGCCTGGACCGGCCGGGGGCGGACCGTTTCGCCCAGTACCTGGGTTCATTGATCGGCATCGGCCAGGCGTCGTTGCTTAACCGCAATGCCGTGCCGGACGTGGCCAAGTTGCATTTTGCCGGGCGCCTCGGGCCACAGACGCGTAATGCCGAGGGCTTGGCGGCGTTACTCACCGATTACCTGGGTGTGCCGGTGCAGGTCGAGCAGTTTGTCGGTCACTGGATGACCTTGCCCGCCGACGGGCTGTGTGCGCTGCGCAGCGGCCCCGACGCCGCCGTGCTCGGCCAGACCACGGTGATGGGCAAGAAAGTTTGGAACACCCAGCACAAGTTCCGCCTGTTGATCGGCCCCCTGGACCTCGCGCAAACCCGTCGCCTGCTGCCCGGTGGCGACAGCCTGCAGCGCGTGCAGGACTGGGTGCGCCAGTACGTCGGCCTGGCGATGGACTGGGACGTCAACCTGATCGTCAAGAAAGAACAGCTGCCGGGCCTGCGCCTGGGGTCTGCGCCCCTGGGCTGGACCAGTTGGCTGAGCAGCAAAGCCCCTCAACACGATGATCGGCAATTGCTGATCAACCCTCGCATTTCTTCTCAAGGACCTGCCCATGGCTGATATCAGTCGCGTCGCGCTTTTCGGCAAACTCAACAGCCTGTGCTACCGGGCCATCGAAAGCAGCACCGTGTTCTGCAAGATGCGCGGCAACCCCTATGTGGAGCTGGTGCACTGGTTGCAGCAGATCCTGCAACTCACCGATTCGGACCTGTTGCGGCTGGTGCGCCATTACGGCATCGACCCGGCGGTATTGGCCCGCGACCTGACCGCCGCGCTGGACCGTCTGCCCCGTGGCTCGACCTCGGTCACCGACCTGTCTTCCCAGGTGGAAGAGGCGGTCGAACGCGCCTGGGTCTACGCCACCCTGATGCTCGGCGAGTCCCAGGTGCGTTCCGGGCATTTGCTGCTGGCGCTGCTGAAAACCCCGAGCCTGCGCAACGGGTTGTATGGCGTGTCCCGGGAGTTCAACAAGGTTGGCATTGATGATTTGAGCGAGCGATTCGCCGCGTTGCTCAACGACTCGCCCGAAGCGCAGATGGCTGCCAGCGACGGTTACCAGCTGCCGGGTGAAGACCTCGGCGCGGTGGCGCCCGCCAAGCAGGAAGCCTTGAAACGCTTCACGGTCGACCTTACCGAGCAGGCGCGCAGCCGCAAGATGGACCCGATCGTGGGCCGCGATGAAGAGATCCGCCAGGTCATCGACATCCTGATGCGTCGCCGCCAGAACAACCCGATCCTGGTGGGCGAGGCGGGCGTTGGCAAAACGGCCGTGGTCGAAGGTTTCGCCCAGCGCATTGCTCGGGGCGACGTGCCGCCAAGCCTGAAAGAGGTGCAGTTGCTCGCGCTTGATGTCGGCCTGTTGCAGGCTGGCGCGAGCATGAAAGGCGAGTTCGAACAGCGTCTGCGCTCGGTGATCGACGAGGTGCAAGCCAGCGTCAAACCCATCGTGCTGTTCATCGATGAAACCCACACCCTGGTGGGCGCGGGCGGTGCAGCCGGCACCGGTGATGCGGCCAACCTGCTCAAGCCGGCGCTGGCCCGTGGCACCTTGCGTACCGTCGGGGCGACCACCTTTGCCGAGTACAAGAAGCACATTGAAAAAGACCCGGCGCTGACCCGGCGTTTCCAGACCGTGCAGGTTGACGAACCCGACGAAGCCCGCGCCTTGCTGATGCTGCGCGGCATCGCCGAGACCATGCAGGACCACCATCAGGTGCATATCCTGGACTCGGCGCTGGAAGCGGCGGTGCGCTTGTCGAATCGCTACATCCCGGCACGCCAGTTGCCGGATAAGGCCGTCAGCCTGATCGACACTGCCTGCGCCCGCGTGGCCATCAGCCTGCACGCCACGCCCGCCGAGGTGGACGACAGCCGTCGGCGCATTGAATCCCTGGAAACCGAACTGGCAATTATCGAGCGTGAAACCGCGATTGGCGTGGAAACCGCCAGCCGCCGTGCCTCGGTCGAGGCCTTGCTGGCCAGCGAACGTGAACGCCTGGATGAGGTGGAAGGGCGCTGGGATAACGAGCTGGCACTGGTGGAGCAGATCCAGCGCCTGCGCAGCCAGTTGGCCGATGCCACTGACCGTGAAGCCGGGCTGATCGAATTGCGCCAGTTGCAGGACGAATTGGTCGCGCAACAGGGTGAACACCCGCTGGTGCTGATCAGTGTCGACGAACAGGCCGTGGCCTCGGTGGTGCAGGACTGGACCGGCATCCCCGTGGGCCGCATGGTCAAGAACGAAATCGATAACGTGCTGCGCCTGGCCGAGCGCCTGGGCCAACGCATCATCGGCCAGAACCATGCGTTGGAGATGATCGCACGGCGCATCCAGACCTCCCGCGCGGGCCTCGACAACCCGGGCAAGCCGGTGGGCGTGTTCATGCTCGCGGGCACCTCCGGCGTGGGCAAGACCGAGACCGCCCTGGCCCTGGCCGAGTCGCTGTATGGCGGTGAACAGAACGTGATCACCATCAACATGAGCGAGTACCAGGAAGCCCACACCGTCTCCACCTTGAAGGGCGCGCCACCCGGCTACGTGGGGTATGGCGAGGGCGGCGTGCTGACCGAAGCGGTGCGGCGCAAGCCTTACAGCGTGGTGTTGCTGGACGAAGTGGAGAAGGCCCACCCGGACGTGCATGAGCTGTTTTTCCAGGTGTTCGACAAGGGCTGGATGGAGGACGGCGAGGGCCGGATCATCGACTTCAAGAACACCCTGATCCTGCTCACCACCAACGCCGGCACGCAGTTGATCAGCCGCCTGTGTCGCGATCCGAAGACCACGCCCGCGCCGGATGACATCGCCAAGGCCCTGCGCGAGCCACTGCTGGAAGTGTTTCCACCGGCCTTGCTCGGCCGCCTGGTGGTGATCCCGTATTACCCGCTGAGCGACGCCATGCTGGGCAGCATCATCCGCCTGCAACTGGGGCGCATCGAAAAACGCATCGCCGACAACCACAAGATCCCGTTCACCTACAGCGACGACGTGGTGCACCTGATCGCCAGCCGTTGCACCGAGCTGGAAAGTGGCGGGCGCATGATCGACGCGATCCTCACCAACTCGATGCTGCCGGCGATCAGCACCGAGTTTCTCAACCGCCTGCTGCTGGGCACACCGGCGACCCAAGTGCAGGTCAGCGTGGAGGCGGGCGAGTTTGCCTATGCCTTTACGGCCGAGGCCGAGAGGTAAGCCCCGATGGCAACGACCCAGACCCATCGCGAGATCCAGGTGACCAGCGTCCTCGGCCCCGACGTGCTGTTGTTTCGACGCATGCAGGCGAGCGAAGGCTTGTCCCAGCTCAGCGAATACCACGTGGAGCTGTACAGCGAGCGCGCCGACCTGAACATCGACGACCTGCTGGCCACCCAGATGACCGTGGCCGTGGACCTGCCCAAGGGCGGCAGCCGCTATTTCAGCGGGCATGTCAGCCACTTCTCGTTCAGCACGCGCCAGGGCCGCTACGCCACCTACAAGGCGGTGCTGCGCCCGTGGTTGTGGTTCCTGACGCTGACCAGCGACTGCCGGATCTTCCAGGAACTGAGTGTGCCGGACATCCTCAAGCAGGTGTTCGCGCCCTACAGCATTGCCGACGTCGACACCTCGGGCCTCAGCGGCAGCTACAAGCCGCTGACCTATTGCGTGCAGTACCGCGAGAGCGATTTCAACTTCGTCAGCCGCCTGATGGAGCAGGAGGGCATCTACTACTACTTCAAGAGTGCCGCAGGGCGTCACACCTTGGTGCTGGCGGACTCCTACGGCGCGCACTCACCGGCGCCGGGGTACGCGCAGATCCGCTTCATGCCCGCCGAAGACCACGCCATGCGCGAAAGCGAAGTGATCTATGACTGGCGCATGGGCGGCGACGTGGAACCGGGCGGCTATACGCTGCAAGACTTCGACTTCGAGAAGCCCAGCGCCAACCTGCTGGCCAAGTCCACTCTGGCCGGCAGTTACCCGCAGTCGCGCCACGAGCGCTATGACTACCCGGGCAAGTACACCGAACGCAAACAGGGTGAAACCTATGCGCGCACCTTGATTGAGTCGCTGCACACCGGCACCCAGCGCGTGACCGGTGCGACCCGTGCCCGAGGCCTGTTCCCCGGCGCCCTGTTGACCCTGACCGAACACCCGCGCAGCGAACAGAACGCGCAGTTCCTGTTGCTGGAGGCGCGTTATGCATTGTCTTCGGACACCTACGAGCCCACCCCGCCCGCCGCCCCCGCGCCGGTGCTGAGCTGCGAGTTTGTCGCGCTGTCACGCCAGCAGCAGTTCCGTGCGCCCTGTGTAGCGCGCAAGCCGCTGATGCACGGCCCGCAGACCGCCATGGTGGTGGGCAAGCAGGGCGAAGAAATCTGGACCGACAAATACGGGCGCATCAAGGTGCAGTTCCACTGGGACCGCGAAGGCAAGCGCGACGAAAACAGCTCGTGCTGGATCCGCGTGGCGCAGAGCTGGGCGGGCAAGCGCTGGGGCGCGCTGTACACGCCGCGCATCGGCCAGGAAGTGGTGGTGAGCTTTCTGGAAGGTGATCCCGACCAGCCGCTGGTCACGGGCAGCGTCTACAACGCCGACACTATGCCGCCGTATTCATTGCCGGAAAACGCCACGCGCTCGACCCTCAAGAGCAACTCGTCCAAGGGTGGCGGGGGCTACAACGAGCTGCGTTTCGAAGACAAAAAGGGTTCGGAACAGGTGTTCCTGCACGCGCAGAAAAACCTCGACCAGCGCGTGCTCAAGGACTCCCTGGACTGGGTGGGCGGCGACCGGCATTCCAAGATCGACCAGGACCTGCGCGAGAAGGTCGGCGGTGACCGGCATTCGTCGGTGGGCGGCCATCGCAACGAGAAAGCCACGGGCGACGTGTCGATGGCGGCCGGCGCCAACATGATCATCAACGGTGGCATGAAGACCGGCATCACCGCTGGCATGGACACCTACATCAAGGGCGGCATGAACGTGGTGATCGAGGCCGGGGCGACCATCACGCTCAAGGTCGGCTCCACTTTCCTGACCCTCACGCCGGCGATGATCGTCGCCTCGACCATCCCGCTGCCACTGCCCGAAGCCGCCTCGGCGGCACAAGCCCTGGCCCTCACGGCCGCCACCGGACCGGCCGGCGTGCCGTTGCCGCCCAAGGAGGCCGACGATGGCAAGTAACTCACTCTGGAGCCCGCTATGAACCTGATCCTGCTGGTCAAAAGCTACCGCGACCAACCCATGCCCGGCGACGTGATCTGCCGCTTCACCGAAGTGGGCGGCTCCATTGGCCGTGGGCCGGACAACGACCTGACCTTGGACGACCCGGGCAAATACATCTCCCGGGTGCACGCGCGCATCGACCTGCGCGGCGAGCAGTTCTACCTCACCGACACCGGCAGCAACCCCAGCCTGGTCAACGAACGGCCGCTGGGCAACGGCCGCGAGCGTGTGCTGGAGGAGGGTGATCGCCTGGTGATCGGCGACTACGCGTTGCTCGTGCGCCTGGAACAGCCCCAGGCGCCGGAACCCGAAGACGACGCCCTGGCTACGCGCATCCTGCCGCCGCTGTTCGTGCCGCCACCACCGCCCGTGGCTGCCGAACTGCCGCCGTTGGAAGTGCCGCAGGCGCTCGTGCGCGACCCGGAGGTGGTGGTGCCGGTGCTGTTGCACGACGACCTGGCCGGTGCGCGGATCCTCGAAGGCCACTCGCTGTTCGACGGGGCGATGCCGCTGTCGGACCCGCTGGGCTTGAACCCATCGCTGACCCCGGTGTTTCGCGGCACCGAGAGCGACCATGTGGCGCCGCAACTGCAGGCGTTCAACCCGCCAATCTGGCAGGCCGAGCCCCAGGTGATTCCGGAGGATTACGACCCGTTACTTGGGCTATCCACATCCCCTGTGGGAGCGGGCTTGCCCGCGAAGAACGATAATGCGGTCATCCAGGAACAACCCGTCGTCCTTGAGACCTTCGCGAGCAAGCCCGCTCCCACAGGGGATGAAGGTGTTCTCACGGCCCTGCTTTTGGGCCTGGGCCTTCCCGACCTGCACACCACCCGCACCCCCACCGAGCTCGCCCAGCTGGTGGGTGAAATGCTGCGCGCCGCCACGGGCGGCACCATGGATGTGCTGATGGCCCGTGCGCTGACCAAGCGGGAAAGCCACATCGACATGACCATGATCGGTGCCTATTCCAACAACCCGCTGAAGTTCTTTCCTGACGCCGACAGCGCCTTGACCCAGATGCTCAACAGCGATTCACCGGCCTACATGCGCCCGGTCAAGGCGCTGAATGCCTCGTTCGATGACCTCAAGGCCCACGAGCTGGCGGTGATCGCCGGCATGCGTGCGGCGCTGGGCGCGGTGGTGCAGCGCTTCGACCCGGCCCGGGTCGAGCAGCGGCGCACCACCCACGGCGCGCTCGACAAGTGGATGCCGGCGCGGCGCAAGGCGCGCTTGTGGGACCGCCTGGTGGAGCGCTACGAAGACCTGGCACGGGACGCCGACGAGGACCTGCAACGCCTGTTTGGCGAACTGTTTTCCAAGGCTTACGAAGAACAAGTCGCCCGCATGCGCACGTGATCATGGCCACGCAACGCATTCATTTGATGAGAAAAATTTATGTCCTGGAACAACAAAGTCGTCTGGTCCGAAGGCATGCTCCTGCAGCCCCAGCACCTGCAGCAGCATGACCGTTTTCTGCAAACCCAACTCGAAGCCCGGGTCGCGACCTTGCGCGCCTACGGCTGGGGTTTTTCCAAATTGGACATCGACCCGCAGCAGTTGGCGATGGGCAAGCTGTCGCTGCTCTCCTACAGCGGCGTATTGCCCGACGGCACACCCGTGGGCCTGCCGTTTGATGATGAAATGCCGCTGCCCCTGGAGATCCCCGACGATGCCCGCGACCTGAAAGTGGTGCTGGCCTTGCCGAGCCTGCGTCCGGGCGTGTCGGAGGTCGACGACAACCCCAGCTTTGAAAACTTTGCCCGCCATCGCAGCAGCGAATACGAGGCCTGGGACAGCAATGGCCTGGACAGCAGCGCGCTGATGAGCATCGGCAAATTGCGCCTGCGCCTGGCGTTCGAAGGCGATGTGGCCGACACCCATAGCGTGTTGGGCATTGCTCACGTGGTGGAAAAACGCGCCGACAAAAGTGTGCTGCTCGACCGCGATTACTGCCCGCCGTGCCTGGATGTTCGTGCGGCCGAACGCCTGCGCGCATTCAACGACGAACTGCTGGGCCTGGTGCAGCAACGGGTCGAAGCCCTGGCGTCGCGCCTGACCCGCCCGGACGGCAGCGGTGCGGCGGAAATCGCCGACTTCCTGCTGTTGCAAGTGCTCAACCGCAGCGTGCCGCTGGTACGGCACCTGGCGGCAATGACCGGTTTGCACCCCGAAGAGCTGTACCGCGACCTTGCCTCCCTGGCCGGTGAGTTGGCGACCTTTACCCGTGATGACAAGCGTGCCGCCAGTTACCCGGTGTATCGCCATGGCGCCCTGGCGGAGACCTTCGCCCCGGTGATGCTCGACCTACGCCGCGCGCTGTCGGCGGTGATGGATGTGCGCGCCATCGCGATCCCGCTGGAAGAGCGTCAGTACGGGATTCGCGTGGCGGTGCTGCCCGATCAGGAACTGCTGCGCTCGGCGACCTTCATCCTGGCGGTGCAGGCGCAGATGTCGGCCGAAAGCGTGCGCAACGGTTTCCCGCCGCAGGTGAAGATCGGCTCGGTGGAAAAGATCCGCGACCTGGTCAACCTGCAACTGCCGGGCATCGGCCTGCGTCCGTTGCCGGTGGCGCCACGGCAGTTGCCGTTCCACGCCGGCTTCACCTATTTCGAACTCGACCGCAGCAGCGAATATTGGCAATTGCTCAGCCAGTCGGCGGGGTTTGCCATGCACATCGCCGGGGTGTTCCCGGGGCTGGATATGCAGTTCTGGGCCATCCGCAATTAAGGCAAGGTGACTGACGTGAACGACACTTTTGAAGGCGGCCAGGACCCGGACCGCACCTTGCTGATCCCTACCCCCGGCGGGCGCCGGGCCACACCGTCGCCCACTGTGGCCGCGCCGGTGCAACGCGCCGCGCCTGTGCTGCATGGCCAGGGCCTCAACCCCCTGGTACGGGCGGCCAACCCGCTGCTGGACCTGGTGGTGCCGTTGCGCACCCTGACGGCGATGCCGGACATGGAGAGCCTGCGCCAGCGCTTGATCCAGGCGGTGCAGGCCTTTGAAGCCCAGGCCCGTGCGAGCCAGGTGGATGTGGAAACCGTGGCCGCTGCGCGCTACGCGTTGTGCACCCTGGTGGACGAGACCATCGCCAGTACGCCCTGGGGCGCGGGGGTGTGGGGCAGCCGCAGCCTGTTGGTGACGTTCCACAACGAGGCGTGGGGTGGCGAGAAATTTTTCATGATCCTGCAGCGCCTCAGCCAGGACCCGCGTACTCACATCGATGTGCTGGAGTTGATGTACCTGTGCATGGCCCTGGGCCTGGAGGGCCGCTACCGGGTGCTGGAGCGCGGCCTGGATCAGCTGGGCCTGTTGCGCGAGCGCCTGTTGCAACTGATCAACCAGCAACGCGGCCAGCAGGAGCAGGACCTCTCACCGCGCTGGCGTGGCGCCGAGGCCCCGCAAGCATCAATGCTGCGCCGGGTACCGTTGTGGGTGCTGGCGTCGGTGGCGGCGGTGCTGTTGTTGAGTGTGCAGTTGACTTACAGCTGGCTGCTCAACCGTGCGTCCGACCCGGTGTTTGCCCAGTTGGGTTCGATTCGTGTGGCCTCGCCGCTGAAGGTGGCGGTACCCGTGGCGCCAGCGCCGGTGCGCCTGGCCGGGTTCCTCGCGCCGGAAGTGGCCCAAGGGCTGGTGGCGGTGAAAGACAGTGCCGACCGCTCGGTCATCACCTTGCGCGGCGACGGTGTGTTTGCCTCCGGCAGTGCCGAGGTGTCGAGCAATTTTGACGGGCTGCTGGCGCGCATTGGCGACGCCCTGGCCACGGTGCCGGGGGATGTGGTGGTGGTCGGGCATACCGATAACGTGCGGCCGTCGGCGACGTCGCGGCTGGGGTCCAACTTCGACTTGTCCCAGGCGCGGGCCAAGACCGTGGCGCGTTTGCTCGCGCAGCGTGCAGGGCCAGCCGAGCGTTACCGCAGCGAGGGCCGTGGCGAAACCGAGCCGCTGGTGCCCAATGATTCGGCGGCCAATCGTGCACGTAACCGCCGCGTCGATATCACCGTGCTGATCCCTTCCCAGGCGCAATAACCATGAACTTTTCTTCGTTTTTCTCATTGTTATGGTCCCCGGTGGAGCGCTTTATTCTGTGGCTGCTCAAGCCGTGGTTGCTGTCGCTGATCGGCGTGGCGCTGCTGTCGTTGCTGGTGTGGTACGAAGGCCCGCTGCTGGCGTTCAACGGCAGTGAGCCGCTGGCGCCGGAGTCACGTCGCTGGGGGTTGATCGCGCTGTTTATGCTGATTTGGCTGGGCTATTTCGCCTGGCGCCTGTGGCGTGCCTGGCGGGCCAACCGTGGCCTGATGGCCGGCGTCGCCGAGGCGCCAGCGGTCGCGCCCGGCGTGCGTGAAACCCAGGCCGAAGTGGCTGAGCTGGGCGAGCGCATGCGCTCGGCCATGGCCGTGCTGCGCAAGGCCAACCCGGGCTGGAAGATGAGCGGGCAGTACCTGTACCAACTGCCGTGGTACATGTTTGTCGGCGCGCCGGGCAGCGGCAAGACCACCGCGCTGACCCACTCCGGCCTGCAGTTTCCCCTGCGCGAAGCGATGGGCAGTGGTGCCATCGGCGGCGTGGGCGGTACGCGGCATTGCGACTGGTGGTTCACCGACGAAGCCGTGTTGCTCGACACCGCCGGGCGCTACACCACCCAGGACAGCTACACCGAGGTGGACAAGGCGGCCTGGGGCGGCTTTCTCGACCTGCTGAAAAAGTACCGTCGCCAGCGCCCGGTCAACGGTGTGATCGTGGCCTTGAGTGTCAGCGACCTGCTGCAACAGACCGACGCCCAGCGCCAGGCCCAGGCCGTGGCGATCCGCGCGCGCATCAACGAGCTGTACGAGCGCCTGGGCCTGCGGTTTCCGGTGTACGTGATCATCACCAAGTGCGATTTGCTGGCGGGCTTCTCGGAGTTTTTCGAGACCTTCGGCCGCGATGAGCGTGCGCAGGTGTGGGGGGTGACCTTTCCATTGCCCCAGCCACCGCAGCCCGACACGGGGTTGGCGTCGTTCCCGGGCGAGTTCGATGCGTTGGAGCACCAGTTGCAGCGGCGGGTACTGGAGCGTTTGCAGCAGGAGCGCGACTTGTCGCGACGTGCTTTGCTTTATAGCTTCCCGCAACAATTTGCCAGCCTGGGCGATGGCCTGACGCGCTTTCTCAACACGGTGTTTGAAACCAACCGCTACCAGGAGCCGGCGCTGTTGCGTGGGGTGTATTTCACCAGCGGCACTCAGGAAGGCAGCCCGATCGATCGCGTGCTGACTTCGCTGGCAGCCTCGTTCGGCCTGGGCCGCAAGGTGCTGGCGCCGAATGTGGCCAGCGGGCGCAGCTATTTCATCACGCGGTTGCTGCGTGAGGTGATTTTCAAGGAGGCCGGGCTTGCCGGGGTCAATCATCAAGAGGAGCGGCGTCGGCGCTTGCTTGGCCGGGCCGGGCGTATCACGGCGGCGGCAGTGTTCGTGTTGCTGCTGGCGGCGATGACCATCAGCTACAACCGCAACCTGCAATTGATCGCCGATGCGTCTGGCGCCGCCACCAACGTCGCGCAATTGGCCAAGGCACTGCCGGTCGAGGGTGATGTGCTGGTGACGTTGCCGTTGCTCAATGCCACGCGCAGTTTGCCCAGTGGCTACAGCGACGCCGACAACAGCGTGCCGTTGCTCAGCCGCATGGGCCTGTACCAGGGCAACAAGCTGGGTGCGGGGGCGATCACCCTGTACCGCCGCCTGCTGCGCAGTACGTTGTTGCCGCACATCGTCGCCAACATGGAAAACGCGTTGCGCCGGGGTGATGCGAGCAATCAGGAGTTTCTGTATGAAACCCTGCGCGCCTACCTGATGCTGGGCGAGCGGCAGTTCTTCGACGCGCCGTCGGTGCAGGCCTGGGTCGATGTGGACTGGCGCCGCGAACTGCCCCAGGCGACGCCGGCGCAGTTGCAGCAATTGTCGGATCACGTGGCGGCGTTGCTGGAGGCCGACGACGAGGCCGAGCCGGTGCAACTGGACAGCGCGTTGATCGCCAAGGTGCGCCTGGCGCTGGCGAGCATGCCGTTGTCCCAGCGCATCTATAACCGGGTCAAGCGCCAGGTGGATCAGCAACATCTGCCGGAGTTGAGCGTCAACAGCGCGGTGGGGCGGGACGTATCGTCGCTGTTTACCCGCGCCAGTGGTGAGCCGTTGTCCCGTGGGGTCAGCGGTGTGTACCGGATCGCCGGTTACCGTGAGCTGACCGACAAAACCCCACAAGCCGTGGCCGACATGGCCAAGGACAGTTGGGTGCTGGATCGCCAGGAGTCGGCGCAGATCGCCGGCGGCAACCCGGCGATGCAGGCGGCGGTGCTGGAGCTGTATTACGCGGACTACATCCGCCAGTGGGACACCTTTCTCGCGGATGTGCACCTGGTGCCGTTGACCGGCCTGGGCCAGGCGTCCCAGGTGACCAATACGCTGGCTGCCACTGATTCACCGCTGCGCGCCTTGTTGCAAGCCGTCTCCAAGGAAACAACCCTTGACGGTGCCCTGACTTCGGCTACCAGCAAGGACACCGACCAGCGCGTGCGTGAGAAAATCGCTGCCGCCACCCAGAAACTGCAATCGGCCTTGGGCGGTGACACCCCGGCTGCGGTTGCGGACGCTTCGGCCAACCCGGTCGATCAGCATTTTGCCGCGTTGCATCGCCTGGTGGGTACGGGCACCGGCCCGCAGCCGCTGGATGATGTGCTGGCGTCCCTGAAAGATGCCGGGCAGTTTTTCGACAGCGCCGATGCGGCCCGCCGCAGTGCTGCGCCGGCACCCTCCAACGAAGTGCTGGGGCGCTTGAAGCGTTCGGGTGACACCCAGCCGGCGCCTTTGTCGACCTTGCTGCGTGATGTGGAGGCCGGTGGCAGCGCGCTGACCCTGGGCAACGAGAAGGCCCGCTTGAACGCGCTGTGGGAGGCCACTGGCGCGCCGTTCTGCCGGGTGGCGATTGAGGGGCGCTACCCGCTGGTGCGCAGTTCCGGGCGTGATGCCACCGCCGATGACTTCGGCAAGTTCTTCGGCCCGGGTGGGTTGATGGATGATTTTTTCAGCAAGAACCTTGCGCCTTACGTCGACATGAGCGGCAGCCAGTGGCGCTGGCGGTCAACCGGTGTGACGCCGCTGAATATTTCCCAGGATGTGCTCAACCAGTTCCAGCGCGGCGCCAAACTGCGCGACATGTTCTTTGTGGCCGGGGCGCGCCAGCCGTCGATGCGTTTTGATCTGAAGGCCCTGGGGGCTGATCCGGCGTTGACCAAAGTGACCCTGGACATCGATGGCCAGCCGGTGGTGTACGACACCGGCACTTCGCCGGACTTCACCAGCATCTCCCTGCCCAGCGGCAAGTCCGGCGGGTTGGTGCGCCTGGACGCCACGCCGGCGCTGGTCAACCCGTTGCGCAGCGATGGCCCCTGGGGCTGGCTGCGCATGATGGACAAGGCGGCGGTGAGCGCCCAGGGCGAGCAATTGCAATTGACCTTCACCGTGGAGGGCCACCGCGTGGCGTACCAGTTGCGCGCCAGCAGTGTGATCAACCCGTTCCGGCGTGACAGCCTTGAGCCGTTCCATTGCCCCAGCAGTTTTTAAGGACCCGTCATGAATGGATTTTTCGGCAAGGTCGCAAGCCATGGGGATTTTGTCAGCCGCCGTTTGCCGCCGGCGTTTTTGAATACCTGGGACACTTGGCTGCAGGCCGGTTTGCAGTGCAGTCGTGAGCGTCTGGGGGAGCAATGGCTGGACGTGTACCTGTGCAGCCCGATCTGGCGTTTTGCGCTGGCGGCGGGGGTGTGCGGTGACAGCGGTTGGGCGGGGGTGATGATTCCCAGCGTGGACCGCGTGGGGCGGTATTTTCCGCTGACCCTCGCCAGTGCAGGAGAAGACGTGCCCTTGCTGGCGCGGTTGGAACGGGATGGGGTGTGGTACGGCCAGTTGGAGCGCCTGGCGTTGTCGGCGCTGAGCGAAGGGTTTGCCCTGGAATCGTTCGACGAGGTGTTGCAGGCCCTGCCATTGGCCGGCTGCTGGACACCGGCAAGCCACGCCGACACGGCCTGGGTACCCGCACAATGGCTCGACTTGCCCGACCCGGAGCGGATTGGTGACGGCATGCCGCAATTAAGTGCGCAGATCGATCCTTCGGGCCTCGCGCGGCACTCACTGTTCTGGACCGAAGGCTCGCCCCGCGTTGCGCCGTCGATCTGGGTAGGGGAGGGGCTGCCGGATGGTGAGACCTTCGCTGACATGCTGGGTGGACGGTAGAGCCTGGTGATCACCTGTAGTGCGCGGGCTTGCCCCGCGCCGCGATCTACCTGATGTACCGCGTCACCTGAGACACCGCCGCGCGGGGTAAACCCGCTCACTACAACTGCTGATTTTTGTAGTGAGCGGGCTAGCCCCGCGCCGCGATCTACCTGATGTAGCGCGTCACTTGATAGACCGCCGCGCGGGGCAAGCCCGCTCACTACGGGCTGCGTTCACCTATTCATTTTTTAGTTCAAGGCTGCAAGTTGTGCGACGGTTTCTGGGAAGCGCGCCACCAGCCGAATCAAAGTGACCGCCTGGGCATTGGGCTTAGCGCGGCCTTGCTCCCAGTTTTCCAGCGTGCGTGTGTTGGTGCGCAGGTACATGGCAAACACCGAGCGGGAGAGATTGAGCTGCTGGCGCACGGCGACCACTTCCTCGGCGGTGAGTGGTTCCAGCTTGTTGAGGTGAACCTTGTGGGTACGCAGGGTGATTTTGCCTTGGCGTTCGTCCGCCAGCGCATCGAAGCCTTCGACCAGTTCGGAAAAGATTTCACGTTTCATGATGTGTTTTCGCTTTGATTTCCCTGTCCAGCATGTGTTTAAGCGCTTTTTTGTGCTGTGGCGTCAGGTCGTCCTGTTCGTGTTTGCCGTACAAGGTGAACAACCAGAACTGCGTACCGCCCGACCACCAGTAGTAAATGACCCGAAGGCCACCACGCTTGCCTTTGTTGCGTCGCTCATCGACGAAGCGAACCTTGCGCAGCCCGCCTGTGCCCTCGATCATGTCTCCTGCTTCCGGGTTTTTCATCAACGCCTGTTGAAAACCCTGGAAAAGCTCGTCACTCAGATAATCCCTGCGGTGCCGCTCGAAGGCCGGCAATTCGATAAATAGCGCATCCATGTTCTGTACGTAGACTGCGTATAGTTTGGTGGCCCACTCGTGATGGGTCAAGTGACCCTGCTGTGGGAACTTTCCTAAAACGCAAACACCATACGACGCCCTCCGGCGGGCAGATGCCAGATGAATAGGCAGTCGGGAGAGGACATTTCTGCGTTTGTAATGAGCAGGCTTGCCCCGCGCGGCGGTGTATCAGGTGACGCGGTGCGTCAGGTAGATCGCGGCGCGGGGCAAGCCCGCTCACTACAACGGCATATTCTGTGGTGAGCGGGCTTTGTTGTTCCCGGGAATGCAAAACGGCGCCCGAAGGCGCCGTTTTGTTTTCTACGTTGTGCTAAGCGATCAAACGCCCAACACCGCGTGCTGCACCAGGGTGAGCAGCGGTTGTGGGTATACGCCCAGGAAGAACGCGAGCAGGGCGATGGCCAGCAGCATCACGCCGCCTGCCTTTTGTTCCCAGTGCAGCTCGGCGTCCACGCGACGCAGGTTTGGCTCGATCAGGTACAGGGTGACCATCACGCGCAGGTAGTAGAACACGCCGATGGCGCTGCCTAGTACCAGGGAGGCGACCAACCACCACTCGTGGGCTTCAACACCGGTCGCGACGATGTAGAACTTGCCGATGAAGCCCGCCGTCAGCGGGA
The DNA here is from genome assembly GCF_013386585.1 of Pseudomonas sp. P7548. GTDB lineage: Bacteria > Pseudomonadota > Gammaproteobacteria > Pseudomonadales > Pseudomonadaceae > Aquipseudomonas. The sequence goes on along the minus strand of NZ_JACARO010000004.1, from coordinate 112,971 downwards.
TACCGGCCAGGGACAGCATCATCACGGTCAGTACGGCAGTCAGGTACGGACGGCGCCAGAACAGGCCGCGGTATTCGTACAGGGCGTCGGCGTCACGGCCTTTGAATGGCGAGGACATCAGCGTGATCACGCCGAATGCACCCAGGCTGGTGATCACGTAGGTCACCAGGTACACGCCCATGGCTTCCACGGCCAGGCCTTTGCTCGCCACCAGGGCGATCAGCAGGTAGCCGAAGTGGGCGATGGACGAGTAACCCAGCAGACGCTTGAGGTTGTTCTGGGTCAGGGCCAGCAGGTTGCCGAACAGGATCGACGCAATGGCGATCACGGTCAGCACGGTGCTCAGCACGCCGGTATTGGCGGCAGGGGAGATCTGGAACAGACGCACCATCACCGCAAACACAGCCACCTTCGACGCAGTGGCCAGGAACGCAGCCACCGGCGCCGGGGCACCTTCGTACACGTCCGGGGTCCACAGGTGGAACGGCACCAAGGAGAGCTTGAACGCCAGGCCGATCAGCATCATGGCCAGGCCCAGTTGGGCAATCGGCGCAGGCATGCTGGTGGCGGCCAGGGCGTGGCCGATACCGGTGAAGCTCAGGTTGCCGGCTTCAGCGTAGAGCAGGGCCATACCGAACAACAGGAACGCGGAACCGGCCGCCGACAGCACCATGTACTTGATGCCGGCTTCCAGGGAGCGCTTGTTGAAGAACGCATAGGCCACCAGGCCGTAGGTCGGGATCGACAGCAGTTCCAGGCCGATGAACAGGCCCGCCAGGTGCTGTGCGCTGACCAGCACGATGCCACCGGCCGCAGCCAGCAGGATCAGCAGGTACAGCTCTTCGCGGTTGCCTGGGTAGCCGGTGCCGCCTTCGCCGAGGTAGGCGTGGGCGAGGGTGACGCAGGCCAGTGTGGCCACCAGGATCAGCGCGATGTACAGCAGGGCGAAGTCATCGACCATCATCAAAGGCGTGACCGCCAGTGGCGCGACCTTGAGGGCCGGGATGATCGACAGCAGGGCCAGGTTCAGACCGGCACAGGACAGCAGGAACGTTTGCGAGTGATTGCGGCGCCAGGCGATCGCCAGCATCACCACCACGATGGTGAGGCTGGTAATCAGCAGCGGCGCAAGCGCGATAAAGTGTTGGATCGTGAATTCCATAGCGCTCTTACCGGGCCGAAGCGAGTTGAGAGAAGGCGGTGCCGAACCACTGCTGCACGCCATGCATCGTTGCGGCAGAAGTGTCCAGGAACGGTTGCGGGTACACGCCGATGTAGATCAGCAGGACCGCAAGGCCGAGCACCATGATCAGTTCGCGAGCGTCCATCCCTTGCAGGACGGTGTCGGACTTGGCCGGGCCGAAGTAGGCGCGGTGGATCATGATCAGCGAGTAGACCGAACCGAACACCAGGCCGGACGTGGCGATGGCGCTGACCCATGGGGTCTGTACGAACGCGCCCATCAGGATCAGGAACTCGCCGATGAAGTTACCGGTACCCGGCAAGCCCAGGGACGCGGCGGCGAAGAACAGGCTGATCGCCGGCAGGTAGGCGATACGCGACCACACCCCACCCATTTCACGCATGTCACGGGTGTGCAGGCGCTCGTACAGCTGGCCACTCAGGATAAAGAGGGCAGCGGCCGAAACACCGTGGGCCAACATCTGGATCACCGCGCCTTGCAGCGCCAGTTGGCTGCCGGAGTAGATGCCGATCAGTACGAAGCCCATGTGGGAAACGGACGAGAAGGCAATCAGACGCTTGATGTCGGTTTGTGCGAAGGCCAGGAACGCACCGTAGAAAATCCCGATCAGACCCAGGGTCATGGCGATCGGCGCGAACTCGGCCGAGGCATTCGGGAACAGCGGCAGGGCGAAACGCAGCAGACCATACGCAGCGGTCTTCAACAGGATGCCCGCCAGGTCCACGGAACCTGCAGTCGGCGCCTGGGCGTGAGCGTCAGGCAGCCAGGAGTGGAACGGCACCACCGGCAGCTTCACCGCGAACGCGATGAAGAAGCCCAGCATCAGGATGTACTCGGTGGTCAGGGACATCTTGGTCTTCAACAGGTCGGCGTAGTTGAAGGTGATCACGCCGGTGTTGTTGAAGTTGACCAGTACCAGGCCCAGGATCGCCACCAACATGATCAGGCCGGAAGCCTGGGTGAAGATGAAGAACTTGGTCGCTGCGTAGATCCGGGTTTTCTTGCCGTCCGAAGAGCTGTGACCCCAGAGCGCGATGAGGAAGTACATCGGCACCAGCATCATTTCCCAGAAGAAGAAGAACATGAACAGGTCGAGGGCGAGGAACACGCCGACAACGCCGCCCAGGATCCACATCAGGTTCAGGTGGAAGAAGCCCACGTGACGCTGGATCTCTTTCCAGGAGCAGAGTACCGAGAGGATACCCAGCAGGCCGGTCAGCAGGATCATCAACAGCGACAGGCCGTCGAGGGCCAGGTGCACGTTGATGCCGAAGCGCTGGATCCACACGTGCTTGAATTCAAGCGCGAACGTTGGATCGACACCCGGTGCCGGAGCAAATGAATAGTCGCCATGGGCCCACAGCCAGAGGCCGAGCGCGAGTTCCAGGGACATGGTCAGCAACGCAATCCAGCGGGGGAGGGTGGCGCCGAAGCGTTCACCCATCCAGCAGAGCAGGCCGCCGATGAAGGGGATCAGGATTAGCCAGGGCAGAATCATGACAGGCTCGTTTCCTTTCGCAAGTTCGCAAAGTTGGCAATGTTCATAATCAGACCGCTACCACCACGATGGCGCCAATCACCAGAACGGCACCGGCCGCCATGGAGGCTGCATACCAGCGCAGTTGGCCAGTCTCGCTGCGGCTCAGGGCGGTGTGACCGGCCTTGGCGGCGCGCGGGATCAAACCGATGGTCTGGTCGAGCGGGTCTTTGCGCAGTACATGGCTGATGGCCAGGTAAGGCTTGACGAACAGTTTGTCGTAGATCCAGTCGAAGCCCCAGGCAGCGAACCACCAGGCCGACAGGAAGCGGCCAATGCCACTGTTGGCAACCGCCGTCACGAAGCGACGCTTGCCCAGGAACAGCAGCGCGGCCAACAGGATACCCGCGATAGCGATGGCGCCCGAGGCGATTTCCAGGCTGTGCTTGGCAGCGCCACCGGCATGGCCGGCGCTTTCTGGCAGCACGCCAGCCAGTGGCGGGGTGATCAGGGCGCCGACGAAGGTCGACAGCACGATCAGTACCGACAAAGGCAGCCAGTGCGAAATGCCGTGGCCTGCGTGTGCTTCGGTCTTGGCTTCACCGTGGAAGGTGATGAAGATCAGGCGGAAGGTGTATAGCGAGGTCATGAATGCCCCCACCAGGCCTGCGTACAGCAGGTTCTGGTTACCGCTGGCAAAGGCTTCCCAGAGGATTTCGTCTTTCGAGTAGAAACCGGCGGTCACCAGCGGCAGGGCGGCCAGGGCGGCACCACCGACGATGAAGCTGGCGTAGGCCAGTGGCAGTTTCTTCCACAGACCGCCCATCTTGAAGATGTTCTGCTCGTGGTGGCAGGCAACGATCACCGCACCGGAAGCGAGGAACAGCAGGGCCTTGAAGAAGGCGTGGGTCATCAGGTGGAAGATCGCCGCGTCCCAGGCGCCAACGCCCAGGGCCAGGAACATGTAGCCGATCTGGCTCATGGTCGAGTAGGCGAGGATACGCTTGATGTCGGTCTGCACCAGCGCGGCGAAGCCGGCCAGTACCAGGGTCACGCCGCCCACCAGGCCTACCAGGTGCAGGATTTCCGGCGCCAGGGTGAACAGGCCGTGGGTACGTGCGATCAGGTAGACACCCGCCGTTACCATCGTTGCCGCGTGGATCAGTGCGGAAACAGGGGTAGGACCGGCCATCGCATCCGCCAGCCAGGTTTGCAGTGGCAGTTGCGCGGATTTACCGACAGCGCCGCCCAGCAGCATCAGGGTGGCCAGGGTGATCCAGAAGTCGCCAACCTGGAATTTCTGCGGTGCCAGCACCAGCAGTTCCTGGATGTTCAGCGTGCCCACCTGTTGGAACAGGATGAACAGGCCGATGGCCATGAACACGTCACCGATACGGGTCACGATGAAGGCTTTGAGGGCGGCGTTACCGTTGTTGCGGTTGCTGTAGTAGAAACCGATCAACAGGTACGAGCACAGGCCCACGCCTTCCCAACCGAAGTACAGGAACAACAGGTTATCGCCCAGCACCAGGAACAGCATGCTGGCGATAAACAGGTTGGTGTACGAGAAGAAGCGCGAGTAGCCCGCTTCACCGCGCATGTACCAGGACGCGAACAGGTGGATCAGGAAGCCCACACCCACCACCACGCCGAGCATGGTGATCGACAGGCCGTCGATGTAGAGGGCGAAGTTGGGCTTGAAGCCCTCCACCGACATCCACTGCCACAGCACGAGGGTGTAGTGGCCGCCTTCCGGCGGCGCCACGTTGAATTGCCAGATGACGTAGGCGGCCACGATGGCCGACAGGCCAATGGAACCCACGCCCACCAGGGCCGAGAGGTTTTCCGACCAGCGCCCGCGAGAGAACGACAGCAGCAGGAAACCGATCAGGGGGAATACGAAAGTCAGAAAGATCATGTTCATCCGCGCATCTCACTGGCAGCGTCGATATCAAGCGTGTGGAAGCGACGATACAGTTGCAGCAGGATCGCCAGGCCGATACTGGCCTCGGCGGCTGCCAGGCTGATCACCAGGATGAACATGACTTGTCCATCCGGCTGGCCCCAACGTGCACCCGCAACGATGAAGGCCAGTGCGGCGGCGTTCATCATGATTTCCAGGCTCATCAACACGAACAGAATGTTACGGCGAACCATCAGGCCGACCAGGCCAAGGCAGAACAGGATGCCGGCGACCGCCAGACCATGCTCCAAAGGGATAGCAGGCATCGTCATTGCTCCTTGGCTTCGTTGCGGCCCAAGTGGAAGGCGGTGACGGCTGCAGCGAGCAGCAGCATCGACGCCAGTTCGACCACCAGCAGGTACGGGCCGAACAGGCTGATGCCCACGGCCTTCGCGTCTACGGTGGTGTGGCCGATGGCCTGGCCGCTCTGGTGAGCGAACAGTACATACAGCAGTTCACCCAGCAGCAGGGCTGCCAGGACGACCGGGCCGAGCCAGATGCCGGGCTTGAGCCAGACGCGTTCTTGGGCGACCGAAGCCGGCCCCAGGTTGAGCATCATCACCACAAACACGAACAGCACCATGATGGCGCCGGCGTAGGCGATCACTTCCAGCACACCGGCGAACGGTGCGCCGAGGCTGAAGAAGGTCATGGCCACGGCGATCAACGAAATGATTAGGTAGAGCAGGGCGTGCACGGGGTTGGTGTTGGTGATCACGCGAAGCGTGGACACCACTGCAATACCGGACGCGAAATAGAAAGCGAATTCCATCTTTCTTCCTTAAGGCAGCAAGCTCTTCACGTTGATCGGCTCGGCTTCGTTTTGTGCGGCGCCTTTTGGCTTACCGGCAACGGCCATACCTGCAACACGATAGAAGTTGTAATCAGGGTTTTTACCGGGACCAGAGATCAGCAGATCTTCTTTCTCGTACACCAGGTCCTGACGTTTGAACTCGGCCATCTCGAAATCCGGCGTGAGCTGGATTGCGGTGGTCGGGCAAGCTTCCTCGCAGAGGCCGCAGAAAATGCAGCGCGAGAAGTTGATGCGGAAGAAGTCCGGGTACCAGCGACCGTCTTCGGTTTCAGCTTTCTGCAGGGAGATGCAACCCACCGGGCACGCCACGGCGCACAGGTTGCAGGCTACGCAACGCTCTTCGCCATCGGGGTCGCGGGTGAGCACGATGCGGCCGCGATAGCGCGGCGGCAGGTACACCGCTTCTTCCGGGTATTGCAGGGTGTCGCGCTTGCGGAAGCCGTGGCCGAAAACCATCACCAGGCTTCGCAACTGGGTACCGGTACCCTTAACGATGTCGCCAATATATTTGAACATGGGTCAAATCCTCACTGAACCGCGCCCGCTGGCGTGTTCAACAACACAACGGCAGCAGTCACCAGCAAATTGATCAGGGTCAGCGGCAGGCAGAAGCGCCAGCTGAAATCCATCACCTGGTCGTATCGTGGACGCGGAATGGAAGCGCGCAGCAGGATAAACAACATGATGAAGAACGCGGTCTTCAGGAAGAACCAGAAGAAGGCCAACTGCGGCAGGATGCCGAACGGACCGTGCCAGCCGCCGAAGAACAGCGTGACCAGCAGGGCCGAGATCAAGATGATGCCGATGTATTCGCCAACGAAGAACATGCCCCATTTCATGCCGGCGTATTCAATGTGGTAACCGTCGGCCAGTTCCTGTTCCGCTTCCGGCTGGTCGAACGGGTGACGGTGAGTCACGGCGACGCCAGCGATGAAGAAGGTACAGAAGCCGAAGAACTGCGGAATGATGAACCACAGGTTCTGCGCCTGGTACTCGACGATGTCGCGCATGTTGAACGAGCCGACCTGCACCACGATGCCCATCAGCGCGAGGCCCATGAACACTTCGTAGGACACGGTCTGGGCCGAGGCGCGCAAGCTGCCCAGCAGGGCGAACTTGTTATTACTCGACCAACCGGCGAACAGCACCGCGTAGACCGACAGACCGGCCATGGCGAAGAAGAACAGCAAGCCGATGTTCAGGTCCGCCACGCCCCAGGTCGGGGTGATCGGGATGATCGCGAAGGCGATCAGCAAGGCGCTCATGGCCACGACCGGTGCCAGGGTGAAGATCACCTTGTCGGCAAACGGCGGAGTCCAGTCTTCCTTGAAGAACATTTTGAGCATGTCCGCAGCGATCTGGAACATGCCGAACGGGCCAACGCGGTTCGGACCGTAACGGTCCTGCCACCAGCCCAGCAGGCGACGTTCGACGAAGCTGAGCAGGGCGCCCGCGACGACCACGGCCAACAGGATCACGACAGCCTTGAGGACCGCAATGATCACGTCGATCACTTCAGGGGTGAACCAGGTCATTGCGCTGCCTCCTGCAGACCGTCAACGGTTTTGCCAAAGATGGCCGCTGGGATGCCGGCGAAACCTTTCGGCAGTGCTACCAGGCCAGCGCCCAACGCTTCGTTGATGCGCAGCGGCAGACGCAGGGTCTGGCCGGCCACGTTCAGGCTGAGCAGTGCACCGTCGTTGACGCCCAGGCGGTCGGCTTCGGACTTGGCCAGGGAAACGTAGGCGGTCGGGATGCGCTCTTGCACCGGCGCGGCCTTGGAAGAGTTCTCTTCGCTGCCGAACAGGTGGAAGAACGGTACAACCTGCCAGGTGCCCTGGGCCGGGTTGAACGGACGCGGTACGGCGGCGAACCAGTTCAGCGAGTCACCGGTGCTTTCGATCAGGCGGGTGCCCGGGTCGCCAGCGCGGATGTGACCACCGACTTCGTCCTGGAACTTGTTCCAGGCCTGTGGCGAGTTCCAGCCCGGCGACCAGGCGAATGGCACCTGCTGACGCGGCTCGACCGATCCCGAGTAACCTTCCATGGAGAAGGCAAACGCGGTGTCCTGGTCTTGTGGGGTACGCGGTTCGTGCACGCTGATGTTGGCGCGCATGGCGGTACGACCGGAGTAACGCAGCGGTTCACGGGCCAGTTTCATGCCCTTGATGCGGAACGCGGCGGACGGTGCGGCGTCGACGATACGCGCCAGCTGCGGCGCGCTGGCAGCGGCGGCGGCGGTCACGTGGTCGAGCTGGGTCCAGTCGATCGGCTGGTTCAGCAGGGTGGCGCGCAGGGCATGCAGCCAGCGCCAGCCTTCGTGAACCAGGATGCTGGCGTCCATGTACTTCGGATCGAACACCTGGAAGAAGCGCTGGGCGCGGCCTTCCTGGCTGACCAGGGTACCGTCGCCTTCGGCGAAGGTGGCGGCTGGCAGGACCAGGTCGGCACGGTCGCTGGTGGCGGTCTTCTGGTGGTCGGCAACGATCAGCACCTTGGCGGCGCTGAGTGCAGCGTCAACCTTGGCGGCATCGGTGCGGGTGTACAGGTCGTTTTCCAGCACGACGATGGCGTCGGCCTTGCCATCCGTTACGGCTTGCAGCGCGGCGTCCAGGGACTCGCCACCGAGCATGGCCAGGCCAAGGCTGTTGGCTTCCGGCACGACCAGGCTGATTGAACCGTTCTTGTCGCGCAGTTTCAAGGCCTTGGCGATGTTGGCAGCGGCTTCGATCAGTGCCTTGGAACCCAGCGAGGTACCGGCAATGATCAAGGGACGCTTGGCGGCCAGCAGGGCGTCGGCGATGCGTTGGGCCAGCTCAACGGCTTCAGTGTCCAGGCCTTCGACGGCCGGCGCGCTGGCGTCCAGGGCGTGGGCCACGGCGAAACCGAGGCGGGCCAGGTCGTCTGGGGCTGCGTGGACGCATTCTTCGGCGATGTCGTCGAGCTTGGTTTCAGCGATGCTTGCGATAAACAGCGGGTTCAGCGCGTGCTGGCCGATGTTTTTCACCGCGGCGTCGAGCCACGGCTGTACGCGCATCGCGTCGGCCATGTCTTCAGCCTTGCCTTTGACCGACTGGCGCAGCGACAGGGCGATGCGGGCAGCGGTTTGGGTCAGGTCTTCACCGAGCACGAAGATGGCGTCGTGGTCTTCGATGTCGCGCATGTTCGGAACCGGCAGCGGGCTGTCGTTCAGCACTTGCAGGACCAGGCGGATGCGCTCCAGCTCACCGGCTTCGATACCGGAGTAGAAGTGCTCGGCACCCACCAGTTCGCGCAACGCGTAGTTGCTTTCGAGGCTGGCGCGGGGCGAACCGATACCGACGATGTTGCGGCCGCGCAGCAGGTCGGCGGCTTTATCCAGCGCGTCGTCCAGGCTCAGCTTGCCGCCGTTGGCCAGCAGTGGCTGGCGCGGACGGTCCTTGCGGTTGACGTAGCCGTAGCCGAAACGGCCACGGTCGCACAGGAAGTACTGGTTGACCGAACCGTTGAAGCGGTTTTCGATACGACGCAGTTCGCCGTAGCGCTCGCCCGGGGAGATGTTGCAACCGCTGGAGCAGCCATGGCAGATGCTCGGCGAGAACTGCATGTCCCACTTACGGTTGTAGCGCTCGGAGTGAGTCTTGTCGGTGAACACACCGGTCGGGCAGACCTCGGTGAGGTTGCCGGAGAACTCGCTTTCGAGCACGCCGTCTTCAACGCGACCAAAGTACACGTTGTCGTGGGCACCGAACACGCCCAGGTCGGTACCGCCGGCGTAGTCCTTATAGAAGCGCACGCAACGGTAGCAGGCGATGCAGCGGTTCATTTCGTGGGAAATGAACGGGCCGAGGTCCTGGTTCTGGTGGGTACGCTTGGTGAAGCGATAACGGCGCTCGTTGTGGCCGGTCATTACGGTCATGTCTTGCAGGTGGCAGTGACCGCCTTCCTCACAGACCGGGCAGTCGTGGGGGTGGTTGGTCATCAGCCATTCGACGACACTGGCGCGGAACGCCTTGGATTCTTCATCGTCGATGGAGATCCAGGTGTTGTCGGTGGCGGGGGTCATGCACGACATGACGATACGACCACGGGTGTCGTTCTCGTCGGTGTATTGCTTGACCGCGCACTGGCGACAGGCACCGACGCTACCGAGTGCGGGGTGCCAGCAGAAATACGGGATATCGAGGCCGAGTGACAGACACGCCTGTAACAGGTTGTCCGCCCCATCGACTTCGAGCGCTTTGCCGTCTACGTGGATAGTGGCCATGGTTCAAAGTTCTTCGTTGGCCCGTTGTCAGCGGGCGTGGCTAATGGAATCTTGTTATTCATGTGCATCTACACAGCCGTTAAGGCGTCAGCACATGAGCAGTTGAAGGGCACGCGCCCTTCGCCTGTTTAAGCGTTACGCGCCGACTACGATCGGCCTTGCCAGAGGCGGGACGGCGGCGCTGGTAGGCGCGATGCCGGCTTCGAACTCCGAGCGGAAGTATTTGATGGCGCTGCCCAATGGCTCCACGGCGCCCGGTGCGTGAGCACAGAAGGTCTTGCCCGGGCCGAGGAAACCGACCAGACCCAGCAGGGTCTCGATGTCACCCTCGCGACCTTCGCCTTTTTCCAGGGCCATCAGCAGCTTCACGCTCCACGGCAAACCGTCGCGGCATGGGGTGCAGAAACCGCACGATTCACGGGCGAAGAACTGCTCCATGTTGCGCAGCAACGAGACCATGTTCACGGTGTTGTCCACCGCCATCGCCAGGCCTGTCCCCATCCGGGTGCCGACCTTGCCGATGCCGCCGGCGTACATCTGTGCGTCGAGGTGCTCAGGGAGCAGGAAACCGGTGCCGGCGCCGCCTGGCTGCCAGGCTTTCAAGGTGTAGCCGTCGCGCATGCCGCCGGCGTAGTCCTCGAACAGCTCGCGTGCGGTCACGCCGAACGGCAGTTCCCACAGGCCAGGGTTCTTGACCTTGCCGGAGAAGCCCATGAGCTTGGTGCCCATGTCTTCGCTGCCTTCGCGGGCCAACGATTTGTACCAGTCCACGCCGTCGGCGATGATCGCCGGCACGTTGCACAGGGTCTCGACGTTGTTCACGCAGGTCGGCTTGCCCCACACGCCCACGGCGGCAGGGAAGGGCGGCTTGGAGCGCGGGTTGGCGCGACGGCCTTCGAGGGAGTTGATCAGTGCGGTTTCTTCACCGCAGATGTAACGCCCGGCACCGGTGTGCACGAACAGTTCGAAGTCAAAACCGGAACCGAGGATGTTCTTGCCCAAAAGGCCAGCGGCCTTGGCTTCTTCCACGGCACGGTTGAGGTGCTTGGCGGCGGTGGTGTATTCGCCACGCAGGAAGATGTAGCCACGGTAGGTTTTCAGCGCACGGGCGCTGATCAGCATGCCTTCGATCAGCAGATGGGGCAGTTGCTCCATCAGCATGCGGTCTTTCCAGGTGTTGGGTTCCATTTCATCCGCGTTGCACAGCAGGTAGCGGATGTTGATGGATTCGTCCTTTGGCATCAGGCCCCACTTAACACCCGTGGGGAAGCCTGCGCCGCCGCGGCCTTTGAGACCTGCGTCTTTCACGGTCTGGACGATGTCGTCCTGGGCCATGTCGGCGAAGGCTTTGCGCGCCGCGGCGTAGCCGTTTTTGGCCTGGTACTCGTCGAACCATACCGGCTCGGCATCGTCACGCAGGCGCCAGGTCAGCGGGTGGGTCTCAGGCGAACGCTTGATCAGGTTGGCCGGGCCGAAAGATGTAAGGGTCATGGGTAGCCCTCGAGCAATTGGGTCACGCCAGCAGGCTGCACGTCACCGAATGTGTCGTCGTCGATCATCAACGCCGGCGCCTTGTCGCAGTTGCCCAGGCAGCACACCGGCAGCAGCGTGAAGCGGCCGTCCGGGGTGGTTTGGCCCAGGCCAATGCCCAGCTTGTTCTGGATCTCGCTGACCACGGACTCGTGACCCCCGATGTAGCAGACCATGCTGTCGCACACGCGAATGATGTGGCGGCCCACGGGCTGACGGAAGATCTGGCTGTAGAACGTGGCCACGCCTTCAACGTCGCTGGCAGGGATGCCGAGGATTTCGCCGATGGCATAGAGGGCGCCGTCCGGCACCCAGCCACGTTCCTTCTGGACGATCTTCAAGGCTTCGATCGACGCCGCGCGCGGGTCTTCGTAGTGATGCAGCTCGTGCTCGATGGCCGAGCGCTCGGTTTCACTCAGGGTGAAACGGTCTGTCTGGATAAGCGTGCTGTTCATGCTTAGCGGTCCACGTCGGCCATAACGAAATCGATACTACCCAGGTACGCAATCAAGTCCGCGACCATCTCGCCTTTGATCACCGAAGGGATCTGCTGCAAGTGGGCGAAGCTTGGGGTACGGATCCGGGTGCGGTAGCTCATGGTGCCGCCATCGCTCGTCAGGTAATAACTGTTGATACCCTTGGTCGCTTCGATCATCTGGAAGGATTCGTTGGCCGGCATGACCGGGCCCCACGAAACCTGCAGGAAGTGCGTGATCAGGGTTTCGATGTGCTGCAGCGTGCGTTCTTTCGGCGGCGGCGTGGTCAGCGGGTGATCCGCCTTGTACGGACCGGCCGGCATGTTGCGCATGCACTGCTCGATGATCTTCAGGCTCTGGCGCATTTCTTCGACGCGCACGATGCAACGGTCGTAGGCATCGCCATTGGCCGCCAGCGGGACTTCGAATTCGAAGTTCTCGTAGCCGGAGTACGGGCGCGCTTTACGCAGGTCGAAATCGCAGCCGGTGGAACGCAGGCCAGCACCGGTGACGCCCCATTCCAGGGCCTCTTTGGTGTTGTACTGGGCGACGCCGATGGTGCGACCTTTAAGGATGCTGTTATCCAGCGCGGCCTTCTGGTATTCGTCCAGACGCTTGGGCATCCACTCGACGAACTCCTTGACCAGGCGCTCCCAGCCATTTGGCAGGTCGTGGGCGACGCCGCCGATGCGGTACCAGGCCGGGTGCAGGCGGAAACCGGTGATGGCTTCGATGACCTTGTAGGCGCGCTGACGGTCGGTGAAGGTGAAGAACACCGGGGTCATGGCGCCGACGTCCTGGATATAGGTACCCAGGAACAGCAGGTGGCTGGTGATCCGGAAGAACTCGGCCATCATGATGCGGATGGTGTCGACGCGGTCTGGCACCTTGATGCCGGCCAGCTTCTCGACCGAGAGCACGTACGGCAGGTTGTTCATCACGCCGCCGAGGTAGTCGATACGGTCGGTGTACGGGATGAAGCTGTGCCATGACTGACGCTCGGCCATCTTCTCGGCACCACGGTGGTGGTAGCCGATGTCCGGTACGCAGTCGACGATTTCTTCGCCATCCAGTTGCAGGATGATACGGAAGGCACCGTGAGCCGAAGGGTGGTTCGGGCCCAGGTTGAGGAACATGTAGTCCTCGTTGGTGCTGGAGCGTTTCATGCCCCAGTCTTCCGGACGGAAACGCGCCGCTTCCTCTTCAAGCTGCTGCTTGGCGAGGTTGAGGCTGAACGGATCGAATTCGGTGGCGCGGGCAGGGAAGTCCTTGCGCAGCGGGTGACCTTCCCAGGTCGGCGGCATCATGATGCGCGACAGGTGCGGGTGGCCCGGGAAGTCGATGCCGAACATGTCCCACACTTCACGCTCGTACCAGCTGGCGTTCGGCCAGATACCGGTCACGGTCGGGATGCTCAAGTCGCTCTCAGACAGGGCGACCTTGATCATCACGTCGCTGTTACGTTCCAGCGACATCAGGTGGTAGAACACGGTGAAGTCGGCGCCGCTTGGCAGCCCTTGACGCTTGGTGCGCAGACGCTCGTCCACGCCATGCAGGTCATAGAGCATGACGTACGGCTTGGGCAGGTTGCGCAGGAAGGTCAGGACTTCGACGAGCTTGGCGCGCGCCACCCACAGCACCGGCATGCCGGTGCGCGTGGCCTGGGCGGTGAAGGCGTCAGGGCCAAAACGGTTATTGAGTTCGACGACCACATCCTGGTCGTCTGCCTTATAAGGCGGGATGTACAGAGCACTGCCTGTAGTCATGGTTTTTTTATCGCTTTCGGTCAACGTAAAGAATGAAGCCAGGTGTTCGTTCTATAAAAGAAGCGGGCTGGATCAGACTTCGTCAGGGCTGCGCAGGTTGGTGACTGCGATTCGCTGTTCGCGGCGCTCTTCCTTTTGCGAAGGCATCTCGGCGCGATACACGCCTTGATCACCAACGACCCAGGAAAGCGGGCGACGCTCCTTGCCAATCGATTCCTGCAGCAGCATCAAGCCTTGCAGGAACGCTTCAGGGCGAGGCGGGCAGCCAGGCACGTAGACGTCCACGGGCAGGAACTTGTCCACCCCTTGAACGACGGAGTAGATGTCGTACATGCCACCGGAGTTGGCGCACGAACCCATGGAGATAACCCACTTCGGCTCGAGCATTTGCTCGTAGAGACGCTGAATGATCGGCGCCATCTTGATGAAGCAGGTTCCGGCGATAACCATGAAATCCGCCTGGCGCGGCGAGGCCCGGATAACTTCGGCGCCAAAGCGCGCGATGTCGTGGGGCGCCGTGAAGGCGGTGGTCATTTCCACGTAGCAGCACGACAGACCGAAGTTGTACGGCCACAGGGAGTTTTTACGCCCCCAGTTGACCGCGCCACTCAGCACGTCTTCGAGCTTGCCCATGTAGATGTTTTTGTGGACTTGGTCTTCTAACGGGTCGGAAACGGTTTCCCGTTCGCCGATGGGGTACTGCTCGTTAGGAGCATCCGGGTCGATCCTGGTGAGATTGTATTGCATCGCCAAAGCCTCATTGTTTCAGCTTCGCTTGCCGCTTACGACGAGCTTCCGGAGCCCAATCAAGGGCGCCCACTCGGAATAGGTAGACAAGGCCTGCCAACAGAATTGCTATGAAAACGAGGGCTTCGACGAATCCGGTCCAGCCGCTTTCGCGGACGGACACAGACCAGGCAAAGAGAAAGAGGGCTTCGATATCGAAGATCACGAACAGCATCGCGACCAGATAGAATTTGGCTGAGAGCCGCAAGCGGGCGCCACCTGTAGGCAGCATGCCGGACTCGAACGGTTCATTTTTGCTGCGGCCCCAGGCTTTTGACCCGAGGAGGCTGGAGACACCGAGCATGAAGGCGCAGAGGCCGACAACACCGAGGAGGAAAATGGCAAAGCCCCAGTTGTGGGCCATGAGTCCTGTCGCTTCGGTCATGCTGGAAATCCTTAACAGAGAGCAAAGGTCTCTGAGCTCGAAAAAGTAACGATGCAGTGACGATATGTCGCACTGCAATCAATCGCGGTGATTTTATGGCTAAACACCGGGCAAGTAAAATTCCTATAGCGAAATTATTCGATGGAATAAGGACATAGTGCACCTTTGTGGGGCTGCAGCCCTTGCGCTGTGGGCATTAGCGGGCTTTTGAACAATTAAGTTTTGTTTGTCTGGTAACGAAGCTTTCATGCGCCAAATGATAATGAATATTGTTTGCGTGGGGTTTAAGCGAATGTTTCGCGTGTGGCGGGGGAAGTTGCCGTTACTTGCTTGATTGTCGCTTAGTTGTTGGAGTGGATCTTTTAACCGATCTGATCCTTGGGAATACCGCTCTGGATCAATGTTTTGCGCAAAATTCTGAGGTTGCACACATTCCCCTTGTGGGAGCGGGCTTGCTCGCGAAAGCGGTGTACTAGTCGCTGATGGGCTGATTGACCTACCGCATTCGCGAGCAAGCCCGCTCCCACATTCTGATCTTCATTGTGTCAGGAGGCTTTCCATCGGGCAAAAAAACGCCCCGAACCAGTCGGGGCGTGATTGCTGCGCGGCACTGCGGTTAGGTCTTCCGTGGGGCCGCAGTGGCCGTGTACTCGCTGCTGCTTAGTGGAACTGTTCTTCTTCGGTCGAACCGGTCAGCGCGGTCACGGACGAGGTGCCACCCTGGATCACGGTGGTCATGTCGTCGAAGTAGCCAGTGCCCACTTCCTGCTGGTGCGCCACGAAGGTGTAGCCCTTGGCGGCGTCAGCGAATTCCTGCTCCTGCAGCTTCACGTAGGCGGTCATGTCATTGCGGGCGTAGTCGTGCGCCAGGTTGAACATGCTGTGCCACATGTTGTGAATGCCGGCCAGGGTGATGAACTGGTGCTTGTAGCCCATGGCGGACAGTTCGCGCTGGAACTTGGCGATGGTCGCGTCGTCCAGGTTCTTCTTCCAGTTGAAAGAAGGCGAGCAGTTGTAGGACAGCAGTTGGTCCGGGTATTCCTTCTTGATCGCTTCGGCAAAGCGACGGGCTTCGTCCAGGTCCGGCTTGGCGGTTTCGCACCAGATCAGGTCGGCGTACGGT
The DNA here is from genome assembly GCF_013386585.1 of Pseudomonas sp. P7548. Classification (GTDB taxonomy): domain Bacteria; phylum Pseudomonadota; class Gammaproteobacteria; order Pseudomonadales; family Pseudomonadaceae; genus Aquipseudomonas. Next base: position 97,201 of record NZ_JACARO010000004.1, on the reverse strand, counting down.
GCGTAGGCCAGGCCGCGAGCGATGGCCTGGTCGAGGCCGGCGCGTACCTTGTAGAACCCTTCCTGGGTGCGCTCGCCGGTCACGAACGGCTTGTCATACGGGTCGCAGTCCGAGGTCAGCAGGTCTGCTGCGTTGGCGTCGGTACGGGCCAGGATGATGGTTGGCGTACCGGCAACGTCAGCGGCCAGGCGGGCAGCGGTCAGCTTCTGTACGGCTTCCTGGGTGGGTACCAGTACCTTGCCGCCCATGTGGCCGCATTTTTTCACGGAGGCCAACTGGTCTTCGAAGTGCACGCCGGCAGCGCCAGCCTCGATCATGCTCTTCATCAGCTCGTAGGCGTTCAGCACGCCGCCGAAACCCGCTTCAGCGTCAGCCACGATCGGTGCGAAGTAGTCGATGTAGCCTTCGTCGCCTGGGTTCTTGCCGGCTTTCCACTGGATCTGGTCGGCACGGCGGAACGAGTTGTTGATGCGCTTGACCACGGTCGGCACCGAGTCCACCGGGTACAGCGATTGGTCGGGGTACATGGATTCAGCGGAGTTGTTGTCCGCTGCCACTTGCCAGCCGGACAGGTAGATCGCCTGGATACCGGCTTTCACCTGTTGCACTGCCTGGCCGCCAGTAAGGGCGCCCATGCAGTTGACGAAATCTTTGTCGGGACGGAAGGAAGGCTTGGCACCTTGGGTTACCAGGTTCCACAGCTTCTCGGCGCCGAGTTTTGCAAAGGTGTGCTCAGGTTGAACCGAGCCACGCAGGCGGACGACGTCAGCAGCGGAATAAGCGCGGGTCACGCCTTTCCAGCGTGGGTTTTCAGCCCAGTCTTTTTCAAGGGCTGCAATTTGCTGTTCGCGTGTCAGTGCCATGGAGATAAACCTCGTCGCGTTTAGAAGATCCGTTTTCCAGCCGTGCATTCAATGCGTGGGCAGGGCTGCTCGCTGACCAGAAGCTTAGGCGGTCATGTCGGGTCTGGCGGGGAAGGCGACGGGATGAACGTGGTGCTCAAGGGGGAGTTGAGCAGGTAAGGGCAAACTGCGGACAGTCTTCGGGCGTCGTGGGCCTTTGTACGTTCCATCAGTGTGTAGCCGGGTTACCTGGTTAGCTTCCGTCCCTCGGGACAACTTCGTTCCAGTCGCAACCAAAGTCAAACACGCCTTGTGGGCGGTACAGACACGAATCGGCTCGGGTGGGTAGCTTGGAGCGGCGATTCGAAGGCCCTTGCCAGGGCCCCTGATTAGCGGGAGCGAGGCCATCATGCACAGGCTTTTTTGTATCGTCAAATGTTTTGTAGTGCTTTTTTTAAAGCACTACATCTTTAGTCTAAGACGACTCATCGGTCAGTTTTTGGTGCTTCAGTTCAGGGTGTCGACCTTGACCCGCAAAGTCAGGTCATCTCGGCCCTGAGTAGAGTAGCTGCGGGTTGTAGAGGATTTGTCGGCCTGGGTCTCGCGATTGATGCCGGCCAGGGTGATCCACTCGCCCAGGCGACCGCTGACAGTTGTGTCGGTGCTTTGCACGTTCACTACATCGGGACGTTCCTGGCTCATGCGGTCACGGTTAGTACTGATGGCCAGGTGAACGGTCTCGCCGGTGACGCTTGCCGTCACGTAGAAGCCCTGGGTGACGTTGCGATACTGGGTCTGGTTCTGCGGGCGGCCGTAGGCGTCCGGCTGGGTGGTGGTGAGTGGCACGCTCTGCCCAACCTGGATCAATGCTGGCACGCCTTCGCTGGCCTGGACTTGCTGGATGCCACCGTCACGGCTGGCAGTGCCATAGCTGATGATGCGGGTCTGGCTATCACCGGTGTTCTGCTGGTTGTTCTCGTTGGTGTCGACGGTGATCAGCAGGCGCTTGGCCGGTGTGTCCAGTTGGGTGAGCAGGACGCGCAGGTCCTGGATCTTGCCGGGGTCGGCCTTGACGATAAGCTGGTTGCCGTAGGCGCTGACGGTGCCGTCCTTGCCGATGAAGTTCTGTGCTACCGGGAGCAGGTCGGCACTGGTGCGGTTGCTCAGGTTGACGACTTCGGTGTCGGCCACGGCGGCGAAGCTGGCGGTCAGGAGGAGGGCGGTGAGCAGGGTGCGTAGGGACATGTCCGTTATCTCTGCGAGTCATTTAGGCGGGATAGTGCCAGTTTGTCGGCCTGGTGGGTCGCAAATTGAATCGTAGACGGCAAAATGCCCTGGCATGGCAGGGCATTTGTGTTGGTGCAGAAATAGCCTTCGCGAACGAGACAGCTCAGTCCTCGCGCACCATATCGACATGCGGAATCCCGACCTCAAGAAACTCATCACTGACGATCTTGAAACCCAAGCGCTCATAAAACGGCGCCGCATATACCTGCGCACTGAGGAACTGCTTGGTTTGGCCACGTTTCTGGGCCACGCCAATCACCGCATCCATCAGCTTGTCGCCCACGTTCAGGCCGCGCCAGTCCTTGAGGACCGATACCCGACCAATCTCGCCCGTAGGCAGCAGGCGCGCAGTACCGATAGGAAAGTCGCCTTCAAATGCGAGGAAATGCACCGCGCCAGCGTCTTCCGAATCCCACTCCAGCTCCGGTGGAACCGATTGCTCCGCGATAAACACCGCTTCACGAATGCGCCGTATCTCGGCGATATCCTTTTGCCAGTCCGCGACACTTACGTGAATCTTATTCATCGGCAAATCCCAGGCTTCCTTGCTTGACCAGTTCGCACAGCAGGTCACGGCCGTCTTCGTCCGCCAGCCACGAGCCGAGGTTCTCGGCGTGCAGGGCGTCGGCGGAGCAGATCAGTTTCAGCAGCTCGCGCAGCTTGCCCGGCAGGTAACGGCTCTGGCCGCTGGCGAACAGCAGCACGTCGTCGTCCACTTCCGACCAGGCCAGGCGCGCGCTCGGGTTGCGCACCAGGATCGCGCCATCTTGCAGGGCGTTGATGAAGTCTTCTTCGCCCAATTCTTCGCCGGCCACCAATTCAGGATAGCGCGGTTCGGTCATGAACTGGCCGAACCAGGTCAGCAGCATGCGCTCGTCGCTCATGTGCTCGGCCAACAGGCTCTTGAGGCGGTCTAGGGCATCGCCCTGGATCTGGTGCGGGTCGCTGGCCGGCTGTGCGTCGGCGTCGGTGTAGCGCTCTTCGTCAGTCAGGTACTGGCTGAGGAAGTCGGTGAAGTGGGTCAGCACTTCAGCCGCGCTCGGTGCACGAAAGCCGACGGAATAGGTCATGCAGTCATCTTCGGCGATGCCGAAATGCGCCAGGCGTGGCGGCAGGTACAGCATGTCGCCCGGTTCCAGCACCCATTCGGCGCTTTCTTCGAATTCGGCGAGGATGCGCAGGTCAGCGTGCTGCAGCAGCGGGCTTTCGGAGTTGCACATCTGGCCGATCTTCCAGTTGCGCTTGCCCTGGGCTTGCAGCAGGAACACGTCGTAGTTGTCGAAGTGCGGGCCGACGCTGCCGCCAGGTGCGGCAAAGCTGATCATCACATCGTCGATGCGCCAGCTTGGCAGGAAGCGGAACTGCTCCAGCAGCTCGGCCACTTCCGGCACGAACTGGTCGACGGCCTGCACCAGCAGGGTCCACTCGCGTTCCGGCAGGGTGCTGAACGTGTCTTCAGCGAAGGGGCCGCGACGCAGTTCCCACGGGCGCTCGCCGTGCTCGATCACCAGGCGCGATTCGACTTCTTCTTCCAGGGCCAGGCCGGCCAGTTCGTCGGCGTCGATCGGGCTTTCGAAATCAGGGATGGCCTGGCGGATCAGCAGCGGTTTTTTCTGCCAGTAGTCGCGCAGGAATTCCCGTGCCGTGATGCCGCCCAGAAGTTGAAGAGGGATATCAGGATTCATGTGTAACCTATTGAAAGAAAGCACTTTTCAGACTGGAATAAAAACGCCCGGCGCGGCCGGGCGTCTCAAAGGGTCTTGCGAAGATCAGATGCGCTTGGCTTGCGCTACAGCGTTGCCGATGTAGTTGGCCGGGGTGAGCAGTTTCAGCTCGGCCTTGGCCGCAGCTGGCATGTCCAGGCCGTCGATGAAAGTTTGCAGCGCTTCAGGGCTGATGCCCTTGCCGCGCGTCAACTCTTTCAGTTTTTCGTACGGGTTTTCGATGTTGTAGCGGCGCATCACGGTCTGGATCGGCTCGGCGAGGACTTCCCAGCAGGCGTCCAGGTCAGCGGCAATCTTCTGCTCATTGAGCTCAAGTTTGCTGATGCCTTTGAGGCTGGCCTCGTACGCGATCACGCTGTGCGCGAAGCCCACGCCGAGGTTGCGCAGTACGGTGGAGTCGGTCAGGTCGCGCTGCCAGCGAGAGATCGGCAACTTGCTGGCCAGGTGCTGGAACAGCGCGTTGGCGATGCCGAGGTTGCCTTCGGAGTTTTCGAAGTCGATCGGGTTGACCTTGTGCGGCATGGTCGACGAACCGATTTCGCCGGCAATGGTGCGTTGCTTGAAGTAGCCCAGGGAGATGTAGCCCCAGATATCGCGATCGAAGTCGATCAGGATGGTGTTGAAGCGCGCAATGGCGTCGAACAGCTCGGCGATGTAGTCGTGGGGTTCGATCTGCGTGGTGTACGGGTTGAAGCCCAGGCCCAGCTCGTCTTCGATGAAGGCGCGGGCATTGGCTTCCCAGTCGATCTCGGGGTAGGCCGACAGGTGGGCGTTGTAGTTGCCCACGGCGCCGTTGATCTTGCCCAGCAGCGGTACGGCCGCGACTTGAGCGATCTGACGCTCCAGGCGGTACACCACATTGGCCAGTTCTTTACCCAGGGTGGTCGGCGAGGCCGGCTGGCCGTGGGTGCGCGACAGCATTGGCACGTCGGCGAAACGGATGGCCAGTTCGCGGATGGCGTTGGCGGTCTGGCGCATCAGTGGCAGCATCACGTCATCACGGCCTTCGCGCAGCATCAGGGCGTGGGACAGGTTGTTGATGTCCTCGCTGGTGCAGGCAAAGTGGATGAACTCGCTGACCTGGGCCAGTTCCGGCAGCTTGGCCGCTTGCTCTTTGAGCAGGTATTCGATGGCTTTTACGTCATGGTTGGTGGTGCGCTCGATCTCTTTCACACGCTCGGCGTGCTCCAGGGAGAAGTTTTCCGCCAGGGTGTTGAGCACAGCGTTGGCTTCGGCGGAGAACGCCGGCACTTCGCTGATGGCGGGGTGAGCGGCCAGGCGCTGGAGCCAGCGCACTTCAACCAGAACACGAGCACGGATCAAGCCGTATTCGCTGAAAATAGGGCGCAGGGCCTGGGTTTTGCCGGCGTAGCGGCCGTCAACAGGGGAAACCGCAGTGAGCGAAGAGAGCTGCATGGGGTGTTCTCGGACAGTCGGGCAACGAAATGGGGCGCGTATCATACATGAAAAAATCCGCCGGTCCGTCGCCAACTGACCGGCGTATTACGCGTGAGGCTATAAAAAAAACGGGTCGCTGCGACTTATTCGTTGCGCATCAACGGGTAAAGCTCTTTGAGCAATTTGCGCCGGCTGATCACCAGTTGCCAACGATGACCGCCCAACTGGCGCCACAACCGCGCCGAACGAATACCGGCCAGGAGCAGGGCGCGGATTTTCGAGGCGTTGTTCGGTTGCTGCAGGTTGCGCATGTCGCCGTGCACCTGGATGCGTTGGCGCAAGGTGCTCAAGGTGTCCTGGTACAGCGCACCACAGGCCGCGATCACGTTTTCGTGGGCGGGGCCGAAGTGTTCCACTTGGGACTGGATCTGCGGCAGGCGTTTGCCGATGGTTTCGAGCATGTCCTCGCGCTTGGCCAGTTGGCGTTCGAGGCCGAGCATCGATAACGCATAGCGCAACGGCTCGCGCTGCAGGGTGCTCGGGTCGCGCTCCAGGGCGCCGATCAGCGCGCGGTAGCCTTCACGCAGCGCCAGATCATCACCGCCATAGACTTCCAGGGTGTCCTTGGGGTCGCGGATCAGCAGGCTGCCGAGCATGCAGGTCAGGCCGGCTTCGGTGACCTGGCCGGTCTTGGCAATCTTGTCCACCAGCACCGCGGCGAGGAATACCCCGCCCAATGCCGTCAATTGCTCCTGGGTCGGGCTCATTCCGATGCGCTCCAGGCTTCGGCCACTTCAATCACGCCGCCGCCCAGGCAGATTTCGCCGTCGTAGAACACCACGGACTGGCCAGGCGTGACCGCGCGTTGCGGGTCATCAAAGGTGGCGCGGTAACCGGTGGCGGTTTTTTCCAGGGTGCAGGGCTGGTCGCTCTGGCGATAACGCACCTTGGCGGTCAGGCGGCGCGGGGTGCTCAGGTCGATCGGGTTGACCCAATAGATCTCCGAGGCGAGCAGGGCGCCCGAGAACAGCAGTGGGTGCTCATTGCCCTGGCCGACGATCAGCACGTTGTTTTCCAGGTCCTTGACCAGCACGTACCACGGCTCTTCACCGGCGTCCTTCAAGCCGCCGATGCCCAGGCCCTGGCGTTGGCCGATGGTGTGGTACATCAAGCCATGGTGACGGCCGATGACTTCACCTTCGGTGGTCTTGATTTCGCCCGGTTGCGCCGGCAGGTACTGCTTGAGGAAGTCGCTGAAGCGGCGCTCACCGATAAAGCAGATGCCGGTGGAGTCCTTCTTCTTTGCGGTGGCCAGGCCGTGTTTCTCGGCGATCTTGCGCACTTCGGGTTTTTCCAGCTCGCCCACCGGGAACAGGGTCTTGGCGATCTGTTCACCGCCGACGGCGTGCAGGAAGTAGCTCTGGTCCTTGTTCGGGTCCAGGCCCTTGAGCAGTTCGGTGCGGCCATCGATGTCGCGGCGACGCACGTAATGGCCAGTGGCGATCAAGTCGGCGCCGAGCATCATGGCGTAGTCGAGGAACGCCTTGAACTTGATTTCACGGTTGCACAGGATGTCCGGGTTCGGCGTGCGACCGGCCTTGTATTCGGCCAGGAAGTGCTCGAACACGTTGTCCCAGTACTCGGCGGCGAAGTTGGCGGTGTGCAGCTTGATGCCAATCTTGTCGCACACGGCCTGTGCGTCTGCCAGGTCGTCCATGGCGGTGCAATATTCCGTTCCATCGTCTTCTTCCCAGTTCTTCATGAACAGGCCTTCCACCTCATAGCCCTGCTCCATGAGCAGAACGGCGGAAACGGAAGAGTCCACGCCACCGGACATGCCGACGATGACGCGCTTCTTTTGTGTGTCAGAAGGGGCTGGATCACGCATAGGGTTTCAACGGGTGTCTTGAAAAAGGACGCGATTCTATCAGGCTCAGGCCTCCAAGGCTAAAGAGAAGGGCGGATCAATTCGAGACTGTGGCGCTGCCCGGCCAGATAATCGTCGATGCAGCGGATGATCAGCTCGCTGCGCCAGTCGTCGCGCACGGCCATCAGCTCGTCACGGGTCAGCCAGCGGGCGCGCAGGATGCCTTCGTCGAGCTGATAGTCCGGGTGGTGTTTCAGCGTCTTGGCGATGAAGCAGACCCGTTGGTAGGTCACGCCATTGCTCGGGGCCGTGTACAGGTAGATGCCGACGATGCCGGTGGCTTCCACGTCCCAGCCGGTTTCTTCGAGGGTTTCGCGTACGGCGGCTTCGGTCAGGGTTTCGTGCGGGTCGAGGTGGCCGGCGGGCTGGTTGAGCACGGCGCGGCCGCCCTTGAGTTCTTCGACCATCAGGAAGCGGCCGTTGTCTTCGACAATGGTGGCGACGGTGATGTGGGGTTGCCAGGTCATGGTTGCCTCAATGTGTAGTGACTGAAGAAACTCGATCGGTGTGGGAGCTGGCTTGCCTGCGATAGCGGTGGGTCAACTGCTGCTGTGTTAACTGAAAGACTGCTATCGCAGGCAAGCCAGCTCCCACATTTGATTGGGTTTGTTCAGTGAGAACGGGATGTAAATAAAAACCCCGGCACGGGGCCGGGGCTTCTTTGCATCCTTACAACCTTACTTCAACTTGGCAATGGCCGCGTTGAGGGTGTTGCTTGGGCGCATGGCTTTGCTGGTCAGCTCTGGGTTCGGCGCGTAGTAGCCGCCGATGTCCACTGGCTTGCCCTGTACGGCGTTGAGTTCGGCAACGATGGTCGCTTCGTTCTCGGTCAGGGTCTTGGCCAGTTCGCCGAACTGCGCTTGCAGTGCAGTGTCTTCGGTCTGGGCAGCCAGGGCTTGTGCCCAGTACAGCGCCAGGTAGAAGTGGCTGCCGCGGTTGTCGATGTTGCCGACTTTACGCGATGGCGACTTGTTGTTGTCCAGGAACAGGCCAGTGGCCTGGTCCAGGGTCTTGGACAGTACCAGGGCTTTCGGGTTGTTGTAGTTCACACCCAAATGCTCGAGGGATGCGGCCAGGGCCAGGAACTCACCCAGGGAATCCCAGCGCAGGAAGTTCTCTTCCACCAGTTGCTGTACGTGTTTCGGCGCCGAACCACCGGCGCCGGTTTCGAACAGGCCACCGCCGTTCATCAGCGGCACGATGGACAGCATCTTGGCGCTGGTGCCCAGCTCCATGATCGGGAACAGGTCGGTCAGGTAGTCACGCAGCACGTTACCGGTCACCGAGATGGTGTCCAGGCCCTTGCGGGTGCGCTCCAGGGTGAACTTCATCGCGTCGACTGGCGACATGATGCGGATGTCCAGGCCTTCGGTGTTGTGGTCTTTCAGGTAAGCCTGAACTTTCTCGACCACCACGCCGTCGTGTGCACGCTTAGGGTCCAGCCAGAAGATGGCCGGGGTGTTGCTGGCGCGAGCGCGGTTGACGGCCAGTTTGACCCAGTCCTGGATCGGCGCGTCTTTGGTCTGGCACGTGCGGAAGATGTCGCCGGCTTCAACAGCCTGTTCCATCAGCAGGGTGCCCTTGCTGTCGGTGACGCGGACAACGCCGTCAGCCTTGATCTGGAAGGTCTTGTCGTGGGAGCCGTACTCTTCGGCTTTCTTCGCCATCAGGCCAACGTTTGGCACGCTGCCCATGGTGGTTGGGTCGAAGGCGCCATTGGCCTTGCAGTCTTCGATGACCGCCTGGTAGATGGTGGCGTAGCAGCGATCCGGAATCACAGCCTTGGTGTCGTGCAGCTGGCCGTCGGTGCCCCACATCTTGCCGGAGTCACGGATCATGGCTGGCATCGAGGCGTCGACGATGACGTCGCTCGGCACGTGCAGGTTGGTGATGCCTTTGTCGGAGTTGACCATCGCCAGGGATGGGCGAGCAGCATAGACCGCCTGGATGTCGGCTTCGATCTGCGCTTGTTGCTCGGCCGGCAGGGCCTTGATGCGTGCGTACAGGTCGCCGATGCCGTTGTTCAGGTTGAAGCCGATCTGCTCCAGCACGGCAGCGTGCTTGGTGAGGGCGTCTTTGTAGAACTCGGCAACGATCTGGCCGAACATGATCGGGTCGGAGACCTTCATCATGGTGGCTTTGAGGTGAACCGACAGCAGAACGCCTTGTTTCTTGGCGTCTTCGATTTCAGCGGCGATGAAGCTGCGCAGGGCTTTCTTGCTCAGCACGGCAGTGTCGATGATCTCGCCAGCTTGTACCGAGGTCTTTTCTTTCAGGACGGTTGCGGTGCCGTCTTGAGCGATCAGCTCGATTTTGACAGCGTCAGCGGCTTCGATCTGTACGGCTTTTTCGCTGCCGTAGAAGTCGCCGTTGTTCATGTGCGCGATGTGCGACTTGGAGTCAGCAGCCCAGGCGCCCATCTTGTGCGGGTGCTTGCGTGCGTAATTCTTGACCGACAGCGGTGCACGGCGGTCGGAGTTGCCTTCGCGCAGGACCGGGTTCACGGCGCTGCCCTTGACCTTGTCGTAACGTGCACGGGTTTCTTTTTCCGCGTCGGTGGTTACGGTTTCCGGGTAGTCCGGCAGGGCGTAGCCCAGGGCCTGCAGTTCCTTGATCGCCGCTTGCAGCTGTGGGGTCGAGGCACTGATGTTAGGCAGCTTGATGATGTTGGCTTCAGGCGTAACGGCCAGGTCGCCCAGTTCGGCGAGGTGGTCCGGGATGGCCTTGGCGCCCAGTTGCTGGGGGAAGCTTGCGAGGATGCGCCCGGCGAGGGAGATGTCGCGGGTTTCCACGGCAATATCAGCGGAAGCGGTGAAGGCCTCTACGATAGGCAGCAGTGAATAGGTGGCGAGGGCTGGGGCTTCGTCGGTGAAGGTGTAGATGATCTTCGAGCGGGTGGGCATATTCGGATTAACTCTCTTCTTTGCTGAAAGCGTGCGCAGAAACTCGAGATGCGCCGGGTGGAGCGCGTTCGTTCAAAGTCATCCATGAGCGAAATGTCGAGGTTTCTTCGCGGTGATGTTGGGTTGCATCAGTCGAGCGTCAAGCGGGTGGACTATTGTTTAGTCCGGCTTTTCTGGCGGAGGGCACTGTTATAGAGCGGTCGGCCGTCGTGACTCTTTGGTCAGCGGCGGCATTATACATAGGTCGCTATGCTTACGCCGAGCCTTCATACAAAAGGTGTGTCGTCCATTGGTCTAAAGGTCGCAGGGGGCGGGTTGCGCCAGAAGCCGCACGATGTGCTCAAGATTGGCACTTTTCCCGTTTCTTTCAGGCTTGTAGGCCACTAAATGTGCTGTTTTCGATGCAAATGAGCATGGCGCGAGGTTTCAGTCGCCATTTATCTGGAGTAGGCTCGAACGCAGCCAGATGTTCAATCCATAGATGGAGTTCAGCATGGGATACAAGAAGATTCAGGTTCCGGCAGTCGGCGACAAAATCACCGTCAATGCAGACCATTCTCTCAATGTTCCTAATAACCCGATCATCCCTTATATAGAAGGTGACGGTATTGGCGTCGACATCAGCCCGGTGATGATCAAGGTGGTCGATGCAGCTGTTGAAAAGGCCTACGGCGGCATGCGCAAGATCTCCTGGATGGAGGTGTATGCCGGCGAAAAGGCGACTCAAGTCTACGACCAGGACACCTGGCTGCCTCAGGAAACCCTGGATGCGGTCAAGGATTACGTGGTTTCCATTAAAGGCCCGCTGACCACGCCGGTGGGTGGCGGCATCCGTTCGCTGAACGTGGCCCTGCGCCAGCAGCTCGATCTTTATGTATGCCTGCGCCCCGTGCGCTGGTTTGAAGGTGTGCCAAGCCCGGTCAAGAAGCCCGGCGATGTGGACATGACCATCTTTCGTGAAAACTCCGAAGATATTTACGCCGGCATCGAGTGGAAGGCTGGCTCGCCGGAAGCGATCAAGGTCATCAAGTTCCTTAAGGAAGAAATGGGCGTTACCAAGATCCGTTTCGACCAGGATTGCGGGATTGGCGTGAAGCCGGTCTCCAAGGAAGGCACCAAGCGCCTGGCGCGCAAAGCCCTGCAATATGTGGTGGATAATGACCGCGATTCGCTGACCATCGTGCACAAGGGCAACATCATGAAGTTCACCGAGGGGGCCTTCAAGGAGTGGGCCTATGAAGTGGCGGCTGAAGAGTTTGGTGCGACGCTGCTGGATGGCGGCCCGTGGATGCAGTTCAAGAACCCGAAGACCGGCAAGCATGTGGTGGTCAAGGACGCCATTGCCGACGCCATGCTCCAGCAGATCCTGCTGCGCCCGGCTGAGTATGACGTGATCGCGACCCTCAACCTGAATGGCGACTACCTGTCTGACGCGCTGGCGGCGGAGGTGGGTGGGATTGGTATTGCGCCGGGGGCCAACCTCTCCGACACCGTGGCCATGTTCGAAGCCACCCACGGTACGGCGCCCAAGTATGCGGGTAAAGACCAGGTGAACCCCGGCTCGCTGATCCTGTCGGCGGAAATGATGCTGCGCCACATGGGCTGGACCGAGGCAGCCGACCTGATTATCAAGGGCACCAATGGCGCGATTTCGGCCAAGACTGTGACCTATGACTTCGAGCGCTTGATGGAGGGCGCCAAGCTGGTGTCATCGTCGGGCTTTGGTGACGCGTTGATTTCGCACATGTAAGCGGCTGGGCATAAAAAAGCCGGCCATACCGTCGAGGCGGAATGGCCGGTTTTTTATTGGGCGCTTGCTCAGTGGCCAATCAGGCCAATTCGTTTTCTGATTTTCGAGCAGTGCCGTTAGTTGCTGTGTCGTTGGTGCCTGGTGCACTGATATTCACTGCGTGCATACCTTTGGGTCCCTGAATAATGTCAAAGGAGACCGACTGCCCCGCCTTCAGTGTTTTGTAGCCTTCCATGTTAATCGCTGAGTAATGCGCAAAAAGGTCTTCGTCCTTGCCGTCTTCAATGATGAAGCCGTAACCCTTGGCATTGTTGAACCACTTGACCTTACCGCTAGTCATGCCCATATCCCTCTGCACCAGACTCCATCACTGGAGTATCATCCAGTTTATCCGTCCTAACCCGAATAAATAAGGTTGACTGCGCGGACCTTTTTTACCCACTGTGGGTTCTATTGGTTGTAACACCGTTTCGCCGATAGTCAAGGCGACCAGCCGGTCGGAGTTGAAATTCTGACAGGTCGCCCCCACCACTGTATTTGAACCACTGACGAACCTTTCTTTCCATGCATGCAAACAGCCAGATTCGACTAACATTCAATCAGGATCGCCCGGATCAGGAACATGACGACGACGGTTCTGCAGGCATTGCTGTTCAGGAGGCCAAGCCCGCCCTGCAGGCTCCGCCGATGTACAAGGTGGTTTTGTTCAATGATGACTACACACCGATGGATTTCGTCGTCGAAGTGCTCGAGGTGTTTTTTAACCTGAACCGCGAGTTGGCGACCAAGGTAATGCTGGCCGTTCACACAGAAGGACGGGCAGTATGTGGAGTGTTTACCCGCGACATCGCCGAGACAAAGGCCATGCAGGTCAACCAGTACGCCAGGGAAAGCCAGCATCCGCTACTCTGTGAAATCGAGAAGGACGGTTAACGCCGACCACTTGGGTATGAGGTGAAGCTATGTTAAACCGCGAGCTCGAAGTCACCCTCAATCTTGCCTTCAAGGAGGCCCGTTCGAAACGTCATGAATTCATGACCGTCGAACACCTGCTGTTGGCACTTTTGGATAACGAAGCTGCCGCCACCGTCTTGCGTGCGTGCGGCGCCAACCTCGACAAACTCAAGCATGACCTGCAGGAGTTTATCGACTCCACAACGCCACTGATCCCCGTTCATGATGAAGACCGTGAAACCCAGCCGACCCTGGGCTTCCAGCGGGTGCTTCAGCGTGCCGTGTTCCATGTGCAGAGCTCCGGCAAGCGAGAAGTCACAGGCGCCAACGTGCTTGTGGCGATCTTCAGCGAACAGGAAAGCCAGGCAGTGTTCCTGCTCAAGCAGCAGAGCGTTGCCCGTATCGATGTCGTCAACTACATCGCCCACGGTATCTCCAAGGTGCCCGGGCACGGCGATCATTCCGAGGGTGAGCAGGATATGCAGGACGACGAGGGCGGTGAGTCTTCTTCTTCGGGCAATCCACTGGATGCCTATGCCAGCAACCTCAATGAACTGGCGCGCCAGGGGCGGATCGATCCGCTGGTGGGGCGTGAGAATGAGGTTGAGCGTGTAGCGCAGATCCTCGCGCGTCGTCGCAAGAACAACCCGTTGCTGGTGGGTGAGGCAGGCGTGGGCAAGACCGCGATTGCCGAAGGCCTGGCCAAGCGCATTGTCGACAACCAGGTGCCAGACCTGCTGGCCAACAGTGTCGTCTATTCCCTGGACCTGGGCGCGTTGCTCGCCGGGACCAAGTACCGTGGCGACTTCGAGAAGCGCTTCAAGGCGCTGCTCGGCGAGCTGAAAAAACGCCCGCAGGCGATCCTGTTCATCGACGAAATCCACACCATCATTGGTGCCGGTGCGGCGTCCGGCGGGGTGATGGACGCCTCCAACCTGCTCAAGCCGCTGTTGTCGTCGGGTGATATCCGCTGCATCGGCTCGACCACGTTCCAGGAATTCCGTGGCATCTTCGAAAAAGACCGTGCACTGGCGCGTCGCTTCCAGAAAGTCGACGTGTCCGAGCCTTCGGTTGAAGACACCATCGGCATCCTGCGCGGGCTCAAGGGGCGCTTCGAGGCGCACCACGGCATCGAGTACACCGATGAAGCCCTGCGCTCGGCGGCTGAGCTGGCGTCGCGCTACATCAATGATCGACACATGCCGGACAAGGCCATCGACGTGATCGACGAGGCGGGTGCCTACCAGCGCCTGCAACCGGTCGAGAAGCGTGTGAAGCGCATCGACGTGCCTCAGGTCGAGGACATTGTGGCGAAGATCGCGCGGATTCCGCCAAAACACGTCACCAGTTCCGACAAAGAGCTGCTGCGTAACCTCGAGCGCGACCTGAAACTGACCGTTTTTGGCCAGGATGCGGCGATCGACTCGTTGTCCACCGCGATCAAGCTGTCCCGTGCGGGCCTCAAGTCGCCGGACAAGCCAGTGGGTTCGTTCCTGTTCGCAGGCCCGACGGGCGTCGGCAAGACCGAGGCGGCGCGGCAATTGGCGAAGGCCATGGGGATCGAGCTGGTACGTTTCGACATGTCCGAATACATGGAGCGTCACACTGTGTCGCGCCTGATCGGTGCGCCTCCGGGCTATGTCGGTTTCGACCAGGGCGGCCTTTTGACCGAGGCCATCACCAAGCAACCGCATTGCGTTTTGCTGCTCGATGAAATCGAGAAGGCTCACCCGGAAGTCTTCAACCTGCTGCTGCAGGTGATGGACCACGGGACCCTGACCGACAACAACGGGCGCAAAGCGGACTTCCGCAACGTGATCGTGATCATGACCACCAACGCCGGTGCCGAAACGGCCGCGCGGGCTTCGATTGGCTTCAGCCATCAGGATCACTCCTCCGATGCCATGGAAGTGATCAAGAAGAGCTTCACGCCGGAGTTCCGCAACCGTCTGGACACCATTATCCAGTTTGGTCGCCTCAGCCATGAGGTCATCAAAAGCGTGGTGGACAAGTTCCTTACCGAGCTTCAGGCGCAGTTGGAAGACAAGCGCGTGCAGCTGGAAGTCACGGACGCGGCACGCAGCTGGCTGGCCGAAGGTGGTTACGATGCGGCAATGGGCGCTCGCCCGATGGCGCGTCTGATCCAGGACAAGATCAAGCGGCCATTGGCCGAAGAGATCCTGTTCGGCGAGTTGTCCGACCATGGCGGCGTGGTGCACATCGACCTGAAGGACGGCGAGCTGACCTTCGAGTTCGAAACCACGGCTGAAATGGTCTGATAGCTGACTGCAATAAAGCAAAAGGCGCCGAAAGGCGCCTTTTTGCTGTGTGTAATGAGGTTAGCCGCTATCGCATGATCACTGAAGATCCACTGTGGGAGCTGGCTTGCCTGCGATAGCGGTGGTCCAACTCGCCTATGTGTGACTGATCCACCGCCATCGCAGGCAAGCCAGCTCCCGCAGGAGAATGGTGGTGATGGTTAAATAGCGCACACACAAAAACGCCCGGCATAACCGGGCGTTTTGTATTGACTTGCTTAGCGAGCGCGGTAAGTGATGCGCCCTTTGCTCAAGTCATAGGGCGTCAGCTCGACGCGCACTTTGTCACCGGTAAGAATACGAATGTAGTTCTTGCGCATCTTGCCGGAGATATGCGCGGTTACGACGTGCCCATTTTCCAACTCCACACGAAACATGGTGTTGGGCAGGGTGTCGACGACAGTGCCTTCCATTTCGAAGCTGTCTTCTTTCGACATGCAGTAAAGCCCTCGGTATCCAGTGAATGGCCCGGTGCAACTGCGCCAGGCAAAAGCGGCGTGCATTGTGCCCGAAAAAGGGTGTTTAAGCCAAGGGGTTCTAGTTAAGCACGACCCATCTTTGATTAATCAGCAGTTCAATGGGCCGATATTGGGTCTTGTAGTTCATCTTTTTGCAGTTTTTGATCCAGTAGCCCAGGTACACCGCTTCCAGTTCCAGGCGCAGGGCTTCGCCGATTTGCCATAGGATGGCAAAGCGCCCGAGGCTGCGGCGCTCTTCGGCGGGTTCATAGAAGGTATAAACCGCCGAAAGGCCGTTGGGCAGCAAGTCGGTGACCGCGACGGCCAGCAGGCGGCCGTTGAGGCGAAACTCATAAAATCGCGAAAACGGCAGGTCGCGCACCAGAAACGTCGAAAACTGATCGCGGCTTGGCGGAAACATATCGCCGTCGGCATGGCGTTGTTCGATGTAGCGCTGGTAAAGGTCGAAATATTCTTCGCTGAACCGAGGTTTGGTGGCGGTGACCGTCAGGTCGGCGTTGCGCTTGAGGATGCGCTTCTGATTGCGGTCCGGCAGGAATTGCGCCACCGGAATGCGCGCCGGTACGCAGGCGTTGCAATTCTGGCAGTGAGGGCGGTACAGGTGGTCGCCGCTGCGCCGGAAGCCCATCTCGGAAAGGTCGGCATACACATGCACGTCCATCGGCTGGCTGGGATCGAGGAACAGCGTCGTGGCCTGCTCGTCGGGCAGATAGCTGCAAGAGTGGGCTTGAGTGGCATAGAACTTCAACCGCGCCAGCTCGGTCATGATCAACCCTCGGGATAAGCTTTGAAATAAGTGTAAGCCAGGTGCGCGCAAGTCGCCTAGGAAACCCACGGTCCAGAGCTGGCTTGGTCCAGGTGGTCGCGCAGGAAACCGGCAAAAACGTCGCGCGGTATGGCCCTGGCGCCGAGGCTGTGCAGGTGGTCATTGGGCATCTGGCAGTCGATCAGGACGAAACCCCAGGCCTGCAGTTGGCGGGTGAGTGTGGCAAAGCCGAATTTCGAAGCGTTGTCGGCGCGGCTGAACATGGACTCGCCAAAGAACAGTTGCCCCATCGCCAGGCCGTACAGGCCGCCCACCAGCGTGCCCGCATCCCACACTTCCACAGAGTGTGCGTAGCCGCGGTGGTGCAGCTCCAGGTACGCATTCTGGATACCTTCGGTGATCCAGGTGCTGTCAGCGTAGGCGCGCGGCGCAGCACAGGCCTGGATGACGGCGGCGAAGTCCTGGTCGAAGGTCACGGTATAGCGCTGCTGGCGCAGCAATTTCGCAAGGCTGCGCGAGACATGCAGCTCGTCGGGGAAGATCACGGTGCGTGGGTCCGGCGACCACCAGAGGATCGGCTGGCCATCGGAGAACCACGGAAAGCAGCCATGGCGGTAGGCCTGGACCAGTCGTTCGGCCGACAGGTCGCCACCGGCGGCCAGCAGGCCATTGGGTTCGCGCATGGCCTTGGCCAGCGGTGGGAAAGTCAAAGAGTCGCGTTGCAACCAGGTCAGCATGGCATCCAGGCTTACGGAAGGGGAGGGGAGTGGCAGATCAGGCGCCTGCCGCACAAGTGCTGATTATTGTCGACGCAGCGCTGTGGGGCCAGCCCGAATCGGGTGTCGGCACGGATTAGCGTGAGCAGGTGTTTCTGCAACTCTGGGTCATCGTCGCGGTCGTAATCGGGTCCGCGCCGTGCAGGCCATTTGCCAAGCTAGTCCGGATTGATAAAAACAGCTCATAAGCCTTTGTCAGCAAAGACAATGCATGCTCAAATTGACCGCGTCATGACAACACAATTGTCTATGCTGCTGGGTAAGGGGCAAGGGCGTGGCATCGGGGGCACAAACCCGTACAATGCGGCCATTGTGGCGTTATCGCCATTTCACCTAGCCGTTATCCGGTGTTAAAAGTAGATTCAACGACATTCGTTCATTTTTCAGCTGCTCGGATTGGGCAGTCATGTGCAGTCATTCAACAGATGGACGCGCTGATGGCGCAGGAATAGACCCGTTTTGAAGAAATCCGCCGCAACACCCAAAGCAGCAGTCGTGCCGGCCTGGCGCCAGCACCTGCATTATCGACTCAAGGAAGGTGCGTTGATCGCGATCGGCGCGCTGTGCCTGTTCCTGATGATGGCCTTGCTCACGTATGGCAAGGACGATCCGGGCTGGAGCCACAACAGCAAGATCGAAGACGTGCAGAACTTCGGCGGGCCTGCCGGTTCCTACAGCGCCGATATCCTGTTCATGGTGCTGGGTTACTTCGCTTACATCTTCCCCTTGTTGCTTGCGATCAAGACCTGGCAGATCTTCCGCCAGCGTCATGAGCCATGGCAGTGGAGCGGCTGGCTGTTTTCCTGGCGCCTGATCGGCCTGGTGTTCCTGGTGCTGTCCGGCGCGGCGCTGGCCCACATTCATTTCCATGCACCCACCGGTCTGCCGGCGGGCGCGGGCGGCGCGCTGGGCGAAAGCCTCGGTGACCTGGCCCGCAGGACCCTGAATATCCAGGGCAGCACCCTGATGTTCATCGCGTTGTTCCTGTTCGGCCTCACGGTGTTCACCGACCTGTCCTGGTTCAAGGTGATGGACGTGACCGGCAAGATCACCCTCGACCTGCTGGAGCTGTTCCAGGGCGCCGCCAACCGCTGGTGGGAAGCGCGTGTCGACCGCAAGCGCATGGTGGCCCAGTTGCGTGAGGTGGACACCCGCGTCAACGAGGTCGTCGCCCCGAGCACACCGGACCGTCGCGAGCAGGCCAAGGTCAAGGAGCGCCTTATCGAGCGCGAACAGGCCCTGAGCAAGCACATGTCGGACCGCGAGAAGCAGGTGCCGCCGGTGATCGCTCCTGCGCCGCCCAAGGCCCCCGAGCCGAGCCATCGCGTGCAGAAAGAGAAGCAGGCGCCGCTGTTTGTCGACAGCGCCGTCGAAGGCACCTTGCCGCCGATCTCGATCCTCGACCCGGCCGAAAAGAAACAACTCAACTATTCCCCGGAATCCCTGGCGGCCGTCGGCCACCTACTGGAAATCAAGCTCAAGGAATTCGGCGTCGAAGTGTCGGTGGACTCCATCCACCCCGGCCCGGTGATCACCCGCTACGAAATCCAGCCCGCCGCCGGTGTCAAGGTCAGCCGTATCGCCAACCTGGCCAAAGACCTGGCTCGCTCCCTGGCCGTGACCAGCGTGCGTGTGGTGGAGGTGATTCCCGGCAAGACCACCGTGGGTATCGAGATTCCCAACGAAGACCGCCAGATCGTGCGCTTCTCCGAAGTGCTGTCGACACCGGAATACGACAACTTCAAGTCGCCGGTCACCCTGGCCCTGGGCCACGACATCGGCGGCAAGCCGGTGATCACGGACCTGGCGAAAATGCCTCACCTGCTGGTGGCCGGTACCACTGGTTCCGGTAAGTCGGTGGGTGTGAACGCGATGATCCTGTCGATCCTGTTCAAGTCCGGCCCGGAAGACGCCAAGCTGATCATGATCGACCCGAAAATGCTCGAACTGTCGATCTACGAAGGCATCCCGCACCTGTTGTGTCCGGTGGTCACCGACATGAAGGACGCCGCCAACGCCCTGCGCTGGAGCGTTGCCGAGATGGAGCGCCGCTACAAGCTGATGGCGAAGATGGGCGTGCGTAACCTGTCGGGTTTCAACGCCAAGATCAAGGAAGCCCACGAGCGCGGCGAGACCATTGACGACCCGTTGTACAGGCGCGAAAGCATTCACGACGAGGCGCCGAAGCTGACCAAGCTGCCGACCATCGTGGTGGTGGTCGACGAATTTGCCGACATGATGATGATCGTCGGCAAGAAGGTTGAAGAACTCATCGCACGTATCGCCCAGAAGGCCCGTGCGGCCGGTATCCACCTGATCCTCGCCACCCAGCGGCCATCGGTGGACGTGATCACCGGCCTGATCAAGGCCAACATCCCCACGCGCATGGCGTTCCAGGTGTCGAGCAAGATCGACTCGCGGACCATCATCGACCAAGGCGGCGCCGAGCAACTGTTGGGCCACGGTGACATGCTCTACATGCCGCCCGGCACCAGTCTGCCGATCCGGGTTCACGGCGCGTTCGTGTCCGACGATGAAGTGCACCGCGTGGTGGAAGCCTGGAAGCTACGGGGCGCACCGGAATACAACGACGACATCCTCAACGGCGTCGAAGAGGCTGGCAGCGGCTTTGAAAACGGCGGCGGTGGCGGTGAAGACGATGCCGAAACCGATGCCCTGTATGACGAAGCCGTGGCGTTTGTGCTGGAAAGCCGTCGTGCCTCGATCTCTGCGGTACAGCGCAAGCTGAAGATCGGCTACAACCGCGCCGCCCGCATGATCGAAGCCATGGAAATGGCCGGCGTCGTCACCGCAATGAACACCAACGGCTCGCGCGAAGTCATTGCCCCCGGGCAGATGCGCGACTGATCCCGCGCCGCGTGGCAGCACGCGGCGCGCCCTGACCATTCAATGAGGACTCCCATGCGTCTTATCCGCATGCTGTTGTTGCCGGCCCTGGCCCTGACCGCTGTTTCGGCCCATGCCGACCCGGCTTCCGTCGCCAGCCTGACCAACCTGTTGGACAAATCCAAGACCCTGACCGCACGTTTCTCGCAGCTGACCCTGGATGCCGGCGGCACCCAGCTGCAGCAAACCGAAGGCGAAATGGCCGTGCAGCGCCCAGGGCTGTTCTACTGGCACACCGAAGGCAAGTCCGAGCAGACCATCGTCTCCGACGGCCAGAAAGTCACCCTGTGGGACCCGGACCTGGAACAGGCGACCATCAAGAAGCTTGACCCGCGCCTGAACCAGACTCCGGCCTTGCTGCTGTCCGGTGATGTGTCGAAGATCAATGACAGCTTCGAGATCACCTCCAAGCAAACCAGCAACGTGATTGAGTTCACCCTCAAGCCCAAATCCAAGGACACGCTGTTCGACAGCCTGAACCTGTCGTTTGGCAACGGTGTGATCAACAACATGCGCCTGATCGACAGCGTCGGCCAGCGCACCGATATCCTGTTCTCCGGGGTCAAGGCCAATGAGCCGGTGCCGGCGTCCAAGTTCAAGTTCGACATCCCCAAGGGTGCCGACGTGATCCAGGAATAATCTGCCCAGAGGTTTCAAACGCTGCCCATGGATTTGTTTCGAAGTGACCCGATTGCTCAACCTTTGGCCGCGCGCCTGCGCTCGACCAACCTGGATGAGTACGTCGGCCAGGAACACCTGCTCGCCCGTGGCAAGCCATTGCGCGAAGCCCTGGAGCAGGGTGCGCTGCACTCGATGATTTTCTGGGGGCCGCCAGGCGTGGGCAAGACCACCCTGGCGCGGCTGCTGGCGAAAGTCTCGGATGCGCACTTCGAAACGGTCTCGGCGGTGCTTGCCGGGGTCAAGGAGATCCGCCAGGCGGTGGACGTGGCCAAGCAGCAGGCCGGGCAGTACGGCAAGCGCACCATCCTGTTTGTCGACGAAGTGCATCGCTTCAACAAGTCGCAGCAGGATGCGTTCCTGCCCTATGTCGAAGACGGCACGCTGATCTTCATCGGCGCCACCACCGAAAACCCCTCGTTCGAGTTGAACAACGCCTTGCTCTCGCGGGCGCGGGTTTACGTGCTCAAGAGCCTGGACGAGGCGGCGATGCAAAAGCTGCTGCAGCGCGCCCTGAGTGAAGACAAGGGGCTGGGCAAGCGCCAGCTGAGCGTCAGTGACGAAGGTTTCAAGATCCTGCTCAGTGCCGCTGACGGCGATGGGCGGCGCTTTCTCAACCTGCTGGAAAACGCCTCGGACCTGGCCGAAGATGGCGGCGAGATAGGCGTCGACCTGCTGCAGAGCCTGCTCGGTGATACCCGTCGTCGTTTCGACAAGGGCGGCGAAGCCTTCTACGATCAGATCTCGGCGCTGCACAAATCCGTGCGTGGCTCCAACCCCGACGGCGCACTGTACTGGTTTGCACGGATGATCGACGGTGGTTGCGACCCGCTCTACCTCGCGCGCCGTGTGGTGCGCATGGCCAGCGAAGACATCGGCAATGCTGACCCGCGCGCGCTGAGCCTGTGCCTTGCCGCGTGGGACGTGCAGGAGCGCCTCGGCAGCCCCGAAGGCGAGCTGGCCGTGGCCCAGGCCATTACCTACCTGGCCTGCGCGCCCAAAAGCAACGCGGTGTACATGGGCTTCAAGTCTGCGTTGCGAGCTGCCGCCGAGTACGGCTCACTCGAAGTGCCGATGCACTTGCGCAATGCGCCGACCAAACTGATGAAGCAATTGGGCTACGGTGATGAATACCGCTATGCCCACGATGAGCCGGACGCCTATGCGGCGGGTGAAGACTACTTCCCCGATGAGCTTGAGCCGCTGGCGCTCTATCAGCCGGTGCCCCGTGGGCTGGAGCTGAAGATTGGTGAAAAGCTCAATCACCTCGCGCAACTGGATCGACTCAGCCCCCGGCAGCGGAGAAAGTAGTGCTCAAGACGATTCTTGCCGTGTCCGCAGCCGGCATCGCTGGTACATTATTGCGTTTCGCTGCGGGCACCTGGGTCAGCGCCAACTGGCCGAAGCATTTTTATGCGGCGACCCTGGCGGTCAACCTGGTGGGCTGCCTGATCATCGGGCTGTTGTACGGCTGGTTCCTGTTGCGCCCGGATGTACCGATTGAAATTCGCGCCGGCTTGATTGTCGGCTTTGTAGGCGGTCTGACGACCTTTTCATCCTTTTCACTGGATACGCTGCGCCTGCTGGAAAGCGGGCAGGCCTTGGTAGCCTTCGGTTATCTGGGCATCAGCGTGTTCGGCGGGCTGCTCGCCACCTGGGCTGGCCTGTCCTTGACCAAACTTTGATAAACGAGAGACCGACATGCTCGATTCCAAACTGTTACGTAGCAACCTTCAGGACGTAGCGGACCGCCTGGCATCCCGTGGCTTTGCCTTGGACGTCGCGCGCATCGAAGCGCTGGAAGAACAGCGCAAGACCGTCCAGACCCGCACCGAAGCACTGCAGGCTGAGCGTAATGCGCGTTCCAAATCCATCGGTCAGGCCAAGCAGCGCGGCGAAGACATCGCGCCGTTGATGGCGGATGTCGAGCGCATGGGCACCGAGCTGTCCGAGGGCAAGGTCGAGCTGGACAAGATCCAGACCGAGCTGGACTCGATCCTGCTGGGCATTCCAAACATCCCCCACGAATCCGTGCCGATTGGTGAAGACGAAGACGGCAACGTCGAAGTGCGCCGCTGGGGCACGCCAACAGCCTTTGATTTCGAGATCAAGGACCACGTCGCCCTGGGCGAACTGACCGGCGGCCTGGACTTCGAAACCGCTGCGAAAATGTCCGGCGCACGCTTTGCCTTGCTGCGCGGTCCTATCGCGCGCATGCACCGTGCCCTGGCGCAGTTCATGATCAACCTGCACACCGCCGAGCACGGTTACGAAGAGGCCTACACCCCTTACCTGGTGCAGGCGCCGGCGCTGGTGGGCACCAGCCAACTGCCGAAATTCGAAGAAGACCTGTTCAAGATCAGCCGCGACGGCGAAGCCGACCTGTACCTGATCCCGACGGCCGAAGTGTCGCTGACCAACATCGTTTCTGGCGAAATTCTCGACGCCAAGCAACTGCCCCTGAAGTTTGTGGCGCACAGCCCATGCTTCCGCAGCGAAGCCGGTGCTTCGGGCCGTGACACCCGCGGCATGATCCGCCAGCACCAGTTCGACAAAGTCGAGATGGTGCAAGTGGTCGAGCCGTCGAAGTCGATGGAAGCCCTGGAAGGCCTGACCGCCAACGCCGAACGTGTTCTGCAACTGCTGGAGCTGCCGTACCGCGTGCTCGCGCTGTGCACCGGCGACATGGGCTTCAGCGCCGTGAAGACCTACGACCTCGAAGTGTGGGTGCCGAGCCAGGACAAGTACCGCGAGATTTCGTCGTGCTCCAACTGCGGTGATTTCCAGGCCCGTCGCATGCAAGCGCGTTTCCGTAACCCGGAAACCGGCAAGCCGGAGCTGGTGCACACCCTCAACGGTTCCGGCCTGGCCGTGGGCCGTACGCTGGTGGCAGTGCTGGAAAACTACCAGCAGGCTGACGGTTCGATCCGCGTACCGGACGTGCTCAAGCCTTACATGGCGGGCGTTGAGGTCATCCGCTAAATGGAATTTCTGCCGCTGTTTCATAACCTGCGCGGCAGTCGTGTGTTGGTCGTCGGTGGCGGGGAGATTGCCTTGCGCAAATCCCGGCTGCTGGCCGACGCCGGTGCGTTGCTGCGGGTGGTTGCTCCCCAGATCGAAAGCCAGCTCAACGAGCTGGTGCTGGGCAGTGGCGGGGAACTGATTTTGCGCGGTTACCAGGAGGCCGACCTCGACGGGTGCACCCTGATCATCGCCGCCACCGACGATGAGCCACTGAACGCGCAAGTGTCCAGTGATGCCAAGCGTCGTTGCGTGCCGGTCAATGTGGTGGACGCGCCGGCCTTGTGCAGCGTGATCTTCCCGGCGATTGTCGACCGTTCACCGTTGGTGATTGCAGTGTCCAGCGGTGGCGATGCGCCGGTGCTGGCACGCTTGATCCGCGCCAAGCTGGAAACCTGGATCCCGTCCACCTACGGCCAACTGGCCGGGTTGGCGGCGCGTTTTCGTGCCCAGGTGAAGAATTTGTACCCGGATGTGCAGCAACGTCGCGCGTTCTGGGAAGACGTCTTCCAGGGCCCGATTGCCGACCGCCAACTGGCCGGGCAGGGCGCCGAGGCCGAGCGGCTGTTGATCGAGAAGGTCAACGGCGCACCGCCAGACGCGCCGGGTGAGGTGTACCTGGTGGGCGCCGGCCCCGGCGACCCGGACCTGCTGACCTTCCGCGCCTTGCGCCTGATGCAGCAGGCTGACGTGGTGCTGTACGACCGCCTGGTCGCACCGGCGATCCTTGAGCTGTGCCGTCGTGACGCCGAGCGCGTGTACGTCGGCAAGCGCCGCGCCGATCACGCTGTGCCGCAAGACCAGATCAACCAGCAATTGGTCGACCTGGCCAAGCAAGGCAAGCGTGTGCTGCGCCTCAAGGGTGGCGATCCGTTCATCTTTGGGCGCGGCGGCGAAGAGATCGAGGAATTGGCGGCCCACGGCATCCCGTTCCAGGTGGTGCCGGGTATCACGGCGGCCAGCGGTTGCGCGGCGTATGCCGGGATCCCGCTGACCCATCGCGATTATGCGCAGTCGGTGCGGTTCATCACCGGGCATTTGAAGGATGGCACGTCGGACCTGCCTTGGCATGACCTGGTAGGCCCTTCGCAGACCCTGGTGTTCTACATGGGCCTGATCGGTTTGCCGATCATCTGCGAACAATTGATCAAGCATGGTCGTGCGGCGGATACGCCAGCGGCGTTGATTCAGCAGGGCACCACCTCCAACCAGCGCGTGTTCACCGGCACCCTGGCCGACTTGCCGCGCATGGTGGCGGAGCATGAAGTGCATGCCCCGACACTGGTGATCGTTGGCGAGGTGGTGGTGCTACGCGAGAAGCTCAAGTGGTTCGAAGGCGCCCAATCTCAACTCTGAACCTTGTAGTGAGCGGGCTTGCCCCGCGCCGCAGTGTGTCAGGCAGACTCTAGGCGCCTGGTATATCGCCGCGCGGGGCAAGCCCGCTCACTACAGATTTACCGTTTAATCGTTCGCGGTTGTGCTGGGTATCGAACGATTGCGAGGGCCCTTTAGGCACAATCCCCGTCGGATTGATCGTGCGATGGCTCGCGTAGTAATGCCCCTTGATGTGCGCAAAATCCACCGTCTCGGCCACTCCCGGCCACTGATACATTTCCCTTAACCAGTTCGACAGGTTCGGATAATCCGCAATCCTGCGCAGGTTGCATTTGAAGTGCCCGTAATACACCGCATCAAAGCGAATCAGCGTGGTGAACAGGCGCACGTCGGCTTCGGTCAGGTACTCACCGGCCAGGTAACGATGCTCGCCCAGGTGCTGTTCCAGGTGATCCAGCTCGGCAAACACATCATCAAACGCACGCTCATACGCCTGCTGCGACGTGGCGAAGCCTGCGCGGTACACGCCGTTGTTCACGGCGGGGTAGATGCGCTCGTTCAGGGCGTCGATGGTCGGGCGCAAGGCCTCGGGGTAGAAGTCCAGGGTGTTGCCGGTCAGGCCGTTGAAGGCGCTATTGAACATGCGGACGATCTCCGCCGACTCGTTGCTCACGATGCGCTTGAGCTTTTTGTCCCACAGCACCGGCACCGTGACGCGGCCGGTGTAATCGGCGTTATCGGCGGTGTAGCGTTGGTGCATGAAATTGAAGTCATCCAGCGTGTCGCCGGTGGAGCCGTGGGCCTTGTCGAAGGTCCAGCCGTTCTCCAGCATCAGCCAACTGACCACCGACACGTCGATTAGGTCTTCCAGGCCCTTGAGCTTGCGCAGGATCAGGGTGCGATGGGCCCAAGGGCAGGCCAGGGATACATACAGGTGATAGCGGCCGGCCTCGGCCTTGAAGCCGCCTTCGCCGCTCGGGCCGGGCGCGCCGTCGGCGGTGACCCAGTTCCGGCGTTGTGCCTGTTCGCGTTGGAATGCGCCATCGGCGCTACTTTCGTACCACTGGTCTTTCCAGTGTCCTTCGATCAGCAAGCCCATGACTGGCTCCTCGGCTAATAAGCGTTGGAGGCCAGTCTAAAGGGCTGAGTTCGATTTAAAAGCGCAAAGACCGGGCGTGAATAATCGATTAAATCGATTTATCCCGCGCGTCCCAGTACTGCTGGGCCAGCACGAACGCCTGTTCCCGCGGGTGACCGAGGCCACGCAAGGCCAGGGCCATGGTGGCGATCAGGGCCAATTGCGGGTAGCTGTCTTCGACATCGCCACGCCACAGGGCCTTGAGGTGTTCGGGATCCAGCGCCGCCGGCTTGACGTGGCGCTGTGCGGAGAGGGCAGGCCATTCTTCGTCCCAGCTTTCGCCACCGGTGGTGCCGTACAGATGGCTGGCGGAGTCGGGATTGATCTCGATTTCGCCGCCATCGCCTTTCACCACAATCACGTTATCGCCCAGCAGGCCGCTGGCATCGCGGTGCACGCCCTGATAGCCCGGGTGAAAGATGCTTTGCAGGCCCAGGCGCGCATTCAGCGGGTTGAGCAGGCGCGCCAGGGAGTGGATCGGCGAGCGCAGGCCCAGGGTGTTGCGCAAATCGATCATGCGTTGCAGTTGCGGTGCCCAGTCGCCCAGCGGGATAAACGCCAGGTTGCCATGCTCATAGGCCGCCTCGACCTGCTGCCAAGTGCGGCACAGCGGGATCTGCAAACCTTCCAGCAATTGTTCGGTGTACAGCCGACCGGCCGTGTGCGCGCCGCCGCCGTGCATGAGGATGCGCACGCCGTTCTGTGCCAGGCATTTGGCCGCCAGCAGGTACCACGGCAGGTGGCGCTTCTTGCCGGCGTAGGTCGGCCAGTCGATATCCACGTTCAACGCCGGGGCGTCGAGGCGTTCGCGCACGGCTTCGGTGAAGCCGGCGAGTTCTTCCGGGCTTTCTTCCTTGTGGCGCAGCAGCATCAGGAAGGCGCTGAGCTGGGTGTCTTCGACTTTTTCATCGAGCAGCATGCCCATGGCTTCGCGGGCTTCCTCGCGGGTGAGGTTGCGCGCGCCGCGCTTGCCTTTGCCCAGGATGCGCACGAACTGCGCAAACGGGTGTTCGGCCGGGGTTTGTAGGGTCAGCGGGGCAAAGTCGGTCATAAGCAATTCGTCGGCCTGGGCAGGCCCGCCAGCTTGGCGGCGAGTTTGGCGGGAGTGCCGTTGAACAGTTTGTTGAGGTGCAGGCTGTTGCCCTTTTCCGGGCCGAGCTTCAAGGCGGTGTACTTGATCAGCGGGCGCGTGGCCGGGGACAGCTGGAACTCGGCGTAGAAACCGCGCAGCAGTTCGAGGATTTCCCAGTGGGCCGGGGTCAGCTCCAGGGACTCGGCGGCGGCCAGGGCGTTGGCCACGTCGGCAGACCATTGGTTGAGGTCGACGAGGTAGCCGTCCTTGTCCAGCTCAAGGGTGTGTTCGCCTACGGTCAGGGTGTTCATAGCCAGGTGTTGACCTTGTCGTAGTCGATCGACAACTGCACGAAGCCCGGGTAGTCGACGCTGTCGGCCCAGTCCGGCAGGGGCAGGTTACGTGCCTGCATGTCTTCGGCCAGCACAAACACCTTCACGCCCTTGGTGTGCAGGGCGGGGGCATGGAGCCCGTAGGCGCCGTCGCCGCACAGCAGGATTGCGTCCTCGGTGCCGCAGATACGCAGGCAGCTGTCGAGACGGCTATCGGAAAACGGCGAGTGAGACACCACGTGTAAAGTCGACATCAGAGGGTAATCACCTGGTCGTAACGGTCAATCAATTCGGAAATGGCTTCGTTGCTCAATGGTTGCGCCTCGGTGGGCGGCGTCAAGCCACGCACGGCCATGCTATGACGGCAGACAAATACGTCGTCGATGCCGAACAGCCCCAATGCCTGCAGGTTGGCGCTGAGGTCCTTCTGTTGTACGGCCTTGGCATTCTGGTGCGGTGCGAGCTGGAACACGCCGTCATCCATGAACAGCAGGCCGATCGGCAGATCGAAGGCGCCACCGGCCAGCACGATGTCCAGGGCTTCCCGCGCACTCGGACCGGACCAGGGCGCCTGGCGACTGATCACCAATAAGGATTTGGACATCTCACGGCCCTCCAAAGCAGATCAGGCGGTCGGCGACCTGCGCAGCATCGTGCAACTGCCCCAGGCCGGAGAGCGCCCACGGCGCTTCCAGGTTCACCGCGCTGCGTTGATAACGCGTGGCTTCCTCCTGGTTGAGCACGCCACGGCGCAGGGCGGCGGCGATGCACACCACGCCGTCGAGGCTGTGCTCGCTGACAAATTCGCGCCATTGGCGGGCGATGTCTTGCTCGTCCTGAGGGGCGACGATGGCGTTGGAAGCGCTGTACACGCCGTCCTGATAGAAAAACAGCCGCACGATCTCATGCCCGCCGGCCAGCGCGGCCTTGGCAAACAGCAAGGCGCGGCGCGAGGAGGGCGCATGGGCGGCGGAAAACAGGGCAATTGCAAACTTCATGGAACACTCTGCCAGCAAACGTGGGCCAATGATAAAGCCGCCGCCACGAAAAAGCCCGCCGTGATCAAAACGGTCACTGTCGCTGACCGTTCCGGCGATTGCCGACGGGCCCAAGGCTGCCTAGTCTGTGGGCACCCGAAACGGAATTGGAGTGCCCATGTCAGGTCCCTTGGCGTCCCTCAAAGTACTGGATTTCTCCACCTTGCTGCCCGGCCCGTTTGCGTCGTTGATGCTGGCGGACATGGGCGCCGAGGTGCTGCGTATCGAATCGCCCACACGCCCGGACTTGCTGCGGGTGTTGCCGCCCCACGACCGCGGCACTTCGGCGAGCCACGCCTACCTCAATCGCAACAAACGCAGCCTGGCGCTGGACCTCAAACAGGCCGAGGCGCTGGAGATCGTGCGCGCGCTGGTCAAGGAATACGACATCGTCTTGGAGCAGTTCCGGCCCGGCGTGATGGAGCGCCTGGGCCTGGGGTATGAGGCGCTGAAGGCGATCAACCCCGGGCTGATTTATGTGTCGATCACCGGTTATGGCCAGACCGGCCCCTACAAGGACCGCGCCGGGCACGACATCAATTACCTGGCGCTGGCGGGGGTGGCCAGCTACACCGGGCGCGAGGACAGCGGGCCGGTGCCGCTGGGCGTACAACTGGCGGATGTGGGCGGGGGCTCGTTGCATGCGGTGGTGGGATTGCTGGCCGCGGTCATCGCCCGGCAACAGAGCGGGGTGGGCCAGTACCTGGATGTGAGCATGACCGATTGCTCGTTCAGCTTGAACGCCATGGTCGGCGCAGGCTACCTGGCGTGCGGGGTAGCGCCGGCGCGGGAAAACCATGTGCTGAACGGCGGCAGTTTCTATGACTACTACCGCTCGCGGGATGGGCGCTGGATGTCGGTGGGCAGCCTGGAGCCGGCGTTCATGCAGCAGCTCTGCGAGGCGTTGGGGCGGCCGGAGTTGGCGGCGCTGGGCTTGTCACCCAAACTCAAGGCCGCGCTGCAGGTTGAATTTGAGAAGCGCAGCTTTGATGAGCTGTGTGAGCTGTTCGCCGGGGTGGATGCGTGCGTGGAGCCGGTGTTGAGCTTGAGTGAGGCTGTGGCGCATCCACAGCTCAAGGCGCGGCAGCTGGTGAGCCAGGTGCCGAGGGGGGATGGGTCGACCCAGGCGCAAATTGCTTGCCCGTTGAAATTTTCCGAGGGTTTGCCAGCCCCCAAGCATATTGGGGCCGCCGTGGGGGCGCACACGGATGAAGTGCTGGCAGAGCTGGGTTTCAGTGTTCAGCAGATAGATGCCTGGCGGCAAACCGGCGCAATCCTGTAGGAACCGGCTTGCCGGCGATGGCGATCTTGAGGGCGCAATCGCCGGCAAGCCAGCTCCTACAGAGAAGGTCATTCCACCCGGGTTTCCCCGGTAAACACCAAGGTCTGCCGGCACCGCCGACACAAATACCGCCGCCCCTGAGCGACGAGCCCATGGCGCTGCGACGAAAACGGAAAATCACTGTCCGCACACGGGCAGCGGTAGATATAGCGAGTCACCTGGCGGCGCTTCACTTCATAGGTGTGGCAACGATCAGGCGGCAGCTCGTAGACCCCACGCATGATCAATTGCCATTCCTCGCCATGGGGCTGGATGCGCTCGCCAAATAATTGGTGGGCGATCAGGTGCGCCACTTCGTGGGCCACGGTCTGCTTGAGGAAGTGCTGGGTGTTTTCACGGTACAGCTGTGGGTTGAAACGCAGCAGGTTCTCGTGCAAATGCGCGACACCGGCCTTCTGGCCCCGCAGCTTGAGGCTGACCTGGGGGCGTTTGAAACTTCGTTTGAAAAAGGATTCGGCTTGTAGGAAACAATCTTCGACGCGGGTATTGAGTTGCTCGGGCATGCTTTACATATCTCCAGAGACCTCCAGTATGCCGCAAAGCTGGGTGTTTCCGAATCTGTCAGGCGCCGAATGGTCATGCATAACGCACAAAGCCACCTTGCGGTGGCCTTGCTCACAGTTTGAAACTGGCTAGTTGGTGTAGATCGGCCCCACGCCCAGGCCCCACACGATCACGGTAAACGCCATGATCGCCACCAGCACCACCAGGCCCACGGCCAATACCGAGCTGGAAAACAGGAAGCCCTCATCCGGGTCGATGTTCATGAAGGTCGGCAGGCCCACATACAACAGGTACACCGTGTAGCAGATCGCCGCCGTACCCACGATCATGCCCAGCCACATATGCGGGTAGAGCGCGGCCAACCCACCGATGAACAGGGGGGTGGCGGTGTAGGTGGCAAACGCGACGCAGCGCGCCATGCTGGGGTTGGCGTCGTAGGTGCGCGCCATCCAGTGGATGAACGCACCCATCACCGCCACGCCGCCGAGCATGGCCGCGTAGGACATGAGGGTCATCCATAACGCGCTTTCCTGGGTCAACATCACCGGCGCACGGCTGCCGATGACCCAACCGACCTGGGTGGTACCGATAAAGGCTGATATGGCGGGGATCGCCGCGAGAATCAGGGTGTGAGTGAGGTACATGTGGCCGATGCTTTCTTCTTTATCGCCACGGATTTCCCGCCATTCCTGGTCGGGATGGGTAAAAAGCCCCACGACGTGATGGATCATGCCAGTCACTCCTGTCGTTATTACCATCGCCCCCCATCGGAGCGCCCACGGGCCAAATGGCCACAAAGGTCTGGATATATGTGCGACCTCAAGTCGCAGTATAGGAAGTGATGACCGGAAAAACTGTAGGGCTTTAGAGCAAATCGCGCTGTAAACGGGGGGCTTAATCGCGGCGAGGTCTGTCTGGACTGCCACGGTCGATGTGGGAGCTGGCTTGCCTGCGAAAGCGGCGGGTCAGAAACAAATGAGCTGGCTGACCCACTGCTTTCGCAGGCAAGCCAGCTCCCACATTGGATCGGCGTCGCCCATTGAAGTATTTTTGCGTAAAATGCTGCGCTTTTCGTCACACACCTCTAGCGGATCCAAGCGCCATGGGCACTCTTACGGTCAACCAGAACAAACTGCAAAAACGCCTGCGTCGCCTGGCCGGTGAAGCGGTCGCCGATTTCAACATGATTGAGGACGGCGACAAGGTCATGGTCTGCCTCTCCGGCGGCAAAGACAGCTACACCATGCTCGACGTGCTGTTGCACCTGCAGAAGGTCGCACCGATCAAGTTCGAGATCGTCGCCGTCAACATGGACCAGAAACAGCCGGGCTTCCCGGAGCATGTGCTACCGGCCTACCTCAAAGAGTTGGGCGTGGAGTACCACATCGTCGAGAAAGACACCTATTCGGTGGTCAAGGAACTGATCCCTGAAGGCAAGACCACCTGCTCGCTGTGCTCGCGCCTGCGCCGTGGCACGCTCTATACGTTCGCTGATGAAATCGGCGCAACAAAAATGGCACTGGGGCATCACCGCGACGACATCGTCGAGACCTTTTTCCTCAATATGTTCTTCAACGGCTCCCTCAAGGCGATGCCGCCCAAGCTGCGTGCCGACGACGGGCGCAACGTGGTGATTCGCCCGCTGGCGTATTGCAACGAGAAGGACATCCAGGCCTACTCCGACCTCAAGCAGTTCCCGATCATCCCGTGCAACCTGTGCGGCTCCCAGGAAAACCTGCAGCGCCAGGTGGTCAAGGAGATGCTGGTGGACTGGGAACGCAAGACCCCGGGCCGTACCGAGAGCATTTTCCGCAGCCTTCAGAATGTACAGCCGTCACAGTTGGCTGACCGCAACCTGTTCGATTTCACCAGCTTGAAGATCGACGAGACGGCCGCATCGCGCTTCGTCAATGTTGTGAACCTCTGAGCGATTCCAATGCTCTGACACACGGCGCTCGCGGGCGCCGTTTTCAATTCCATTGCCAGGAGAGGGCATGCGCGATTACAAGTGGCTGCACGAATATTGTCTGAACCGTTTTGGTTCGGCGGCCGAGCTGGAAGCCCACCTGCCTGTACCCCATACCCCGGCGCAATTGCGCAAGATCAGCGATGATCGTTATCTGTCCACCCTGGCGCTACGGGTGTTTCGCGCGGGGCTCAAGCACAGCGTGGTGGATGCCAAGTGGCCGGCGTTCGAAAAAGTGTTTTTCGGCTTCGACCCGGAAAAAGTCGTGCTGATGGGCGCCGAGCATTTGGAGCGACTGATGCAGGACACCAGCATCATCCGTCACTTGGGCAAGCTCAAGAGCGTGCCGCGCAATGCGCAGATGATCCTCGACATCCAGCAGGAGAAGGGCAGCTTCGGTGCCTTTATCGCCGACTGGCCGGTGACGGATATCGTCGGGCTGTGGAAGTACCTGAGCAAACACGGGCACCAGTTGGGCGGGCTGTCGGCGCCGCGCTTCTTACGCATGGTGGGCAAGGATACATTCGTGCCGAGTTATGACGTGGTGGCGGCTTTGAACGCGCAGAAGATCATCGACAAGGTGCCCACCAGCTTGCGGGATCTGGCGACGGTGCAGGGGGCGTTCAACCAGTGGCATGCCGAGAGTGGGCGGCCGATGTGCCAGCTGTCGATGATGCTGGCTTATACGGTGAATCATTGAGATTGAGGTGATGCCATCGCCGGCAAGCCGGCTCCTACAGGGGAATGCATTCCAAATGTAGGAGCCGGCTTGCCGGCGATAGCGGTCTTCAGGCCACCACAGGCTCAGCCAGCCGGCGATTGAGCTGATGCCGCCACCGCACATACAGCAACGCCGTACAAAACACCGCCAGGCTCGCCAACATCTCCAGCACCCCGAACCACTGCCGGTTCGGGTCATACGCTGCCAGCGCGCCCTTGATGAAATACAGGTTCACCACAAAGCACATCCACGAATACCCACGCGCGCTGCCCAGCAACATCCCCGGCGCGAGGATCAGCAGCGGCACCAATTCGATCACCAGGATCACCCACGGCCGCGCGCCATGCAGGTCGGCGACGAACAGGTAGTACACGCACAACAACCCCACCAGGCCCAGGAACGCCAGCAGGCTCAAGATCCGGGCGACTTTCACCCGTGGCTCCAGCCACGCCTGGGGCGGCAGGACCTTAGGCTTCCTGGCCACGGCCGTTCTCCAGCAGGATCGCGGTTTTCGCCAGGCGCAGGCCCAGGGCGCGACACAGGGTGATTTCATGCTGATCGAGCATGCGCTTGCCGTCCGGTCCCGAATGGTGGCTGGCGCCATAGGGCGTGCCGCCGCCCTGGGTGTCGAGCAGGGCTTGCTCGCTGTAGGGCAGGCCGGTGATCAACATGCCGTGGTGCAGCAGCGGCAGCAGCATCGACATCAAGGTGGTTTCCTGGCCGCCATGCAGGCTGGCGGTGGAGGTGAACACCCCGGCCGGCTTGCCGACGAGGGCGCCGGTGAGCCACAGGTTGCTGGTACCGTCGAGGAAGTACTTGAGCGGCGCCGCCATGTTGCCGAAGCGGGTGGGGCTGCCCAGGGCCAGGCCCGAACAGTGTTTCAAGTCGTCCAGGCTGGCATACAGCGCGCCTTCGTCCGGAATGCTGGGGGCCACGGCCTCGCACTCGGCGGAAATCGCCGGCACGGTGCGCAGGCGTGCTTCCAGCCCGGCCTGCTCGATGCCACGGGCGATCTGCCGGGCCATTTCGCTCACCGAGCCATTGCGGCTGTAATACAACACCAGCACATACGGCGTCGTCACGGCAGGATCTCCAGCACGTTTTCCGGCGGGCGGCCGATGATGGCTTTGTCGGCGGTTTCCAGGATCGGGCGTTCCATCAACTTGGGGTGCTCGGCGATGGCCGCAATCAATTGCGCTTCGCTGAGGCTGGCGTCGGCCAGGTTGAGGGTTTTGTATTCGTCTTCGCCAGTGCGCAGCAATTGGCGGGCGCTGAGGCCGAGCTTGGCCAGCAGGGCCTTCAATTGCGCCGCGTCCAGCGGGGTTTCCAGGTAGCGCACCACGGTCGGGGTAAGACCACGGGCTTCCAGCAGTTCCAGCGCACCGCGGGATTTCGAGCAGCGCGGGTTGTGATAAAGCGTCAGATCGGTCATGTGCGGGTCGCATCTTGCGTAAGGTGGCGGGTATTCTACCCGGGCTGCGCCCCGTCCTTAAACCGTAAGAGGCGATAGGTCGCAGCCAACGTTCATTTTTGCGAAGGATTACCCCATGACAAGGCGACTGATCGGTGCATTGGCGATCATCACAACCCTGCTGCTCAGCGGCTGCGGTAACGATTACGGCGTTGACCAATATGGCCAGAAAGTGGCGGCCGAGCGCCTGGACAAGCAGTGGGTGGTGGTCAACTACTGGGCCGAATGGTGTGGCCCGTGCCGCACGGAAATCCCGGAGCTCAATGCCCTGGCCGAGCAGCTGAAAGCGCAGAAGGTAGGGGTGTTCGGGGTCAACTTCGACAATGTGCAAGGTGAAGAACTCAAGGCCGCCAGCGAGAAGCTGGGGATCAAGTTCACCGTGCTGGCGCAGAACCCGGAAGAGATTTTCGATATCCCGCGCAGCGAAGCGTTGCCGGTGACCTACATCATCGATGACAAGGGCAAGGTGCGCGAGCAGTTGATGGGTGAGCAGACGGCGGAAGGGGTGCTGGCCAAGATCAAGGCCCTGCGCGGATAAATCAACAACACATAACCCCTGTGGGAGCGGGCTTGCTCGCGAAGGCGGTGTGTCAGCAACAGATTTATTGGCTGATCCACCGCCTTCGCGAGCAAGCCCGCTCCCACACAAGCCGGCCCTACATACAGGGGAAGGTGTATCAGCCTTCTTCGAGCCACAGGCGGATCGGCATGCCATCGGCCGGCCAGAAACGCGTCTGCTCGATCGGTGAAATGTCCCAGCGCTGCACGCCTTGCAAGGCCTGGAAGAAGCGGTGTTCCTGCTCCATCAGGGCCTCGGCGCAGAGCTTGCGGGTGCTGCCGATCTTGCCGAAGCTGAGCTTGTCGCCATCGACGGTGTAGGGCGCGAACCAGTGGTTGCAGCCGCCGTTGCCGTAGGCGCGACCATCGGCGCCGAGGGTGACGGTCAGGTGTGCGTAGTCCATCAACGGCCGCTCACCGATCCACTCCACCACGTAGCTGTGGTCCTGCTTGAGCTTGACCGCGTCCCCGGCACAGCCGGCAAGGCCTGCCCCGACGGCGGCGAGCAGAAGCAGGCCTTTCATTGTGCGGCCTGCTGGCATTTCGGGCAGCGGTGCTGGTCGCCTTCGCTGGCCCAGCCCAATTCCTTGATGCGCGCATTGGCCGCCGGTTGCAGGGGCTCTTTGGTCAGCTTGGTTTCGACCGCAAATTCAAACTCCAGCACGCTGTCGCAGCTGTCGCAGTTGACCTTCCAGGTGTGAATCTCCAGTTCGCCGAATTTCGGCCCCTGGGCCATGGCGACCCATTGGCCCGCAGGGCGGATGGAGTAGCGCGCGTCACCTTCGACGGTAAGGCGCATCGACAGGGTTTTACTGCCGCGCAGGGTGACGATCAGAACGTCGCCATTCTTGATCGCGCCACCGTTGCCGGTGACCTGGTAACGGCCCGGCACCAGGGCGCGGCATTCGATCAGGGTGTGTTGCGGGCTCAGCAAGCTGAAGCGGAAATCGTGTTCGGCCATGGATCCTCCAAATAGGCGCGGCATCCTATCACGGGTGCCCGCCCATCATGAGCCTGGTATGTGACCGCTGATCATCCTTGCACGACGTTCTGCGGCTGGCCGTTGGCCCACGCGCTGATGTTGGCCAGTGTGGTGCCAGCGATGGCGGCCAGGGCCTCGCGGGTGAGGAACGCCTGGTGAGCGGTGATGATCACGTTGGGGAAGGTCAGCAGGCGCGCCAGTACGTCATCTTGCAGGGGCAGGTCGGAGCGGTCCTCGAAGAACAGCTGTGCTTCTTCCTCGTACACGTCCAGCCCCAGGTAACCGAGCTGGCCGTCCTTGAGCGCTTCGATCAGCGCCGGAGTGTCCACCAGGCCACCGCGGCCGGTGTTGATCAGCATCGCCCCCGGCTGCATATGCGCCAGGGAGCTGGCGTTGATCAGGTGTTTGCTTTCGGCGGTCAGCGGGCAATGCAGGCTGATGATCTGCGCCTCGGCCAGCAGTTCGGGCAGGCTCACATAGCGGGCGCCCAGGGCCTGGACCTGTGGGTTGGGGAAGGGATCATAGGCCAGCAACTGGCAGCCGAAACCAGCCATGATCTTGGCAAACGTGGCGCCGATCTGCCCGGTGCCGATCACGCCGACGGTCTTGCCGACCAGGTCGAACCCGGTCAGGCCGTGCAGGCTGAAGTCGCCGTCGCGGGTGCGGTTGTAGGCGCGGTGCAGGCGCCGGTTGAGGGCCAGGATCAGCGCGACGGCGTGCTCGGCGACTGCATGGGGCGAGTAGGCGGGGACACGCACCACGGTCAGGCCCAGGCGCTTGGCGACGGCCAGGTCGACATGGTTGTAACCGGCCGAGCGCAAGGCAATCAGGCGCGTGCCGCCCTTGGCCAACTGCTCCAGCACCGGTGCACTGAGGTCGTCGTTGATGAAGGCGCAGACCACTTCGTGCTGCTCGGCCAGGGCCACGGTGTCGAGGTTGAGCCGGGCGGGCTGGAATTGCAGCTCAACGCCCGCAGGCAGCGGCTCACCGAGAAAACTGTCACGGTCGTAGGCTTGGCTGCTGAAAAGAATAACGCGCATAACAAGGGCTCCCTGCAAAATTAAAAGTGGACACCTGCCACCTGTGGGAGCGGGCTTGCTCGAGAAAGCGGTGGGTCAGGCAACACATCCATGACCGAAAGACCGCATTCGCGAGCAAGCCCGCTCCCACACAAGCCCGCATGCCATAAAACTGGGTCAGGCGCTGACCCGCGCCTCACTGGCCAGCCGGGCAATCGCCATGTCCAACTCGTCCAGCGCCGCCATGGCCTTGGCGTCATCCTGCTTGAGCAGGGTTTCGGCCCGCTGGCAGGCGGCGCGCAATTGCGGCACGCCGCAGTAACGGGTGGCGCCGTGCAGGCGGTGGACACGTTCGATCAGCGCGTTGTTGTCGTTGGCCTCGCGTGCAACGGTGATGGCCGCGCGGTCGGCTTCCAGGGAGGCTAGCAGCATGGCAAGCATGTCGGCGGCCAGGTCGGACTTGTTGGCGGCCAGGCGCAGGCCTTCTTCGTGGTCGAGCACCAGCAATTGCAGGCCGGGGCCCAAGCCGTCGTTCGAGCGTTCCGGCCCTTGGTTGCGCAGGGCCAGGCCGGTCCACTTCAGTACCACCTGGGCCAATTGCCGCTCACTGATGGGCTTGGTCAGGTAGTCATCCATGCCGCTTTGCAGCAGGGCGCGTTTTTCGTTGGCCATGGCATGGGCGGTAAGGGCCACCACGGGCAGCGGCGTGCCGTGGCGCTCGCTTTCCCACTGGCGAATCGCCTCGGTGCTCTGGCGGCCGTCCATGCCGGGCATCTGCACGTCCATCAGCACCAGGTCGAAGGTTTCCTGTTTGACCGCGTCGATGGCCGCGTATCCGCTTTCCACGGCATGCACCTTGGCCCCCATGTCTTCGAGCAGGGTTTGCACCAGCAGCAGGTTGGCCGGGTTGTCGTCCACGCACAAAACCCGCGGTGCGCGGCTCGACAGCGGTTCGCCCGGCTCGCTGCGTGGGGGGCGCGGGCTGATTAGATCGGCCAGGGCACGGCGCAGTTTTCGTGTGCAGGCCGGCTTGGCCTGCAATTGGCTGTTGGGGTTGGGCACCGACTGGTTGAACAGCATCTGCTCGGTGGTCGGGCACAGCACCAGCACCTTGCAGCCCAGGTGTTCGAGGTCCCACAAGTGCTGGTTGAGGCGCTCGGGGGGGATGTCATTGGCGGTCACGCCGAGCACGGCCAAGTCGATGGCCTGCTCGGTCTGATGGGCG
This sequence comes from Pseudomonas sp. P7548, assembly GCF_013386585.1. Classification (GTDB taxonomy): domain Bacteria; phylum Pseudomonadota; class Gammaproteobacteria; order Pseudomonadales; family Pseudomonadaceae; genus Aquipseudomonas. The sequence continues at coordinate 58,769 of NZ_JACARO010000004.1, read as the reverse complement.
CTGGTGATGCCGTTGGTCAGGCTTTCCAGGGTGTTGAACGGGGTGACTTCCAGGCCGCAGTCTTCCAGTTGGTGCTGCAAGGCCTGGCGCGCCAGTTCGTGGTTTTCCAGCACCGCCACGCGCCGGCCGAGCAGCGGCGGCGAGGGCAGGTCGTCAACGTCGTCGCGGGTCTTGGGCAGGCTCAGGCTGATCCAGAATTCCGAGCCTTCGCCCGGTGTGCTGTCCACGCCGATTTCACCGCCCATCTGCTCGATCAATCGCTTGGAAATGACTAGCCCCAGGCCCGTGCCACCCGGTTGGCGCGACAGCGAGTTGTCGGCCTGGCTGAACGCCTGGAACAGCGCGCGCACGTCCTGGTTGGACAGGCCGATGCCGGTGTCCTGCACGCTGATGCGCAGTTGTACGCTGTCTTCCTGTTCGTCTTCGATCATCGCCCGGGCAACGATGGTGCCTTCGCGGGTGAACTTGATCGCGTTGCTGATCAGGTTGGTGAGGATCTGCTTGAGTCGCAACGGGTCGCCCACCAGCGCCAGCGGCGTGTCGCGGTACACCAGGCTGACCAGTTCGAGCTGCTTGGCATGGGCGGCGGGGGCGAGGATGGTCAGGGTGTCTTGCAGCAGATCCCGCAGGTTGAACGGCACACTGTCGAGCACCAGTTTGCCGGCTTCGATCTTCGAGAAATCGAGGATTTCATTGATGATGCCCAGCAGGTTGTCGGCGGACTTTTCGATGGTGCCCAGGTAATCGAGCTGGCGCGGCGACAGTTCGCTTTTTTGCAGCAGGTGGGTAAAGCCGAGGATGCCATTGAGCGGGGTGCGGATTTCATGGCTCATGTTGGCCAGGAACTCCGACTTGATGCGGCTGGCCTCCAGGGCCTCCTTGCGCGCCAGGTCCAGCTCGATGTTCTGGATCTCGATGGTTTCCAGGTTCTGGCGTACGTCTTCGGTGGCCTGGTCGATGCTGTGCTGCAGTTCTTCCTGGGCATTTTGCAGGGTTTCGGCCATGCGGTTGATGCCCGAGGCCAGTTGGTCCAGCTCCTGGCTGCCCAGCGGTGGCAGGCGGGTTTCCAGGTTGCCGTCCTTGAGTTGGGCCACGGCTTGCTTGATCTGGCCAATCGGCGAATTGATGGTGCGGCTGATGCGCAGCGCCAGGGCTGCGGTGCAGACCAGCCCGATGGCGATCAATAGCAGGCTGGCGAACAGGCTGCGATAACCGCGCAACAGCATGCCATTGTGGGACAGTTCAACCTCGACCCAGCCCAGCAGGCGGTCGGATTCGTCAGGGATCAGCTCTCCCGCCAGGTTGCGGTGGCGGCCGAATACCGGCAGCAGGTAGCGCGTGGCGTCGTTGCCGGTGCGCTGCAACAGGTGCGAACTGTTGCCGACGGGCGGCTGGTTGAGCATGGTCGGGCCAGCGTGGGCCAGGGGCGAACGGTCCGGGCTGAGGAACGACACCGCGCGCACGTCCGGCTGTTCCAGGGATTGGGTGGCGATGCGCTCCAGCAGGTCGGTATTGCGGGCGCTCAAGGCCGGCGCCACCAGCGGCGCCAGTTGCTCGGCGATCATTTCACCGCGCTGCAGCAGCTGGGTCTGCAACTCCGACAGCTGCATCCAGGTGAAATAGCCCCCCAACAACAGGGCCATCAGGCTGGTCGGTAATAAGGTCAGCAACAGTACGCGGCCTTTTATCCCCATTCTTCTAAGCACGCCACTCTCCTGCTACCACAGTGTTTTCGATTATCCGCGCAGGCATCCGGCCCGCACCACCTGCGCAGTGTAGCCATTTGCGCGGGCTGGAATCTCGCAAATTATTGACGGGCGGCAATCTTCGGGCCATTCGGTGCCCGGTGGCGATTGCCTGTGACGGTTTAATCTTGAATAATCGGCTATTGAGAATGAATTGCAGACGCTAATGAATCCCGCAGCTGTTGGCCTACCCAGTATCCTGACCATCGAAGATGACCCTGTGCTGGGCGCCTATGTCCACGAGCACCTGGGGCGCTGTGGCTTTCAGGTGACCTGGTGCCAGAATGGCCAGCAAGGTCTGCAGATGGCCCGCGACCAGGCCTTCGATGTGGTGTTGATGGATATCCTGCTGCCGGGGCTGGATGGGTTGTCGATCCTCACCCACTTGCGCCAGAGCCATGCGATCCCGGTGATCCTGATGTCGGCCCTGGGCGCTGAAGCCGATCGCATCAGCGGTTTTCGCCTGGGGGCGGATGACTACCTGCCCAAGCCGTTCAGCATGATCGAGTTGCGGGTACGCATCGAAGCCATCCTGCGCCGCGTGGCCCTTGACCGTCGCCCGCTGTCGAACGCCCTGGCGCCACGTGACGACGCGCGTTCCCTGCGTTTTGACGACGAACTGTGCGACATCTTTTACCAGGACCATTGGGCCGGCTTGACCCGCAGCGAATACCGCCTGCTGGAAACGCTGCACCGCAATGCCGACGAAGTGCTCAGCAAAGCCTTCCTGTACCAGCACGTGTTGCAACGCGGTTACGCCCCCCACGACCGCAGCCTCGACATGCACATCAGCCAGATCCGCCGCAAGCTCAAGGCCATCGGTTACAGCGAGCGCGAAGTGCGCACAGTGTGGGGCAAGGGCTATGTGCTGAGCGGTCACGATGAAGGCCTTTGAGCGCGCGCTGAAACGACTGCCCGGCAAGCATTCCTTATTCTGGAAGCTGGCGTGCCTGTTGATTGCCTTCTGCTTGCTGATGATCTGGCTCAGTTGGTCCTGGGGCCGCTACATGGAGGAGCAGAACGCCTATCTGGCCGATGAGTCACGGGAGATCCTCAAGGGCTATGCCGCCGGTGCCGAGCTGGCGTGGAACACCCAGGGCAGTGCGGGTGTGGATGCCTGGCTCTATCTCATGTCCCAGCGTGAGTCCACGTGGATCGGCGTGATTGGCAATGACCTGCAATCCCTCAGCAGCGCCCCCTTGAGCGACAAGGAAAGCCAGCGGCTGACCTTCCTGCGGGGGTTGGAGTGGCCGGTGAGCCGGCACGTCAAGGGGCTGCCCTGGGTGAAAATCCCGTTCCCGATGGACCCGGGCGCGGGCTCGCTGGTCATCGAGTTGCCAAAACGGTTTATGCCGGGGCGCTACCAGCTGTTCTGGCGAGTGGTCACCAATGGCGTGATCCCCGGCCTGTTTACCTTGCTGCTGTGCATTGGCCTCTACCGCCTCTTGATCATGCCCCTCAATCAGTTGCGCGAGCAGGCCAACGCCTGGCGTGCCGATCAACTCAACACCCGAATGTCCCGCGAAGCCACCAGCCGCCAGGACGAACTGGGCGAGCTGGGCCGGGCGTTTGACCACATGTCCGAACGCCTGCAGGGCACGGTGGTGCTGCAACAGCAGCTGCTGCGGGACATGTCCCATGAATTGCGCACGCCCTTGAGCCGCCTGAGGGTGGCCTGTGACAGTGAGCAGGACCTGACGCAGTTGCGCGAGCGGCTGGCACGTGAAGTGGACGCCATGCAGCGCCTGGTGGAAGACAGCCTGCAACTGGCGTGGCTGGACAGTGACAGGGCGCCGCTGCCCAACGAGGATATCCAGGTCCAGGCCCTGTGGGACATGCTGCGGGAAAACGCCTGTTTCGAGAGTGACTGGCCGGCGTCGCGCATGCCTTGCCTGCTACCGGCCGAGTGCTGGGTGCGCGGCAACCTCAATGCACTGGCCCAGGCCCTGGAGAACGTGTTGCGCAATGCCATCCGCCATTCTCCCGCCCACGGACTGGTGAAACTGGATGGCTGCCGTGAGGGTGACTACTGGCACCTGTGGCTGGAGGATCAGGGCGCAGGCATCGCAGAGCAGGACCTGGAGCGGATTTTTGCGCCCTTTACCCGCCTGGAAGGGTCACGGCCCGGTGACGGTGGGTTCGGCCTGGGCCTGAGCATTGCCCGCAACGCCGTGCAACGCCAGGGTGGTCGCTTATGGGCGGAAAATACCGGAACGGGCCTGCGGGTACACCTGCGCTTGCTGGCCCGTTGAGGTCTCAGGCGCGACGCTGTTTGCGCTTTTTCCACTGGTGGGCCACCCACCAGCGCCAATAAATCATGGTCAGGCAATAGGCCAGCGCTCCCAGCACTAACCCCAATACCACGGAACCCAGCAGGAAAGGCTGCCAGAGTGTACTCAGCTGGCTGCTGATCCACTCCCAGGTGAGGTTGTCGGGCAGGCTGCGTGGCGGCACATTCATCAGCCAGGCACCGGTCAGGTAGGTGCAGATAAACACCACCGGCATGGTGATCGGGTTGGTCAGCCAGACCAGGCTGACGGCAATCGGCATGTTGGCCCGTACGACAATCGACAGCACGGCCGCCAGCAGCATCTGCAAGGGAATCGGGATGAACGCTGCGAACAGGCCCACGGCCATGGCCCGCGCGACGGAATGGCGATTCAGGTGCCAGAGGTTGGGGTCATGCAGCAATGTGCCGAGAAACTGTAATGACTTGTGTTCCCTGATACTGCTGGGATCGGGCATGTACCGTTTGAATAAGCGCCGGGGCATAAGGGGTCCAGGTCAGTTCGAGGGGCAAGTATGCCCGCATTCTATAAACAGAAAATTCAGACTTTGTGACAAAACATCATAGGTCGCCCTGAGGGTCCGGCTAAGACTGATTGGAACTTTTGAAAAGGAAGCTCCATGAGAACCGGGATGTTCGCCCTCGCGCTAGGTTTGCTGGCCTTGCGATTTCTACCGGCACTGCCCCCGACCGCAGGGTTGCTGGTGATGCCGGTGCTGGCGTTGATGCTGCTGCCGTTTCGCACCTACCCGCTGGCGTTCTTTCTGCTGGGGTTGAGCTGGGCGTGCATCAGCGCGCAGTGGGCATTGGATGACCGCCTCAAGCCCGTGTTGGACGGGCAGACACGCTGGGTGGAGGGGCGTGTGGTCGGGTTGCCGCAACAGAGCGGTAACGGCGTGCGCTTCGAGTTGGCCGACAGTCGGTCGCGCAACGCCCGATTGCCCAAGCGTATCCGAGTGTCCTGGCGGGGCGGCCCGCCGGTCAAAAGCGGCGAACGCTGGCGCTTGGCAATTACGCTCAAGCGTCCCTCGGGGTTGCTCAACTTTCATGGTTTTGATTACGAGGCCTGGTTGCTGGCCCAGCGCATGGGTGCCACCGGCTCGGTCAAGGATGGCGAACGCCTGGCGCCGGCGCGTAATGCCTGGCGCGACGCTCTGCGCCAACGGCTGATGGCGGTGGACGCCCAAGGTCGTGAAGCGGGCCTGGCGGCGCTGGTACTGGGGGACGGTTCCGGGCTTGAGGCTGAAGACTGGCGCGTGCTGCAAGACACCGGCACGGTGCATCTGTTGGTGATTTCCGGTCAGCATATCGGCTTGTTGGCGGGGCTGATCTATGGCCTGGTGGCCGGCCTGGCGCGTTATGGCGCCTGGCCGCGAACGGTGCCGTGGCTGCCGTGGGCCTGTGGCTTGGCGTTTGCCGCGGCGCTGGGTTATGGCTTGCTCGCGGGGTTCGGCGTGCCGGTACAGCGCGCGTGCGTGATGGTGGGCCTGGTCTTGCTGTGGCGTTTGCGCTTCCGGCATCTGGGGATCGGGTGGCCGTTATTGCTGGCATTCAACGGCGTGCTGCTGCTTGAACCGCTGGCGAGCTTGCAGCCGGGGTTCTGGTTGTCGTTTGCAGCAGTCGCGGTGTTGGCCCTGAGCTTCGGCGGGCGTTTGGGGCGTTGGAGCGTCTGGCAACTGTGGACCCGCCCGCAATGGTTGATTGCCATCGGCCTGTTCCCCCTGCTGCTCGTACTTGGGCTGCCGATCAGTCTCAGTGCTCCAGTGGCCAATTTATTTGCCGTGCCGTGGATCAGTCTGGTGGTGTTGCCCCTGGCTCTTTTGGGCACCGCATTGTTGGTGGTGCCGTGGGTGGGAGAAGGGCTGCTGTGGTTGGCGGGTGGGGCGCTGGATGGGCTGTTCCGGGGGCTGGCATTGCTCGCCGGGCACTTGCCAGCCTGGGTACCGGCCGAAGTGCCTTTGGGCTATTGGCTGGTCAGCGTGGCAGGTGCTGTGTTGCTGTTGTTGCCCAAGGGCGTTCCGTTTCGGCTGCTGGGATGGCCGATGCTGATGCTGGCAGTATTTCCACCGAAGACACTGGTGCCCCACGGTCAAGTGGACGTGGTGCAACTGGATGTCGGACAGGGGCAGGCGTTGATCTTGCGTACGCGCAATCACACCCTGATTTACGACGCGGGCCCCCGGGTGGGAGATTCCGATCTGGGCGCCCGTGTCGTGCTGCCTTCGCTGAAAAAATTCGGAGTAAGGCAGTTGGACCTGATGCTGATTAGCCATGCCGATGCCGATCACGCCGGTGGTGCGGCGGCGGTTGCGCGAGGGCTGCCCGTCCAGCGAGTGGTGGGCGGGGAGACCACAGGTTTACCGGCGTTTCTCGGCACGCAACCCTGTATCAGCGGTGAACAATGGACATGGGATGGAGTGTCGTTCGAATTATGGCAGTGGCCCGATGCTATTTCTGGTAATGCCAAGTCCTGCGTATTGTTGATCGAGGCCAGTGGAGAGCGCCTGTTGCTCACGGGGGATATCGATCGTGCTGCCGAGCGCATCTTCCTGCGCTCACCTTTGGCGGCGCCCGTCGATTGGCTGCAGGCGCCGCATCATGGTAGCCACAGCTCTTCCTCCTGGCCTTTCGTGCAGCGGCTCGCGCCCAAGTCAGTGCTGATTTCACGGGGCCGTGGCAATGCGTTCGGCCATCCCCACGCCCAGGTCATCGAACGTTACCGGGCGTTGGGCAGCCAGCTCTATGACAGTGCGGAACAGGGCGCGGTGCGCCTGCAGTTGGGCGCTTTCCAGCCACCGGTTGTTGCGCGCAGTCAACGTCGCTTCTGGCGCGAACCCTTACCCTAGCGGTGCATTGCCCAAGGCCACGTACTGCGACGGGCGGGCCTGTGGCCGACAAACCCAGCCAGCGAACCTATATGGTAAAGTGGCGCACTTTTTCGAGGGGACATTCACTGTGTGGGAATTGGTCAAATCCGGCGGCTGGATGATGTTGCCGATCATCTTGAGCTCCATCGCCGCACTCGGCATCGTTGCCGAACGCCTGTGGACCCTGCGCGCCAGCCGCGTCACGCCTGAGCATTTGCTGGGGCAGGTCTGGGCCTGGATCAAGAACAAACAGTTGGACAAGGACAAACTCAAGGAACTGCGCGCCAATTCACCCCTGGGGGAAATCCTCGCCGCGGGCCTGGCCAACTCCAAGCACGGTCGCGAGATCATGAAGGAGTGCATCGAAGAGGCCGCCGCGCGGGTCATCCATGAGCTGGAGCGCTACATCAACGCCCTCGGCACCATCGCCGCCATGGCGCCGCTGCTGGGTTTGCTCGGCACGGTGCTGGGCATGATCGACATCTTCAGTTCGTTCATGGGCTCGGGCATGACCACCAACGCGGCAGTGCTCGCCGGTGGTATCTCCAAGGCGCTGATCACCACGGCTGCGGGCCTGATGGTGGGTATTCCGTCGGTGTTCTTCCACCGCTTCCTGCAACGGCGCATCGATGAGCTGGTGGTGGGCATGGAGCAAGAAGCCATCAAGCTGGTTGAGGTGGTGCAGGGCGACCGTGATGTGGACCTGGTCGAGGGCAAAGCGTGAAATTTCGCCGCAAGCAACGGGAAAACGTTGATATCAACCTCGCGTCGCTGATCGACGTGGTGTTTATCCTGCTGCTGTTCTTTGTCGTTACCACCACCTTTACCCGGCAAACCGAACTGCGGGTCGACCTGCCGGAAGCGGTGAGTGGCTCGCCCGCCGAGGATCAGGAGGTCAAGCAACTGGACATCGCCATCAGCGCCGACGGTGTGTATTCGGTGAATAACCACCTGCTGGAGAAAAACGACCTCACCAGCCTGATGGACGCCTTGCAGAAAGAATCCGGCGGCGATACCAAGATGCCGCTGTCGATCAGTGCCGACGGCAAGACCCAGCATCAAGCGGTGATCACGGCAATGGACGCGGCCGGCAAGCTCGGTTTCAGCCATTTGCGCATGACCACCGTCGAGGCGGCGAGCCAACCCTGATGGCCATGTCCGATCGTTTGCTCAAGGCCTGGTACGAAGGCCATCCGGCGCTCACGCTGCTGCGGCCGCTGGAATCCCTGTATCGCCACGTGGTGCAACGCAAGCGTGCACGCTTCCTGGCCGGCGAGGGGGCGATCTACCAGTCACCGGTGCCGGTAGTGGTGGTGGGCAATATCACCGTGGGCGGCACCGGTAAAACGCCGCTGATCCTGTGGTTGATCGAACACTGCCAGCGCAGCGGCCTGCGTGTCGGCGTGGTCAGCCGGGGTTATGGCGCCAAGCCGCCGCACTTGCCGTGGCGGGTCGAGGCCAGCCACAGCGCCGAGGTGGCTGGCGACGAGCCGTTGTTGATCGTGCAGCGCAGCGGCGTGCCGCTGATGATTGACCCCGACCGCAGCCGCGCCGTCCGTGCGCTGCTGGCCAGTGAACCCCTGGACCTGATCCTCTCCGACGATGGCCTGCAGCACTACCGTCTGGCTCGCGACCTTGAACTGGTGCTGATCGACGCCGCCCGTGGCCTCGGCAACCGCCGCTGCCTGCCGGCCGGGCCGCTGCGCGAACCGGTGGAGCGCTTGCAAAGCGTCGATGCGCTGCTCTACAACGGCGCCGGCGCCGACCGTGACGATGGTTTTGCCTTTCGCCTGCTGCCCACGGCGCTGATCAACGTCAAGACCGGCGAGCGCCAGCCAGTCGACCATTTTCCTGCCGGCCAGCAGGTGCACGCGGTGGCGGGCATCGGCAACCCGCAACGTTTCTTCAATACCGTTGAAACGCTACACTGGCGGCCGATACCCCACGCGTTCGCCGACCACGCGGCGTATAGCGCCGAGGTCTTGAATTTTTCACCGTCATTGCCGCTGGTCATGACCGAAAAGGACGCGGTGAAGTGCCGCGCCTTTGCCAGGCCCGACTGGTGGTACCTTGCAGTGGATGCGCTGCCGTCGCCGGCGTTTGTCGCCTGGTTCGACACGCAGCTGATGCGCCTGCTGCCTGCCCGTCTTTTGCCTTAAACGCTTCTTTCCAGGAAACACTCATGGACACCAAACTGCTCGACATCCTCGCTTGCCCGATCTGCAAAGGCCCGCTCAAGCTCAGCGCCGATAAAACCGAGCTGATCAGTAAAGGCGCCGGCCTGGCGTACCCGATCCGTGATGGCATTCCGGTCATGCTGGAAAGCGAAGCCCGTACCCTGACCACCGATGAGCGTCTGGATAAATGACCACCGCCTTTACCGTTGTCATTCCATCCCGCTATGCCTCCACCCGTTTGCCGGGCAAACCGCTGCAATTGATCGGCAGCAAGCCGATGATCCAGCTGGTGTGGGAACAGGCCTGCAAAAGCAGCGCCGAGCGGGTGGTGGTGGCCACCGATGACCCGCGCATCATCGAGGCCTGCCAAAGCTTTGGTGCTGAAGCCGTGCTGACCCGTGAAGACCATAACTCGGGCACTGACCGCCTGGCCGAAGTGGCGACACAATTGGGCCTGGCGCCGGACGCAATCGTGGTCAATGTGCAAGGTGATGAGCCGTTGATCCCGCCGAGCGTGATCGACCAGGTGGCCGCCAACCTGGCCGCCCATGGCGAAGCGCGCATGGCGACCCTGGCCGAACCCATCGAAGACATCGACACCCTGTTCAACCCGAACGTGGTGAAAGTGGTCAGCGACATCAACGGCCTGGCGCTGACGTTCAGCCGCTCGACGCTGCCGTGGGCGCGGGACGCGTTCGCCAAGAGCCGCGACGTACTGCCCGAGGGCGTGCCCTATCGTCGCCACATCGGGATCTACGCCTATCGCGCCGGTTTCCTGCATGACTTCGTCAGCTGGGGCCCGTGCTGGCTGGAAAATACCGAGTCCCTGGAGCAGTTGCGGGCCCTGTGGCATGGCGTGCGTATCCATGTGGGCGACGCGTTGGAAGCGCCGCCGGCCGGTGTCGACACCCCGGAAGACCTAGAGCGCGTCCGTCGCCTGCTGGGGGCCTGATGGAGGTTTTGTTTGTCTGCCTGGGCAACATCTGTCGCTCGCCGACTGCCGAGGGTGTGTTGCGCCACAAATTGTGCGAAGCGGGTTTGGCGGGGCAGGTCGACGTCGCGTCGGCCGGTACAGGTGACTGGCACGTGGGCAACCCACCGGACCAGCGCAGCCAACGTGCGGCGCTGGTGCGCGGTTATGACTTGTCGGCTCAACGTGCACAGCAGGTTTCCCGCGCCGACTTTGCGCGTTATGACCTGATCCTGGCGATGGACAACAGCAACTTGCGCAACCTCAAGGCATTGCAGCCGGGGCAGGGCAAGGCCGAGCTGGATCTGTTCCTGCGTCGCTATGAAGGCGAAGTGGATGAAGTGCCAGACCCTTACTACGAAGGTGAGCAAGGGTTTGAGCGGGTCCTGGACCTGATCGAGCAGGCCTGTGATTCATTGGTCATCGAATTGAAGGGGCGGTTATGACCTTGCAGGTGCGGGCGCAAGTGTCGCTCAAGCCGTTCAACAGCTTTGGCATTGATGTGCGCGCGCAGATGTTTGCCGAAGCCCACAGCGACGCCGATGTGCGTGAAGCCTTGGTGTACGCCGCTGCCCACGCGTTGCCGCTACTGGTGATCGGCGGCGGCAGCAACCTGCTGCTCACCCAGGATATCCCGGCGTTGGTGCTGCGCATGGCCACCCAGGGAATCCGCGTGCTGCACGACGATGGCCTCCAGGTGGTCGTCGAGGCGGAAGCGGGCGAGGCCTGGCATCCGTTTGTGCTGTGGACCCTGGAACACGGTTTCTGCGGCCTGGAAAACCTCAGCCTGATCCCCGGCACGGTGGGCGCTGCACCGATGCAGAACATCGGCGCCTACGGTGTGGAGATCAAGGACGTATTCGCCGGCCTGACCGCGTTGGATCGCCAGACGGGCGAATTGCGCGACTTCAGCCTGCAAGAGTGCCAGTTTGCCTACCGCGACAGCCTGTTCAAGCACGAGACCGGGCGCTGGTTGATCCTGCGGGTGCGCTTTGCCTTGAGCCGCGCCAGCCACCTCAAGCTCGACTACGGCCCGGTGCAGCAGCGCCTGGCCGGGCAGGGCATTACGGACGCGACACCCAGTGATGTCAGTCGGGCCATCTGCAGCATCCGCCGCGAAAAACTGCCGGACCCTGCCGAGCTGGGCAATGCGGGGAGCTTCTTCAAGAACCCGCTGGTGTCCCAGGTATTGGCTGCCGAACTGCAAAGCCTGTACCCCGACCTGGTGGCGTACCCCCAGGCGGATGGGCAGATGAAGCTCGCGGCCGGTTGGCTGATCGACAAGGCCGGCTGGAAGGGCTTTCGTGACGGTGATGTCGGCGTGCATAAGATGCAGGCGCTGGTGCTGGTCAACTACGGTACGGCCACCGGGCATGACATTGCCAACCTGGCGCAGCGTATTCAGCGGGATATTGCTGAACGCTTCAAGGTCGAGCTGGAGATGGAGCCCAACCAGTACTGATTCCTGGGCAATAAAAAAGCCCCGCATCTCTCGATGCGGGGCTTTTTTTATGTCGCTAGCAATCAGTCATCACGGCTCATGATGCCGAAGATCTGCAACAGGCTGATGAACAGGTTGTAGATCGATACATACAGGCTGATGGTTGCCATGATGTAGTTACGCTCACCGCCGTGGATGATGGCGCTGGTCTGGAACAGGATGCACACGGAGGAGAACAGCACGAAACCGGCGCTGATCGCCAACTGCAGGCCACTGATCTGGAAGAACATGCTGGCTACGACGGCCGCCAGCAACACGAAGAAGCCCGCGGTGATGAAGCCGCCCAGGAAGCTCATGTCCTTGCGGCTGATCAGCACGTAGGCCGACAGACCACCAAACACCAGGGCGGTCATTGCGAATGCCGAGCTGACCACTTCCGCGCCGCCGGCCATGCCGAGGTAGCGGTTGAGGATCGGGCCGAGGATGAAGCCCATGAAGCCGGTCAGGGCAAACGCCGACACCAGGCCCCAGGCCGAGTCACGCAGTTTGTTGGTGAGGAAGAACAGGCCGTAGAAACCGATCAGCACGACAAAGATATTCGGGTAGCCGACGCGCATCTGCTGCGCCACATACGCCATCACGCCGCTGAATGCGAGGGTAAGGGCGAGCAAGCCGTACGTATTGCGCAACACGCGGCTGACTTCAAGCTGCTCAGCCTGCGCGTTACCATTCACTGCGTAATTCTGTTCGCGCATGGCGACACTCCTTCAGTTTTGAAACGTTCAGTCGCAAAGATCATAACAGACGCTCTGTAACAAGCTATGGCGAGAGTTTGACAGTGTGTTTCATTCGGGTATTATGGCGCCCGCTGAGACGGGATAGGCTACTATAATCCTGTGATGCACAAGGGAAATTGGCAGAGTGGTTGAATGCACCGGTCTTGAAAACCGGCGGACGTTAATAGCGTCTCCAGGGTTCGAATCCCTGGTTTCCCGCCAAATTAAACGATAAGGCCTCGATTAGTCGGGGCTTTTTCGTATCTGGGGTTTGAGAAGGTTTCTGCTGCTTTTGGCAGGGGTTCCGAAACTTTCGGGTAGGAGTTCCGAAACTTTGCCTATTTGGAGGGTTTCGCGGTCGCCCCGATCCTCCTGTAAACCCTCTTTGTAATCTCCTGTTTGCTGTGTCCCAGCAGCAGGCTTGCATCACCGATATCGATGATTTCCGAGGCCGCCTTCGGCCGGATGTCGCGGAACTGAAACCCTCCAATTTTGGCCGCGAGCAGCGGGTCGCCTTGTTCGATGGCGTTCTGCTGAGCTTTTTCACGCGCCTTGTCCCAGCGCAAGCGCAACATCCCCTTTGTCATCCGCTTTCCATGCTTGTTGATCAGCAGGTATTTGGACGGGTGCCCGGCATTCCTTTCGCCAATTTCCCTGACTAGCCTCCCCAAGCTGTTCTCCCCTGCATCCGTACGCATCAGGATTCTGAGCTTCTGCCCGGTCTTGCCCTGCGTTACCAGGAAGTAATCACCCTCGGTATCGTCGCTGCGCATGATCAGCACGTCAGCAGGCCGCTGCCCGGTCAAATAGCCCAAGTCCATGGCTTCCTTCAGTTCTTGTTCAGCAACGGCGTAGACGGCGTCCCAGACAGCCGTATTGGCGTAATAGTCGCGCGGCGCCTCCTTGTTCTTCCTTATGCCCTGACATGGGTTCTCCCGCTCAGTCAGGCCCCATTCCCTAGCCATGTTGAAAACGTGGGAGAGAAGGGCGATCTCACGGTTGGCACGAACCTTCGCTGAGCGGGCATCTCGGTAACCCGCGATGTTGAAAGGCGTAATTGAATCGATGGGGGCCTCATCAAAGGTTGGGCGAAGCTGTTTCAGTTCGGCCATGTTGTCCTTCTGGGTCCGCTCCCCCTTTTTTGGGATGACGTCACGCACGTATCGGTCGAAGATGCCCTTCATCGTTGTCAGATCAGAAGGCTTTTCTTTGGCCTCCAGCTCGGCCCATTTCAGACGGGCTTTGCTCAAGTCCGTGCCTAAAGGGATCTCTTTGCCGTTAGAGTCCCGATAGTAGTAGCCGATCCAGACCTTCCCGTTTTTCCTTGGGCGCTTGCGCCGCACCATTCCAGGCGGCAAGTCCCTATTTTCCGTGTTCCGGGGGCGCATATCAGTTCACTCTGGAGAAGTCGGGCGTCCAAGCCGGACGGGCCGGCGGCGGCGGGTTTGGATCTGCGATCGCGGCATTGACCATGCCGAGCTTCATGCGGGCGAACATCCGGCCCACCAGCGGCCGGCCGCCACGGCTCTCGATGTATATCCAGTTTCTGTCTTTCAACCATTTGCGCTGATGAGCGCGCTGCTTATAGCCGGTAATCTCGGCGAGCTCTTCGTCCGAGAGGATCTCTGCTTGCATAACTACCTCCCGCCGCCCGTACTGGGCCGCTCTGTCTTGATACTTTCCATTTGGTGTCCTTGCCGCGCTGGGCGGTAGTGGGTGGGTTAGGTCGGGAGAAGGCCTTTCGCTTTGGCTTCGTCCCGGCATTGCGCCCGGAACAGTCGCGCAGATTCCAGCGCTTGCTGCCTGGTGGATGCCTTCCAGGTCGGACCGACTTGCACGAACTTTCCGCGCAGCTTCCCGCACCAGTGATTGACGAAGTTGCCGTTCTCGATCTGGCTGATGATCCCGGCAGTGGCTTTGGGCGCTGTCGCGTAATCGACCAGCTTTTGTTCGTAGGTCATTTCAGGCATAGGAATACCTAGCCCGCCGCTCACCGGCAGGCATTTAGGGGATTGGGGTTAGGGGTAGTTCTTGCTGATGCGCTGTGCGATATCTTCGAGCTCCCCGGCTATTTCAAACATTTGATTGTTGTCGCGACGGGATACAACGGGGGATCGGTGGACGTTTCGGCCGCTCAAGATTTTGGCGGCTATCAGTATCAGCCAGGCCTCTACCTTGCGGCGGAAGAGCCGCTTCATGGCTTTGGCCCCTTGTAGATGAACACGTAGGCGAACCAGAGGGTGGCGATCATGGCTGCTGCTCCTTTTCGAAGTGGAAAACCACCGGCGCGCCTGTCTCGGCGATCAGGCCATATGCCTTGGCCAGGCGGTAAATTGGGGTGTAGTTGTTCAGCGACTCGACGTGTCTTGAGATCCAGCTGCGCCAGCCTTCCAGGGTTTGGCCTCCCTTGCTGATGTTGCAGGGCGCGCAGGCCGGCATCATGTTCTCCAGCACGTCATGCTCAGGCCGGAGCGGCTTGCCCGACACCAGCTTCCAGGTGCCGGCGGCGGTCTGCTTTGAAAGCAGCTCGCGCACTACCGGCGCCAAGTGGTCGGCGTGCCACCGGTCACCCAGCACCACACCGCAGTAGGCGCAGTGCCCGCCGTACTTCAGGCGCACTTTTTCACGCTCAGCTTTCTTCAGGCGCATAGGTATCCTTGCCGCTATAGCGGCTGACTTTGAGGGGGGAAGGGTTTATTTGAAATTGGCCTAGACGAGACCGTGGGATGTGCTAGAAATGACATGTCATGCATGCATTTCAGAGATTTGTTGTTGGGGGGCTGCGTGGCAGACGCTCTATTACTCCGTTGGAGCGGGCCCTCATGCTGTGGGCATTGATCGGTAGGCTGTCGCATTTAGCCGCGAGTTAAACAACTCCCTTCCTCTGGGCTACTAACTCAACGCCTTGGCCTGCCGGTCATCTCTTCCGATTTAACCGAATCCCTCAAGCACTTTCAGATTTTTCGCTATAGCGGCTGACTTTGAAGGAGGGGTTGCAATTTTCTACAGAGGCTTCAGTCTGGCGGATGGCAACCTGCCATTACCAAGCATGGAACAGAGCAATGATTACTTTTTCGATACGGAAGCGAAAAACATCAGAAGAACACCATATCTTCGAAGGGAAACTGACGAAAACAGTGCCGCGGGAGTGCAGCTCGCAGAACGATTCAATTTGTCAGAAAGTCGAGCACGGTGATACGGACGCTGTTGGAAAGAGCTGCCTAGGGGAGGCTGGCGCTCGTAATGAAGCTGCCGTGTTGGGAAGAGCGGTGTGTGGCATCTGCGTTAGCCATTTGTACGCGACACCTGAGTAACAATTAATCCGTGGTCTTCAGGGGTAAGTATGTACTCCTGTCGGGATTTGACTCATCCGCTAGGCGGCGAAAGCCCATCGAATAGATCAACTCCGCACGGGCCTGGCCGATGCCGTCGATGCGCTTCAGCCAGGCTATCGACTCGTCGCGGGATGCCACAGCTACCGGCACGCCCTGGTCGGCGCTCTGTGGGTTAGGCGAATAGCGCAGGGCTGACTTGTATGCAGCGTCGAGCGCGTCATCCAAATCACCGCCGTTATTCTTGGCTTCGTTGAAGGCAATAATCATTTTCGCCCGTACGTCGTAGCTGCGATCCACCGGCATGCATGCCATTTGCTCAGTCGCGCCACCGCTATTCGTTTGCTTGGTGGTCATACAGCCTCCCTCGTTACCAGATCATGGGCATTTACAACCGTCATGCCGAGGCGTTCGGCGATCAGAACTTCCAGACGGGCATCGTTCGAACTCTCCCAGTCCGGCAGCAGGGCGATCACGCCGCAAAGGCCCAGACGGGTCAGGTCGTAAGCCATGTAGTCGGCCCACTGGGCACCCTCGACGATGCCGTGGTCTGCCGGGTTTTCGACTTCGAAGTCTTGGGCGCGCAGTTGGTCGGCCACGGCGTTGAAAGCCGGGAAGATGAAATCGGGAATACCTGTCATCGGGCCGGCCACGTACACGCGGTTGGCGCGGGCAGCCTGTAGGATTACGCCTGACTTGCTGGCGATCTTCTTGCCGAGATCCAAGCCCATGGCGTAGGTCGCGTCCTGAAACGTCATCAGCTCATCGGAGAAACGCTCAATCTTTCCGACGTCGTTTTGGTGCAGCCGCTCGATAGCGGCGTGATCTTCAGGATGATTAAGGTTTTCTGTAGGCATGGGGAATCCTTCCCGGGCCATGCCCGGGCGGTGGGTGGATGTATTCGTAAATGTCATTCGCTTTTGCTTATCTAAAACAACGGCTGCGGCATGGGCAGGACGAAAATATATGGTTAAAATGCCGGCAGCATTGTGGCGTTTAGCTGAAAAAATCTTGTCGCCATACAGGACTGAGGCCAGGGAGTCGGAGTATAGATGTCTAGTTATTTACCCCAGTGGGTGACAGATATTTCAGTTTTATGTTCTATCGCAGGTTTAATTTGGACAGCGGTAGTATGGCGAGAGACTCGCCGTATTCGTGCAGAATTTCTGGTGAAAATCAGATTGCCAGATGTACTTAAAGGTCTGAAGCTCGAAGTTCAGCAATTACTTTCTTCGCTTGACGACTGGCAAAATACGGGTAGCCCAAACAAAGCTCACGAGTCAATATCTAAGCTCAAGGGGCTGTTGCTCAATTTAAGGCTAAAAGTTTCTAATGCTGAGTTGAAACAAGTCGATGTTGTGATTGGTGTAATCGAGCAGCGAGTCGGAGATTCTTGTGAGGTTAGGTCGGTCTCGGAATTATCTCTAGTTAATGGCTGGAAACTCGCTGGCGAAGTTAATACCTTGCTGTCTATGTTAGGGCAGCGTGTAAAAGATATGAGGTGGGATTGATATGAGCGCAGACGATCAAGTGGAAAGGCTTCTCATGCAGTTAGTGAGGGATACATCTATGGGGGCAATTCGTTGGTCGCTAACTGAGCCCCATTATTTTCTGACTAACGCGACTGAAGACAAAGTGGTGTCGTTTTATGGCGCTATTTATAATCAGCTCGAAGTGGGAGTGTATGAGTCTCGATATAAATACTGGCATGATGAAGAGTCGTTTCACTGGTCTTCGGAAATACGCTTTTCTGTAGTTAAGGACGGAACGCTGGTGTTAGATTACAGAAAGTCGTCTGCACCCCTTTTTCAACTTTTCCAGATGGCGAAAGCTCAAACTCTAAATATTGAATCGTTGCTTAAAGATTCTCTTTTTTGAGGTGATTCGCTCGGCATAGCGGATGCCTTTTTGTCTGTAAAACGAAATGATTGCCGGCTGGCGGGATATCGTTGATATTGAGTATAACGGATGACCGGCATGGAGTCGGATCAAGGAGGGTTCTGTGGTAAATCAAGCGCAAATTGACGCAGTTGAACAATTACTGATGGCTTTACTTAAAACCAACGGGGTCAGCCTTTCTGTTAGTACTGTTTTTCAAAAGGCTGAATCGGGTTTGATGGGCGAAAATGGCCCGCCAGGTACGGAACAGAAAACCAAAGCAGCGAACTACTTGGCGCACCTGAAGCTGCAGTTGAAGTAATGGTTCGTGTGCTCTAACCCGGCTTATAGATTTCGTCATCAGGTTCTGATGGTTCGTCCTCGAGAGACTTCATTCCGGCCGCTTTGATCAGTTGCGACACCTTTTCGGTAACAACAAAAGGTGTCGTGACACACTTGAGCATCTGGGCCGCTGTTTCAAAGTCAGCGGCGATCACGTTGCGCAGCAGGTTCTGATACACCTCCTGCTGATTATTGAATCCGTGCTGCTTCATCAGGCGCTTGAGGTCGGCCTTGAATACGCCGGCGACCTCAACCGTAAATTTCTCGACGCCCAATGCGGCATCTTTCGCTGCTGCCCTCTCGCGCTTGCGGCGCTGTTTCTTCGCTTCCGCTGTCAGCTCTTCCTCGGCCATGGCCTACCTCTTCGATTCCACTTGCCGGCAGTGCCAACCATGTAGGCCGCCGCCGAGCGGTTGTGATCTTGCTGATGCGCCTCATCGGGTTACGCTGATCACTGGGACCATCCCTCGATGTTGATGTTCTTGCCGTCGGCGCGAGCCTCAAGTACCTGGGCGCGGATGACTGCAGCTTTCCAGGTGAAGCACATGCCCATGACCTTGCCGGTGGAGCGCTCGACGACGTGATAGGCGCCCGTACCCTTGTTGACTACCTGGAAGCGAACCTCCTGTGCGGGTTGTTCCTTGCCGATCATGGCGTACATCGCGCTAGTGGCGATTGTTGCGCGGACACGGAGTGCCGCAAGTCCTTCGGTGCGTTCTTGCATTGATGGAGGCATGTCTTTTCCCTCGAGATTTGAATTAGGCGAGCAGCACCGGTTGTTCGGCGCGGCGCACCATCCTGACTTGCGCTGTACGGCGCTCCGGCACTCGCCGGTCACGACGCATCGACTCGTCACCGATCATTGCGTGCATGGCGATTAGCGCCGCCAGGACGAAGCACATCGGCGAGATGATTTGCCGGCGCATAGCCTCGGCCACCAAAGCGGTGCGCTTTGTAACGCCCAACTTGAACATCGCATTGGTCAGGCGCTTCTTCACGGTGCCAGCCTCAATACCTGCCTCCCGGGCGATCTCTTTCGAGGTGAAGCCCTGAGCAATCCAAAGCAGGAACTGAAGCTCTCGCGGCGCAAGGCCACGTCCGAGGTGGCCTTTCCATGAACCGTTGGTGATTGTTACTTCCATCTTGGTGACCCTCGGTTGGTTTCCCGTTAGTCCCTGTTGTCAAGGACTATCGGTGAAACCCCCGACCTCGCTGCTGGCGACAGGCCGGGGTTGTTGCGTCAGCGGTGCGTGTTGCTGGTGCCTATTCCCCGCTGCTGATTGCAGGTTTAGGTAGTCGTGTATGGCGGCGGGCTTCCCTGTTCACTCCAGCTGGATCAGCAGCGTTGCCGGCGTGGTCATTGGGTATCTACAACATGCGGCGTACAGCCCTGTGCCTGGGTAGTTTGTTCGGCACACCGCATGAGGTCCGGCGCTCCTCAAAGCCGAGGCTCAGCGCGCTAATTCTGTTCAGTTAAATCTCCTTTCTACCGCTGGGATTTGCGGGGCGCATTGCTTGCCAGGTCATTCGCACGGTTCCAGCGTTTCGCTCTCGATCAGCCGCACAGGGTTCACCTGTCGTGGGCGGGCTATCTGACCCGTCTGATCGCCGGTCGCCGGCAGAGGCAATACGGTCTGTTGGTATTTCTTGTATTGCGCTGGCTGTTAAAGAGCGGCGCAGCTTCCGCTGCTGGCCGGCGATGTTCGTTGCTGGCTGGAGTGAAAATATAAGCCAGCTTATTTGTATCGTCAATAAGCATGCTTATAATTTTTCTATGGGCGATAAAAACCCCGCTCAGTGGCAGGCTCCTTTATGCGTCACAGTACTCGCGCCAACCGATCCTGACGGCTCCGCCTTCCAGATGCTCGACCCTTATCCCGGCGGTATCGCCAATGTCTTGGATGACCTGATGCCAAGCTTCGGGGCTTTCGTCGTCGCGCCTGGAAACCTCCACCAGTTGGGTCCTCTGCACTCGAGGAGAGGAAATTATGCGCTGCAGTCGGTGGCCTACAAGCTCGTAGGAGTTTCTGGGTTTGGGTGTGGGGTCGGGGGCCATGTTCATGCTTCGCTCCTTGCAAATACTGTGTTTTCGTACAGTATTGGCGCTGACATATATTGGCAATAGGGCTACAGGAAGTTTTATGCATAAATGCATACCTCGGAAAGCAGATACCTCGCGACCTTTGTTGAGTAGGGCTATAGCGAGTCGAGGAGATGGAAGTTACAAGGATGCCTTAGCCTAAGCCCGCGGCAGGGAGTGCGGCCCTGTAGGGGCTCGCAACAGAAAGACCATGGGCGTTCGACTGTGAAGGGGGGAGTACAGTGGAGCCAAAATCCAAGGAATTAGACCCACTATCTAGTCAATTCCCAAGGCCGTGCCACAAACCCAGCAAAGATCTCAATATTGCCATTTTTCATTATATGCTGTATGAATATACAGTAGGTAGTTGTGTCGGAGGAGATATGAAAGAAAAGAGCGTATTCGAGGAAATTGTTATTTATAAAGAAGGGAGTCGTGTTGGGGGCTACGATATTGCAGGCGAATGCAATATTATTCCATCACTAGAGGCATGTCACTGTAATGGAATTTTGCTTAGACCAGTGGCATGGTCATGGTTTTATTTAGGAGTACATGTAACGACAGATAAGGCCAAGGCTGAAGAGTTGTTGTCATTCGGTGAGAGCTTACAGCCTCTTTACGCTATTGTCGGCTAACCGTGCACAATCAAAATGTAGGGCACGGTCCCAATTTTAATGAGTAGGAAACCCGAGCTTATCGAAAAAAGAACGATTTCTTTCTTTTGCAGATCTCACAAGCTGATCAAAGGATATTACCTCGACGTAAGCATGACTTGGTTCGTTGTAACCAAAGTAACCCAGCCCATCGGACGTAATTCTTAAATTCGCTCGCCTGCAACGCTTTTTCATCGTAGGTGTAAGATCACATACCACATAAACATAACCCGGAATTTCTTTGTTGCCCGGTATAGGTCTTCCAGACTTAGTCATAATGCCACCCTCCCTGATGCGATCCAGATAACCTAGAGCCTGGTCAATCGGGTCTTTATCTTCTCCTTCCTTCATGTCATCTCGCATCGGGCGTTTGATTTCGATGATAGTAAGAGAAGCCATGGGGAAAGAACTCCCATCATTTACAAGGATAGGATTGTCAAAAATTCGGAGGCTTAAAATATCTGGCTCTTTTGTTGAGGCGCTATCTGTTATTGGCATTGAATTTAGCGTCTTGTCAGATGCTAAATATGCGTGGAATGACAGGCGTTCATCCAATAGCCATAAGTTGCTTCCGTCGGCCATCACAGAGTCCGAGTCTTTACCCATAGGGAAAATCAACTCGTGTATCGTATCCTCCCTTGCGTATTTGCCGTCATCTAAGCGAATTATTGACTGTTCTAGAATGTCGATGATGGCTTTTCGATGAGAAACATAATTTGCTAAGTCAGACTTCTTGATGTCCTCTGCCTTGCTCACATAGTTATTTAATCGCTCCTTGTAGTCTATAAGTGATTCGTTTTTGGCTGGGGACATGATGTCATGACCCTCACTTACCAGCTGTCTTTCTATCTCGTACCAAATTTCATGAAGGTGCAGGTCTAAGTCTTTATCGCTTATATCTGGGGATACTATGAGGTCTTCTTGTGACGCGTAGCGGGTAATAAATCTGTATCGTGGAGCTTGGTTGTCTATAAATGATGTAATTCTCCTATTACCGGCTTCAATGCTGTCTTTTAAATAAGTTTCAAGATAAGATTTGGCACGCTCTAAAACCCTCTCGCGTATCATCCGCAAACTTATTTCAGTCTGCGAAAAAACTCCGTTAAAGTCCTCTGCGATATTAAAAGATGTTCTTTCGCTCCTGACGTTTTCGTCTAGATAAGTAGATGATACATAACAGCTATAAATGAAGTCGCCTGTTGAGTCTGTTAGCTTTCCAGTTAGGCCAGGTATTTTTCCTTGTATTCCTTCTTCCTTGGCTAGGCGATTAGCAGCACATAGAGCTATTTGGTGTTTCCTAGATGTTGAATATCTAAATTTTATATGAGTTAGCTCAAAGTCAGTCCCGAGGATCTCGATTTTCTCATGCGTGGCAGCGGACATCATATTGGTGTCGTATAAGTTGTAGACGTCAATTATATCTGCGCCATCTTTAACCGAAATTCTCGGGGCACCATCAGGACGTACAAAATACCAGAGGCAGTGCTCGAGTAATTGGTTGGCAATTACCGCGGCGGTTTTTGGTGTTGCATCCCGATAACTTTCATTGAATCCAGAAAGCTTTATCTTTGAGCCACTTCCAGTACCCACCTTGAGAAACTCCGAAAGTTTGTTTACCCCGTTCGATTCGTCCAGGCTGAATGACCGAAATTTCAAATCTTCCCCATCATAGTAATAACTTTCGACGTCTACGTTATCGAAAGCTTTAAGCCACATCAGTCTTCCTACGCCCCTGCAGCCCTTATCTATTTTGTGATCAGAGTCAAGTGTTTGGAATGAGTTGAAATTTACTTCATTAAATCCACAGCCATTATCGGAAATGGTGAAACCAACTATTGGCTCTAGCCCGGCTTCTATGTCGAGAACGGATTGTTGCGAACGATTTATTTCTAAAATAATTCGTCCTTTCTCGAGGTTATTTTTCTCTTCTATTGAATGGATTGAGTTTACAATGGCCTCAAATACGGGAAGAAGTCCGTGGCTTTTTGGTAGTGATGTGTTTCTAAGCCGGCCTTTTAAGTTTGTTTGAAGTAAGAGGCTCATTATAATTCCATTTATGTTAGTTGAGGCTTTCATATTTTAACCTGAGGTAAATAAGCCCCTCATCTGTGCAATTATGGTTAATTTCCATCTGCACGGTTATCCATACGCATCATGGTAATGGCTTAGCGCCATCAGCTCAATAACGGCCACGAAGACGCAGAGCAAAATGAAGCCTGGGCTGAAGACCCGCTTGCGGTTGGATGAACTGCCATCCGGCCAAGTGCCAGCGTGGCTTGTGAAAACCACGATGAGCGGCAGCAGAGTATAGGTCCACGCCTTGGTCCAGAAGCTCTGCTCTCGCCATGAGGTTGATGATTTTCCAAGGGCGGAGGGCATCAGTAGAACTTCTGCAGCGCCTGCACAACAACGCCCACGATCCTGCAATTCTCATCCACAGCCTCGATGGGATAGCTCGGGTTCAGCGGTTTCAGGAACAGCCGGCCGCCGTCGTTGACCAGCTTCTTGAATGTTGCCTCGTTGCTGTCCGGCAGCTTGGCCACGACCAGCTTACCTGGTGCCACCTCCGCTTCAGTGTCTACCAGGATCAGCGTGCCTTCAGTGATGCTCTGGCCGGTGGGCGCTGTCATCGAGTCACCTTTGACCGTCAGCCAGAACGCAGGGCCTTTGGAGTCGTACTCCGAAAACTCGTAGGTGTCCGAGATTCCGGCTGGGTAGGGCTCCACTGCTTCCGCCCAGGCGCCGGCGGCAACCCAGCTCACTACCGGGTAGCGGAATGATTTGGTGGGCTGGGCGACAACTGAGATGTTCGATTCCGAGGTGCTCACACCTGTCATAGGACCGGTGTTTTCCGAGAGCCAAATGGCGTTTACACCGCACACGTGCGCGATCTTCGGGAGGTGTGCGCTTTGAAGGTTTTTTCCGGTCTCCAGCTGGGAGATTACCGGCTGCTCAACACCCACCTTTAAGGCAAGAGCCCTCTGCGTCAGCTTTGCGTGGTTGCGTGCGATTTTGATTCGTTCGGCGAGTGTGCTCATGAGCTGAAATTTATAAGTTCCCTTATCGCCTTGCAAATAAGTATCCTTCTATTTAGGATATAAGCAAGCTTATCAGGAGGGCGCTCTTATGACCCCTATCGAAAGACTCGTCGAATTCTTCGGCGGGCAAACCAAAACAGCTTTGGCGCTCGAGGTCTCCCAGGCCGCGGTTTCGTACTGGGTTTCCGGGATTCATCCGATGGGTGCCGAAAAAGCATTTAAGGCTGAAGAGTTGACCGGCGGAAAGATTACCGCTCGCGAGCTGTGTATCCGCCAAAGAGATATCCAGTCGGTCGCCTGACATCACACCCGTCCTCACCGATCCATGTAACCAGTATCGGCCCGGCCTGTCCGCGAAGTAAGGAACCTGAAGTCGCTGGAGTTTTATCCAGTGGATTTTGAGAGGGCGAAACGGCGAAGAGGGAGGGGACGACGGCGCTGAATTACAGAAACAAAAAAGCCGGGCTGCAACCCGGCTTTTTCAACAACTTGTAAAACACTGTGGAGCCATTATGAGCACGATACCTATCTCTGGCAATACATCCCATACCGAGACACTTTTGGCTGGAGTTCAAAACGTGTCGCGACACATCAGTTTTACTGCCGAATTCATACAAAGTATTCAAGGGAACTCGCTGTGAGCGTTCAAGCTATGTCATGGGCGCTTTCTTTGCCCGTGCAAACCCTCAAAGACTCCAGCGCTCGGCATGTGCTGCTGTGCCTGGCCAACTACGCAGGCTCAAACGGTGCTGGGGCTTTTCCGTCAGCCAAAACGCTTACCGATGACACAGGACTTTCCGAGCGCACGATACGAATCAAGCTTGATCTGTTGGAGGAGGTCGGGCTCATCGTTCGTGGCAATCAAGCTCTGGCCGCGGTTTACATTGATCGTCATGACCGCCGCCCGGTGGTGTATGACCTGATGATCAAGCGGGGTGCAGTAGCTGCACCCCGTGAAGACGCATCGGGGTGCAGCCTTGGTCAGAACGGGGTGCAGCCTACGACAGAGCGGGGTGCAGCCACTGCACCCAATACATCAATTAACCATCAATTAACCGAAAAGCAGCAGCAGCGCGAGATTTCGGAAGTTGTCGCGGGGCAGGATCGCCAGGCATTGGAACCACAAGACGACCGGCAGCGGTTCGCAATGTTCGCTGAGTTCGTACCGTCCGCCAACGCCCTCGAAGCGCAATTGAAGATCGCAGGTCTTCCGGAAGATTGCGCAACTGAAGACATGATCGCTCGCTTCAAAGGCTTCTTCGTCGCCAAAACCTCGGTCGTCGATAGCGCTGCCGGCTGGTGCTTCAAGCTAGCCGGCTGGATCAAGCGTGAGCGCGCCCTGGGGTCAACCTCCACTGAAGATGACGCGCCTTCTGGCGACTGGGCATCGAAGGGGGTGCGCCTGTGAACCGATCGAGCAAGCCCGTAATGGCAAGTCAGTTGGTTGCCCGCCGCCAATGCGATCCAACGTACCGGGGGCCAGTTCAGTCACCTGCCGTAGTTGCCGTTGATCATGCCACCCGGGCAGTGATTGACGACCTGTTCCTTCGGTTGCGCGGCGCTTGTGGTGCATGGCGTCAATCCTGGCCGACAGAGGCCGTGATGAACGCCTCAAAGCTTGAATGGCTAGGCGAGTTCATGCGATCCGGCATCACCAAAATGGAACAAATCGATCACGGTATGCGCGTTGTCAGCGCGAACAAATCGGCCTTTGTTCCGGCCCCAGGTGTTTTCGTCAGTTGGTGCTTCGCGCCGGAAGGCTTGGGTCTTCCAAGCGTTGAATCTGCATACGCTCAGGCCCTGCGCAACTGCCATCCCGCTATGCGTAGTTGCTCGAAGTGGTATCACCCGGCCGTGTATCACGCGACTGCCGCCGTGGGCTTCCACAGCCTGCCGCTTCTGCCGCGCGAGCTTGGTCTGGCCAGCTTTGAAAAACAGTACCTGAACCAGTGCCGCCGCATCTGGCAGGGCGAGAAGCTCAATGCCGTACCGGTAGCCGAGTTGCCCAAGTCTGCCCCGAAAGTGACCCCGGATGTCGGCAACAGGGCGTTGGCCGAGCTGCGTGCCCGCCGTGCGGGGGGGACCCAGTGAGCAAACTCACCAACGCCGCTCGCGATCGAGACTGCCAGGTTCGGTTTCCGGGGTGTAGTTGCGACTCGTCCACCATCGTCCTCGCGCACTACCGTCTGGCCGGCACCTGCGGCATGGGCCTGAAGCCAAATGACTTTCAGGGCGCCTGGGCCTGCGCGTATTGCCACGACATCGCAGACGGACGCCTGCGTGCACCTGGCCAGCTGACCAATTACGAGATCCGTCTATTTCTTGCCGAGGGCGTCATGCGAACTCAGGCCATTTTGATCAAAGAAAGGAAGGTGATCACTTGAGCACCAAAATCCAAACCCTGACGGTGAAACTGTCGGATGCGGAGATCGCGCGAAACGCCAAGCTTGAGCATGTGCGCGACCTGCGAGATGCGAGTCATCCAGCGCTTCACTTTCGGTACTTGAAGAACCGCGCGCGCGGCTCCTGGTATTTGCTCCACAAGCGCCAATGGCACCTGATCGGCCATTTTCCCGACCTCAGCAGCAAACAGGTGGTCGCTGCGCTCCCCGCGGTGCGGTTGCGGGTGGCGGCTGACGGCGCGGCCAGCGTATCGGGCTGGGTGTCCGTGGGTGAGCTGCTCGACTGGTTCGGCGAGCGCATGGCCAAGTCGCGGGCGCTCTCCGACAAGCGCCGCGCGGCTATCAAGTCTGCAATCAGCTGCCAGCTCAAGCCGCGCTTGAATGATTTGCTGCTGAGCGACCTCAACGCCCAAACCCTGGACAGGCAACTGATGTGGCCGGCGCAGGAAGAGCTGTCGCTGTCCTACGTTCAGCAGCTGTTTCGCCTCGTCGCCATGGCCTTCCGGCAGGCGCGCAAGCTGGACCTGATCCCTGTCAATCCGGTGGCAGAACTCAAATTCAGTCAGTTCACCACGGCGCGCATTCAGCCCAAGCCTGCCCGGCTGCGCGATGTGCAGGTGCCCGAGTTGGTGACGCTGCTGGCTGAGCGGTTCGACAGTGCGCCAAGTGACGCCATGCTGGCCTTAATGATGCTGTGCCACGGCACCCGGATCGGTGAAACCCGACAGGCGCGTTGGGCTGACATTGCACTGCCGGAGCGCGAGTGGTTCCTGCCGGCCGAGCACACCAAGACGAAGACTGAGCTGCGCGTGCCGCTGACCGATCAGGTGTGCGGGCTGCTGCGTCGTTACCGTGACCGCCAGGCCGCGCAGGGATATGAGGGGGCTTTCCTGTTCCCGTCGCGCCGTGGCAAGCCGCTGAGTGATAACCAGGCCAGTGCCGTGTTCACTCGGTTGGGGCAGGGCGCCTGGACCAGTCACGATCTGCGCAAGGTCGCCCGCACTGCCTGGACTGACCTCGGCGTCGACGGCCACATCGGCGAGATGCTGCTGAACCACTCGCTGGGCAAGATCGCTTCTACCTACATCAACACCCAGGCCAAAGAGCAGCGCCGCTTGGCCTTGGTGAAGTGGCACAACTGGTTAGATGCGCGTGGCTTCAAGGCGATCCATGAGCAGACAGGCGTTAGATATGAAGATTCGCAAAACCTCGTAGACGCCTTGAACGGCGGGGCCTGCGAGCCAGAACCACAATTTGTTAAGGGCGAGGTTTGAAAATGATGAAAAAGAGTAGTGGCCCAGCATTCCGCGCCGCACAGATCGACCTTGCCAAGTGCCTTGCATGCCATGGACGCGCAGTGATCAGTGGTGTCTTTCATGAGTTGGCCTGCGTGCAGTGCAATGCATCGGGCTGGGTAGCCGTCGAAACCGGTGATCCGTTGCCGCTAGAGGTGCTGGTGACGCAGCTGAGCATTCGGCTCCAAGCGGCTGACCATCAGATCGAACAATTGAAACGGTCGGCGCTGTTGGGCGGGCCGGCAACCCAATATGACGAGAACAACCGCCGTGGCCCAGGTGCCACCAACTTCACAGGGGATTGAACCATGGCCTTCACTCCGAGCTTTAAAGAACGTACCGCCGAGGATTTGCTTGAGCATTGGGGCCGCTGGGTAGTCCTGGGGTCAGGTGTTTCCTGCTGTGCTTCACGCGAGAACACTATCCTGTCGCCGATGATCACTGATGACGACGCGTTGCTGATCGATAGGCTGATGGGCCGTCTGCTGAAGCGGTATCCCGAATGCGGCCAGGTCCTGATGAAGTACTACACAAGTCGCGATAGCTCTCTCATGGAAGTCGGCAAGAAAATGAAGTTTGGCGAAGAGAAGACTCGGCAGCTCTGGAAGGCAGGTGTTGCTTGGATCGATGGCGCGCTAGAATCTAAGAGGCACGCTGCCTAAGTGATGTTTATGTAGCGTCTGCACGGATACCCAAATATTTCTAGGGAAAAGAAATGCCGGACGCAAGAACAATCGCGACTTACCTGTTGTCAGCTACTGCAACGCTTGGACCCCTTGCCTATATATTGTTTGCGTTCTACGAAATGGGGCGGCTCAACTTTTTTGGAGCACCTGTTGAATTTTTACAGATGTCTTCTTTCGGGATTATACCGGTCGTAACGACTGTTTATCCGGCAATAGTGCTCACGTTTGTAATGATATCTATTGTTTCAGGCGTTCATTTTGCTACGCCAAGAGGAAAGATAATTTTGGTGGCTGCGGCCTTTACCTATGCGGCACTAATTTTTTTCAATCTGTCGATGACGCCTACTTGGCGTTGGGTGTTTGGTATCGCTGCCGCTGTAGGTGGGTTAGCTGCTCTGGGTGTTAAGAAATTTGAAGTAGTGGTCTCTGATGATTTTGATAAGTCTGCGCAGCATTTATACCAGACTAGTCGTTATACATATTGCCTGTGCGGATTTATTGTTTTTGCAATGTGTTTTTCGGCTGCAGGAAATAAAAACGCGGCGTCGGATGAATACTATTGGGTGACCGGCGATAATGTAGTTTTAGGTTTTTATGGTGACCAAGTTTTGATTGGTGAGAGGCGCGGATCGGAGGTAGGGCCAAAGTTTCGTGTGGCAGAGCTAAAGTCGTTGGAGGGATCATTAACGCAGCTTCGAGTGGGGCCGCTTAGGGCTGCCTCAATGTGGAAATCGACATCGCCGGCAGATAGACCAAGGGAGTGAGTTGACAACCCCGGTCCCTGCATATAGATTTATGGTTACTTTGCGGTTTTTCCGCGTGCAAAGCATGACCATTGAGTCAGGCTTTTTATTTTCTGAAGATCATTGAGCCTCGGCATTCGCCGGGGCTTTTTCGTTTTCGGCTCCACCACACCCGTCGCGCCAAGCTGGGAGTGATGCTGAGGCCGAATCTATTAACTTCCCGAAAGGGAGGAACCCGAGATGCCGAACATGCCAGATAAGCCAGACACCTGGGCATTGATGCTTGCGTGGCTGAGCCAGCATGCGCCGATCCTTTACCCGGCCGGACTGTCCTTCGCCATGGCCGTGCTGCGCATTACCTACGGTGGTGGCTCGCGCCGCCAGATGCTGGTGGAAGGCGTGCTGTGTGGTGGTCTAACGCTGACTATCATCAGTGGCCTTGAGTTCTTCGGACTGCCTCAGAGCATGGCAACCTTCGTTGGTGGTTGGGTCGGCTTCCTAGGCGTGGAGAAGATCCGCGCTATCGCTGATCGTGTGACTGACTTCAAGCTCCCCGGCCGGAACGTCGAATGATGCGAGTCACGCACCAAAATGGCGCGCTGCGGGCGGCCGGGGACCCTGGGGATTTTCGAGTGACACGGGGCATAGAACCCGCGGGAAAACGTTAGCCACAGGGTTTGAAAGTTAGTTGACAGCGGTTGACAGGTTGACAGGATTTGCGTGTAAAAAATTCTCCACATCGGGAACGCTATCAGTAATCCGGAGGCCGGTACTTTTCACGCTTATCCCCAGTAAACACTGGTGTTAGCGCCCGTTTCTTGCGCAAAAGGATTTGACAGCGAGCGTCGAAAAGCCGACGGGAAACCACCGAAAATCGCTGTCAACCTTGCCGGGTTAGTTGACAGAGTTAGTTGACAGGATTGGTTGACGAGGTCGACCTGGTTTCAAAAGGGAGGCCACATGACTTTTATGACTCGCAAGCAGTATGGCGAGATGAAGGGATGGTCCAGGCAGTATGTCGGAAAACTGATTCAGGCCGGGCGGCTGGTCTTGAACGAATCCGGACTGGTGGACGTTGGCGCGAGCGAGAAGCTGCTGTCTAGTACCAGCGATCCAAGCAAGGCAGGTGTTGTTGCGCGTCACAAGCGCGAGCGCTCTCCCAAGGACGCACCTACGGGCAGTACAGCAGTCGTTACATTGCCGAGCCTCGATGGCTGCGCAATGCCGCAAGTCGGTGATGAACCTGACTTTCAAAAGTCTCGCGCAATGCGTGAGCATTATTTGGCTTTGCAAGAACAGGCTAACTTTCACCAGCAGCAGGGCTCGCTTGTTTTGCGTAAGGCTGTGGAGGACGGCGCATATGGCGCTGGACGTCTGGTACGCGATCAGCTGCTTGGTATCGTCGCGCAACTAGCGCCGGAGTTGGCCGTTATGACCGACCCATGGAAAATTGAAAGACACTTGACGGCGGCCATCCGCCGCTCACTAGAAGACGCCGAACGAATTTCTTCAGCGGACCGAGAACACGCCCTGACTCCGAGTTGACCTTATGCTAGCGGAACACCCTGACGGTACAGAACTGTATCGCGAGGCGTATTTCCGTGGCTTGCGCCCGGACCCGGACGTGTGGGTGGATGAG
The DNA here is from genome assembly GCF_013386585.1 of Pseudomonas sp. P7548. GTDB lineage: Bacteria > Pseudomonadota > Gammaproteobacteria > Pseudomonadales > Pseudomonadaceae > Aquipseudomonas. The sequence goes on along the minus strand of NZ_JACARO010000004.1, from coordinate 28,418 downwards.
TGGGCTGATGAGTTCATGCGTATTCCGCGTGATACCGGTGCGGCCGAGCCTGGTCAGTACCGCACCTCGCGAACGCCCTATGCCCGTGAACCGATGCGCTGTCTGTCGCCTGCCCACCCTTGCAAGCGGGTGGTGACCATGGTCGCTTCCCAGTTGATGAAAACGCAGATCGGCCTGAACTGGATAGGCGGCCTGATCCACATGGCTCCGTCAAATATCCTGGCCCTGCTGCCCAGCCTCGGGTTGGCCAAGCGGGTGTCCTCGCGCATCGGCAAAACCATTAAGGCCACTCCCGTCTTGCGCGAGCGCGTGGCGGCCAATCGGTCACGCGATGCACGCAACACCCTTGACACGAAAGAGTTCGAAGGCGGCACGCTGTATGTGACAACTGCGGGTTCGGCTGCGAACCTGTCGGAGTTGTCCGCTCGCTACATCTACGGCGATGAGATTGATCGCTGGGAGACTGACCTTGGTGATGAGGGCGACCCGGTTGAGCTCGCAGAAACCCGCGGCAGTACCTTCGGACGCAATGCCAAGTTCTACTTTTCCAGCTCGCCGACGATCAAGGGCGCGTCGCGCATTTCCGATCTTTTTGAGACCAGCGATCAGCGGTATTACTACGTGCCGTGTCCGAACTGCGGTCACCTGCAGGTTTTGGAATGGGAGCGCCTGCATTACTCCGAGGACTACAGCGTGGTGCACTACCAGTGCGCCGGCCCTGAATGTGATGTGCTCATTGAGGAGCATCACAAGGGTGAAATGTTGAGCAAAGGCGAGTGGCGGGCCAGTTCAGCGGGCGACGGCGAAACTGTAGGGTTCAATCTCAACGCCCTTTACTCGCCGCCAGGCTGGACGAGCTGGGCTTCGCTGGCCAAGCAGTTCGAAAAAGCGAAAAAGGCCCAGGCCAAAGGCGATATGGAACCTATGCAGGTGTTCTACAACACCCGCTTGGCCAAGGTCTGGGACAACGCGCAAGAGCAAACCAGCGCCGACGTCCTGCGCAATCGCGCTCGATTGGAAGCCTACAGCCTTGGTTCGATGCCTGACGGGGTTCTGATGTTGACCTGTTCGGTCGACACCCAGCATGACCGCCTTGAACTCATGGTGATGGGCTGGGGTGCTGGTATGGAGCGGTGGGTGATCGACTACCAGGTGATCGCGGGCAACCCTTCGGATGAGCGAACCTGGTTAGCGCTGGATGAGTTGCTCAAGGCTCGTTATCGGCACCCGTGTGGTGCCGATCTGGGAATACTTGCAACAGCGGTCGATTCTGGTGGTAACCACCATGACGAGGTTTACCAATTCTGTCGACTGCGTCGGTGGCGAAACATTTTCGCGATCAAGGGAGCAAGCAAGCGGGGCAGGCCGGTGATTGCGCAGCGGCCATCCAAGGTTGATGTGACGTGGAAGGGCCTGACCGAGCGGCACGGTGCGGAGCTTTGGATTGTCGGCACTGACACGTCCAAGGACTGGATCTATAACCGTTACCTGATTGAGGAAGGCCCAGGCGCACTGCATTTTGCCAATGATTTGCCGGATGATTTTTTCGACCAGTGCGTTGCTGAGCGCAAGGTGACTCGCTATGTCAAAGGCTATAAAAAAATCGAGTGGGTCAAAGGCAAAGCTGAGCGTAACGAAGCGCTCGACCTGATGGTGTACTGCCTGGCCATGGCGCATTACTTGGGCATCAATCGCTATCAGGAACACGATTGGGAGAGGGTAAGTCAGGCGGTGTTCAACGCAGGTATCGAGGCAGTTCAGAGCAAGCCAATTCAGGGTGAGCGCTTGAGCCGCTCAACAAGCACGCCGTCATCGGCTACACCTACGTTGCGGCAAAACGAACAACACGTTGCTCCCGTCGCCCATGCTCGACCCGCTGCCCCCCCACAACGCCGCATTTCCACCAGCGGTTATCTGAAGAGACGCTGATATGTCGTTTACCCCAAAGCACCTCGAAGTTATCGAGCGCGCGATTGCGCGCGGTGAAAAGACCGTGCGCTACAGCGATCGCACGGTGGAGTACCGCTCCATCGACGAACTGCTCAAGGCCCGCGACGAGATCCGCATGTCGCTGACCAACGCTGCCGGGCCGCGCCCTCGCGTGGTGCGGCTCACCCACGGAGGCAAAGGACTCTAATGGCTCGACACTATCCGACGTTGACCCGTAACGGATTCTTGCTGCCGTCGAACATCAAGGCCAGTTATGAAGGCGCCGGGGAGGGGCGGCGTTCGGCCAGTTGGGAAGCCAGCGACAGCGGCATCAACAGCATCAATACCCCGGCCTTGCGCAACCTGCGCGCTCGTTCGCGGGCGGCAGTGCGCAATGACCCGTACGCGTTCAACGTCATCGACAAGCGTGTCAGCAACCTGATCGGCACCGGCATCACGCCCAGGCCGACCACGGATGACGTGGCACTGCGCAAAATCAAACAGCAGCTGTGGGATGACTGGGTGGATGAGGCGGATGCTGACGAGCTCACCGACTTCTACGGTATGCAGGCCCTGGTAGCACGCACCGTTGAAACGGCCGGCGAGTGCTTCGTGCGGCTCCGACCACGCAGCCCCAGCGAAGGCTTAGCGGTGCCGCTGCAGTTGCAGGCGCTGGCCCCTGAGTTCGTCCCTCACGACAAATTCGAGCCGGCCAAAAACGGCAACATTATCCGCGCCGGGATCGAGTTCAACCCGGCCGGCAAGCGTGTGGCGTACTGGATGTACCTGTCGCATCCACGCGACTCGTCGTCGTTGAATGGGGGTTACAACCAGTTGGTGCGCGTTCCGGCAGCACAGGTGTTGCACATCTTCGAACCCATGGAGCCTGGGCAACTGCGCGGCGTGCCGCGCCTGGCTCCGGTTCTGAAGCGCCTGCGCAGCCTGGACAATTACGACGACGCGGTGCTGTTCCGGCAGGAAGTGGCGAACCTGTTCGCGGGCTTCATCAAGCGACCTCCTCCAGAGGGCGGGCCAATGACGCGCAACCCGATGACCGGGGAACCCTTGGTCACCGACCGCGACGGTTTCACGCCAATGGTTGCCCTGGAGCCCGGCACCATGCAGGAGCTGGCACCCGGTGAAGAGGTGGAATTCTCCAAGCCACCGGACGCTGGCAACAACTACCCGGACTTCATGCGACAGCAGCTGATGGCAGCGGCGGCGGGGTCGGGCACGCCTTACGAGATCCTCACCGGCGACATGCGCGAGGTCAACGACCGGGCGTTGCGGGTGGTGCTCAACGAGTTCCGGCGCCGGCTGGAGCAGCTGCAATTTGGCGTGTACGTGCATCAACTGTGTCGCCCGGTGCGGGCGGCCTGGATGGACATGGCAGTGCTGTCCGGCGCCCTTAAGCTTCCGGACTACGCACAGCGGCGGCGTGAATACCTGCGCACACGTTGGGTGCCGCAGGGTTGGGCGTACATCCAGCCGGTGCAAGACGTGCAGGCACGCCAGATGGAGGTACGAGCAGGCTTCGCCTCTCGCAGCGAGATGGTGCTGCGTACCGGGTACGACGCGGAAACGGTCGACACGGAGAACGCCGCCGACCTCGCCAGAGCCACGGGCCTCGGCCTCAACTACAGCACTCTTGAAGCCATCGAGACGATCGATGACAAGGAACAATCATGAGCAAAAAAGCGAAACCTCGTGTTTATGACAAGGCGGGCAAGCAGGTAACGGTCGCAGACAAGAGCTGGTACACCGTCCAGGCCAGTGGCGAGGCCGAGCAACGCAGCATCGAGATCTTTGTTTACGGCGAAATCGGCGCCTGGGGCATCACCGCCAATCAGTTCGTACAAGCGCTGCACGCCATTGATGACGGCGTATCACCGGTGATCGTTGCGTTCAACAGCATCGGCGGTGATCTGTTCGACGGCCTTGCGATCCACAACGCGCTATCGCGCCTGGGCGAGCGTTGCACCGGTCGGATTGATGCCTTGGCAGCCAGCGCGGCCAGCGTGGCGGTCTGCGGCGCTCACCGGGTGGTGATCGCTGCCAACGCGATGTTGATGATTCACAACCCTTACACCTTCACCGGTGGCGATGCCGAAGACTTTCGCCGCGTTGCCGATGTGTTGGATCAGACCCTGGAAGCGATCATCGCGGCTTACAAAGCCAAGGCGCCGGACATCGACGAGGCCGAGCTGCGGCGTATGGTCAACGCTGAAACCTGGCTCACGGCCAACGAAGCGGTGGCATTGGGCCTGGCCGATGAAGTGGGCGACGGCCTCAAGGTCAGCGCCTGTCTCGGCCAGGGCAGCGTGTTGCAACGCTTTCAGCATGCTCCGCCGGAACTGCTCGCCCAGCTGGATGAAGAGCCAGAGGTGGAACTGCCAGAGCCGAACGATCCACCGGCGCCGGCTCCCGTAGTGGATGCGGCAAAACTGGCGCTGATGGTCACGCAAAGTTGTGCAGCAGCGGGCATCAGCAACCTGGTGGACCCGATTCTCGCGTCCACGAAGCTGGAGAGTGAAGCGGTTATCCAGGCGGCGCTGACCAAGGCCAAAGCCCTGCACGGTTTGTGCGTTGCCGCACGGCTGCCCGAGCTGGCCGGCGAATTCATCACCGCCGGCCTGGACGAAGCGGCAGTCCGCGCGCGGCTGTTCGACAAGCTGGTGAGCAGCGGCGGCACCTTTGAAATCAACAACAGCCTGCCGCTGGACAACGACCCGGCCCCCAAGGTCCAGGCCAAGCAGGCCGACCCTCAATCGATCTGGGCTTCCCGTCAGGCGGCGCAGAACGGCAACTCGAAAGGAGCAAAAGCATGAAAATTGAATCGATGCACGCGGGCGAGTTTTTGCTGTCCGAAGGTGCCGGCAATATCTCCCGCGAAGCGATCAACGTCGCTGCCGGTGCCGCCCTGGAGCCGGGTCAGATTCTCGGTCTGGTCACCGCAACCAGTGAGTTCGCGCCGTATCAGCCGACCGCCGAGGACGGCTCCGAGAACGCTATTGCGATCCTCTACGGCCCGCTGGGCGAATCGGACGTTGTTCGTCGTGGCCGCGCCATCGTGCGGCTGGCCGAGGTCAGCGAGGCGCATTTGACCGGGCTCGACCTCGCTGCCGAAAAGGCATTGGGCGTTAATCACATCATCGTCCGTTAAGGCGACCCCCCCTTTAATTCATCCCGCCGAGTGCGGGATTTTTCGTTTCTGGAGAGTACCCATGGCCGAGATCGCCATTTTTGAAGACGATGCTTTCAGTGTTTCCTCGCTGACCGCTGCAATCAATGATCAGGAATACCTGCCGGGCCGCATCAGCAGCCTTGGCCTGTTCCATGAAGAGGGCATCAGCACCCTGACCGTGCAGATCGAGAAGGACGGCGACACCCTGGCCCTCGTGCCGGCCGGTGAACGTGGCACTTCGGGCCTGGTGGTCGGCGGTACCAAGCGTCAGTTGATCCCATTCAACACCGTGCATCTGCCGGAACGCTTCACCATCAAGGCCGATGAGATCCAGGGCATTCGTGCCTTCGGCACCCGCAGTGAGTTGCAGGCGGTGCAGGATGTGGTCAACAAACGCCTGGCGAAAGCCCGTCGTCAGTTGGATGCCACTCACGAATTCCAGCGCATGGGGGCCTTGAACGGCCAGGTGCTGGATGCTGACGGTAAGACCGTGCTGCTGGACATCTATAAAACCTTCGGCGTCCAGCGCAAGAAACTGCCGATGGGCCTGGGCAATCCGGACACTGAGCTGCGTGTGCGCGCTGGCGAAGCGCTCGACATGCAAGAAGATGCCTTGGGCAGCATCACCAGCACCGGCTCTCGCGCCTTCTGTGGCAAAAACTTCTGGAACAAGCTGATCGTCCACAAGTCGGTCAAAGAGACCTACCTCAACACCATGCAAGCTGCCTCCCTGCGTGGTGATGCCCGTGAAAGCTTCGAGTTCGGCGGGATTGTCTGGGAGCGCTATCGCGGCAAGATCGCAGGCATTTCGTTCGTTCACGACGACAAGGCGCTGCTGATCCCCGAAGGCGTGCCTGATCTGTACATCTCGTCGTTCGCACCGGCGGACTACATGGAAACGGCCAACACCCAAGGCATTCCGTACTACAGCAAGATCGAGCCGCTGCCCTTCAACAAGGGCGTGGCGGGCGAAGCACAGTCTAACCCGCTGCACATGTGCTCGCGGCCCCTGGCGCAGATCCTGCTGGAAATGTGACCGTGGCCTTCCGCGATCTGATCGACGACATCGACGACGTGGTGTTCGAAACCCTGGGCGATTCCGCCCAGATCGAAGGCCGCGCCGAGCCGGTGCTGGGTATGTTCATGGCGCCATGGATGGCGCCGAAGTTTGGCAAAACCCAAACCGCTATCCGCGAACCACGCTTTGAAATTCGCGTGCGTGATTCGGATGGACTGAGCAAAGGCCTGCGCGTCACCGTCGATCTGCCTGTTCTGGACGGCGGCGGGGAATACGACCTGCTGCAGCTGGAGCCCGGTGGTGATGGCCTGGTGGCCCTGATCTTGAGGAAGCGTCCATGAGTGTTGGCAGCTACGCACAGCACAAACGCGACGGCGGGTTGATCAACATCCAACCGTCGCTGGCAGACCTGAAGCGCTTTCAGGACTTCGGTCGGCTGGTGCCAAAGGCCGCAGCCGCTGCACAGCGGCGAGCGATCAACAAAACCCTCGGCTGGCTGCGTACCCACATTGCCCGGGCAGTGGGTAAGCAAGAGCGCATCGCTATTGGTGCGGTCCGGCAGCGTTTGCGGGCCTACCCAACCAGTGGCGGTGCAATGCGCGGCAAGCTGTGGTTTGGTCTCAACGCCATCGAGGCCAGCCGGATCGGTCGGGCGCGTCAGTCCGGCAGAGGTGTTTCGGTGGCGGGGCGACGCTACCAGGGGGCTTTTTACAAGAAGGTCTACGGTAGCAGCGCTGATATCTGGATCCGTACGGCCAGCAAGCACTTCAACAGCGATGACTACCCGGAGGCGACTCAGGGGAGGAGACGCAGTGGTTTCGTCGAGGAAAGCGACAATCGCTTTCCCTTGGCCAAAGCCAAGGTATCGCTGGAGCAGGCCCGTCCGCACTTCGATGCCTGGATCAAGCGCGCTGATGAGCAGTTGCTGGTGGTCCTCGAGCAAGAGCTGAACTACGAACTGCAGAAGTATCTGAAGGGGAGCGCCAATGTCCGATGAGCCGTTCAGCCTGAGCCAGCTGTACCAGGCTATCGAGCAACACCTGACGGAGCATTTGTCGGGCGTTCAGGCGGTAGTGTTTTGGCCGGATATTCCGGAAAACCAAGGCATCCCGTTGCCTTCTGTGTTTCTCGAAATGGCCGAGTTTGAGCCGGGCGTCGATACCGGCATCGGTGAATCCAGCTTGATCTGTAAGTTTGAGGCCCGGGTGATTGTTGACCCAATCAAGGCCAATCATCACGAACAGGCCGTGCACCTGGTGTCGCAGTTGGCGGTGCTGCTCCGACAGCAAAGTTGGGGACTTGACGTCAACGCCGCGCAATTTGAGCGCGCCACCCAGGATTGGACCAAGCCTGAACTGGATGGCTATGTCGTCTGGGTCGTTGAGTGGACTCACCAGGTCTATCTGGGGGTTGAGGTTTGGCCGTTCCCCGAAGAAAAACCGAGCATGCTCAAGCTCAACCTAGACGCCTACCGGGAGGGTGCGCCATGAGCTGGGCCCAGGGCGAACATGATCGCATGATCGCGGCGATGATCATGCCGTGCGTGGTGGTCGGGGTGGATTTGATGGCCCCGGCCGTGCGGGTCAAGTCGGGCGATTGGGTCAGCGCCTGGGTGCGCTGGCACAGCCAGGCCGCCGGCAAGGCCCGCCACTGGCGCGCGCCGAGCCTGGGCGAGCAGGGGATTTTGTTCAACCCCAGCGGCCAGGCTGGTATGGGCACGTTTGTCCCGGGGCTGTATGGCGGTGCCGGTGCTCCACCGGATAACCGCGATCACGTCGAGGTATGGCGCTTTGATGATGGGGGCTCGCTGGTCTACGACTGGAAGGCCAAGAGCTACACCATCACTTTGCCCTCCGGTACGGTCACCATCAAGGTAGGTACGACTGAGGCCGTCGTTACGGATAACGCGGTGACGGTCAAGACGGCCAACGTCAAGTTGATTGCAGACGTGGCCATTGAAGGCTCGCTATCCGTTACGAAAAACGTAGCGGTCCAGGGCGCCTTGCACGCGGTGAAAGACATCACCAGTGCCGGCAAGATCATCGACGCAGGCGGCAACAGCGCGAACCACACACACTAGCCGTTCAATTTCACAGGCCCGCCGCGTGCGGGCTTTTTTGTGCCCGGGGGAAACCATGGCCAAGACTTCTGAAACACCCGTTGCCGGCGATGTGCCTAGCCCAACGTTTCGCGACAAGCTCTACACCTCGCGCACCCTGATTCTGCCCGACAGCGGCCGCGCTCTGGCGGTTTTCAAGGCGCAGGTAACGGTACAGGCAACGGACGCCGAGGCGCTGGAGTACCTCAAGGCCCATGAGGAATTCGAACCGTCGCAGGAGTGATCTAGATGATCGGAATGGACCGCCACACCGGCCAGCCCATTTCGGGCCTCGCGCGTCTTCGACAGAGCATTGAGGACATTCTGAGCACCCCGCTAGGCAGTCGCCGGCAGCGCCCTGAGTACGGTAGCAAACTGCGCCGGTACGTGGACCTGCCGGTTAACGAGGGTTGGAAGGGGGCTGTTCAGGCGGAGGCGAGCAGGGCGTTAGGGCGCTGGGAGCCGAGCTTGAAGTTGGAGCGCTTGCAGGCTGTCTCTGTCCTGGGCGGGTTGATCAAGATTCAAGTCACCGGTAGCTACCTGGGCGACAGCGTATTTCTAGAGGTAAGTGTATGAGTATCGTTGACCTGTCGGAGTTGCCGGCGCCGGACGTGCTTGAGCCCCTGGACTTTGAAGAGGTCTACACGGAGTCGCTCGGCGTGTTCCGTGAGTTCATGGGCGACAACTGGAGCGCGCCGCTTGAAAGTGATCCGGTGGTCAAGTTGCTGGAAGCCGGCGCCTATGCGCGCATTGGTGATCGTGCCCGGGTGAATGATGCGGCCAAGGCGCTGATGTTGGCCCATGCGATCCGGGGTGACCTCGATCAGCTTGGGGCGAACGTCAACACTCCGCGCCTGGTAATCCAGGCCGAGGATCTGCGCGCGGTTCCACCGGTGGAAAAGATCACCGAAAGTGACGACGCTTACCGCGAGCGTATCCAGATGGCCTTTGAGGGCCTGACGACCGCGGGCCCCCGCAACAGCTACAAGCTTCATGCTCGCAACGCCTCTGCCCTGGTGGCGGATGCGTCCGCTGAAAGCCCCGCGCCGGCACGCGTTACGGTAACGGTGCTGGGGCTGGAAGGAGACGGGTCAGTCGGCCCCGATTTGCTGGCCGTGGTTGCAAAGGCCGTCAACGATGAAGACGTCCGGCCGCTGGGCGACCGGGTGATGGTGCAAAGCGCCCAGGTGCTGCCGTATCGGATTGATGCAGTGCTGTACATGAAGGGCCCGGGTCCAGAAAGCGCTGTAGCGCTGGCCGAAGCTGAAAGGCGCCTGGCGGCCTGGATCAATCCACGCAAACGCCTGGGCGTTGAGGTGGCGCGCTCTGCTGTAGACGCGCAGCTCCACGTACCAGCGGTTTCGCGGGTCGAGTTGATCGGCTGGCAGGATCTGGCCCCTACAGAGGCGCAGGCGGCGTTCTGCACGGGTTACAGCGTCAAGCTGGGGGAGTGATATGAAAAGCCTACTCCCGATCAATAGCACACAGCTGGAGCGTGCCATTGAGGCGGCGAGTACGGATCAAACCGTGATCCCGCTGCGCTCGCTCTACAACCCCATGACGTGCCCGGTTCATTTGCTGCCCCACCTTGCGTGGGCCTGGTCTGTCGATCGCTGGGACGATCGTTGGACCGTGGCGGCCAAGCGCAACGCTGTGCGGGCGTCGTTCTATATCCACTCACGCAAGGGAACCATCGGCGCGCTGCGCCGCGTGGTCGAGCCGCTTGGCTACCTGCTGGAGGTGATCGAGTGGTGGCAAACGGTGCCCGAAGGCCCGCCCGCGACGTTCGCCTTGCGGGTTGGCGTACTCGACACCGGTATCACCGAAGAAATGTTCGGTGAGCTCGAGCGCCTGATTGACGACGCAAAGCCCGTGAGCCGGCACCTGACCGGCCTCGACATAACGCTAGAAACGCGCTTGGACGCCTATGCCGGCTTCTCTGTTTATGACGGTGATGAGATTGACGTTTACCCCTGGGCCAACCCCGATATCGACGTGGTGATCCAGGGACGCACGGGCGTTGGCGAATACACCCTCGACGAACTGGATGTGTACTCACATGGTTGATAAAAACTCTATTTTCGGCGGCATGATCACCACGCAGGGGGCCGCCAAGAAGACCAACTGCGATGCCCTGGGTATTCCGTGGGAGCCGCGTTACATGTTGATCGGTGATGCGAACGGCACCGATCCGGTGCCCAACCCTTCGCAAACCAAGCTGGTCAATCAGGTTCACCGCGCCCAAATCAATCAGCTGCGGGTGTCACCCACTGACGCCAATGTGCTGATTGCTGAAGTAGTGTTGCCGCCTGACGTGGGCGGCTGGTGGGTGCGTGAGCTGGCCCTTGAAGACAAGGACGGTGTGTTTTCTGCGGTGGCCAACGCGCCGCCGAGTTACAAGCCGGTGCTGGCCCAGGGATCGGGGCGCAATCAGGTGGTGCGCATGCACATCATCACCAGTGGCACCTCGAACATTCAGCTGAAGATTGACCCGTCGGTGGTGCTGGCCACGCGTCAGTACGTCGATGAGGCGGTTGGTGGGCTTCTGCCGGCGAACAAGCCCGCAGGGACTTACACCAAAGTCACGGTCAATGACCGGGGCGTTTTCGTGTCTGGATCTAATCCGACCACGCTGGCGGGGTATGGCATTACCGACACGTACACCAAGGACCAAATCACGGCGATGATCGCCCAGGCCTCGGCGCTGCCAGTGGGCTCGGTGATCGCGTTTCCTGTGAACAAGCTGCCCCCGGGTTTTTTGGAACTGGATGGTAGTGTCCAAAACGCTGCGTTTTATCCAGACCTGGCCGCGTTCCTGGGTGGAGCGTTCAATAAGGGCGACGAGGGCGCCGGTAACTTCCGCTTGCCTGAGTCGCGCGGCGAGTTCCTGCGGGGCTGGGACCACGGGCGAGGTGTTGACCTTGGGCGTGCTATCGGTAGCTCTCAGCTCGACGCATTGCAAAACATCACCGGCAGTTGGGGGGATATGCCGCGCGGCAATAACCTCACTAGCATCAATAGCACTGGCGCTATTAATGGTGTTTCTATCGCTGTGAGCCCTAGTGCAGATGGTGCTGCTGTCCCTTACGCGTCTTACACCTTCGATGCTTCAAGAGTGGCCCGCACAGCAAATGAAACGCGCGGCAGAAACTTGGCCGTGATGTGGTGTATCAAGGCCTGGAACGCTCCGATCAATCAGGGGAATATTGATGTTTCTGCGCTGGCTTTGGAGCTCGATAAACGCAAGAACCTTGCTGTTCTTGGTGGTCGCAAAAACCTGAAGCTTTCGGCCTCTGGTCTCAATGCGGTGGTGAGTGTTTCGGCCGATCAACTTATCGTTGGGACAGGTGAGCGCGTTCGCTCGCTGAGTGCTGTCAGTTTGAGTGTCAACGGGCTAGTTGTGGGTGCAAATGGCCTTGATGTAAACGCCTTGCAGCCTTCGATGTGGTACAGCGTCTGGGTAATCTTCAACGAGTCTGAAAAAGCGGGACTGCTTTCGCTGAGCACAACGTCACCGACAATGCCAGCTGGGTTTGTCGACAAGGCTCGCGTAGGTTGGGTGCGGACGGATGCGAGTAAGGCATTCTGGAAGTTCATTCAGACGGATTGTTTAGTTGAAGTTGATAAGGCACCAGCAACTAACATTGCCACATTGCCAGCGCTTGCTAGTGGAAGCACTGGCGGTACGGCGGTGGCTGTTTCTGTATCCAATTACGTGCCGCCAACCGCCACTCATATCAAGTGCCTTGCATATGCTAATGCTGCGGCCGGCAATGCGGTTGGCGTGTTTCCATCATTGGCTTATGCCCTGGTAAGTGACTATTCCTACGGTTCTGGTCCGGCTGGTTCTGGCGTATTTCAGACATCCATGGTGGTCGACATTATGCTCAGAGGCACCAGTATTGCCTGGGTATCACAGGGTACTGGCAACTTGCTTAACTTGATCGGCTGGAGGGATGCGTTATGAGTTTTGCGGTGCGCAACGACGGGGAGGGTTGGTATTCAGTAGATGGCCCTGGCGACGTTGGAACTGATGAATGGTATTCCGTCGAAGTGCCGCCGGCACCAGTGCCACGCCCGCCTACAGTTGAAGAAGTTGCAGCAGACGCGGCAAAGAAGCGTGACGGTCTTTTAGCGGTTGCTACGGCTCGTATGGGGCCGCTGCAAGATGCCGTGGACGTCGGTCGTGCCACGGATGATGAGGTGGCCCAACTGATGCTGTGGAAGGGCTACCGAATTGATCTGAACCGCATCGAGCAGCAAGAGGGCTTTCCGGCTGAAATTCAGTGGCCTTTGTCGCCGGATGAAATGCCGCCCTCGGTGCCAGCAGAGGCACCGGTTGACACACCGACCGAATAACGCCCCGCACTGACGGGGCGTTTTCTTTTCCGTTACGCGTAACACGAACACCCCACGGCCTCGCTTATGCGGGGCTTTTTCGTTTCTGGAGATTGCCCTATGAGTTTCTTTCACGGTGTGACCGTCACCAACGTGGACACCGGCGCGCGCATCATCTCGCTGCCGTCGTCCTCGATTATCGGTCTCTGCGACACCTTCACCCCGGGGCCGAAGGCAACGGCCAAGCCTAACCAGGTGCTGCTGATCACCCGCGAAAGCGAAGCGGTGGCGGCCTGGGGCGAAGACGCGGCGATCACCAAATCCATCAAGGCGATTTACATGCGCGCCAAGGCGGTGATCGTGGCGTGCGGCGTTGAGAAGCTGGCCACCCCTGCTTTGCAGACCTCGGCCATCATCGGCGGCGAACTGGCCGACGGCCAGCGTACCGGCCTACAGGCGCTGTTGGACGGTAAGAGCCGCTTCAATGCTCAGCCCCGTTTGCTGATTGCCCCAGGGCATAGCGCAACGCAGGCGGTCGCCACGTCGATGGATGCACTCGCCGGCAAGCTGCGCGGCCTGGCCATCGTCGACGGTCCAAACACTACCGACGAGGCGGTCATTGCCTACGCCAAAAACTTCGGCAGCAAGCGTGTGTTTCTGGTTGATCCGGGTGTGCAGACCTGGGACACGGCTCTGAGCGAGACCGTCGACGCGCCGGCGTCGGCCTGGGTGGCTGGCCTGTTCGCCTGGACCGATAACGAATACGGATTCTGGGCCTCGCCGTCGAACAAGGAGTTTGTCGGCATCACTGGCACCACGCGGCCTATCGAATTCCTCGACGGCGACGCGACGTGCCGGGCCAACGTGCTCAACAACGCGAACATCACCACGATCATTCGTGACGACGGCTACCGCCTGTGGGGCAACCGTACCTGCTCTATGGATCCGAAGTGGGCCTTTGTTACGCGTGTGCGCACTCAAGATATCGTCATGGACGCGATCCTGTACGGGCACAAGTGGGCGGTCGACCGCTCGATCACCAAGACCTATGTCAGCGACGTGACCGAGGGCCTGGAGAATTTCATGCGCGACCTGAAGAAACAGGGCGCGGTGATCAACTTCGAAGTGTTCCCCGACGATGAGCTGAACACGGTCAGTCAGTTGGAGCAGGGCAAGGTCACTTGGCGCATTCGTTTCACCGACGTGCCACCGGCTGAAAACCCTACGTTCCTCGTTGAAGTCACCAATCAGTGGCTCACAGAAGTGATTGATTCCAAGGCCTAAGGAGGCTTCGCGATGTCCATGATTCCCCAAACGTTGTTCATGATGAACATGTTTATCGACGGCATGAGCTTTGCCGGCGACGTGCCGACCTTGAGCTTGCCCAAGATGAAAATCAAAACCGGCGAGTACCAGGGCGGCGGTATGGATGCCCCCATTGATATGGATCAGGGCATGGAAAAGCTGGAGGCGTCTTTCAGCACCAAGGGCGTCCGCGCGGCAGCGATGAAGTTCTTTGGCCTGGCCGATCAGACCGCGTTCAACGGTGTATTCCGGGGCTCGTTCAAGGGCCAGAAGGGCGCCACCACGGCGGTGGTCGCAACCATTCGCGGCATGCTCTCTGAGCTGGACCCGGGCGAGTGGAAGCCGGGCGGCGACGCTGAATTCAAGTACGCCGTCAGCGTCAGCTACTACAAGCTGGAAGTCGGTGGCGTGCGCATGTTTGAAATCGATCCTGTTAACGCGGTCCGCGTCATCAATGGCGTAGACCAACTCGCTGGCGTTCGCCGCGACCTCGGCCTGTAAGGAAAGCAACCCATGGCTCAAAACACCGAAAAACCCCCTGAATGGCTGACCGTTAGCGCGGACTCGGCAGTCATCAAGCTGTCCAAAACCGTCAAGGTCAACCAGATCGAAACTGATCAGCTGACCATGCGCTCCCCAACCGTGCGCGAGGTTCGCCACGCGACCAAGGCCGCGCCGGATGATGAAGAACAAAGCGAAATGATCCTGTTCGCCAGCCTGACGGATGCAGGCCCAAACGATCTGGGGGAACTGAGCGTGCGTGACTACAAGCGCCTTCAGGCCGCCTATTTTCGCCTGGTGCGCGAGGACCGGGTTTAACGAGGAAATACAGAGAAAGTTGGCTCAGCGGCTGGCCCGGGAAATGTCTTTCTCGGCCGGCGAAATCGAGTGCATGTCTTTCTCAACGATGATCTGGTGGCTCAAGGAGTGAGCCGCCTGGACCTTTTCGGAGTGACCCATGGCGAACAATCTAGCGCTGGGCTTAGTCATCGGTGGCGCGATCAGTTCAACCGTTGGCGCTGCCTTCAAGGACGTCGAAGGGCGAATCAAAAAACTCAGTGATCAAGGTTCGAAAGCCCGGGTACTGCAAAGCACCATTGGCGACACCATCCGCTTGCGGGATGAGTGGAAAAAGGCCCATGACAGCGGATCTGCTTCAGCAGATGGCCTGCTAAAAAAATTGGAATCCAACCTCAAGACTCTGAAAGAGCAGGGTGTCGAGGTCGGTAAGTTGCGTAACGAGTACCAAAAGCTCGGCCAGGTTGCCCGTGGGGCAGAGCTGAAAGCGCTTGGCCATACCCAAATGAAGCAGGGCAAGGACGGGCTAAAGGACTCGTTCGGCCAGGCTGCAATGCTGACAGCGGCAGTCGCCATCCCCACCAAGATATCCGGCGACTACCAGGCGCAAGTGCGCCAGATGTCGCTATGGGCGCACACGGCCGGCACTGAAGACGAAGGCAAGATGGCGCAGATGGTTTCGACCATCGCGGACGATAAGGGCATGAGTCGCCAGTTGCTGGCGAAGGCGGTCGGTGGCCTGATCGAAAAGGGCGTTGAGTGGCAGGAGGCCAGCGAGTACGCGGGCCAAATTGCCGATTTGATCGACGGCCAGGGCATGGAAGCCGAAACCATCGCCACCTTGATCAACTCGTTCAAGGAGGCCGGGGTCAAGAAAGAGGACATGGCCGGCATGCTGGGCCAGGTGGCGGCGGCGGGCGATATCGGCGCCTTTGGCCCCAAGGACATGGCGCGTTATCTGCCATCCATGCTCGGCAACATCAAGCGCCTGGGCATGGAAGGCCCGGAGGCGGTGCGCTTTCTCGGCGCCAGTTTGCAGTCGCAGTACTCGCAAACGCAGGACTCTGCGGCCGCCGCAACAAACATGAACAACCTGTTGAACGCGGTGATCAGCAACACCAGCCAAGAGCGCTTTGCCAAGGAAGGCTATGACCTGGCCGGCTCTATCCTGGCTGCGACGAAAAGCGGCAAGGCGGCCAACCCGGTCGACGCCTTCATCATGCTCAGCCAGGAAATGATCAAGCGCCAGGATCCAGCGAAGGCTAAGAAGATCGACGCCCTCAAGGCCAAGATCAAGGCGGCGGCGGATGGCAGCGCCGAGGAACAGCAGGCTATGGTGGCCCTGACTGAGGCGGCCGGCCTGGCCAACATCGTCAGCGATCAGAGCGCCAGTGCGGGTTTGCTCGCGCAAATCAAATACGGCGACAAGATCAAGGCCGATATGGTCACGATCAAGGACACCGACGGCAAGACCAAGATCGAGGTCGACGCGGCCAAGGCCCGGGAGACCTCCAATCGCAAATGGTCGGCAGCTACGGCGGGCATGGAAGCGTCCATGATCAGCCTGGGTGATGGTCTTCGGCCGCTGACCGACAAGGTTGCGGATGGCTTAGGCAAGGTCGGCTATGCACTGGCTGACCTGGCCAACAAGTACCAGCCGGTGACAGCGGTGATTGCTGGCGTGGCGGCCGGCGCTGTCACGTTGGGCGCTGCCTTGAGCGCGCTGAAGATTGGCCGAGGGCTGTTGAACGTCGGCCGTGGCTCGCTGATGGGCAACCCGAACATCCCGCAAAAAGTGATCGTGACCAATCTTCCTGCAGGTGGCTTGGGCGGCCTGGATGGTGGGGTTGATGGCGGTCGCAAAGACGGTAAAGGAGGGAAGGGCGGGAAGGGTGGCAAGGTCGGTATGGCGGTGAAGGGAATCGCCGCGTTGGCGGTCGTTGAGGCCGGTTTCAAGATCAAGGACACCTACGACAACGCTACGACGCGGGATGAGAAGGCCGAAGGCTACGGCGAGGCGGCAGGCGGCCTGGCGGGCACGCTCGCCGGCGCTGCGGCCGGTGCGGCGATTGGCTCGGTGGTTCCGATCATCGGCACGGTGGTTGGTGGGTTGCTGGGCGCTTACCTGGGCAGCATGGGCGGCGACGCCCTGGGCGGATACCTAGGCAAGTCATTCTTTGGTGGCGATGATGGGCTGAAGAAAATGCCCGATGCTGGCCCGCTGATGATGGCCAATGCCGGCAAGGACATCCCGCCCGTGATGGGCGGGATTGCAGCGTCCTTTGCGCCCAAGGCTACCGGCCCCCTATTGATGCCCGGGGCTGTGAAAACGCCGGGCTCAGTGGGTGGCGACGTGGTGCGCTCACTGGCCTCGCAACCGACATCGAGCACGCCCGGGGCGGTTTCGCTGATGGCCGTGCCGGCCAAGCCACCGGCGCCGAAGATCGAGCAGAAAGTCGATATCAGCGCGCCTATTCAGGTGACGGTGCAGGGTGATGTGAAGGATCCGGCGCAGCTCGCCCGTGAGCTTCAGCCGTACATCGCACAGCAGCAACGCGAAATCACTCAGCAGCTGGAGAGCCGCAAGCTCTATGACGACTCGCACCTTTGACCTGGGGGATTTATGGGCTACATGGAACAGTTGCAATCAAGCGTGAAGTACCTGGCTGCGGCGGGCGAAACCGGCCGCCGCAGCCTGGATGGGGTGATTGGGCCAGTGGACGGCGCAATCAGTGAGCTGAGTGGCGCCGCGTCTGAGCTTGAGGGTGTGCCCTTCGTGGGCCCGGCCGTGGGTGAAAAGCTACAGCGCGTAATGCGTGGCGTCACGGCGGCCCAGGCGAAGGTTGGCCAGGTGGTGTCGGTGTACAGTTCGGCAACCCGGGCGGCGTCTCAGATTGATGAGCGCCTGGGGGCTCTGAAGGAGCAGGCCGGCCGGGCCGCAACGGTGATCAATAGCCTTGCCGGCAAGGCCAGCCCCTCCCTGGCGGGCATTGTTCCGACCGGGGCTTTTGCCGTAGATGCCACGCCGGCGCCTGAAGCGGTAAAGCCCTTTCCGCATCTGATGATCATGCAGCCGCGCGATCCGAAGCAGCCGCCGTACTTCTTCAACCTCGACACGGCGGCCTTTGATGAGCTGCGGCGTTCGTCAGCCTTTCGCTGGGCCTCTCAGGAGCGCTTGACGCGTCGGCCGGCGCAACAGGCTATCGGTATGGGCGAGGAGAAGCTGACGCTTAAAGGCGCCATCTTCCCGAGCTTCAAGGGCGGTCTCAAGCAGCTTGAGACCCTGCGCAGCCTGGGGGCCAAGTTGCAGCCCTTGACGCTGACAACCGGCTACGGCGATGTGCTGGGCACCTGGTGCATGACCAGTGTTGACGAAGAGCAAAGCGCGCTGCTGGCTGGCGGCATCCCGCGTAAGCAAGGTTTTACCCTGGAGTTTGTGCGCTATGGCGACGACATGCAGAACGTCTGATGGGGATCTACTGGATACCATCTGCAACAACTACTACGGGCACCTCGTCGGCACCGTAGAGGCCGTGTTCGGTGCCAATCAGGGCTTGGCCGATGAGGCCCAGCCGTACCGGGCCGGCGTGGTGATTTTCTTGCCGGACCTACCGGCACCGACTGAAGAAATTGTGATGCTGTGGGATTAGCCAGGCCTGGCTGTCCATTCCTTCCGTTACGCGTAACGGCCGCCAACATTCCCCCGCGTTGGCGGGGTAGCTGGGTGAACCATGACCCCTCGCTTTCGCGTCGTTGCAGACGGTAAAGACATTACCGTGCTGATCAATGACCGCCTGTTGCTGCTGAAAACCACTGACAAGCCCGGCATGGAGTCGGACGACTTTGAGCTGCGCATTGATGACCGTGACAGCGCCGTGGCGCTGCACAAGCGCGGCGCCGGCATTGAGATTTACATGGGCTACGCCGAGACGTCCATGGTGCGCCTGGGGCGTTACATGGTGGATGAGGTGGAGATATCCGGCCCGCCTGACACCATCGTCGTGCGCGGCAAGGCCGGTGACATGCGCGGCACCGGCAAGACCGTGCGCAGTGGCAGCTGGGAAAACGTGCCGCTGTCCAAGATCGTGGCCGACGTCGCTGCCCGCAACGGCTGGACGCCCGTGTGCAACGTCTCAACCAATGTGCCCCGGGCTGACCAGCTCAGCGAGTCCGACTTTAACTTCATCACGCGCATTGCCAAGCAGCACGACTGCACGGCCAAGGTGGCGGATGGGAAGCTGATTGTCATGACCCGCGATGGCGGGACCAGTGCGAGCGGCAAGGCCTTTGGCGCCGTCACCATCACGCGCCAGGACGTCAGCCGGTGGCAATTTCGCTTGGGTGACCGCAACGCGCATAAGGCGGTGGCCACCAAGCACCAAGACAAGAAAACCGGTGAGCTGAAGCTCATCAGCCTGGATAACGCCGATGTGCCCGATGGGCTTCCATCGGTCCACACGGACCGGCATATCTACCCCAACAAGACCGCAGCGGAGCAGGCTGCCAAGGCTCGGCTGACGGCGTTCAACCGGTCCTCGGCGGGCGTTCGCCTGGAAATGCCGGGGCGTACTGATCTGTTTGCCGAGCGATCGGTTAACGCCAAGGGTTTTAAGGCCGGCATTGATGGGGAGTACCTGGTCGACTCGGTAGAGCAGGTGTTCACCCAGGCTGGCTGGTCCACCACCGTCGAGTGCAACGGCGGCAAGAAGGGCAAGGCCAAAGCCAAAGGCAAGAAGCCGAAGAAATCCAAGGAGGTCAAGGTTCTAGAGCTTTGATGTGACTCACTGAAACCCCTGTTTAACTGGAAATCGCCGCCATTTGGCGGCTTTTTTTGCCTGGAGAAAACATGTCGATCACCCTGCAGCAGTTGCTCAAGATCCTCCCGAACGCCGGCAACCAAGCCGGCGTTTTTGTTCCTGTGCTGAACGCCGCCATGGGCAAGTACGGAATCGTGACCCCCAAGCGCATCGCGGCCTTCATTGCTCAGATCGGGCATGAGTCCGGCCATTTGACGCGCTTGGTCGAGAGCCTTAACTACCGAGCCGATCGGATCATCGCCCTGGGCAACGCTGCTAGCGCCGGTTCGCGCTGGCGGTCCCTGGTGCCGCGTGCCGCCGAACTGGCTGGTAGCTCGGTGCGTATGGGGAATGCTGTCTATGGCGGTCGTATGGGTAATGGCCCTGAGGCGTCGAGCGACGGCTATATCTACCGAGGGCGCGGCCTGATCCAGATCACCGGCAAGGACAACTATCGCGCTTGCGGTGAGGCCCTGGGCGTCGACCTGATCAACCACCCAGAGTTGCTGCAACAGCCGCAATACGCAGCGCTGTCGGCCTCCTGGTACTGGTCTGTAAACGGGCTGAACACCCTGGCCGACGCTGGTGACATCCAGAACATTGGCAGTCTCATCAACACCGGCAGCAAGGGCCGGGTGCCGAATGGTGCGGCTGATCGCATGGCGCTGTATCAGACGGCCCTGAAGGTGTTTGCATGAGCCCTGGGCAGATTCTGGTCTCCATCCTGCTGGCGATGGTGATCACCGCCGCCGGCACCTGGCAAGTGCAGGATTGGCGCTATGGGGAGAGGCTGGCCAGCATTGAAAAGGCCCAGGTGCTCGCCATTGCAGAAGCCGGCAATGTTGCTCGGCAGGAAGAACAGCGCCGCCAAGCGGCAGTGAATAAGGAAGCAAGCGATGCTCGAGAACAAAACAAGGCTGCAGCCGTGGATGCTGGTGCCGCTGATGCTGCTGGCGACCGGATGCACGCAGATGCCAATAAGCTCGCGGCCACAGCCTGCCGTGATACCGGAGCTGCCCAGCGAGGCGCGTCAGCCACTCGCGCCGCAATGGTGCTCTCCGACTTGTTCCAGCGGGCTGACAAAAGAGCGGGAGAGCTGGCGATTGCTTATGATCGAGCCAAGATAGCAGGGCAGGCGTGTGAACGGAGTTATGACGGGATCAGATTGAAGGACAAATAAAAAACCCGCGTGTGCGGGCTGAAGTCGAGCATCAGGGGGGTAAATGGCTACTCGACATTGAAAGCGTAGACGAGGTATGTGCCGGATCAAGGTTGGGATGAGCTAACTTACGATGGAGTTCGCAAACCTTTCGCAACGTAAAGTACATCTACACCAACCTTAGGCGATCCGAAATCGATCACTCTGGCTTGTCTCGCCTCACAGCTCCGTTTTTTACTTCTTCTGCATACCCATCAAGCTTGTCCACGCATTCTTGCAGTCTTCCGATTTTCTCCATCGCCGCAAGAAACTCTGGTTCGGCGTAGGTCTTAGCTTGGCGGAAGAGATCCTGAGCGGCGTCGTCGAGAATGGCAGCCGCTGCTTTCAGGTCACGACGTAGCTCTTGATTAGGCTTGGTAAGGGACATGGTTTCGCATCATCAGATCATTGTCGTGTGAGTATGAGCACATGCCTGTGATTCGCTCAAGGCTCCATCACTGGTATTGGATTTTCATAGCACTGTAAGCCACAACCGCGGCGCCACCATCAGGATTTGAGCTTTGATTGTAGTTGCCAGCTTTGAAGTAAAGCGCCACATCACTCCAACCAGCTGCCGGGAACTCGAAGGTCTGCGTTGATACGCGATCACCGGCAGAGACCTTGATCCGTAAACTCATGCTGGTGGCTATTCCTTGTGCCTCGATTGTGTAGCTGATCTTTTGACCGAGCCCGACGTCGGTCAGCAGTAGTCTCTTGTTTTCCGGAGCGCCGTAATGCTCCTTCGTTCCTGCCACAATGGACCCGTTGTCCCAGCGCAGCTTTAATAGTTCAGAGCCGCCTGGTTTGTCACCATGGATCTGGGCAAAGATTATGGATCGCGTCTGCGGGCTCTGCAGGATATACGCGTCGCCGGATTGGGTTATAACTAAGGAATTGCCTAGCTTGAAACTCCGCTTGGCACGCAGCTCGACCCTAGGGTAATGGCTGTTGGGGGTACTGGCGAACCCGGACGGCACCCGGAACACAACAGCCCCCTCGGGTGCATCGCGATAGCAACTGGCCGGCTCGAAGCAATTTGAATAGAAGTAGCGATTCTGCAGGGTGTGGGTGATTGGCACTTCTTCCGGCTGATCTTGTGCATTGAAGTCCTGCAGAACGTAATTCTCTGCCAACTGCGGGAAGTTACCGCCTGGTGCCTGAATGACGTCAAGTGACGAGGCAGCGGTGCAGAAGGGTAGAGCCGCAATAACCACCAGCGGTTTCACGCACTGTCTAAAATGAGCCCAATCCAGTCTTCGCATTGCCTAGTTCTCTAAGTATTTTTTGGTCTTCAAATTCGGCCAAAAACGGCTTCTCACTTTCAACGAAATGCAGAGCGATTTAGAAAACAGCAACGACGCGTACAGCCGTCTTCACCAGCGATGCATCAGCTGAGAATGGCCCCTGAACAAAAATGGCGTTAGCATTCCGCCTCATCCGGCTTAAACAGCCTGTTTTTCAGATCAGGGTCGCATCGTGGAAAAGCTCAAACGCCTCCAAAGTGGAATAGAAGGGCTGGACGCTCTCCTTAAGGGAGGGCTGGTCGCAGGTGCTTCATACATCATCCAGGGACGCCCGGGGTCCGGTAAAACGATTCTAGCGAACCAGCTGGGATTCCATCATGCGAATAATGGAGGTCGTGTGCTGGTCGCCACGCTGCTGGCCGAGTCACATGACCGTCTTTTTCAGTTTCTTTCAACGCTGAGCTTTTTCGATTCCTCAAAAGTCGGCGCAGAAATTCAGTTTGTCAGCGCATTTGATACTTTAGAAAACGAAGGCCTGGATGAGGTGGTGAAGCTGCTTCGTCGTGAGATAAGCCGCCAAAAAGCCACAGTGATGGTGGTGGACGGCTTGCTCAATGCGCGCTCAAAGGCCGATTCGCACATCGATACCAAGAAATTCATTTCAGAATTACAAGGGCACGCCGCTTTTGCGGGTTGCACCGTGCTATTTCTCACCAGCTCACGCCTGGACGACGGTAGCCCTGAACACACCATGGTTGACGGCGTAATTGAAATGGGCGAAGAGCTGTTTGGCTCCCGCTCGGTCCGTCGTATTCAATTGCGCAAAACTCGGGGCAGTGGCGCACTGACAGGCCTACATGAGTGTGAGATTACCGACAACGGATTGGTGGTTTACCCTCGTTTGGAAAGCCTTTACAGCCATCCGTCCGCTCCAGACAGCGCTGACATGACGCGTATCGGCAGTGGTGTTGGCTCGCTGGACGCGATATTGGGTGGAGGCCTTTATAGTTCCAGCGTGTCTTTGGTGATAGGCCCATCCGGAATTGGTAAAACGACTCTGGGTCTGAAATTTTTGGCCGAGTCGACGAAGGAAGCTCCAGGGTTGCATTTTGGCTTCTACGAAAGCCCACAACGGCTACGACTCAAGGGCCAATCTCTAGGAATCGACATCAAAGGTATGGAGGACAGCGGTGCCCTAAGCATCGCCTGGCAACCCACGACTGAAGGCCTACTGGATGGTCTGGGCGCACGATTACTGAGTATCGTTGAAGAAAAGGGTATCAAACGCCTGTTTCTCGATAGCCTTAGCGGTATGACACGGGTTTCGACGAATCCCGCCAGGATTACCGACTTTTTCAGTGCGCTGATGAACGAACTGCGATCCCGAGGGGTCACGGTATTTGCTTCTTGGGAAATGCGCGATCTATTTGGCTCCGAGGTCAGCGCGCCAAACTCCGACCTATCAAGCATCGTCGACAACCTCATGCTAATGCGGTTCTCAGAGAATCACTCTGAACTAAGCAGGACGCTTTCGATTCTTAAAGTACGTGATAGCGCTTACGACCCCTCGCGCTTTGAGGTCGTCATCCATGCCCAAGATCTTTTACTGAAAAAGGCTTCAAGACATGAACCATCAGTCCCCACTGAGTCATCTCCTGGTTCAAATTCTTAAGCTTTTGAGTGGGTTAAACTAAAATGACCACCATCCTGGTCGTCGACGACGAGTATTTGATCGCTGACATTCTCAGCTTCGCGCTGGAGGATGAAGGATTCATGGTGGTAACGGCCAGCAATGGTCGAAAAGGACTGGATGTGCTGGAAAGAGAAAGACCAGCCTTGATTATCACCGACTTTATGATGCCAGTCATGGACGGCTTAGAATTCGCCACAGCCGTCCGCGCACTTCCTTCCACCAATCATTTGCCGATTATTTTGATGAGCGGAGCCCAGGCACATATCGGTATGCAACGATCAGATTTATTTGATGCTGTATTGCCAAAGCCATTCGATATCGACGTGATCATCACCGAGGTTAGAAAACTTCTAGCCTCCGAATAGCGGGCGTGTCCGTGGCTGCGGTGTTTGTAACCTCTGCATCGTGTCTCGTCACTGCTCTTTCTTTTTGAAGCAACGATAGCGATCAGCCGAGTGCGCAAACTTGCGGTCACTTGCTCTCCTGCTGACCTTGTTTAAGGTGCACGTAGGCGGCCTTTTCGCCAGCGGTGATCGCCTCTTCCATCGCTTTATGCATGTCTTCGTTGATCAGGTCGGCAGCTCGCAGGCCCCATGCAAACCCTCGCGCCCGCTCCGCGCGGTGGGGAATCTTCAGAAGGGAGAGATCTTGGCCAATACGGGCCAGTTCGCTGTCCCACGCCGCGCTTAAGAAATCTGTAGGCAGGGTAATACCGCTGGGGGAGTCGTCGCGACGACCTGAGCCGTACTGAGGACCGCCGGGGTTTGCGGTATTGGGAGGCATGGAACGACCTTTTGCGAACGTATGTAAGGGACTTTGAAACCAGAATAGGGAGTGTCGGCATACCAGTCTAGGGGGCTGGACGCCACCAGGATAAAAAAACGCCCCGCATCTGGTGAAGGTGTGTGGGGGCCTTTTGAACATAAGCGGCGTTCTATGTATCGATCGTCAAAGTCCGTAATCGGCCAAAAGCGGATGTTTCCCTTTAATTTCGGCCCCCAAGCGCTCCTCGCCCTGCTTAGTCTTGACGAGCTTTCGCTCATATATTTCATATGAGCGTGCTCGTAAATAATCTTAGACTAGCTATTTGTTCATAGCTTTATAGTGTTCAGAGTACCCGCACTCTTCAAAAATCAATCTCAGTCCATCCCTAAAGGCTTGGTGATCAAACTCTTTAATATCAAAAATATTCTGACCAAGAGAGTGCGACTCTCTGTTCATATATCTGTAGAAGGTGGCAAATCTATCCGCCGACAAGGCGGGCATCTGAAATACATTGTTGAAGTCTTTCTTCTGTACAAAATTAAAGAAGTATTCAATTATGTTTCTCATGCAGTTCGCAATGAGTGCGGGTGGCGAAGCAGGATCTTTTACAATGGACCAGTACGATTGGTAGTCATTTTGAATCTCCTCGTATTTCATCGGGACTATACTGCTGCCGTTTGCATTCTTAATAACTCTATATAGGTGCTGCGTTTCTGCGCGTTTGTCCTTGCTGGTATTTGTGAGTTCGTAGAAAAAATACAAGCTATGCGTAAGTACGAATACTTGTTTGTAGTATGCGTCATTAATGAAATATTTCTTTATTAGCTGCCCTATATTGAATACATATAGATGTGAGAGGCTTGAGATAGGGTCATCAATTACAACTACTTTTGCGAGAGGAACGGCTGACGGGGTTTTTTGCCCCTTACATAGTTCGATGAAATATAGAAAGCTTATGACTGTTTTTTCACCCTCACTGAGTGAGTGGAATGCGTTAGCTTGATCTGTGGTCCTAGCAATCCTGTAAAGAGTGTCGTTATGCTTAACTACTGAAAAACCATCGATTCCTATTTCGAGCAAACCATTATTTATGTTTTGAATTGATTCCTCGATATTCACCGTTTGCTTTCTAAGGTTGGCGATCTGGCCATGAGAATTGTCGATAGTCCGCTGAATATCTTTGCCGTCTTTATTCGCCTTGCCAGCTTCTTCCTGAAGTTCTGATGTTGATTGGGTATAGGCGGATATTGTTTGATCGTAATCCCAGCGCATTAAGTTCCAGAAGCGAGATTTTATATCATCTTTTGTTTTTTTCTTGTTGGAAAGTTTGTTGTTATGCTCTCTAATCAAATCATTCAGAGTGGCAATTACGTCATTAATCGATTTTACGGCTGGGCCACTGGCCGAAAGAGTTACTGGGGTGCTCGGGCTTTTAAGCTTGTTACTAGTAATCAGCGCATTTTCACGAATTGAGGATTTAAGGGCCTCACATGCAAGCTCCCAAGTATTTACGAGCTCCTTGCTTGCTAACGGAAGATTCGATAGGTCTTGTATGTTAATGCGCGAAACAAAGGATTCATATCGAGCCCTAGTATGTTCAAGCGCCTCTATATCTCGATCATAGGCTTCATCAAAAACGTCTCGTATCGATTTTACAATGTTTTGCGTGATTGTATTTTCTTGGCAGAACGGGCAAGCCTGAGGCTGGATGGCTTTGATATCAATATATTGGATCCCTTGCTTAACCCAGTCTGAACTCCCAAGCCTGTTGATAAACTCCGCGACCGATCCGTCTTGGCTGCCTACTATGATTTTGGACCATATAGGATCTATCTCGACGTCGAGCCACTCTGCCGCCAACTCAGGAATGGCTGTCAGTTGAACGGCGCCTTCGCCCTCGATCGAAGAGGCTTCAGTTCTCAAATCATCAATTGTGTAATCCGGGGCCTCCTCAGTGCGAACAAGGCCAGTGATGTGCTGGAAAAGAGGCTCTGTTCGCTTTAAGTTATCAAGGCAAAACTCTAATACACGATCGCCGCCTGAGTATTTTGTTTTAATTTCCCAAGTCTTGGCGCTAGCCTTGGACTTTTCTTGTTCTAGACGAGTTGCAATATCCCCAGCTAACTCGAAATTTTTTTGCTGCAAGCTTTGGGCTTTTTCAAGTTCTATAGTTTCCGCTTCGATTTGCTGTAGTGCCTGTTTGTTTTCTTTCGAGAGAGTAAAAATCCCTTTAAGGTTATCCTCTTCGAAAAAATAGTCATTAAGAAAGCTTTGATTGTAAACTAAAATGTCACAAGGCTGGCTGGTCTTAAAACTACATTTATTAAAGGCAGCATTATTAGGCGCATATAGATATTCTGATACGGTGCTTTTTCCCGCCCCGTTTAATCCGTACACGAGGCAAGTCTTATTTGTTGGTGCAACAGAAGACTTGAGCTTGTAACTGGTCACGCCTTCAATATTTAATTCCGTTATCACGATCATATCCTCTGCACACTAAATGGCGATATGCCATTAGTGTTGACGTAAAGAAGCATAGATCGTTTTTTAATAAGCGCCACGCCGCTATTGACGATGACACATTTTGATCGAGGGTAACGATACGTTGACGTTACCCTGTAAGGGGCCAGTCGAGAGCTCTGGGCTCTGTCACCCCCGGCAATCTGGAATCGAGTCAATGCTGCGCTGATCTCCCACCTGATTGCTTGTTAGCCGGTAATCGCCTCATGGCGGAACACTCGCTATGACCGATAAATGCTCGAAACGCATGGCCTCTAATGGCCGTCGTGAGAGGAAGCAGACGACCCGATGCCCTTCAAGGAAGAGCAATAACCACCATCCGAGTACCTCTTACACTTGAGTCAGTACTCCACGGGGCCGAAATGTCCTCTATATCCGACCTGAGTGAGTATCAAGCGATTAATGCATTTGATGCTTACCAGGTCGTTCTCCAGTGGACGTCCAAACAGGGCAAAATTTTGGATTGTGTATGCTTCTGCGTATTTTTCCCGCTCAGGATGATAGCGCCGCAGTGACATACCATAGGTGGCTTCAAAAGGATGGCCACCAGTGCGAATCAAACTAAAGAACGACGGGTAAATTATGCCGTCAAAACCCGTTTCTTTGGCTGCTAATGCGATTGCTCGGGAAATCTCATAGGAGTGAGAACGTGCCAGGAAGAGCATATGGATAGCCATATCCAAGCTTTCGAACTCTGTCACATCCTCTTCGAGTAAATGAGTAAGATCCAGGAGCCGTAGGTTTCGCTTGGGCTCCAGGGTAGCAACGTAGATGTCGTCATCTGTCGATGCTCGACATTCATGGATGCAAACGTCGATGTCCTGCGATCCGTACATGATAGGAAAGCCTGGCGAGTCGAGTCGCCCCTTTCCAGCGAGTGCAATCGGTGGGCTGTCGTACTCTGCCGGATCAGCTGGACGTTGTGGGCAGATTCGTAGGCGATAAAACTTCTCCCCCATTTCAAGTGTCTTTTCTGGGTATTCCTTCATCACGCGCTTGATGATTTGCGACCGCTTCGATTCATCCTGAAGACACTTAAGTGGCTCGACTTCGCCAATCATCCAGAGGCGTGGGCCGTAGTGGAAGAAGCCAAGCTGAGCAGCCTCCTCAAGAAGTCTGATGTCATCTTTGAGCCAGATCGAGGGCGATATATCGCTCCTCCCAAAATGATGCTCGTTGCACTGAATAACAGGCGCTGCGCCGTAGTCGCAACGGACGGTAGTTCCACCCACAAAAAAGCGCCATGCAAGAGATTCAATAAGCTCCTTCGTCAGCTTTCGCCCTTCTTGGCTATGACAATTCGGACATTTCACGTGTTCCTCAATGCCGAGCTTGAATGCATCTATCCGCAGTCCTTCATCTGTGAAGCAATCAGAGCAAAGGAGGGGTTGATTCGTCTCCGCCGTTTCTTCTGCCATAGTCCTACCGTGAATATTTTTATGGGGTTGAACTCAAACTTTAGACCAAGTGGATCGCTCCGGTTTTGAGCTCACTTGAGCCCGGCTGCTTTTGTCCGCTGTTGGCCGGTTTCT
>NZ_JACARO010000255.1 GCF_013386585.1 Pseudomonas sp. P7548 | reverse complement strand
GGCAATTCTGCGGTTGATCAGCAGCAAGGGTGGTATTCGTTTTGAAGGCCAACCACTGGACCAGCTCAACCAGCAACAGGTGCGCCCGCTGCGCCGGGAAATGCAGGTGGTGTTCCAGGACCCGTTCGGCAGCCTGAGCCCGCGCATGTGCGTCAGCGAGATCGTCGGCGAAGGCCTGCGCATCCACAAGATGGGCACCCCGGCCGAGCAGGAAGCGGCGATCATCGCCGCGCTCAAGGAAGTGGGCCTGGACCCGGACGCCCGCCACCGCTACCCCCACGAGTTCTCCGGTGGCCCACGCCAACGC
>NZ_JACARO010000254.1 GCF_013386585.1 Pseudomonas sp. P7548 | reverse complement strand
AAATGGTTCTGCGGGATCTGGCCCAGCGAGGCATCCGCCTGGGCGATCAGCGCAATGACCTTGGCCAGGGTGACGTTGGACACACCGGCGCCGCCGTATTCCTTGGGCACGCTGATGCCCCACAGGCCGGAGCGGGAGAACACGTCCAGTTCGGGCAGGGGCAGGCGGCGCTCACGGTCACGCTGGGCGCTGTCGCGACGGAAGTCTTCGGCCAGGTCGCTGGCGACAATAAGGGCTTGTTCGTCGCTGGTTATGACCGCGACGTGATGAGAAAGGGTCATGCGTATTTCTCCAGAGGTCTGGTCGGTCAAATCCAGGAATGGCGGGCCGGAAGGGTGCCATTGAGTCGAAAGGCGCCGATGGCGTGATACTTCCAGCGCACCGGGT
>NZ_JACARO010000253.1 GCF_013386585.1 Pseudomonas sp. P7548 | reverse complement strand
CTGTAGAATTCGCCTCCCGCTAACGAGAGATCGGAAGCGCAAGTGGTTGAAGTTGTTGAAGAAATCTTCAAAAACTTCTGAAAATAATCACTTGACAGCAAATGAGGCTGCTGTAGAATGCGCGCCTCGGTTGAGACGAAAGCTCTTAACCAACCGCTCTTTAACAACTGAATCAAGCAATTCGTGTGGGTGCTTGTGGAGTCAGACTGATAGTCAACAAGATTATCAGCATCACAAGTTACTCCGCGAGAAATCAAAGATGTAACCAACGATTGCTGAGCCAAGTTTAGGGTTTCTTAAAAACCCAAAGATGTTTGAACTGAAGAGTTTGAT
>NZ_JACARO010000039.1 GCF_013386585.1 Pseudomonas sp. P7548 | reverse complement strand
CCCATGATCCCACCCACGCAAAAACTCCCCACGCGACTCCGGCAGTCGAAAATTCCCAACCCCCTCATCCCCTTTATTGAACGCAGTCCCCAAGAACTTCGCCAAATCGGGATAAGCCGCAGCACTCTTCACGCTACCGTCAATTTCCAGGAACCCAACCGGCACCTTATCCACCGGAAACGCCACCATCGACCCCACGGGCAGCGCCGAAGATTGAGCAATCAGCGTCTCAATCTCAGCCTTGGAATACGTCCCCTGCTTCAGGTAATCCATCACCCAAGCTCGAGTCGCCTTCACCACCGTGTCATCAATCAACAACGTGACAATCGAGGCATTGCTCGTTTCAAAAATCGAGCGAATGTAAAACTCTTTCCCCGAGCCCGACGTGGCCAACACCGGCTTGTACGACTCCGGGTATTTCACGATGGCATACAAAATACCGGTGTCGGTCCACAGCCCAGCCTCGCGCACATACCAGCCACCAACATCCGAAGGAATGGTGACTTCGGCCATCAGCCAGTTGGCGTTTTTTTCGTCTTGAAACAGTGCATTCAACGGCCCGCGCCAGACTTCGCGTTTCAGCGCTTTTGCGTTGGCATCCGGGTTGTAGACGGCGCCGTTGCCGTCGCCGACGGAGATCTGCGCCAGTTTGATCGGCACGCCCGCCGCCTTGCAGGCGGTTTCGTAGGCGATCCCCGCATTCGTGAGCAGGGTGTAATAGTCAGCCATTTAGTGCTCCTGTGGATAAAGGGTGGTGGTTTCGACGGTGTAGAGCCCGGCCGCCATAAAAGCGCGGCCCGTGGCCTCGACTCCTGCCAGCACGTTGGGGTAGATCGTGGTCAGTTCGCCGCACAACGTGGCGGCGCCGATGGAGTGACGGCCCGAAGCACTCAGGCCTACGGAGATCGACAAAATGTCGCGCTCGCTCTTGGCGTCAGCCAGGCGGCGGTCGAGTCGGGCGTCGATGATTTCGCTGTAGGGCAATTCGGTGTAGGCCCGTACGGAAAAGCTGTAGGGCACGCCAGGCGGTGTTTGTTCGTACCAGGCACGCACCTCTGGGGTGAGTTGCAGACCTTTGGCCGCGTTTTCCAAAGCCTGTCGCGTGCCAGCCTGGCGAGCGGTGGGCCAGGCGAGTTTGACGGTCAGGCGTTTCTCGGTCTCGGGGGCCGTGGAACTCCATTCGTTCACCGCGCGGTCTGCCGCCAGGTAGGGCAGGAACGCCGCCGGCGTGCGATCCGGGTCCATCAATTGCGGGAACGGTGGAGTCACTCGCTCCAGCAACTGGCCAAAGCCCAGGTCCAGCGCCTTTTCCAGCGGTGAGCTGTTGGCAGGCAACAGGCTCGCTTTAGGCTCACTCATAGCGTGCGCACCTCCACTTCGACGCCCGTGCAATAGGGGGCCTGGAACGCGCTGCTGATGATCGGTTCCAGAGGTTCGAGAATCTGCAGTTGGGCGGCACCGGCGCTGTGGATGGCGTAGTCGATCCAGCTTGGATCGACACGGCCCTCCAGGCGGTGGCAAGAGTCGGCGTAGGTTTGCAGCAGTTTTTGCGCAGCGACTTGGGTCAATCCCGAATCGGGGCCGGCGTTGATCATGGCCACCACGCGAATCTTGTAACGTTGAATCTGCGCGCCCTGAACGGTGACCCGATCGGTCTCCGGTCGCACATCGGGCCGTGCGAAATGTCGCCGTACACCGTCAAGCAAATCGGCAGAAGCGCTGCCATCGCCCTCCCGTGAAAGCACAGTGACCATCACCTCACCGGGGGCAGTGCGCCTGCCATTGCCGTCCTTGACCTGAGCCGCATAACCATCCGGTTCGAAGGTGTAGCTGACGGTGACCACACCCGGCGTGGCGCCTTGCACCTTGACCGACGGCCGTTCGCCGAGGGTGAAGACTTCACGGCGATACTGCATGCGCGAGCCCGCTGCCGGCGCATGGGGCGCCAGGTAATAACGCAGGCGGGCGTCGTCGTCGCTCTCAAGAATCGGCGGCACCGGCGGGAAGGCGGCCGGGTCGCCGGGGTCGAGTACCTGCCGCTCCAGGCCCATGTCGGCCAGGCGGGCATCCAGGTTGCTGCCGGTGGCCCACCACGCCAGCATCTGTTTGATGCGGGCGTTGTATTTGCGCTCGTGGGTTTGCAGGCGCACGCAAAACGCTTCCAGGGCCAGAGTCAGCAGTTCGCTTTCGTTGTCGAGACTGACCTTGAGTTTGGCCGCACTTTGCGGCGCACGGGTGGCGACGTAATCGACGACGAAGGCTTTGAACTCGGCCAATAAAGGTTCGAACTCATCGACAGCGATGATCGCCGGTTCTGCCAGTTGGTTCTGGCCAGGGATCAGCATGCTCATGTCACGACCTCGAAAGACTGTTGGCGGTTTTTCCAGGTGCCGGCAAAACGCAGCAACAAACCGGCGCCCTGGCGAGTGGCGACGATGACCTGGGGTTGAAAATCGGCGATGCCGTTCTGGGCGTTATAGAACGCCTGGGCGGCATGGCTCTGGGCGAGAATCAGCAAGTCGTCGCCCAGGTTCTGGCCGAGCAGTTGGGGGATGAGCGAGCCGTACAAAGGCCGCTTCTGACGCGTGCCCACGGGGGTGGTCAGCGCTCGGGTGGCACGCTGCACAAATTGCAGCCAGTCATCGACGGCTGCTCCGGTGTTCCTATCGATTCCGATCATCGCAAATCCTTATGCGCTGCTGATCACGCGGCCCTGGTGATCCACTACCGGGCCGCTCAAATGCACGCCGGCCGCATCCAGCAACACACCGCTGGCGCCGAGTTGCAGGGTGATGCTCTGGGCCGTCATCGTCAGGCTGGCGGCACCGACCTTGACCTCGACCTGTTCGCGGGAGCCGCTGAACGTGGTGGGGCCATTGACCCAATTAAAGGTGTGGCTGGCATCGTCGTAATCGCTTTGAGTGCCGTCCTGATGGCGACGGCGTGTCAGCGAGGCCACACTGGAGACGGGTGGAAAGAGACTACTGTTGAGGCCGAACAAGGCCACGGACTGCGAGCCCCCTTCCCCGCCGCCGTAGTTGAGCAACAGGCATTGTTCACCGACTGACGGAATACGGGTTTCGGTCTGCGCCCCCGCGCTGGGGTTGAAGAACCGAATGGCCGGGGTGAGCAACTCGCCGTGGCTGACCTTGCAGGTATTACTGGCAGCGTCCACTTCCTGGCAGACACCAATGCGGCAGAAGCTCTCGGCGCGACGGTAGAGGTCTTCGAGCTGGGCTTCCATTTCGGCCAGGCGCTCGACGATCGGCCCCAGCTGCATGCGTAGCAGTGCATCGAACATGGACTACTCCTGCAGGGGGCGATATTGGTCTGGATCATCGATGTTCGAGACTTCCCAGGTGCGGGCAAACAGCGGTGTGCCGGTGGGGTCTTCGAGCAGCGACGGGCCGAGGTAAAGGGTTTGGGTGAAGGACACGGTCCAGGTGTCGTAGTCCGTTTCTGAATTGGATGAAGTCGACGGCGCCGCAACAATGTTTGTGGGCAAGTCGCATTGGTCTGGCGGTAGGCCCCAGCGGTTATCCAGGGCCAGGTCCATCAGTTGGCTGGCCAGGTCGCAGGCGTCGAAAGGGGCTGAGCCGGTGGTTACGCTGACCTTGAGTAAAACCGTGAGCGCATGGGCCTTGCGCCCTGCCAGGGAGCGCAGGCCGGGGCCGTTGCGTTCGAGGCTGATCAAGACGCCAGGGCCTTGAACATCCAAGTGGTTGCCTACGCGCAGCTGTGGGAGAGCACTCTTCACCGCCTCCACGATGGCCTCGGGAAGCTGGGAAGGTTTTTCAATAAGTGTCATTGGGTCGCGTCCTTGCAGCGGGTTACTGCTGATCCGGGCGAGACGTCGGGGCCTCGTTGACCCCGATACGCTTGGCCGCCCAGCGTTCATAAAGGCCGATGGCGACATCCGCGCCGGCCATGGCGGTGAGGCACCCAATGGCGCCCGCCGTCCAGATCGACATGCCGGCGGCGTAGCACAGCATCAAGGCTGAAACCCCGCAGACCATGCACGCTCCGGATCGCAAGGCCAGGCGCCGTACCAGCGACCAGCCACGGGCGCCCTCCTTGTCGGCGCGCCACATTTCGCCAGATACACCGCCGATCAGGGCCAGTGCGATCACCAGCCAGATAGGCATTTCCGCTAACGCTTGCTGCTCGTTTGTCATGTCACGCCTCCTGGCTGAGCAATGCCGGCAATGGGCCGGCTTCCTTGGTAAATCCATGTAGGGGTAGGCATTCCAAAAAGCCCGGTTGCCCGGGCTTTTCAGTAATGATGTCCTCGGTCTTTCGGCGCTACTGGCGCGGTACGGACCTTTCCTCGATGTTTTTCCGACCACGATCCCTGTCTGCCGGATAACTGCTTCTGGTGCTTTACGCTGCACACCCGGGTCAGTTGCCAACCCTCTGAACCGTTATGAGGCCGGTTCATCGCTGCCTGTTCTTGAAGCGCTGGTGAAACTAAAGAGCGTCGGCATCCTTGCCGGTGTTACCTGGCATCCCTGCCATCGCTTCGATGGCGTCCTTGCCGGTGTTGCGTGCCTTCCTTGTCTTCCTTGGCAGCATCCTTGCCGCCTCCACCAGGCCTTGTTGGCTGGCTTGAGATGAAGAATATGCATGTATGCATATACAGTCAATGCACAAATGCATTTATTTTTCCTGATGAAATGCATGAATGCATTTTCAGCTTTGTAGGCAGCGGGGTTGGTGGTTTTTTTGCAGACGAAAAAAAGCCCGCTCGTGGGCGGGCCTTGTCTTACAGCAGGAATTTATCGGGCGTACATGCCCCACCAGAATACATGGCCGAGGATGCTGATCTGCTCATCCTGGATATCCTGGAAGCTATAGTCCTCGTCCGGGTGCTCATCGCGATTAAAACTGCGCAGGCGAATCCCGGAAGGCAGGCGGTAGAGCTGTTTCACCCGCAACTGGCCATTGTGATTGATGGCATACAAGTCGCCATCGACAATGTCGCCGATGCCGCTCTTGCCGGCATTCACCCCGACGGTGGCGCCGTCACGCAGCACCGGCAACATGCTGTTGCCACGGACCGTCACGCACTTGGCCTGGTCGAACTGCACACCGTTGTGGCGAAGGCTGCGTTTGCCGAACCGCAGGCTGGCTTTCTCGCTTTCCTCGATGACGAATCTTCCTGATCCAGCAGCCAATTCAACCTCGCGCAAAAAGGGGATCGACACCTCGTCATCATTAACGGGTGTGTCGTCGTCCCACAGGCTTATGTCCTTGAGTTCGGAATGCATCGGGTCACGCCCCTCCTCCCGCGAAACGCCCACCGCCACGCGCCCGCGTAGTTGATCGGTGCTCACGCGGAAGTACTCGGCGATGCGGGAAATATGCTTGTCCGACGGATCAACGATCTTGCCGCTGAGGATCCGTGACAGCGTGGATTGAGGCACGCCGGTACGCCGGTGAAGCTCCGTGGGGGAGATCCGGTCGCGGTCCAGCAGTACTCTTAATACGGTTGAAACGTTGCGTTTTTGCATAACGGGGATGATGACGGGGGATTTAGGGGTTGGCAAATGCAAAATTGCATATTTCATGCATTTACCCTGCCGGGATACCTATCCGTTTGTGAACTGCGTAGCCACGACCTCGCGTGTTAACCTTGCCGCCATCGCAAAATCGCAGGGCCGAATGCCCCACCTTTGCCCCACTCCTTTCAACGAATTTGCCTACGACCCAATGAGTAAAGCCACTTCAGATCTGTCCTCCCACACCCCGATGATGCAGCAGTACTGGCGCCTCAAGAACCAGCACCCTGATCAGTTGATGTTCTATCGCATGGGCGACTTCTACGAGATCTTCTATGAAGACGCGAAGAAGGCCGCCAAGTTGCTGGACATCACCCTGACCGCGCGCGGGCAGTCGGCGGGGCAGTCGATTCCGATGTGTGGCATTCCTTACCACTCGCTGGAAGGTTACCTGGTCAAGCTGGTGAAGCTGGGCGAGTCGGTGGTGATTTGTGAGCAGATCGGTGACCCGGCGACGAGCAAGGGGCCGGTGGAACGTCAGGTGGTGCGCATTATTACGCCGGGGACGGTGAGTGATGAGGCGCTGCTGGATGAGCGTCGCGACAACCTGATCGCTGCTGTACTGGGCGATGAGCGTCTGTTCGGCCTGTCGGTGCTGGATATCACCAGTGGCAATTTCAGTGTGCTGGAGATCAAGGGCTGGGAAAACCTGCTGGCGGAGCTGGAGCGCATCAATCCGGTAGAGCTGTTGATCCCGGATGATTGGCCGAAGGACTTGCCGGCAGAAAAACGCCGTGGGACCAAGCGTCGTGCGCCGTGGGATTTCGAGCGTGATTCGGCGCTGAAAAGTCTGTGTCAGCAATTCTCCGTGCAAGACCTTAAAGGCTTCGGTTGTGAAACCCTCACACTGGCCATCGGCGCTGCCGGTTGCCTGCTCAGCTATGCCAAGGAAACCCAGCGCACCGCCCTGCCGCATTTGCGCAGCCTGCGTCATGAACGCCTTGACGATACCGTGGTGCTGGATGGCGCGAGCCGTCGCAACCTGGAACTGGACACCAACCTGGCCGGCGGTCGTGATAACACCCTGCAATCGGTGGTCGACCGTTGCCAGACCGCCATGGGCAGCCGCTTGCTGACCCGTTGGCTGAACCGCCCACTGCGGGATTTGAGCGTGCTACAGGCACGTCAGTCTTCTATTACCTGCCTGCTGGACGGATACCGCTTCGAGAAACTGCAGCCGCAGTTGAAGGAAATCGGCGACATCGAGCGCATCCTGGCGCGAATCGGCCTGCGTAACGCTCGCCCTCGCGACTTGGCACGCCTGCGCGATGCCCTCGGTGCCCTGCCGCAATTGCAGGCCGCGATGACCGAACTGGACACGCCGCACCTGCAACAACTCGCCGTGATCGCCAGCACCTACCCGGAACTGGCGGCGCTGCTGGAAAAAGCCATCATCGACAACCCGCCGGCGATCATCCGTGACGGCGGTGTACTCAAGACCGGTTACGACAGTGAGTTGGACGAGCTGCAGGCCCTGAGCGAAAACGCCGGGCAGTTCCTGATCGACCTGGAAGCCCGTGAAAAAGCCCGCACCGGCCTGGCCAACCTGAAAGTCGGCTACAACCGCGTGCACGGCTACTTCATCGAATTGCCAAGCAAACAGGCCGAGTCGGCGCCGATCGACTATCAACGTCGCCAAACGCTTAAAGGTGCCGAGCGCTTTATCACCCCGGAACTCAAAGAGTTCGAAGACAAGGCACTCTCGGCCAAGAGTCGTGCCCTGGCTCGGGAAAAGATGCTGTATGAGAACCTGCTGGAAGACCTGATCAGCCAGTTGGCCCCGCTGCAGGACACCGCCGCCGCCCTGGCCGAACTGGATGTACTGAGCAACCTGGCTGAACGTGCCCTGAACCTTGACCTGAACTGCCCGCGCTTCGTGAGCGAGCCGTGCATGCGCATCGTGCAGGGGCGCCACCCGGTGGTGGAACAGGTGTTGACCACACCGTTCGTCGCCAACGACCTGTCGCTGGACGACGATACTCGCATGCTGGTGATCACCGGTCCGAACATGGGCGGTAAATCCACCTACATGCGCCAGACCGCGTTGATCGTGTTGCTGGCACACATCGGCAGTTTCGTACCGGCTGCCAGTTGCGAATTGTCGCTGGTGGACCGCATTTTCACGCGGATCGGCTCCAGTGATGACTTGGCCGGTGGCCGTTCGACCTTTATGGTGGAAATGAGCGAAACCGCCAACATCCTGCACAACGCGACCGAGCGCAGCCTGGTGCTGATGGACGAAGTGGGTCGCGGCACCAGCACCTTCGACGGTCTGTCCCTGGCGTGGGCGGCGGCCGAGCGATTGGCACACCTGCGTGCCTATACGTTGTTCGCTACCCACTACTTCGAGCTGACTGTACTGCCGGAAAGCGAGCCACTGGTGGCCAACGTGCACCTGAACGCCACCGAGCACAACGAACGCATCGTGTTCCTGCACCACGTACTGCCAGGGCCGGCCAGCCAGAGCTATGGCCTGGCCGTGGCCCAATTGGCCGGTGTGCCAAACGATGTGATCCTGCGCGCTCGCGAGCACCTCAGCCGCCTGGAAACCACGGCCCTGCCCCATGAAACCGTGGTCGCCAGCTCTGCCAAGGCCGCCAGCAAACCTGCCGCTCCGCACCAGAGCGATATGTTCGCCAGCCTGCCCCACCCGGTACTGGAAGAGTTGGCCAAGCTTGACGTGGATGACTTGACGCCGCGCAAAGCGCTCGAAATGTTATATGCACTGAAGGTTCGGATATAACGCTGACGCTTGCAAGCTGGTAGACTCTCGCGCGGTTTGGGATGCTGCAGGCTATTAGCCTGGCCTGCAGACTATCGCTCCCGAACCTCGCGAGCCCTGCCACAAAGGGTTTCGCTGCCGCCGCCTGAGGAGAGAATTAGAAATGACCTTCGTCGTCACCGACAACTGCATCAAGTGCAAGTACACCGACTGCGTGGAAGTATGTCCGGTGGACTGCTTCTACGAAGGCCCGAACTTCCTGGTTATCCACCCGGACGAGTGCATCGACTGCGCCCTGTGTGAGCCAGAATGCCCGGCCGTCGCCATTTTCTCCGAGGACGAAGTCCCGGCAGAGATGCAGGAATTTATTCAGTTGAACGTCGAGCTGGCGGAAATCTGGCCGAATATCACTGAACGCAAGGATCCGATGCCGGATGCTGCGGAGTGGGATGGCAAAAAAGGTAAGATTGCAGACCTCGAGCGCTGATCGCGCTGCCGCCCACTAAAAAGGCCCCTTGCGGGCCTTTTTGCGTTTCTGCGTAGCCGGTTTTACTTTTCTACAGGCAAAAAAAGGGGCGGTATGACCCGCCCACATTTTTTCCCTAGTCCCTGTATTCCTTTTCATCATCCTGATGAATCGCATCCTGCGACGTTCCTTGAACCATCGTTCCTTGATGGCTGTGTCAATCCGTGGACACAGGGCTGATCTTAAAGAGTTCCCATGTAAGTTCAACGGGATCCAAGCGCACGGACTACCATTGACCCTGATCAAATCGAACAAAATAACCTTTTAATATCAATAAGATAAAAAACACTCTCACCAATTCAAGACGGCCAAGGCGGGTAAAAAAACCAATCACTTACGAAAAAGTAAGCGAATGCTTACACGAGCAATTGCGTAAAAGCGTAACTGCCGCCTTCCATCGACCCTCCAGACAAGAAAAAGCCCCGACACGTCGAGGCTCTTTTTCCCACCAACGGCTCAGTCGTCGCTGACCGTAATGGTCGGCATCGCTGGCGCAGCGGCTTCCTGCAGGACGATCCGCGCGCCCACGTGGCGGGCCAATTCCTGATAGATCATCGCGATCTGGCTATCCGGCTCTGCAACCACCGTAGGCTTACCGCCGTCGGCCTGCTCGCGAATCAGCATCGACAATGGCAGCGAGGCCAGCAATTCCACGCCGTATTGAGTGGCCAATTTCTCGCCACCGCCTTCGCCGAACAAATGCTCGGCATGGCCGCAGTTGGAGCAGATATGTACCGCCATGTTCTCCACGACGCCCAGCACCGGGATGTTGACTTTGCGGAACATCTCCACGCCTTTCTTCGCGTCCAGCAGCGCCAGGTCCTGGGGCGTAGTGACAATCACAGAACCGGCCACCGGGACTTTCTGCGCCAGGGTCAGCTGGATATCACCGGTGCCTGGCGGCATGTCGATCACCAGGTAGTCCAGGTCGCCCCAGGCGGTCTGGGTCACCAGTTGCAGCAGTGCGCCGGAAACCATCGGCCCGCGCCAGACCATCGGTGTGTTGTCATCGGTGAGGAAGGCCATGGACATGACCTCCACGCCCAGGGACTCGATCGGCACGAACCACTTCTGGTCCTTGACCTTGGGCCGAGTACCCTCGGCAATGCCGAACATCACGCCTTGGCTCGGGCCGTAAATGTCAGCGTCGAGAATGCCTACGCGCGCGCCTTCACGGGCCAGGGCCAGGGCCAGGTTGGCGGCAGTAGTGGATTTACCCACACCGCCCTTGCCGGACGCCACCGCGACCACGTTCTTGACGTTGGCCAGGCCAGGGATCTGCGCCTGGGCCTTGTGCGGGGCAATCACGCATTGAATGTCGACCTTGGCGGACGCTACGCCGTCGAGACCTTCGATGGCCATCTGCAACATCTGCGCCCAGCCGCTCTTGAACAGACCGGCGGCATAGCCCAGTTCCAACTGGACCGAGACCTGGTCGCCCTGGACCTCGATGGCCCGTACACAACCGGCACTGACCGGGTCCTGGTTCAAATAGGGGTCGGTGTACTGGCGAAGAACGGCTTCCACCGCTGCGCGATTGACGGCGCTCATGGGCTACTCCCGAAAAAAGACTGACTGAAACAGGCGGCTATCCTAACCGTTCCCGCCGGTTAACGGCATGCTTTCGCAGTCTCGAAAGAGGCTGAAACAGCGCCACGGGGTGAAATATATTTCCCGGCGCTTTATAGTGGCCGACCTCCGTTTCATCAAGTAGCCGAGCCCCATGTCCGAGCCACGCAAGATCCTCGTCACCAGCGCCCTGCCCTATGCCAATGGTTCCATCCATCTTGGCCATATGCTTGAGTACATCCAGACCGATATGTGGGTGCGCTTCCAGAAGCATCGCGGCAATCAATGCATTTATGTCTGCGCGGACGACGCCCACGGTTCGGCCATCATGTTACGCGCCGAAAAGGAAGGCATCACCCCGGAACAACTGATCGCCAACGTGCAGGCTGAACACAGCGCCGACTTTGCCGAGTTCCTGGTGGATTTCGACAACTTCCACTCGACCCACTCCGAAGAAAACCGCGAGCTGTCGAGCCAGATCTACCTGCGGTTGAAAGAAGCCGGGCATATCGACCAGCGGTCGGTGACTCAGTATTTCGACCCGGAAAAGAAAATGTTCCTGGCCGACCGCTTCATCAAGGGCACTTGCCCGAAATGCGGCACCGAAGACCAGTACGGCGACAACTGCGAGAAATGCGGTGCTACCTACGCACCCACTGAACTGAAGAACCCGAAGTCGGCGATTTCCGGTGCCACCCCGGTGCTCAAGGATTCCCAGCACTTCTTCTTCAAGCTCCCGGACTTCCAGGCCATGCTGCAAGCCTGGACTCGCAGTGGCACCTTGCAGGACGCTGTAGCCAACAAACTCGCCGAATGGCTCGACAGCGGCCTGCAGCAGTGGGACATCTCCCGCGATGCGCCGTACTTCGGCTTCGAGATCCCGGGCGAGCCGGGCAAGTACTTCTACGTGTGGCTGGACGCGCCGATCGGCTACATGGCCAGCTTCAAGAACCTGTGTGATCGCACGCCAGAGCTGGACTTCGATGCGTTCTGGAACAAGGATTCCACCGCCGAGCTGTACCACTTCATCGGCAAGGACATCGTCAACTTCCACGCCCTGTTCTGGCCGGCGATGCTCGAAGGTTCGGGCTACCGCAAACCGACCGGTATTGCCGTGCACGGCTACCTGACCGTCAACGGCCAGAAGATGTCCAAGTCCCGTGGCACCTTTATCAAGGCGCGCACCTACCTGGATCACCTGTCGCCGGAATACCTGCGCTATTACTACGCTTCCAAGCTGGGCCGTGGCGTGGATGACCTCGACCTGAACCTGGAAGACTTCGTACAGAAGGTCAACTCGGACCTGGTCGGTAAAGTGGTCAACATTGCCAGCCGCTGCGCCGGCTTCATCCACAAGGGCAACGCCGGTGTGCTGGTGGCCGAAAACGCCGCGCCAGAACTGACCGACGCGTTCCTGGCCGCCGCGCCGAGCATCGCCGACGCCTATGAAGCCCGCGACTTTGCCCGCGCCATGCGCGAGATCATGGGCCTGGCCGACCGTGCCAACGCCTGGATCGCCGACAAGGCACCGTGGTCGCTGAACAAGCAGGAAGGCAAGCAGGCGGAAGTCCAGGCGATCTGCGCCACGGGCGTCAACCTGTTCCGCCAGCTGGTGATCTTCCTCAAGCCGGTACTGCCGTTGCTGGCCGCCGATGCCGAGGCGTTCCTGAACGTCGCGCCGCTGACCTGGAACGACCACGCCACATTGCTCAGCAATCACCAGTTGAATGAGTTCAAGCCACTGATGACCCGTATCGACCCGGTGAAGGTGCAGGCCATGACCGACGCTTCGAAGGAAGACCTGGTTGCCAGCCAGACCGACACCGGCGAATCCGCGCCTGCAGGCAATGGCGAACTGGCCAAGGACCCGATTTCCCCGGAAATCGAGTTTGATGCCTTTGCTGCCGTGGACCTGCGCGTGGCGCTGATCGTCAAGGCCGAGGCCGTGGAAGGTGCCGACAAGCTGTTGCGCCTGACGCTGGACCTGGGAGGCGAGCAACGCAACGTGTTCTCCGGGATCAAGAGTGCCTACCCGGACCCGTCCAAGCTTGATGGTCGCTTGACCATGATGATCGCCAACCTCAAGCCTCGGAAGATGAAGTTCGGCATCTCCGAAGGCATGGTGATGGCCGCCGGCCCAGGCGGCGAAGAAATCTACCTGTTGAGCCCTGACAGCGGTGCCAAGCCGGGCCAACGCATCAAGTAAGCCATGGGCCTACGATGAGCGAAACAGGTCTACTGTAGGAGCCCGGCTTGCCGGCGATGGCGTTCTCAAGGACGCCATCGCAAGCAGGCCGGGCTCTTACACATCCACTACCCGCCCGTTCGCTTGACCGGCATGCCAATGATCACCCCATGAACCTGATTCAACGTATCGACGCGCTGCTGCCACAGACCCAATGCGGCAAGTGCGGGCACCCGGGCTGCAAGCCATACGCCGAGGGTATCGCGCTTGGCGAGGCGATCAACAAGTGCCCGCCCGGGGGGCTGGAAACCATCACCGGCCTGGCGCAGTTGCTCCAGGTGCCAGTGCTGGAACTGGACACCCGCCGTGGCGAGGCGCCTGCGCAGGTTGCCTATATCCGTGAAGCCGAGTGCATCGGCTGCACCAAATGCATCCAGGCCTGCCCGGTGGACGCGATTGTCGGTGCGGCCAAGCTGATGCATACCGTTATCGCCGATGAATGCACCGGGTGCGACCTGTGCGTCGCGCCCTGCCCCGTCGATTGCATTGAGATGCGCCCTGCAACCAACGTATTGCCGATCGTAGGCGGCCTGGCAACCCACGCTCACGAGCT
This sequence comes from Pseudomonas sp. P7548, assembly GCF_013386585.1. Lineage (GTDB taxonomy): Bacteria > Pseudomonadota > Gammaproteobacteria > Pseudomonadales > Pseudomonadaceae > Aquipseudomonas. Next base: position 88,730 of record NZ_JACARO010000039.1, on the reverse strand, counting down.
GCATGAGCGCAGCCTCAAGCGCGATCGCGCCAGACGGCGCTATGAACAACGCGCTGCACGGTTGCAGCGGGAAGAAGCGCATAGGCTCGCCGAACGCCTGGCTCGGGCCAACCGCCCAGCAACGGCTGCCCCCATGCAGGCTGATACGACTCAGGCCGCCCAGGATGCAGCGGTCAAGAAGGCCAAAATCGCGGTTGCAATGAGTCGCGCCCAGTTGCACAAATCCTTGAAAGCATTCGGCCACCCGCCGACGTTTGAGCAACAGTCGCAGTTGATCGTGTTGCAACAGCAGTTCGAAGCAGCGGAGCGGGCGCTCGCAACGCTGGAAACCAGCCACCCGGTGGCCTTGCCGGCGCAAAAGGATCCAGCACTCAAACGCGCCAAAATACAGTTGGCCATGCGTCGAGCCGAGTTGAAAAAAGCTCAGGACCTGAACGCTGACGAGCAACAACTGGCAACCTTGAGTGCGGCACTGTCCAGTGCAGAACAAACCTTGCATGAGGCAGAAGCAGAAAGTGAACAACCCAGGCCCGATCTGCAGCGTGTGGAAAAACGCCCTATCGATGCCCAGTTGCGCCAGCTGAAAACAGCGCTGGCTTATGCACGGGCTGAAGTCAGCAAGCTGCAACGCCAACCAGGGATCAGCGCGCAGGCACTGGAGGCCGCGCAACAGAAGCTCGAAGAAGCGCAGTTGCGGGTGGACACCCACACAACCGCCTGACCCGCGACAGGCACTGCAGGAGGCGCCGGCGATGGTTTATCCTGCAAGACCTGCATTCCCATTAAAAAATTACGCTGCCCCCTGCAAGGAATCGCCCACCCGATGAACGCCGCAAAACGCCTGGAAATATTCCGCCGGCTTCATGAAGACAACCCTGAGCCCAAGACCGAACTGGCCTACTCAACGCCGTTCGAATTGCTGATTGCGGTGATCCTGTCAGCCCAATCCACGGACGTTGGTGTCAACAAGGCCACCGCCAAACTGTATCCGGTGGCCAATACGCCAGAGGCGATCTACGCCCTGGGTGTGGAAGGGTTATCGGAATACATCAAGACCATCGGTCTGTACAACAGCAAGGCCAAGAACGTCATCGAGACCTGTCGCCTGCTGGTGGAGCTCCATGGAGGCGAAGTGCCACAGACTCGCGAAGCACTGGAGGCGCTGCCCGGAGTCGGTCGAAAAACGGCCAACGTTGTACTGAACACTGCATTTCGGCAACTGACCATGGCAGTGGATACCCATATATTCCGTGTCAGCAACCGCACCGGCATTGCCTGCGGCAAGAATGTGGTAGAAGTCGAAAAACAGTTGATGAAGTTCGTGCCCAAGCCGTACCTGCTCGATTCACATCATTGGCTGATCCTGCACGGGCGCTATGTTTGCCAGGCGCGCAAGCCGCGTTGCGGCAGCTGTCGCATTGAAGACTTGTGTGAATACAAGGAGAAAACGTCCGACGATTGAGTGATCATTGTTTTTTTCGATGAATCGATTGAAAAAATCTTTTTTACCCATTCATGGATTATCGTTATAAGGAGCGCCAACGGCAGTCTTAGCCTGGAGTTAACCTTATGAGCACTGGCAAAGAACAACTCGATGTAGAAGACGACCTCGTTGCGGAGTCGGACGATGATGGGGAAGCACCTGTTGTAGAGGTGGCCAAGACCAATTTGAGCAAACGCCGCACCATCGACAATCTTCTGGAAGAGCGACGCTTGCAAAAACAACTGGCCGACTACGACTTCGACCTCTGATCAATCCGTTGACGACCGGAAGCCTCCCTGACGGAGGCTTTTTTGTGCCGGCTAAGCTGGATACCAACGCTGTATCGCTTCTCCTCTAAACCAGGCCGTTGCGCTGGGCCAGTTCGATCAAGTCCACCAGGGAACGAGCGTTGAGCTTGAGTAACAGGCGAGTCTTGTAGGTACTGACGGTCTTGTTGCTGAGGAACATGCCGTCGGCAATCTCCTTGTTGGTTTTGCCTCGCGCCAGCTGCTGCAACACCATCATTTCCCGCCCTGAAAGACGCTCGACCATGTCCGCCTCACTGGCGTTGCCAATGGTTGAACGCACCGAGTTCAAGGCCTGGTTGGGGAAGTAGCTGTAGCCGGACAGTACTGCCTTGATAGCACTCAGCAGTTCGGTCAAATCCTGCTGCTTGCACACATAACCTGCCGCGCCTGCCTGCATGCAACGCATGGAAAAATGCCCCGGCGCCTGGGATGTCAGCACCAGCACCTTGAAGGGGGCGGGTTGCTTGGTGGAAGACAGCCGGCAGATAACTTCCAGGCCATCGAGTTTGGGAATTCCGATATCCAGGATGACGATATCCGGCATATGTTCCCGGGCAAGTTGCAGCGCATCGACACCGTTATCCGTCTCTGCAACGACCTCATAACCATGACGCTCCATTAGCATGCGCACAGCAAGTCGAATGACAGGATGATCATCCACGATCAGCACTTTATTCATGAGAAAGTCCAATTTCGCTGTTCGAATTATTTAGAGCAAGCACAATAGCCTAGTCGTTTCCTAGTTGGCATAGTGCTCCCCCCCTAGCAACAACAAGCAGAGACCCAACCCACAACGATAAAGGAAATACCCTACAAAAAAACGCCAACGCGGATGTATCGAGTTTTATGGAGGCTTTCAGACCTTTCCGGGGACTTACATATCTTGAGTGAAATAACCAAGGCCCAAGGGGGCCGAGGTAAACGTTCCGCACATTACTTTCAGGAAATGCCCCTTGCTTGTGGCCTTCCAACAGAGAAGCAGGCTGAAATAATTCGACTGTTTTAGTTCCATTTAACATATTTAATTACACCCTAAATTCCTACAGACTATTCAGCACACAGCGGCTTCGCTGTACTTCATGAGTGAATTTTCTGTAAGACCAGTTCCTATACAGGTGTAAAAAAATCATTCCTATCCAAATAAACCTTACGATCAATCAAGGCTATCTATCGAACATTTTTTCTCCTCCAAAACATCAACACAAATTAAACATATTTAAACGCCAAGAACCCTTTCAAAACGGGCAAAAAAAAATGGCCCCTTGAACAAGGGGCCATTTTTTATAACGCGCGGAACACTCAGAACAACGAGCGACCCTTGTTGGCCGCAATGCGCATGCGCAGTGCATTCAACTTGATAAAGCCCGCTGCGTCCGCCTGGTTGTAGGCGCCGCCATCTTCTTCGAAGGTGGCGATGTTGGCGTCGAACAGCGACTCATCGGACTTGCGGCCGGTGACGATCACGTTGCCCTTGTACAGCTTCAGGCGCACAACGCCGTTCACGTGGACCTGGGATGCGTCGATCATCTGTTGCAGCATCAGACGCTCTGGGCTCCACCAGTAGCCGGTGTAGATCAGGCTGGCGTACTTGGGCATCAGTTCGTCTTTGAGGTGAGCCACTTCGCGGTCCAAGGTGATGGACTCAATGGCGCGGTGGGCGCGCAGCATGATGGTGCCGCCTGGGGTTTCGTAGCAGCCACGGGACTTCATGCCCACGTAACGGTTCTCGACGATGTCGAGACGGCCGATGCCGTGTTCGCCGCCGATACGGTTCAGGGTCGCCAGTACGGTGGCCGGAGTCATTTCGACGCCATCCAGCGCGACGATGTCGCCGTTGCGATAGGTCAGTTCCAGGTACTGCGGCTTGTCTGGAGCGTTCTCCGGGGAGACGGTCCAACGCCACATGTCTTCTTCGTGCTCGGTCCAGGTGTCTTCCAGCACGCCGCCTTCATAGGAGATGTGCAGCAGGTTGGCGTCCATCGAGTACGGGGACTTCTTCTTGCCGTGGCGCTCGATCGGGATGGCGTGCTTTTCAGCATAATCCATCAGCTTTTCACGGGACAGCAGGTCCCACTCACGCCATGGAGCAATCACTTTCACGCCTGGCTTGAGGGCGTAGGCGCCCAGTTCGAAACGTACCTGGTCGTTGCCTTTGCCGGTAGCGCCATGGGAAATGGCGTCGGCGCCGGTTTCGTTGGCGATTTCGATCAGGCGCTTGGCGATCAGCGGACGTGCGATGGAAGTACCCAGCAGGTACTCGCCTTCGTAGACGGTGTTGGCGCGAAACATCGGGAAAACGAAATCGCGGACGAACTCTTCGCGCAGGTCGTCAATGTAGATCTCTTTCACGCCCATGGCTTGCGCCTTGGCACGTGCAGGTTCGACCTCTTCGCCCTGACCCAGGTCAGCGGTGAAGGTCACCACTTCACAGTTATAAGTATCCTGCAGCCACTTGAGGATCACCGAAGTGTCCAGGCCGCCGGAATACGCGAGAACGACCTTGTTTACGTCGGCCATGCCATCACTCCACGGGGTTGTACGGAAAGGCGTCGATTCTACCGACCAAAACCGTGGATTTACAGAGGCGCGACAGCAAATGAAGATAAAGCGACAGATTATGTCGAGCGGGCGACCGATGGTCGCACCTTACGACGTGTGCGCCGGGTTGCTCGGGCCGGTGGCCGTGGGCGCCGGTTTCTCGGGGGCTGCCACGCGCTCAAGCTGAATGTTGACGCGGCGATTGCGGGCCCGGTTTGCCGCGTTGGTGTTCGGTGCCAACGGGTAGCTTTCGCCATGAAAGCGCAGGGTGATCTGCGATTCCTGGATGCCGTTGGCCTTTAGATAGTCCATCACCGCCAGCCCGCGACGGCGCGAAACGTCGCGGTTGGTCAGTCGATTGCCGCTGTTGTCCGAATGACCATTCAACTCAACATGGTTGACCGTGGGGTCGGCTTTCATGAACGCGAGTATCACATCCAGTTTCTTCTTGGCGGCCGCATCCAGCTCGATGCCTCCCCCGGGGAACCCGACTTCGGTCTGCTTGACCTGGTCATAATTCATCGGCAACAGCTTGGTGGTGCACAACTGGTAGTCGTTGTAGGCCTTGCTGAATTTCACCGGTAACAGACGAATTTCAGAATAGCCCCCTTCTCGTCCGTAATGCCGAACGGTGGGGCTGCGACCTTCAAGCAAGCCGGTGAACAATCGCCCGGCCTGGGCCTGGGAGCTGTTGAACAGCACATCGCCACTGCCCGCGCGTACGGCGCCAAGGTTAATATCACCGCGCCCTGGTTGCCACGGTGCAGCAGCGGCCAACAGCGTGGCCGAGCCAGCCCCCAGCCAGCCGTTATAGGCTTTCAGACGAAACGTCGCCTGCTCGCCGGCCCGGCGCACGAACTCACCCGAACCGAAATCCGTGATCGGCTGGGTCAGGCGGCACTCGAACTGGTCGCCTTCCACCTTCCACTCAATGTTCTCCAGACGTGTCTGGAACGTGAGGGCCATCGCAGGCAGGCTGGCGAACACACTGAGCAGGGCTAGATAATGCTGGCGCACGGGAGGCTCCACTGGTTTCTACAACACTTCAAAGCGTCATACATCGATAAGGCATACAAAAGGCTATCGGATGCATCCCGCAAAACTTGATAGCGAGTGCCTGATAGAGTCTTTTCCGGTAGCATTCCCACCAGATTGACCCGCCTGGAATCCCCAATGTCCGACCGCCTGACCCTGCTGCGTCCCGACGACTGGCATATTCATCTTCGCGATGGTGCTGCGTTACCCCACACCGTGGCCGATGTAGCGCGCACGTTTGGCCGCGCCATCATCATGCCTAACCTGGTACCTCCGGTGCGTAACGCCGAGCAAGCCGATGCCTATCGCCAGCGTATCCTCGCTGCACGACCGGCCGGCAGCCGCTTCGAACCGTTGATGGTGCTCTACCTCACCGACCGCACCCAGCCCGAAGAGATTCGTGAAGCCAAGGCCAGTGGTTTCGTGCATGCCGCCAAGCTGTACCCGGCAGGCGCGACCACCAACTCCGACTCCGGCGTAACCAGTATCGACAAGATCCTGCCGGCGATCGAGGCCATGGCCGAAGTGGGCATGCCGCTGTTGATCCACGGTGAAGTCACCCGTGGCGACGTCGACGTGTTCGATCGTGAAAAGATCTTCATCGATGAGCACATGCGCCGTGTGGTCGAGCTGTTCCCGACCCTGAAGGTGGTGTTTGAGCACATCACCACGGCCGATGCCGTGCAGTTCGTCAACGAGGCTTCGGCCAACGTTGGCGCAACCATCACCGCGCATCACCTGCTCTATAACCGCAACCACATGCTGGTGGGCGGGATTCGGCCGCACTTCTATTGCCTGCCGATTCTCAAGCGCAACACCCATCAGGTGGCGCTGCTGGATGCCGCGACCAGCGGCAATCCGAAGTTCTTCCTCGGCACCGACTCGGCGCCCCACGCCCAGCACGCCAAGGAGGCCGCGTGCGGTTGTGCCGGTTGCTACACGGCGTTTGCGGCCATCGAGCTGTACGCCGAAGCATTCGAACAACGTAATGCGCTGGACAAACTCGAAGGGTTTGCCAGCCTCAACGGCCCGCGTTTCTACGGCCTGCCGGCGAACACCGACCGCATCACCCTGGTTCGTGAAGACTGGACCGCCCCTGCCAGCCTGCCGTTTGGCGAGCTGACTGTCATCCCGCTGCGCGCCGGTGAAACACTGCGCTGGCGCCTGCTGGAGGAAAGCAAGTGAGTGAAGATCATTACGACGACGAACACGAGCACAGTGGTGGCGGTTCGCGCCACCCGATGGCCGAGCGGTTTCGCGGCTATCTGCCGGTTGTCATCGACGTAGAGACCGGTGGTTTCAACAGCGCAACTGACGCCCTGCTGGAAATCGCTGCGACCACCATCGGCATGGACGAACAGGGCTTTGTGTTCCCGGAACATACCCACTTCTTCCGCGTCGAGCCGTTCGAAGGTGCGAATATCGAGGCCGCCGCCTTGGAGTTCACCGGGATCAAGCTCGATCACCCACTGCGCATGGCCGTGAGCGAAGAAGCGGCGCTGACCGACATCTTCCGTGGCGTGCGCAAGGCGTTGAAGGCCAATGGCTGCAAACGCGCGATCCTGGTGGGTCACAACAGCAGCTTCGACCTGGGCTTCCTGAACGCCGCCGTGGCGCGGTTGGACATGAAGCGCAACCCGTTCCACCCCTTCTCCAGCTTTGACACGGCGACCCTCGCCGGCCTGGCGTATGGCCAGACTGTGTTGGCAAAAGCCTGCCAGGCAGCCGGTATCGACTTTGACGGGCGTGAGGCCCACTCTGCTCGCTACGACACCGAGAAGACGGCGGAGCTGTTCTGCGGCATCGTCAACCGCTGGAAAGACATGGGCGGCTGGGAAGATTTCAACGATTGAAATCGTTTCCCGCGCATAAAAAAACCGGCCTTCTCAGGCCGGTTTTTTTGTACCGTTAACGTGGCTTACAGCTTGCCAGCGTTCTCGGTCAGGTAAGCCGCAACGCCTTCTGGCGAAGCGTTCATGCCTTTGTCGCCTTTTTTCCAGTTGGCTGGGCAGACTTCACCGTGCTCTTCGTGGAATTGCAGGGCGTCAACCAGACGGATCAGCTCTTCCATGTTACGGCCCAGTGGCAGGTCGTTGATGATCTGGGAGCGAACCACGCCTTTGTCGTCGATCAGGAATGCGCCACGGAACGCCACGCCGCCTTCGGATTCAACGTCGTAGGCCTTGGCGATGTCGTGCTTCATGTCGGCAGCCATGGTGTATTTGACTTTGCCGATGCCGCCATCGTTGATGGCAGTGTTGCGCCAGGCGTTGTGGGTGAAATGGGAGTCGATGGAAACGGCGACCACTTCAACGTTGCGCGCCTTGAAATCGTCCATGCGGTGGTCCAGAGCGATCAGCTCCGAAGGGCAGACGAAAGTGAAGTCCAGTGGGTAGAAGAACACCAGGCCGTATTTGCCTTTGATGGCTTCAGACAGTTTGAAGCTGTCTACGATTTCGCCATTGCCGAGGACGGCAGGTACGTCGAAATCCGGGGCTTGTTTGCCGACGAGTACGCTCATTGGGTATCTCCTGATGTGAGGGTGACGATTGAAGTAAAAGGACAGCTTCCCAGTCTGCCGTGTGTAAACGACAACCCTGTGACGCCGTCACGCTTCGTGAATACCGACCATCATACACTGAAAAAACCGTTCGTCAGCGCACAGGCAGCACCGGTGAATACCCTACGATTCTACTTTGACAATCATTCTCGTTAACATTAAGATCCATCGCACTTAAGCCTTAAACCGCGACGGTTCTCCCTTATGTATGTGTGCCTGTGTACTGGCGTCACCGACGGACAAATCCGCGAAGCAATCTATGAAGGTTGCTGCAGCTACAAGGAAGTGCGTGAAACCACTGGCGTTGCCAGCCAGTGCGGCAAATGTGCTTGCCTTGCCAAGCAAGTGGTACGGGAAACCCTGACGCAGCTGCAAACAGCCCAGGCCGCGATCCCCTATTCAGCAGAATTTACACACGCTTAATTGAGCGTGTTTTAAAGAACCGGACTTAGTGTCCGGTTTTTTTATGCCCGCAATTCAATTAGTTAGCGTCAAGACGCGGAACACAAACATTCTTATTCCGATTAATTTTCATTTATTATTCAATAACTTAGGTTTGACACTAAGGATTTCGCCGCTCAAACTCCGCCTTATACACAGCTATTACAGGGCAGGACCCCAGTCATGAAAGGCGACATCTCAGTCATCCAGCAACTCAACAAAATCCTTGCCAATGAACTGGTCGCGATCAATCAGTACTTTCTGCATGCGCGCATGTATGACGATTGGGGCCTGGAAAAGCTGGGCAAGCGTGAATACAAAGAATCCATCAAGGCCATGAAGGACGCCGACGCGCTGATCAAGCGCATCCTGTTCCTCGAAGGCCTGCCGAACGTGCAAGACCTGGGCAAGCTGAACATCGGCGAGCACACCCAGGAAATGATCAGCAGCGACCTGAAGTTCGAGCACAAGAGCCACAGCGACCTGAAAGCCGCTATTGCTCATTGCGAAACCAAGGGTGATTTCGGCAGCCGCGAACTGCTGGAAGACATCCTGGAAGACCAGGAAGAACACATCGACTGGCTGGAAACCCAGCTGGGCCTGATCGACAAAGTCAGCCTGGAAAACTACCTGCAATCGCAGATGGGCGAATAAGCCCAAACGCTCAGGTATAAAAAAGCCCCGCTCTCTTACGAGAAGCGGGGCTTTTTATTGACCGCGGATTTTGTAGGAGCCCGGCTTGCCGGCGATGGCGCCTTCAAAATCACCGCTTGGCTCAAGACGCTATCGCCGGCAAGCCGGCTCCTACACAGATTACGCGTCGGTCTTGGCGGCGGCGTTGGCCGCTGCTTCCTTGATCAGCGCTTGCAGCGAGCCATCGGCCGCCATCTCAACGATGATGTCGCTGCCGCCGACCAGCTCACCGGCGACCCACAGTTGTGGGAACGTTGGCCAGTTGGCGTATTTCGGCAGGTTGGCGCGGATTTCAGGGTTCTGCAGGATATCCACGTAAGCGAATTTCTCGCCACACGCCATGATGGCCTGGGAAGCCTTCGCGGAGAAACCGCACTGAGGAGCGTTTGGCGCGCCCTTCATGTAAAGCAGAATGGTGTTGTTGGCAATCTGCTCTTTGATCGTTTCGATGATATCCATGGAACACCTCGGCTGGAACTTTGCGACTCACAGGTCGGCACGGTGGCGCATTGTAACGCAAAATCCCAGCGTGGTGCTCAGGCTCCTTATGCGGCCGCCACCTGCACGGGAACCCCGTTCAGCGCGGCATTTCCGGACAATTCGTCCAATTGCCGCTCGTCGGTCAAGTCATTCGCGCTCGCCCCCGGCTGCCCACTGGCAATCGTCATCTGCACCCCTGGCCGGCCGTGGCCCCAGCCATGGGGTAGACTGACCACGCCGGGCATCATGTCCTGGCTGGCCACCACTTCCACCTCGATCATGCCGATACGCGAACTCACCCGCACACGCTGCCCATCAGCCAACTGCCGGCTCGCCAGGTCGTCGGGGTGCATCAGCAATTGATGGCGCGGCTTGCCCTTCACCAGTCGGTGATAGTTATGCATCCACGAATTATTGCTGCGCACATGACGGCGGCCGATCAGAAGCAGTTCGCCCACCTGGGGCACCGGCTGCGCTGCAAACCGCGCCAGATCCGCAAGAATTACCGCCGGTGCAGCCTGGATGTGGCCATCGGCGGTTTTCAACCGCGCAACGAGATTGGCCTTTAGTGGCCCCAAATCCACACCATGGGGATGATCCGCCAACCTCGCCACCGACAGCTTGTGCTCGGAAGCATCGCCATAAACCCCAGCACGCAGGCCGAAGTCGATCATCTGGGCCGGCGCCATGGTCGGCTTGAGCGTGGCACCGGTGCGCGCCGCGAACGCCTGGGCCAAGCCGACAAAGATCTCCCAGTCATGCAGCGCACCTTCGGGCTTGGGCAAGATCGCCCGGTTAAAACGCGTGACGTTGCGCACGGCGAACATATTGAAGGTGGTGTCGTAGTGATCGTTTTCCAGCGCCGAGGTGGACGGCAGTATCAGGTCGGCATAACGGGTGGTCTCGTTGATATACAGATCGACGCTGACCATGAACTCCAAACCGTCCAACGCCTGTTCCAGCTGACGGCCATTGGGCGTCGACAACACCGGGTTACCGGCCACCGTCACCAGCGCACGGATTTGCCCTTCACCTCCGGTAAGCATTTCTTCGGCCAGGGCCGACACGGGCAATTCGCCACCGTACTCAGGGCGCCCGGAAACCCGGCTCTGCCAACGATTGAAATGCCCGCCCCCCGTGGACGCAACCAAGTCCACCGCTGGCGTGGTGCACAAGGCGCCGCCCACTCGATCCAGATTTCCTGTCACGAGGTTGATCAATTGCACCAGCCAGTGACACAACGTGCCGAACGCCTGGGTCGATACCCCCATGCGCCCGTAACACACGGCCTTATCCGCACCCGCAAAGTCACGCGCCAGCTGGCGGATCTGCTCGGCCGGCACCGCGCATTGGCGGCTCATGGCCTCGGCAGTGAACCCGGCGATCGCCTGGCGCACCTCATCCAGGCCCACAACCGGCAAGTGCGTGGCACGGGTCAAGTTTTCGGCAAACAGCGTATTGAGCACGCCGAACAACAGCGCCGCATCGCCGCCTGGGCGTACGAACAGATGCTGATCAGCCATCGCCGCCGTTTCGCTGCGTCGCGGGTCAACCACCACCACTTTACCGCCCCGGGCCTGGATGGCCTTCAGGCGCTTCTCCACGTCGGGCACGGTCATGATGCTGCCGTTGGACGCCAGCGGGTTGCCGCCCAGGATCAGCATGAAGTCAGTGTGATCAATGTCCGGGATCGGTAGCAGCAAACCGTGCCCGTACATGAGGTAGCTGGTGAGGTGGTGGGGCAACTGGTCCACCGACGTCGCGGAAAAGCGGTTACGCGTCTTGAGCTGGCCCAGGAAATAGTTGCTGTGGGTCATCAGCCCGTAGTTATGCACGCTGGGGTTGCCCTGGTACACCGCCACGGCGTTTTGCCCATGCCGAGCCTGGATGCCTGCCAGCCGTTCGGCGACCAGCGAGAAGGCTTCGTCCCACGGGATCGGTCGCCATTCGCTGCCCTCACGCAGCATAGGCTGGTGCAGGCGGTCGGGGTCGTTCTGGATATCTTGCAGCGCCACAGCCTTGGGGCAGATATGACCACGGCTGAAGGTGTCCAACGCATCACCCTTGATCGAAGTGATCGCCAGGCTGCCATCGTCGGCCTCGGTGGTTTCCAGGGTCAGGCCGCAAATGGCTTCGCACAGGTGGCAGGCACGGTGGTGGAGAGTCTTGGTCATGGCCAGTCTCTTTATCAGGGCTTTGATTGCACTATGGGCCGCGACAGCAGCAGGCACCAGTATCGTTCGCCCCGTGAATCCAAGCCCATCAGGCCAAACCATGGGCAAGCGTGAGCAAATGTTTCAGAACCCGGCGCACAGCCCCTGAAACCGACACGGCCTGGTCTGGGCCCGCCCCCACACATTGCAAAAGGTCTCGGCGCCAGTGTACAAATGGCCCGCTGCTGTCTGGAAATCGTCTTCAAAAGCGCTCTGGCGCCCTTCTTGAACACCCTTAAAAACCGTAGCCCTATTGGTAAGACGCGACATTTAATTATAAGATCGCGCCTTCCCCTATTTCGTCGCCCCGTGCGGCTTTCGCCGCAGGTCTCGCCCGTTGTCACAATAAACAAGGCTTTGAGTATCTGCGGTCTGTTGCAAAAAGGTAGTTAATGATGAGCGCAAGGCACTTTCTCTCCCTGATGGATTGCACGCCCGAAGAGCTGGTCAGCGTGATCCGTCGAGGCATTGAGCTTAAAGACCTGCGTAACCGCGGCGTACTGTTCGAGCCTTTGAAAAACCGTGTGCTCGGGATGATTTTCGAGAAGTCCTCGACCCGCACCCGCGTGTCGTTCGAAGCCGGCATGATCCAGTTGGGTGGCCAAGCCATCTTCCTGTCCTCGCGCGATACCCAATTGGGCCGTGGCGAACCGGTCGCCGACAGCGCCATCGTCCTGTCGAGCATGCTTGATGCGGTGATGATCCGTACCTTCGCCCACAGCACCGTCACCGAATTTGCCGCCCACTCCCGCGTGCCGGTGATCAACGGCCTGTCCGATGACCTGCACCCGTGCCAGTTGCTGGCCGACATGCAAACCTTCCTTGAACACCGTGGCTCGATCCAGGGCAAGACCGTGGCCTGGATCGGCGACGGCAACAACATGTGCAACAGCTATATAGAAGCGGCGATCCAGTTCGACTTCAAACTGCGTGTCGCCTGCCCGGAAGGTTACGAGCCCGACGCGCGCTTCCTGGCGCAGGCCGGCGACCGCGTGACCCTCGTGCGTGACCCGCGCGACGCCGCGATCGGCGCGCACCTGGTAAGCACCGACGTCTGGACCTCCATGGGCCAGGAAGACGAAACCGCCAAGCGCCTGGCCTTGTTCGCTCCGTATCAGGTCACCCGCGCCCTGCTCGACCTGGCCGCGCCAGACGTGCTGTTCATGCATTGCCTGCCTGCGCACCGTGGCGAAGAAATCAGCCTCGACCTGCTTGACGACTCGCGTTCAGTCGCCTGGGACCAGGCTGAAAACCGCCTGCATGCACAGAAAGCCTTGCTGGAGTTTCTCGTGCCGCCGTCGTACCACCACGCATGAGCCAGCCCTTACTGCTGAACCTGCGCAATCTGGCATGCGGCTATCAAGATCAACGGGTGGTGCAGAACCTCAACCTGCACCTCAACGCTGGCGACATCGGTTGCCTGCTGGGCTCTTCGGGCTGTGGCAAGACCACTACGCTGCGGGCGATTGCCGGGTTTGAACCGGTGCACGAAGGGGAAATCAGCCTGGCGGGCGAAGTGATCTCCAGCGCCGGTTTCACCCTGGCACCGGAGAAACGTCGTATCGGCATGGTGTTTCAGGACTACGCGTTGTTTCCTCATCTGAGCGTGGCCGACAACATCGCCTTCGGCATTCGCAAGCACCCGCAAAAAGATCGCGTGGTGGCCGAACTGCTGGAACTGGTGAACCTGAAGAACCTGGGCAAGCGTTTTCCCCACGAGCTTTCCGGTGGTCAGCAACAGCGTGTCGCCCTCGCCCGCGCCCTGGCGCCAGAGCCGGCATTGTTGCTGCTGGACGAACCGTTCTCCAACCTTGATGGCGAACTGCGCCGCAAGCTCAGCCACGAAGTGCGCGACATTCTCAAGGCACGGGGCACCAGTGCGATTCTGGTGACCCATGACCAGGAAGAAGCGTTTGCCGTCAGCGATCAAGTAGGCGTGTTCAAAGAGGGCCGCCTGGAGCAATGGGACACGCCCTACAACCTCTACCACGAACCGCAGACGCCTTACGTTGCCAGCTTTATCGGCCAGGGTTACTTCATTCGTGGCCAATTGAGTTCGCCGGAGTCGGTGAGTACCGAACTGGGTGACCTGCGCGGTAATCGTGCCTACACCTGGCCTACCGGTGGTGCGGTGGATGTGTTGCTGCGCCCGGATGACATCGTCTACGCGCCGGACAGTGCATTGAAAGCACGGATCGTCGGCAAGACATTCCTCGGTGCATCGACCCTGTATCGCCTGCAATTGCCAACGGGCGCGCAATTGGAATCGATCTTCCCAAGCCATGCCGACCATCAGGTCGGGGCTGATGTGGGGATTCGTGTTGCCGCCGAACACCTGGTGTTGTTCCAGGCTTCGGGCAGCACGGCGGCGCAGATTCCGCAGTCCGAATCAGGCGTGCGGCGGTACAGCCCGGCCCACTGACCACACAGGATCAAAAATGTAGGCGCCGGCTTTTGTGGGAGCGGGCTTGCTCGCGAATGCGGTGTATCAGAAAAAAATTCGTTGACTGACACTCCGCATTCGCGAGCAAGCCCGCTCCCACATTGGTTTTGCATTGGCTTCAAAAGCGGTGATTCAAGCCCGGCCAATCGGCGCGAATTTGGCCTGGGTGTGCTCCGCCAGCACAGCCGCTGGCAATTCAACTTCCAACCCCCTTCTGCCCGCACTCACAAAAATCGTCGCGAACGGCTGCGCCGTCTCATCGATAAAAGTACGCAAGCGCTTCTTCTGCCCCAGCGGGCTGATACCGCCCAACAAATAACCGGTAGAACGCTGCGCCGCTGCCGGGTCAGCCATCTCGACTTTTTTTACCCCCGCTGCATGGGCCAGCGCTTTCAAGTCCAGGCTTCCGACGACCGGCACCACGGCCACCAGCAACTCACCTTTCTCGCTGCTGGCCAACAAGGTCTTGAACACCTGCGCCGGATCCAACCCCAATTTCTCTGCGGCCTCCAGGCCATATGACGCGGCCTTGGGATCGTGCTCGTAACTGTGGATACGATGTTCGGCGCGAACTTTTTTCAACAGGTCCAATGCGGGGGTCATGACGTCTCCGGGCGTGGCAAACAGATGGCCAATTCTAGGCCAAGGCCACATAAAAGGCTCTAGTCCGCCCACCTTTAAGGTGCACGGGCAATGTGACAAGCGTGATCATTCACCAGACCAATAGTTTGAAAGTGACTGACGGTTCACTTTCGACCTTTGACAGCCGTCATTCTTGTCTATATTTTTTCGTTTCCGAATACTGTAGGAATAGACCTACAGCACTCGAGCAGTAAGCCGCGACCGGGATGGGGATCCTTGCCACGGTGAAAATCGCGCAACAACCCGTTGAGGTTGTGCGCCAGACAAGAACAACAACTGAGGTTTTCCATGACGACTGCTCTTCAACAGCCTTCACTTTCGAGCCAATGCATGGCCGAGTTCCTGGGGACTGCGCTTCTGATCTTCTTCGGTACAGGATGTGTCGCTGCGCTCAAGGTTGCGGGTGCCAGCTTCGGGTTGTGGGAAATCAGCATCATCTGGGGGGTGGGCGTCAGCATGGCGATCTACCTGAGCGCCGGTATTTCCGGGGCGCACCTCAACCCTGCCGTCAGTATTGCCCTGTGTATTTTCGCCGACTTCGAAAAGCGCAAACTGCCCTTCTATATCCTTGCCCAAGTCGCCGGCGCCTTCTGCTCCGCCGCGTTGGTCTACACCCTCTACAGCAATCTGTTTTTCGATTACGAACAAACCCACCATATGGTTCGCGGCACGCAAGCGAGCCTGGAACTGGCCTCTGTCTTCTCCACCTACCCTCACCCACTGCTGAGCACGGCCCAGGCCTTCCTGGTAGAAGTGGTGATTACCGCGATCCTGATGGGCGTGATCATGGCCCTGACCGACGATAACAACGGCCTGCCGCGCGGCCCCTTGGCGCCCCTGTTGATTGGCTTGCTGATCGCCGTGATTGGCAGCGCCATGGGCCCGCTGACCGGCTTCGCCATGAACCCTGCACGGGATTTCGGGCCGAAGCTGATGACCTTTTTCGCAGGCTGGGGTGAAATGGCCTTCACGGGTGGCCGCGATATTCCTTACTTCCTGGTTCCGATTTTCGCGCCAATTGTTGGCGCATGCCTCGGTGCTGCGGCCTATCGCGGGCTGATTGCCCGCCACCTGCCGAGCGCCGCACCTGCTATAGCTGAAGAAACACCTGACACGGCTGTCAACGGCAAGACCCGTATTTCCTGATAGCGCCAGCCTGGACGCACCTGCCCTTTTTGTGGCCCAGGCTGATTACCGATTTTCTTATTTTCCAAGGCATTCGACATGACCGATCTTCAGAATAAGAACTACATCATCGCCCTTGACCAAGGCACCACCAGCTCGCGCGCGATCATCTTTGATCGCGATGCCAACGTGGTTTGCACCGCCCAGCGCGAATTCGCCCAGCATTACCCGCAAGCCGGTTGGGTCGAACATGACCCGATGGAAATCTTCGCTACCCAAAGCGCCGTGATGGTCGAGGCCCTGGCCCAAGCGGGCCTGCACCATGACCAAGTGGCTGCCATCGGTATCACCAACCAGCGCGAAACCACCGTGGTGTGGGATAAGGTCACCGGCCGCCCAATCTACAACGCCATCGTCTGGCAGTGCCGCCGCAGCACCGAGATCTGCCAGCAGCTCAAGCGCGACGGCCACGAGCAGTACATCAGCGACACCACGGGCCTGGTCACCGACCCCTACTTCTCCGGCACCAAGCTCAAGTGGATCCTCGACAACGTCGAAGGCAGCCGCGAGCGCGCACGCGCTGGCGAACTGCTGTTCGGTACCGTCGACAGCTGGTTGATCTGGAAATTTACTGGCGGCAAGACTCACGTCACCGACTACACCAACGCCTCGCGCACCATGCTCTTCAACATCCACACCCTGGAGTGGGATGCGAAGATGCTGGAGATTCTCGACATTCCGCGCGAGATGCTGCCGGAAGTGAAGTCGTCCTCGGAAATCTACGGCCGCACCAAAAGCGGTATTGCCATCGGCGGTATCGCCGGCGACCAACAAGCCGCCCTGTTCGGCCAGATGTGTGTCGAAGCCGGCCAGGCCAAAAACACCTACGGCACCGGTTGCTTCCTGCTGATGAACACCGGCGACAAGGCGGTGAAATCCAAGCACGGCATGCTCACCACCATCGCCTGCGGCCCACGTGGCGAAGTGGCCTACGCCCTGGAAGGCGCCGTGTTCAACGGCGGCTCCACCGTGCAGTGGCTGCGTGATGAGCTGAAAATCATCAACGATGCCCACGACACCGAATACTTCGCCGGCAAGGTCAAGGACAGCAACGGCGTGTACCTGGTGCCTGCGTTTACTGGCCTGGGGGCGCCCTACTGGGACCCGTACGCCCGTGGCGCGTTGTTCGGCCTGACCCGTGGCGTACGCGTGGATCACATTATTCGTGCGGCCCTGGAGTCGATTGCCTACCAGACCCGCGACGTGCTCGACGCCATGCAACAGGATTCCGGCGAGCGCCTCAAAGCCCTGCGCGTGGACGGTGGTGCAGTGGCCAACAACTTCCTGATGCAGTTCCAGGCCGACATCCTCGGCACCCAGGTCGAGCGCCCGCAAATGCGTGAGACCACGGCACTCGGCGCGGCTTATCTGGCGGGCTTGGCGTGCGGTTTCTGGGGCAGCCTGGAAGAATTGCGCGGCAAGGCCGTGATCGAGCGCGAATTCGAGCCTCAGCTCGAAGAAAAGGAAAAAGAGAAGCTGTACGCCGGCTGGCAGAAAGCGGTCAGCCGCACCCGTGACTGGGAGCCTCACGAAGGCGCTGAATAAGCCAACGTCTGGTTGTAACTGGCAGGGAGCGGATTCCTGCGTCATCATGGGCCACTTTTGTATGGCAGCCCAAAGGACGCCCCATGAATCTGCCTCCCCGCCAACAACAAATCCTCGAGCTGGTCCGCGAACGCGGTTACGTCAGCATCGAAGAAATGGCGCAGCTGTTCGTTGTCACCCCGCAAACCATCCGCCGCGATATCAACCAGCTGGCGGACGCCAATCTGCTGCGCCGCTACCACGGCGGCGCGGCCTATGACTCCAGCGTCGAGAACACCGCGTACGCCATGCGTGCCAACCAGATGCGCGACGAGAAACAACGCATCGGCGAAGCCATCGCCGCCCAGATCCCCGATCACGCCTCGCTGTTCATCAATATCGGCACCACCACTGAATCCATCGCTCGTGCGCTGCTGAACCATAGTCACCTGAAAATCATCACCAACAACCTCAACGTCGCCACCATGCTCAGTGCCAAGGATGACTTCGATGTGCTGCTGACCGGCGGTAACGTGCGCCGTGACGGCGGTGTGGTGGGCCAGGCCAGTGTGGACTTCATCAACCAGTTCAAGGTCGACTTTGCGCTGGTGGGCATCAGCGGCATCGATGAGGACGGCAGCCTGCTGGACTTCGATTATCAGGAAGTGCGCGTTTCCCAGGCGATCATCGCCAATGCACGCCAGGTGATCCTGGCGGCGGACTCCAGCAAATTCGGGCGCAATGCCATGATTCGCCTGGGGCCGATCAGTCTGGTGGATTGCCTGGTGACCGATCAGCAGCCAGTGCCGGCGCTGGTGCAGCTGTTGAATCAGCACAAGGTTCGGCTGGAAGTCGTCTAGCGCCTGTTCTGACGCCATCGCGGGCAAGCCCGGCTCCCACAGGTAATCGCATTTCAATGTGGGAGCCGGGCTTGCCCGCGATGGCGGCCTGCCTGACCCCACATCACCCTCACTTTTTGTTCACAAATTTTCCTTTCTCGGTCTTTCGATGAGTTTTTTCAATCGAAGGCAGGTGGCTGCGCGCGCGTTTATCAGCTACCATTTTCGCAAATGAACATTAATGTTCGAATTCCAAGACGAAAAAGATCGCGAGGCCAGCCGATGAACCCTTCCACCTTGCCTGCTCCACCGCTTGCCGAAGTCTATGACGTTGCCGTTATCGGTGGCGGGATCAATGGCGTCGGCATTGCAGCAGACGCAGCCGGTCGCGGGTTGTCGGTATTCCTTTGCGAAAAGGACGACTTGGCCAGCCACACCTCGTCGGCCAGCAGCAAGCTGATCCACGGCGGCTTGCGCTACCTCGAACATTACGAATTCCGCCTGGTGCGCGAAGCCCTGGCCGAACGTGAAGTGCTGCTGGCCAAGGCGCCGCACATCGTCAAGCAGATGCGTTTCGTGCTGCCACACCGCCCGCACCTTCGCCCGGCGTGGATGATCCGCGCCGGCCTGTTCCTGTACGACCATCTCGGCAAACGCGAAAAACTCGCGGGTTCCAAGAGCCTCAAGTTCGGCGCGGACAGCCCGCTCAAAAGCGAAATCACCAAAGGCTTCGAATACTCCGATTGCTGGGTCGATGACGCGCGACTCGTCGTGTTGAACGCCATGGCCGCCCGTGAAAAAGGCGCGCACATCCACACTCAGACCCGCTGCGTGAGCGCTCACCGCAGCAAAGGCCTGTGGGAAATGAACATGGAGCGCGCCGACGGCAGCCTGTTCTCGATCCGCGCCCGTGCGCTGGTGAACGCGGCCGGCCCATGGGTCGCCAAGTTCATCAAGGACGACTTGAAGCTGGACTCGCCTTACGGCATCCGCTTGATCCAGGGCAGCCACCTGATCGTACCGAAGCTGTACGAAGGCGCTCACGCGCACATCCTGCAGAACGAAGACCAACGCATCGTTTTCACCATTCCGTACCTCAACCACCTGACCATCATCGGCACCACCGACCGCGAATACACCGGCGACCCGGCAAAAGTCGCGATTACCGAAGGTGAAACCGACTACATGCTCAAGGTGGTCAACGCGCACTTCAAGAAACAGCTGAGCCGTGACGACATCGTGCACACCTACTCCGGCGTGCGCCCGCTGTGCAACGACGAATCGGACAACCCGTCGGCCATCACCCGCGACTACACCCTGGCGCTGTCTGGCGGCACGGGTGAAGCACCGATCCTGTCGGTGTTCGGCGGCAAGCTGACCACCTACCGCAAACTCGCCGAGTCGGCGATGGCGCAACTGGCCCCCTACTTCACGCAGATGCGTCCGAGCTGGACCGCCAAAGCCAGTCTGCCCGGCGGCGAGAACATGACCACGCCAGAGGCATTGGCCGACGCCATTCGCAGCAAGTTCGACTGGGTGCCGAGCGAGATCGCCCGCCGCTGGTCCACCACCTACGGCAGCCGCACCTGGCGCCTGCTGGAAGGTGTGCAATCGTTGGCCGATTTGGGCGATCACCTGGGTGGCGGCCTGTACACCCGTGAAGTCGACTACCTGTGCGCCGAAGAATGGGCCACCCAGGCTCACGATGTGCTGTGGCGCCGCACCAAGCTCGGTCTGTTCACCACGCCGGACGAGCAGGAGAACGTGCAGCGCTATCTGTCACAGGTTGAGCAGAATCGCGGCAAGACCCAGGCAGCCTGATCACCGCAGCCAAACAAAGCCCCCGTATCGAAAGGTCCGGGGGCTTTTTATTGGGTGTCTGATTGTTGTTGGTAACGCAGCCCCATCTCACGGATGGCGCTGGAGGCCGACGCGAGCAAAACAGGGTAAGCCGCTTCTAGGAAGCCCGGGGTCGCCGTGTTCAAGGCGCGCTCGAGCCATACGCACGCCTGTTCTTCATCGCCCGCCTGGGCCAGCTCTGCAGCATGGTTGTATTGGCCGCGAAAATCCCCGGCCTCGGCGGCGCGCAGGTACCACTGCCGCGCCAGTGGCACATCCTTGGGCACCACAACACCTTCATGATGAAAGCGTCCCAGCAGGTTCATCGACTTGGCGTGCCCCTTGGCGGCGGCCAGGCGGAACTGTTCGTATGCGGCCGCCAGGTCTTGCTCCACGCCACGACCACGGCTCAGCAATTGGCCGTAGTTGTAGAGCCCCCAATCCAGCCCCAAGTCGGCGGCCTGCCGGTAATGCTGCGCCGCATCGGCCAGGTCGATCACGCAACCCCAGCCGTTCTCCAGGCAACGTCCGACCATGTTGATCGCCATCGGGTGACGTTGGCGGGCAGCGATTCGAAACCAGCTCAGCGCCAATGTCGGGTCTTTCTGCACGCCACGGCCATCGAGCAACAACTGGGCCAGGGTTGCCTGCGCATCCACGTCCCCCAGCTGCGCGGCATGCATGACCCAGCGCACATACGCACGCGGGTTGTCCGCAATTTCTGTCTGCCCACTCTGCATTGGCACTTCTCACAGGCTGATAAAACTGACTGAAATTTCATGAATCATTTCGTTACAAAGTATTACATTTGAGATCCGCTATCAATTACGATCGCCTCTCACTTCTACCAACAAGAGACTATTCAATGGCTACCGGGATCAGTTCTGCCCCCCTCTCATCGCGGCATTTGCTCGCGTCGGCTGTGGGTTTGGCAGTGGCTGCGCAAGGAGGATTCAGTTACGCGGCGGAGACCGCAACCGATGACACAGGCGTCATTCAGCTAGGCGCGACGAGCATTGAGGGCCAGGCCCCGAGTCAGAGCGCCTACAACCCTGTGGCGCCTTCATCCCCCAAGTACACCGAAGCGCTGCGCGATACGCCGCAGACCATCACGGTCGTTCCCAAGGAAGTCATTCATGACCAGAACCTGCTGACCCTGCGCGATGTGCTCAGCACCGTGCCGGGCATCACCTTCGGCGCCGGCGAAGGCGGCAGCGGCTATGGCGACAGCATCAACCTGCGCGGTTTTTCTGCCAGCGGTGATATCTACGTGGACGGCGTGCGCGACAGTGCGCAATACAGCCGCACCGACCCGTTCAACCTGGAACAGGTGGAAGTCGTCAGCGGCGCAAGCTCGGTGTATTCAGGCTCGGGCGCGGTCGGCGGCACCATCAACCTGGTGAGCAAGACCCCGGAGTTGCGTGACAAAACCACCATCAGTGCCGGCATCGGCACCGACAACTACAAGCGCACCACGCTTGATACCAACCAGATGCTCAACGACACCACCGCGTTCCGGCTCAACCTCATGGCCCATGGTAACGACGTGCCGGGGCGCGATTATGAAGATTACGAACGCTGGGGCATTGCGCCCTCCATTGCGTTCGGCCTGGGCACACCAACGCGCGTCACCGTCAGTTACGAGCACCAGAAAGACAACAACACCCCGCAATACGGCATCCCCATCTACAACGGCAAACCCATGCCGGGCGTGGGTTGGAGCGACTTCTACGGCTACCACAACATCAACGACCAGCAGATCACCTCGGACGCGTTCAGCCTGAAGCTCGAACACGATTTCAATGACGCCGTGTCGGTGCGCAACTTCACCCGCGTCGAGCGCGTGCGCCAAGATTTGCGCGCCTCCGGTCCAGAAGGCGCGCAGGCCGGTTGCCTGGCCAGCGGCACCCAGATCACTGGCGCCCCGTGCGCTGCGGGTTTGAACCCGGGTTTCTTCCAGCCAAGCGGCGGCTCGCTGGGTAACGAGCGCAATACCCAGAACAAGATGTTCACCAACCAGACCGACGTCACCAGCCGCTTCAGCACCGGCTTCATCGACCACACCCTGGTGACCGGCATCGCCATCAGCCGTGAGGAATACGAGGCGGATACCGGCAAATGGCTGACTAACAGCAACGGCACCGCGATCGTGCCGCCGCCGGTCAGCTTCAGCGACCCGAACTCCTACTGGGCTGGCCCGGTCAACTTCACCCGCGCGGCCCACGTCGACGGCGCGCTGAACAACCGTGCGGCCTACGCCTTCGACACGCTCAAGCTGAACCCGCAGTGGGAAATCAACGGCGGCCTGCGCTACGAGCACAACGCCGGCAGTTCGGTGACCAACGCCTACTCGACCTCGGGCGTGGAAACCCCGGGCCAGCGCTACGGCCAAGCCGACGACCTGACCTCCTACCGCCTGGCGCTGGTCTACAAGCCAGTGGAGAACGGCAGCTTCTATGTCGCCTACGGCAACAGCAAGACCCCGTCCCAAGCGAGCGTGAACGGTGGCTGCTTCACCCCGGCCAAAAGCTCCAGCATCGCCACCAACAACTGCAACGTCGCCCCGGAAACCGCCGTCAGCTATGAAATCGGTACCAAGTGGGACTTCCTCGACAATGCCCTGTCGGTCACCGGCGCGATCTTCCGCAACGACCGCACCAACTACAAAGTGGCCGACCCCGACCCCACCAACCTGAGCGGTACGCAGTCCCTCGACGGTAAAGCCCGGGCAGACGGCGTGGCACTGGGCCTGAGCGGCGCGATCACCGATCGCTGGAAGGTCTTCGCCAACTACACCTACCTCGACACCCGCGTCCTGCGCAGCGCCAGCGACTTTACCCTGGCCAACACCGGCTTCGACGCGCAGAAAGGCGAGCCTCTGCCCTTCACGCCCAAACACGCAGCCAGCCTGTGGACGGTGTACGACCTGCCCTACGACTTCCAGGTGGGCTACGGCATCACCGCGCAATCCAAGCAGTACCTGGTCAGCGCCGCCGGGGCACCGACGGCGCCCGGCTATGCGGTGCAGCGCGCGATGCTCGGCTATAAGGTCAACAAGCAGCTGAACCTGCAGTTGAACGTCAATAACCTGTTCGACAAGGACTACCTGACCCGCATCCGCAACAACGGCTGGGCCGTGCCAGGCGATGGCCGCGCAGCCGTCGTTTCCGCCGACTACACCTTCTAACCCGCCCCTGTAGGAGCTGGCTTGCCAGCGATGGCATCACCTCGGTCTCTTCAGACAACCGAGGTGCCTGTATCGCAGGCAAGCCAGCTCCCACACAAAAGCCACGCCTGAGACACCCTGCGCACCATTCGGTTTTCCGAACGCCGCCCTCCCCCCGATTCGGTTTGCCGGATCCCTCGCTTAAAAATCCCCCGTCACACAAAGTTAATCTACATATAAATCAGATAGTTAACTGTTTGTTTCGGGTATGGCACGACTCATGCTCTACACTCCCTGACGATTGCCTGAGACGCCTCAGGAGCCGTCATGGGCATTCGCTGTACAAGAGAGCCGTTTAGCCGGCTTCATAAAAAAAACAAATGTCGAGGAAGTATTGATGCGCATCGTTCCCCATATCCTGGGCGCAGCTATCGCTGCTGCTCTGATCAGCACTCCAGTTTTCGCCGCCGAACTCACCGGCACACTGAAGAAAATCAACGACTCCGGCACCATCACCCTCGCGCACCGCGACAGCTCCATTCCGTTTTCCTACATCGCGGATGGTTCGGGCAAACCCGTGGGCTACTCCCACGACATTCAGTTGGCCATCGTTGAACAACTGAAAAAAGACCTGAACAAGCCCGACCTCAAGGTTAAATACAACCTGGTGACCTCGCAGACCCGCATCCCGTTGATCCAGAACGGCACTGCGGACGTTGAGTGTGGTTCCACCACCAACAACGCCGAACGCGCCCAGCAAGTTGATTTCACCGTCAACATCTTCGAAATCGGCACCCGTCTGCTGGTCAAGAAAGACGCTGATGGCAAGCCGTCCTACGCTGACTTTGCCGACCTGAAAGGCAAGAACGTCGTGACCACCGCGGGCACCACGTCCGAGCGCATCATCAAGGCGATGAACGCTGACAAGCAAATGGGCATGAACGTCATCTCCGCCAAAGACCACGGTGAATCCTTCAACATGCTGGAAAGCGGCCGTGCCGTTGCCTTCATGATGGACGACGCCCTGCTGGCCGGTGAAGAAGCCAAGGCCAAGAAGCCGGACGACTGGGTCATCACCGGTACTCCGCAGTCCTTCGAAGCCTACGCGTGCATGGTGCGTAAAGACGACCCAGCATTCAAGAAAGCTGTCGATGACGCCATCGTCGCCCTGTACAAATCCGGCGAGATCAACAAGATCTACAGCAAGTGGTTCGAGAGCCCGATCCCACCAAAAGGCCTGAACCTGAACTTCCCGATGAGCGACAAGGTGAAGGAGCTGATCGCCAACCCAAGCGACAAGCCAGCGCCTGACGTAAAAATCTGATACCTGACTAAGCTTATCTCCTGAGGGAGCCAACCCTCCCTCAGGCGTCTGTTACTACCTGCTGGCTTTAATGTGGAACACTCGACCTGGCGGTTTTCGAGCCGATCGCGTGTGCCTGGCGTTCACCGTCAGGCGGGAAAGGATCTTCCCCAAGCGGGTGCTTGTACATCGATCGATCTCGAGGGGAGACCCTAATGAATTACAACTGGGACTGGGGCGTGTTCTTCAAGTCCACCGGCGTTGGCAGCGAGACTTATCTCGACTGGTACATCGCCGGCCTGGGCTGGACCATCGCCATCGCTGTCGTGGCATGGATTATCGCCTTGCTGCTGGGGTCCATTCTGGGCGTCATGCGCACCGTGCCAAACCGCATCGTATCGGGCATCGCGACCTGCTACGTGGAACTGTTTCGTAACGTGCCGCTGCTGGTTCAGCTGTTCATCTGGTACTTCCTGGTACCGGACATGCTGCCGCAGAACCTGCAGGACTGGTACAAACAAGACCTGAACCCGACCACCTCGGCCTACCTGAGCGTTGTCGTGTGCCTGGGCCTGTTCACCGCCGCTCGCGTCTGTGAGCAAGTACGCACCGGTATCCAGGCGCTGCCACGGGGCCAGGAATCCGCCGCGCGGGCCATGGGCTTCAAGCTGCCGCAGATCTACTGGAACGTGCTGCTGCCCCAGGCCTACCGGATCATCATTCCGCCGCTCACCTCGGAATTCCTCAACGTCTTCAAGAACTCCTCCGTGGCGTCCTTGATCGGCCTGATGGAATTGCTGGCGCAGACCAAGCAGACCGCCGAGTTCTCGGCCAACCTGTTTGAAGCCTTCACCCTGGCCACGCTGATCTACTTCACCCTGAACATGAGCCTGATGCTGCTCATGCGCCTGGTCGAGAAGAAAGTCGCCGTGCCCGGCCTGATCTCCGTGGGGGGTAAATAATGGACTTCGATTTCAGCGGCATCATCCCCGCCATCCCGGGCCTGTGGAACGGCATGGTCATGACCTTGCAGTTGATGGTCATGGGCGTGGTCGGCGGTATTGCCCTTGGTACGGTCCTGGCGCTGATGCGCCTGTCGTCCAGCAAACTGCTGTCCCGCGTGGCCGGCGCCTACGTGAACTACTTCCGCTCGATCCCGCTGCTGCTGGTGATCACCTGGTTCTACCTGGCGGTGCCGTTCGTGCTGCGCTGGATCACCGGCGAAGACACCCCGATCGGCGCGTTCACCTCCTGCGTCGTGGCCTTCATGATGTTCGAAGCCGCGTACTTCTGTGAAATCGTGCGGGCCGGCGTGCAGTCGATCCCTAAAGGCCAGATGGCGGCGGCACAGGCCATGGGCATGACCTATGGCCAGACCATGCGCCTGATCATCCTGCCCCAGGCGTTCCGCAAGATGACCCCGTTGCTGCTGCAACAGTCGATCATCCTGTTCCAGGACACCTCGCTGGTCTACACCGTGGGCCTGGTGGACTTCCTCAACTCCGCCCGCTCCAACGGCGACATCATCGGCCGCTCCAACGAGTTCCTGATCTTCGCCGGTGTCGTCTACTTCATCATCAGCTTTTCCGCCTCGCTGCTGGTCAAGCGTCTGCAAAAAAGGTTTGCCGTATGATCTCTATCAAGAACATCAACAAGTGGTATGGCGACTTCCAGGTGCTGACCGATTGCAGCACCGAGGTTAAAAAAGGCGAAGTGATCGTGGTGTGCGGGCCGTCGGGCTCGGGTAAGTCCACCCTGATCAAGTGCGTCAACGCGCTGGAACCGTTCCAGAAAGGCGACATCGTGGTCGACGGCACCTCCATTGCCGACCCGAAGACAGACTTGCCGAAACTGCGTTCGCGCGTGGGCATGGTGTTCCAGCACTTCGAGCTGTTCCCGCACCTGACCATCACCGAAAACCTGACCATCGCGCAGATCAAGGTGCTGGGTCGCAGCAAGGAAGAGGCCACCAAGAAAGGCCTGCAACTGCTCGACCGCGTCGGCCTGTCGGCCCATGCCCACAAGCACCCGGGCCAGCTGTCCGGCGGCCAGCAACAACGTGTGGCGATCGCCCGCGCCCTGGCCATGGACCCGATCGTCATGCTGTTCGACGAACCGACCTCGGCGCTGGACCCGGAGATGGTGAACGAAGTGCTCGACGTGATGGTGCAGCTGGCCCACGAAGGCATGACCATGATGTGCGTGACTCACGAAATGGGCTTCGCCCGTAAAGTGGCCGACCGCGTGATCTTCATGGACGCCGGCAAGATCATCGAGGACTGCCCGAAAGAAGAGTTCTTCGGCGACATCAGCGCCCGTTCCGAACGCGCGCAGCACTTCCTCGAGAAAATCCTGCAGCACTAAGCCCTACAAAGCTTCCACTGTAAAAGCCGGGCCAATTGTGGGAGCGGGCTTGCTCGCGAAAGCGGTACATCAGCCACTGCATCTTTGACTGACACACCGCCTTCGCGAGCAAGCCCGCTCCCACAGGGCCCGCGCAGGCCGGTAAGCTCTGGTTGACCCAAGGCATCTGTGATGAAATGCGACCCCAACCCCTATCGCGCCGCGCCGCCATCACTTGCCGTGAAGCCTCGTCTGATTCGCCAACTGTTCCTGCCGCCGTTGATCATCGCCCTGATGATCGGCTTGGGTTATATCGGCTTCTGGGTCAGTGAGTACTATGGCATCCGCACCCTCAGCGACAACGGCGAACGCCAGCTGGAGCTGCACGCCCGTACCGTCGAAAGCGAACTGAGCAAATACACCTACCTGCCCAGCCTGCTGGAACTGGAATCCAGCGTGTCGACGCTGCTGGCCGACCCGAATCAGGAAACCCGCAAGACCGTCAACGATTACCTCGAAGGCCTGAATCGACGCAGTCGCAGTCGGGCCATCTACGTGATGGACACCACCGGCCGTGTGCTGGCCACCAGTAACTGGCGCGATGCCGACAGTTACCAAGGTGAAGACCTGTCCTTTCGCGCCTATTTCCAGAATGCCGTGCGCGGCCAACCCGGCCGTTTCTACGGCATCGGCAGCACCAACGGCGAACCCGGCTACTACCTGGCCCATGGCCTGGAAGAGCACGGCAAGATCATCGGCGTCGCCGTGGTCAAGGTGCGCCTCGAAGCCCTTGAAGAACGCTGGCAGCGCGCACGCCTCGAAGCCTTCGTGAGCGACGAGAACGGCATCATCATTCTGTCCAGCGACCCGGCCCGCCGCCTCAAGGCTGTGCGCCCGCTGAGCGACGACACCAAGGAACGCCTGGCCCACAGCCTGCAATATTACTGGGCGACGCTGAACGAGCTTGAGCCCCTGGCCCGCGAGCGCCTGAACGAAGGCACCGAAAAACTGACCTTCCCGGCCAACAGTGAAGTGGTCAACGACGAGCACGAAGTCAGCTACCTGGCACAAACTCGCCCGCTCAATGACACACCGTGGAATTTCACCCTGCTCACCCCGCTCAATGACCTGCGCCGGGCCGCCATCAACCAGGGCATCCTGGTGGCCGTGGCCTTTGGCCTGGTCGCATTCCTGCTGATTGCCTGGAACGAGCGGCGCAAAGTCATCGCCACCCGCCTCGCCGCGCGGGAAGCCTTGCAGGAAGCCAACAGCCAGCTCGAACGTCGGATTGCCGAACGCACCGCCGACCTGCGCGCCAGCAACGAACGACTCAAGGGCCAGATCCGCGAACGGCGCCAGGCCGAAGAGACCCTGCGCCGCGCCCAGGATGAGCTGGTACAGGCTGGCAAACTGGCTGCCATCGGTCAGATGTCCACCAGCATCGCCCACGAACTGAACCAGCCACTGGCCGCGCTGCGCACTTTGTCTGGCAACACGGTGCGCTTCCTCGAGCGTGGCGCCTTGGACACCGCCAGCGCCAACCTCAAGACCATCAACGAACTGATCGACCGCATGGGCCGCATCACCGCCAGCCTGCGCTCCTTTGCCCGGCGCGGTGATGACCAGGGCGAAGCCAGCCTCGCCAAGGCCGTGGAGGCTGCCTTCCAGGTGCTTGGTGCGCGCCTGGACAGCTTGCCGCTGACCCTGCACCGCGACTTCGCCAACGCCCAACTGCAAATCGATCAGACGCGCCTGGAGCAGATCCTGGTCAACCTGATCGGCAACGCCCTGGACGCCATGCAGGCACAACCGGCGCCGCAGTTGTGGCTCGAAGGCAGCAGCAGCGACGGCAAATATCGCCTGCAGGTGCGCGACAACGGCCACGGCATCGACCCCGAGGCGCGCAAGCATTTGTTCGAACCGTTCTTCACCACCAAGCCCGGCGAGCAAGGCCTGGGGCTGGGCCTGACCCTTTCCGCCAGCCTCGCGGCGGCCACCGGCGGCAACCTTGCCGTGGAACACCCGGCCAGTGGTGGTACTGCCTTTGTCTTGTGCCTGCCGTTGGCGGGCACTCAAAAAGCTGAGTCGACATGAAAACAGATCCTAAAGACCTCACCGTCCTGATCGTCGAAGACGACCCCCATGTGCTGCTCGGCTGCCAGCAAGCCCTGGCGCTGGAAGATATTCCCAGCGTGGGTGTGGGCAGCGCCGAGGAAGCGCTCAAGCGCATCGGCGAAAACTTTGCCGGCATCGTCATCAGCGACATCCGCCTGCCGGGCATCGACGGCCTGGAACTGCTGACGCGCCTCAAGGCCCTGGATAAAAGCCTGCCGGTGGTGTTGATCACCGGGCACGGCGACATTTCCATGGCCGTCGGCGCCATGCGCAACGGCGCCTACGACTTCATGGAAAAACCCTTTTCCCCCGAGCGTCTGGTGGATGTGGTCCGCCGTGCCCTGGAGCAACGTGGCCTGGCCCGGGAAGTCTGGTCGCTGCGCCGCCAACTGGCCGAACGCGACTCCCTGGAAGGTCGCATCATCGGGCGCTCGCCGGCCATGCAGAACCTGCGCGAACTGATCGCCAACGTCGCCGACACCTCGGCCAACGTGCTGATCGAAGGTGAGACCGGTACCGGCAAGGAATTGGTTGCGCGGTGCCTGCATGATTTCAGCCGACGCCACACTCACCAGTTCGTGGCACTGAACTGCGGCGGTTTGCCGGAAAACCTGTTTGAAAGCGAGATCTTCGGCCACGAGGCCAACGCCTTCACCGGCGCCGGCAAGCGTCGCATCGGCAAGATCGAGCACGCCCACGAGGGCACGCTGTTCCTCGATGAAGTGGAAAGCATGCCGATCAACCTGCAGATCAAACTGCTGCGGGTCTTGCAGGAGCGCACCCTCGAACGCCTGGGGTCGAACCAGAGCGTTGCGGTGGATTGCCGGGTGATCGCCGCCACCAAGTCCGACCTCGATGAGCTGAGCCGCGCCAACCAGTTCCGCAGCGACCTGTACTACCGCCTCAACGTGGTCACCCTGGAACTGCCGCCCCTGCGCGAGCGCCGCGAAGACATCCTGCAACTGTTCGAGCACTTTCTGCAGCAGTCGTCCCTGCGCTTCGACCGCACCGCGCCGGAACTGGACAACCAGACCCTGTCGAGCCTGATGAGCCACGACTGGCCGGGCAACGTACGTGAGCTGCGCAACGTCGCCGAACGCTTCGCCCTGGGCCTGCCCGCCTTCAAGAAAAGCGGCACCGGCAGTGGCAACCACGGCTTGGCGTTTACCGAAGCGGTGGAGGCGTTCGAACGCAACCTGCTCAACGATGCACTGCAACGCAGCGGCGGCAACCTGACCCAGGCCAGCCTGGAACTCGGGATGGCCAAGACCACGCTGTTCGACAAGGTCAAGAAATACGGGTTGAGCCACTGATGGATCTGTTACTCAAGGCTGCCCTGGGCGCAGCGGTCGTGCTGATCCTGGCCGCGCTGGCCAAGACCAAGAACTACTACATCGCAGGCCTGGTGCCGCTGTTCCCGACCTTCGCGCTGATCGCCCATTACATCGTCGGCAAGGGCCGTTCGGTGGACGACCTGAAGACCACGATCCTGTTCGGGATGTGGTCGATCATTCCGTACTTTGTGTATTTGGCGACGCTGTATGTGATGGTCGACCGGATGCGGCTGGAGGCGTCTTTGGCCGTCGCAGCAGTAGCATGGTTGATGGCCGCGACCGTGCTGGTCAGCGTGTGGGTACGCGTCCACGCCTGACCCAATGTAATCAAAACTGTGGGAGCGGGCTTGCTCGCGAATGCGGAGGTTCAGTTGGACCCTATTTGACTGACACACCGCTTTCGCGAGCAAGCCCGCTCCCACATTTGGACCTCAGGGTGTCAGCGGACTATTTTGTCGACCTGGATGCCCAGCTTCTTCAGGCGATACCAGAAGCTTCGCTCCGATATCCCGATTTTCGCCGCTGCCGCCGCCTGCACCCCATTGCTCTCCTGCAAGGCTGCCAGGATGTAAGCCTTTTCCACCTCAGCCAGCGCCGCGTCGAGGTCCTGGGGAATCCCCGGGCCGTCACTGAGGATCGTTGCCACCCCGCCTTCGCTCGGTTTGGAAGCGAACAGATAACCCGGCAGGTCAATGTCCTCGATCACCGGCGATGCCGCCACAATGGTCGCCCGTTCCACACAGTTCTGCAGCTCACGGATATTGCCCGGCCAGCTGTAGGCCGCCATCGCTTGCAACGCCTCGGCACTGAAACCGGTGATGCGCTTGCCGGCCGTGGCGCTCAGGGTCTGGGCGAAGTGGCGGGCCAGGGGCGCGATGTCTTCCACGCGCTCACGCAGGGCAGGCAGCGGGATCGGGAACACGTTGAGGCGGTAATACAGGTCTTCGCGAAACTCTTTATTGGCGACCGCGTCCAGCAAATTCTTGTTGGTGGCGGCGATCACGCGCACATCGACCTTGCGCTCACGCGGGTCGCCCACCGGTTCGATCACCCGCTCTTGCAGCGCGCGCAGGATCTTGGCCTGCAACGCCAGGGGCATGTCGCCCACTTCGTCGAGAAACAGTGTGCCTTTGTCAGCCTGCATGAAGCGCCCTACCCGGTCCGCCACGGCGCCGGTGAACGCGCCTTTGCGGTGGCCGAACATTTCGCTTTCCAGCAGGCCTTCCGGGATCGCGGCGCAGTTGACCGCGACAAAGGGTTTGTCGGCGCGACTGCCGTGCTTGTGGATGGCGCGCGCGACCATTTCCTTGCCGGTTCCGCTTTCGCCGGTCAGCAGGATGGTGGCGTTGCTGTCGCGTACCGAATCCACCGCCTGCAACACTTTGCGAAACGCGGGGCTGTCACCCACCAGGCTGTCGAACTGGGCATGTTCATCCAGCTCGGCGCGCAGGCGGGCGTTGTCGCGCATGATGTCGCGAAACTGCAAGGCCTTGGCCACGGTGATGTCCAGTTCATCGATGTCGAACGGCTTGGCGATGTAGTCATACGCACCGTTACGCATCG
This sequence comes from Pseudomonas sp. P7548, assembly GCF_013386585.1. Lineage (GTDB taxonomy): Bacteria > Pseudomonadota > Gammaproteobacteria > Pseudomonadales > Pseudomonadaceae > Aquipseudomonas. The sequence continues at coordinate 56,683 of NZ_JACARO010000039.1, read as the reverse complement.
ACTGCACGGCGTTTTTCACCGTGCTGTAGGCCGTCATCACAATCACCGGCAAGTGCGGGTAGCGCACCTTGATCTCGGCCAGCAGCGCCGGCCCGTCCATGCCCGGCATGCGCCAGTCACTGATCACCAGGTCGATGTCTTCCTGTTCCAGCACCTTGAGCGCATGCAGGCCGTTGCCTGCGGTAAACACCTGGATGCCGCTCTGGCTCAGGGCCGACGACAACAAGTCACACAGCTTGGGTTCGTCGTCGACCACCAATACGTTATGCGTCATGACCTTCCTCATCATCCCCGTCGTCTTCGCCGTTAGCCGGAATGTACAGGCTGAACGTGGCGCCGGCATCTTTCTCACTGGCACATTCGATGCTGCCGTCGTGACTTTCCATGATCGAATAGACTTTGGCCAGGCCCAGGCCAGTGCCCGAGGCCTTGGTAGTGACAAACGGTGTGAAGATGCGCTCGATCATGTCCGCCGGGATCCCTTGGCCGGTGTCGGCAATGCTGATGATCGTGTTGTCGTCGTCGCTGCGGATGCCCAGCGTCAGGCGCCCGCCTTCAGGCATGGCGTCGATGGCGTTGAGGATCAGGTTCAGGCAGGCCTGCTTGAGCTGCTTGGCATCGGCGTAGATCGTCGCGCCGGGCGCCTGGTCATCGATCTGTGCATCGATGTTATGGGTAGACAGCTCCGGGCCGCAGAAGCCGAGGATCTCTTCCACCACCGGGCGTGCCGCCTGCAGCGTGCGCAACGGTGGGTTGGGCTTGGCGAAATCGAGGAACTCGGTGATCAGGTCGTTGATACGGCTGACCTCGCTGATCACGTATTCCAAATGGCGCTTGTCGGTTTCCGCCAGATCGGCGCGCCGGTGCAGCAGTTGCGTGGCGGTCTTGATGATGCCCAACGGGTTGCGGATCTCATGGGCCAGGCCCATGGCGACTTCGCCCAAGGCATGCAGGCGGTCACGCCGGCGCAGTTGGGCTTCCAGGTGATGCAACTCGCCCAGGCGCTCGGTCATGTGGTTGAACGTGCTGCTCAACTGCGCCAGCTCATCGCCGCCGCTCACCAGCACGCGGTGTTCATAGTTGCCCGAGATCACCGCATTCACGCCCTGGGACAAATCCCGCAACGGCTTGGTCAGGCGCCGCGACACCAGCACCCCCGCCGCCAGGGACAGTGCCGAACTGAGCAGGAAAATCAGCACGAACAGATTGCTCTGGTTCACCAGCCCCACCAGGCTGGTATGGCGCAGCAAACCACTGAAAATCACACCTTGCAGCTCACCGGCATCGTTGAAGATCGGCCAGTACAACCCGCTGTACTTGCTGGTGAATTGCTCACTGGGTTGCTTGGTGCTGCGCAACGCCGCTTCAACCCCCTTGGGGATGCGCGAGGGATGATCTTCGAAACGCTGGGTCGAGAAAATCTCGGAGAAGCCCGAGGGGTTGGCCAGGTAGAGACGCAGGTCCAGGGAATGCACATCGGCCACGCTGGTGAGGAAGCTGCTGTCCAGGTAGGTGGCGACCAGCAGCAGGTAATCCTCGCCATCGCGATTGGTCTCGAAGGTCGAGACCACCAACCCCGTACTGACGCCGGCCACTTGCACCGTCTGCAACACCGCGTTGCTGGTCAGGTTGATCTGCTTGACGATGTCATCGGCGGCCGTGCTGAACACCACCTTGTGATCGCTGACGCGAATCAGCGCCACCACGTCGATGTCCGTGGCATCGGCAATGTCGGCGGTGAGCCGATCATGCCGAGCAGCCTGTTTGGACGAGGGCGGGCTGGTGTAGCGCAAGAACAGCTTGGCCATGCGCGCGTTGTCGTGAAGGATGTCGCCAATCTCGTCCTTGACGATCTTGGTCGATTCTTGCAGCCAGATCCGCACGTTGCTGTCGAAAATCTGCGACAACGTGGTGGCGGCCAGCTCGGCCGCGATCATGGTGGGAATAACGCTGACCAGCCAGAACGCCAGCACCAGCTTGCGCTGGACGCTCCAGCGCGAGATGGCAAAGGGGCGGGCTTTCTGGCGGGTCTTGGTGATCATCAGGTTTCGCTTATCGCAGCAGCCATGGCAGGGTCGGAACGATCCGGTCGGAAAAACATTTTCACTACTTTGAGCAGCCCATTGACCAACCGATTGCGGTGGCGGAAGAACATGCTGTTGCCCTGGAACTCGCAACCCAGGCGCAGCTTACTGGCATACCCGGCCTGCCCGCACTCGTACAACGCGATATTGTTCTGGATACAGTAGTCGACGTTGGTCAGCCAGCTGCGGAAGTACAGGTTGTACTCACGGGTGAACGCCACGTCGTGCCCGAAGAACTTGTCGATCAAGCGGTGCTCATCCACCAGCACCAGGTTGAACGCCACCAGGCTGTCATCCACCCAGTAAAGTACACAGACCGCGCGCTCATCAAGGCGTTCGAGCACGCCGGTGAAGTAGCTGGCGGGCAAGCGTTCGAACTGCAATTCGGCGCGCGTCAGGGTCGCTTCGTAGAGGCGCATGACCTCAGGCAACACGTCGTCGATGTTGCGCCGCCATTCCACGCGCGGCCCAGGTGCGCGCAACTTGCGGCGCAGGTCCTTGCGGGTGGATTTGCCCAGCGACCCCAGGTAGGCGTCCACCGACCCGTAAGGCAGCGGCAACAGTCCGGTGGGCAGGCTCGGCATGCTTTGAAAGCCTGCGGCGCGGCAGCTGTCTGCCCAGTCGGGGTCTTTGGTCGGCGCATCCTTGACCGCCACCAAGCCGATGCCGAACTCGTCGGCGTCTTGGCGTGCAGCCTGCAGCAAATGCTTGAGCAGCTGCGGGCGGCGTTCGCTCGGGACGTGGCTGGCCACCCCCGCGTCGCAACGCTCGGCCACCGGCGAACCGATGGCATACAAGCCCAACTGCAAAACACCCGGCCACAGTCGCTCCAGGCGCTCGGTCAAGCGCTTGCCGGCACCCGACACCGTGGTGTCGAGTCGATAATGAGTGATGAAGGCGGCGGCGACAGCAACCAGCACACCATCATCGTAAACAGCCAGGTAACGCCACTGAAAATCATCGATCGCGGCGTTTTCCACGGCCACGTAATAGTCCCAGTCCTCCAGGGCACCGGGAAAACAGTCATTCCAGGCACTGCGCTGGATAGCCCGGATGGTCGGGAAGGCTTGGGCGGTAATCACGTCTGTTCCTTAGGCTTACGCCCGCTGTCGATAATCTTCGGGCGCCTCGATGGCATGGGTGTGCTGCTCGACAAACTCGGCACTCAACTCGATCACACGACGGTACTGCAGGTCGACGGTGATCATGTGGTAACAGTTGTCCAGCAGGATCTTGGTCACGGGGCCGCCGAGGTGGCGTTCCACGTAATCGGCGTTCCAGCGGCTGGTGATGTCATCCTCGATGGAATGCAGCACCAGCGCCGGTACCTTGACCTCGGGCATGCGCTTCTTGACCACGGCGTTCATGCGGTGCAACTCGCGCACCGTGATGCCTTCCATGGTCAACAAGCCCGCCTCGCTGCTGTGCCCTTCCTTCATCTGCCGTTCGACGATCGCCCGCAGACGCTCGTTCTTAATGCCGTACGGCGGCTTCTCTTCGAAGCGGCAGATGTGCACGCCGAACGGAATCTTCATCAGCAACGGCGTCAGGAACGCCAGCTTGTGAATGCTCCAGCCGTCGTACTTCAAGGTGGTGGAATACATCAGCAACCCGGCAACCTGCCCGGGGTGTTCGGCGGCCACGTACATCGACATTACCGCGCCCATGGACAAGCCACCGACGAACACCTGCGCGTGGCGTTGCTTGACCTGTGCGAAGGTCTTGCGCACGCCTTCGTACCAGTCCAGCCAGCCGGTGGCCTGCAGGTCGCTGTTGCCCCCGCAATGCCCGGCCAGCGTCGGCACGTACACCGTGCAGTTACCCGCCTTGGCCAGGCCTTTGGCGACCTGGCGCAATTCCGTCGGGGTGCCGGTCAGGCCGTGGATCAACAGGATCCCGACCGGACCTTCACCGAGAACGAAGCCGGCATCACCTTCACCGAGGTCGATCTCGAGGCTGTTCACCGTTTGGTTGCTCGCACCAGCAGTTGCTCCAGGAGCTTCAGGCCCAGGTCGATTTCCGGGTAGCTGATTTCCAGGGACGGTGCCAGGGTGATCACGTTTTTGTAGTAACCGCCGACGTCGAGGATCAGGCCGAGTTTCTGGCCATCAACCACCATGTCGCCCTTCATGCCTTCTTCAACCATGTAGTCCAGGGTCGCCTTGTCTGGCGTGAAGCCATCCGGGCCGCAGATTTCGCAGCGCAGGGCCAGGCCCAGGCCGTCGACGTCGCCGATGATCGGGAAACGTTTCTGCAGGTCTTGCAGGCCTTCCAGGAAGTATTTGCCCTTGGCCATGACCATCGCGCCGTAGTCGACTTCGTTGGTCATCTTGAACATTTCCAGGCCTACCGCCGTCCCCAGTGGGTTGGAGGCGAAGGTGGAGTGGGTGGAACCTGGTGGGAAGATCTTCGGGTTGATCAGCTCTTCACGGGCCCAGATGCCGCCCAGTGGGTTCAGGCCGTTGGTCAGTGCTTTACCGAAGACGATCACATCCGGTTGTACGTCGAAGTGTTCGATCGACCACAGTTTGCCGGTACGGTAGAAGCCCATCTGGATTTCGTCGGACACCATCAGGATGCCGTGCTGATCCAGCACTTGCTTGAGTTCGCGGTAGAAGTTCATCGGCGGAATCACGTAGCCGCCGGTGCCCTGGATCGGCTCGACGTAGAACGCTGCGTATTCGCTGGAACCGACTTTCGGGTCCCACACGCCGTTGTATTCCGTCTCGAACAGACGGGCGAATTGTTGCACGCAGTGGCTGCCGTATTCTTCCTTGGTCATGCCTTTAGGGCCGCGGAAGTGGTACGGGAACGGGATGAACTGCGCACGCTCGCCGAAGTGGCCGTAGCGACGACGGTAGCGGTAGCTGGAGGTGATCGACGAGGCGCCGAGGGTACGGCCGTGGTAGCCGCCTTCGAAGGCGAACATCAGGCTCTTGCCGTTGGTGGCGTTACGCACGACCTTCAGGGAGTCTTCGATAGACTGCGAACCGCCGACGTTGAAGTGCACGCGACCGTCGAGGCCGAACTTCTTCTTGGCGTCGACTGCGATCATTTCCGACAGCTCGATCTTGCCTTTGTGCAGGTACTGGCTGGCGATTTGCGGCAGGGTGTCGATCTGCTGTTTCAGCGCGTTGTTCAGGCGCGGGTTGGCGTAGCCGAAGTTAACGGCCGAGTACCACATTTGCAGGTCGAGGTACGCCTGGTCTTCGGTGTCCCACACGTAGGAGCCTTCGCAACGGCTGAAAATACGCGGTGGCTCGATGTAGTGAACGGTGTCGCCGTAGGAGCAGTACTTGGCTTCTTTATCCAGAAGAATCTGGTCTTCGGCGGTAGCGATACGGATATCAGACATGGTGGAAGAGTTCCTGATTTTCAACAGAGAGGTCAGCAGCAGTGAAGGTGGTGGCGTTGGCGGCGATGCCCAGAGGCAACTTGGCCAGCAGCGCGGGCACTTCGGCAAAGGTGTCGAAGCGCGCGTAAGGGATGTTGTTGGTTTCGCAGTAGTCAGCCAGGCTGCCTTTGGCGAAGACGAAATCGGCGGTGGAGGCCACGCACATGTCGGACTTGCCGTCACCGATCACCAGCACGCGCTTGTTGCGCGGGGTGGATTTGCATTTGCAGTTGCCGGACGCGGCACGGCAGGCATCGCTGGAGTACGGGAAGTCGATGCGCCAGCTGTTCTGGTCGACCTGGCGCAGGCGGTTGGCGAGGATCGGCAACAAGGTCACGTAGTTGCGCGACAGGATGCGCGCGATGCCTTGTTCGATGCCGTCGCTGACCACTTCGATGGTCGCGCCCAGGCCCATTACGTGGTCGACGAAGTCCGGGAAGTCCGGATCGATCTCGACGCTGTCGAAGTAGGCCAGCAGTTCGGCAGGTGTGGCCTTGATCAGCGCCAGTTGACGGCTCAGGCATTCGCGGGAACCGATATGCCCATCCAGCCATTCCTGCTCGATGGTTTCCCACTCGGGGCCGGCGAAGCGTTGGAGGACGTTGTCGATGACATCGGTGGGAGTAATGGTCCCGTCGAAGTCACACACGATATGCCAGTGGATCATCTGCGTTTACCTTGAAGGTGGAGCGCGCTGCATGCGCTTGCCCAACCGGTAGAGCAGGGAGCGTGCCAACTGACCGAAAGCCAGCGGGGCTGGGGGTTTGCCGTGTAACGGTGGTGATATGTGTCGCCCAAGCTACAATTTTTGTAGCTTGCTACAAACAAGATGAGTGCTTGCGCCAGGAAGGCCCTTCGCGCGTTCATGCGCACGTAATCAATCAAGGAACCGTGACCATGTTCAGGATCACATGTGCTGCATTCGCCGGTTTGCTGGGCTTGTGGGGCTTTTCAAACGCCGCCCAGGCTGAGGGCATTACCGGTGAAGTGGGCGCAGGCGTCAGCTATCAGCCCCGCGAACCCACGGGCAGCCGCTATCAGATCACCCCTATTCCCTACTTCGACCTGGACTGGGGCAATGTCAGCCTCGGCACTGACGATGGCTTGACCTGGAGCGCCCTGAATACCAACGGGTTCAGCGCCGGGCCTTACGTCAATTACATCCCGGGCCGCACGGCCAACGGCGCCCTCGCCGGCCTGCGGGACGTCTCAAGCATGGCCGAGGTGGGCGGGTTCGTGCAGTACGCGCCGGCCGAGTTCTGGCGGGTCTACGCCCAGTTGGGCCGGGCCGTGGGCGGTGGCCACGACCAGGGCGGCGTGCTCGGCAAGGTCGGTGGCGAGCTGGGTTACCCGCTGGGCGGCGGGATCATTGGCAGCAGCGGCCTGATGGCGCATTTCGCCGACGACCGCCAGACCAACACGTTTTTCGGCGTGGATGACAACGAAGCCGCCGCTTCGGGCTTCAAGCCCTACAACGCCAGCGGCGGCTTCCAGAACCTGACGTTTACCCAGAGCTTCGAGTTCCCCCTGGCGGCGAAATGGTCGTTGCTGACCAGCGCCAGCTGGGTCCACCTGGTGGGCTCGGCGGCGGACAGCAGCATCGTTCGCCAGACCGGCGAAGTGAACCAGGGCCAGGTGCAGACCGCTATCAGCTACAAATTCGACTGATTCCCCTGTAGGAGCCGGCTTGTCGAATCCTACAGTTGGGTTTCGTGAGTGCCGATGAAGTTGGTCTGAGCCTTGCAGTAACGCCCTGGAATCCACTTTTCAGGACGTTCTTCATGGCTCGCCCCGCTTACCGCCTGTTGCACCATTCGCTGTGGGACCTGGTCCCGATCGCCATGGGCCTGGCGCACTTTGCTTTTGTCATCTGGCTGGTTGCCGCGTTTCATAGCTTGAGCTGGTGGGCACTGGTGCCCCTGGCGCTGGTGTACGCGGTGAGCCTGTCGTGGAGCATCAACAGCATCTCCCACAACCAGATCCACAACGCCTACTTCACCCATCGCGCCATGAACCGTGGGTTCGACCTGCTGCTGTCGGTGACCATCGGGTTTTCCCAGACGCTCTACCGCGATATCCACAACCGCCACCACCGTGGCAACGCCGACCTGCCGGGCCCGGACGGGCAAACCATCGACCCGCTGTCGATCTACCAACGCGGCAAGGACGGCCAGCCGGAAAACCCGTGGGCCTACACGTTCCTCAGTTTTTTCCGCGACGATCCCAAGCCGTTCTATGACGAAATGAAGCGCAAGCGCCCCGCTGACGCTCGTTGGGTCAAGGTGGAGATCTGCGTGACGGTGGCGTTCTACATCGCCCTGGCGTTCTACAACTGGCAGGCCGTGCTGTGGCTGTTGCCGTTCTGGTACCTGGGCCAGTGCCTGTCATCGCTCAATGGCTACTACGAACATTTCGGTGGCAACCCGGACCTGCCGATTGCCTGGGGCGTGAGTTCCTACAGCGTGTTGTACAACCTGATCTGGATGAACAACGGCTACCACGCCGAGCACCACTACCGGCCGAAGATGCACTGGACCAAAGTGAAGGCGTTTCATCGGGAGATTGCCGAGCAGCAGCGTGAGGCGGGCGTCAAGGCGCTTCCGGTGTCCCACGGCCTAGGCTTCCTGGTGGCCCACCGCAAATCCCAGGGCTGATCCTAATTTTGTAGTGAGCGGGCTTGCCCCGCGCGAGGCAAGCTCGCTCACTACAAAATCCAACCTGTTCACCACTCGCTGGCAAGACGGCCTCCTACAGGGGTGGTGCATCAGTTCTCTTCGCCCTCAGCCAGCAAGGCGATCCCGCCGATAATTACCGCAACCCCCACCCAGTGCAGCAGGCTGATGTGTTCCCCCAGCCCCAGCCACGACCCCAGCAGCACCACCACAAACACCAGCGAACTCAGCGGAAACGCCAGGGACAGACTGCTGCGCCGCAGGATCAGCATCCACACGAAAAAGGCACCGATGTAACTGCCGATCGCCGCCAGGATCCCCGGGTTACGCGCCACGTCGGCCAGCCACTGCCAGTTGAAATCCATCTGCCCCAGTTGGTCACCGGCCACCTTGGTAAACAGCTGCCCGGCGCTTTCAAAACCGATCAGCAACGCCCACAGCACCACGGTGCCCAGGCGCCCGTGCAGCCAGCCGCTGGGCCGCTCTGCCGCTACATTTTGCGAACTCATGCCTGACTCCCTGCAATGGCCACCAACATCACGCCAAAGGTAATCACCAGCGTGCCCAGCCAGCGACGCCGGCTGACGGTTTCCTTGAGCACCAGCTTGCCCGCCAGCACCACGCCGCAGTAGGCCAGCGCTGCCGCCGGGAACAACAGGCTCAACGGCGCCCGGGACAGGGCTTCAAGCCACACGAAAAACTCAATGGCATAGGCGCCGATCCCGGCCCACAGCAACGGCGCATTAAACACTTGGCCCCAGAACGCATTCAGGCGAAACCCGCCTTCCAGCTCCGGCAGGCGGTCCAGGCCGATCTTGAAACACAGCTGGCCGATCACATCGAGCACGATGGAAAACGCCACCAGCATGACTACGAGCAAGGTCACGGGAACAACTCCTCAAACAGGTCGATCAGGGCTTCATTGGTCGCGGCATTACGCTGGATATCCTCCGGGCTCCAGCGCTCGGGCGGCGGCTGGTCGGACTTGGCTTCCCAACGCTTGAACGCGTTGCTGAATGCCGGGGTGGCAAACTCGCCGCACACGTCGATGCCAATGATGCGCTTGCGCGCCGCCAAGGCCCGCAGGGCTTCGAGCAAGTGGGTCAGGCGCATGCCGCCCTGGTCCCAGTTGGTGGCGGCGTCTTCGCTGGCCAGCACGTCTTTGTCGATGGTGATCCAGATCGCTTCGGTGGGCAGGCTGCTGATCATCTGCTCCAGAAACGCGGTCCAGTCCAGCTCGGCCAGGTTGCGCCAGTGCAGGTGGTTTTCCTGCTGTTGATGGCCGGCGCCATCGCCTACGCGGCCCCAGACTTTCGACGGCGGATGCTGCCACGGAAACAGCTGCAATTGCCCGCGCTTGAGGGCGCCGAGGTTGCCGCCACGCAGTTGCGGGTTATGCAGGTCGTCGCTGCATGGGCCGAGGGTGACGATGCGTTTGACGGCCGGCATCTTCAACGCGCGGTTGACCCAGGAACCACAGTGGCGCTTGGGCGCAAAGCGCACCCAGTCGGGGTGGTTGTCGAAATGGATCAGGCTGATGGGTTCCTTGAGGTCCGCCAGGAACGCCGGCGTGAGGTGGTGATAATCACCGGAGCCAACAAACAGGATTTCCGGGCGTGCATCCACCGGCCGCGGCCGTTTGGCCAGGCGCTCGGCGAAAGATTTCCAGGTTTTTTCGGTGGACCACAGGCGCAGTTTCGGGCCCAGGTCCAGCAAGTCGAGGCGCGTGGCCTGGCCGCTGGCCAAACGCCGGGCAATCGGTGCCTGGCCGGTAAGGCTGTGGTCGAGGTCAAGAATATTCAAGGCAGTGTTGCCCCCTAATAACAGCGCCCATCCGGCTGCCGGAGGGGCTTTGAGGGGGTAATGCAAGGGACGGGCCAGCACTTATCTTAAAAACAGTGAATGACCAATGTGGGAGCGGGCTTGCTCGCGAAGGCGCAGTGTCAGCCAACACATGCATCAACTGACACACCGCCTTCGCGAGCACGCCCGTTCCCACATTTTAAACAGTGACCGGCCTTAGGCTTTGGCTTCGCTGATGATCTGGCGGATGGCGCCAACAAACGCCTCGGCCGGCTGGCCACCGCTGACGGCGTACTGGTCGTTGAACACGATGGTCGGCACCGAGCTCACACCCCGGGAAATCCACAGCTGTTCCTGCTCACGGACGTCGGCGGCGTATTCGTCGCTGGCGAGAATCTCGGCGGCGCGCTTGATGTCCAGGCCGACGCTTTCGGCAATGATCGCCAGGGTGGCGTGGTCGGACGGGTCTTGGCCGTCGCTGAAGTATGCCTTGAACAGCGCTTCCTTGAGGTTGTACTGCAAACCTTGCAGCCCGGCCCAATGCAGCAGGCGGTGGGCGTCGAAGGTGTTGTAGATGCGGCTCTGGCCATCGGTGCGAAAGGCAAAACCCAACGCGGCGCCCATGTCGCGGATGCGTTCGCGGTTGGCCTGGGACTGCTCGGCCGTGGAGCCGTATTTCTCGGTGATGTGTTCGACGATGTTCTGCCCCTCGGCAGGCATGTTGGGGTTCAGCTCGAACGGCTGGAAATGGATCTCGGCCTGCACTTCGGCGCCCAGTTGGTCCAGGGCCTCGGTCAGGCCGCGCAGGCCGATGATGCACCAGGGGCAGGACACGTCGCTGACGAAATCGATTTTCAGGGGAGTACTCATGGTAGGCAACCTCGCTGGCATTCACGCGCCGGAAACCTCGCACGATACACCAATGTCACAGCACCTTCGAAGGCTCGCCCAGGTCAATCTGCGCCCAGTGCGCGGCATCTTCGCGGTGGGCTTTGAGATACGGCAGCACCGCCGTCAGCAGCGGCGCCTTGAACGCCTCCTGGAAACGATGGGCCATGCCCGGAATCAGTTTCAGTTGGCTGCCCTGGATATGCGCGGCCAGGTGTACGCCATGCATCACTGGCAACAACGGGTCGGCGGTGCCATGTACCACCAGCGTTGGCACCCGCAATTGGTTGAGCAGCGGCACACGGCTGGGCTCGGCAAGGATGGCCATGATCTGGCGCTTCACGCCGTCGGGGTTGAAGGCGCGGTCATAGGACAGCGCCGCCTGGTGCAGCAACGCCTGGCGATCGTCCTTCACATAAGGGCTGCCGAGGGCGGCTAACAGGTCGGCCTGTTGCTCCAATGCCACTTCGCGATTGGGCGCGCTGCGCCGCGACAGCAACTGCACCAGCGCCGCATTCGGGGCGGGCAGGCCTTCGGCGCCGGAACTGGTCATGACCAGGGTCAGGCTTTCCACCCGCTGCGGTGCCATGGCCGCCAGGTGCTGGGCGATCATGCCGCCCATGCTTGCGCCCAGCACGTGGAACTGCTGGACCTGCAATGCGTCCATCAAGCCCAGGGCGTCGTCGGCCATGTCGGTCAGCGTGTACGGCGCCGCCACCGGCAGGCCGAGCTTGTAGCGCAGTACTTCAAACGTCAGGTTGGCGCTGGCCGGCGCCTGGCGCCAGGTGGACAGGCCCACATCACGGTTGTCGTAGCGGATCACCCGGAAACCTTGCTGGCACAGGGCGACCACCACCTCATCCGGCCAATGGATCAACTGCCCGCCCAGGCCCATCACCAGCAGCAAGGCAGGGTCGGACGCACGGCCAATGCTCTGGTAGGCGATGCTCACCTTTTCCAAGTCGACCGTTTGGGTTGGAACATTGACGTCACATCGAGAAGCCGCAAAGGACGGCAGGCCGAACAAGAGAGCGGCCAGTAAAAACAACACGCGCATGAAAAACACCGAAACGCAGAACCCCAGTAGAGCGCGAGTCTGATGAAGTTTGTTCAAGCGCGCTGCCACAGTTCCGTGACAGTTTGATGAAGAGTGCCGAGTGGTCACATTTTGTCGACAGGCGCGTCAACATGAGACAAACTCACGCCATTCAGATTATCTACAAATTATATTCATGGAGACCCCGTGCTCGAGATCCGCCACCTCAAGACCCTGCACGCCCTGCGCGAGGCCGACAGCCTGGTGGAAGCCGCCGAGCGTTTGCACCTGACGCAGTCGGCGCTGTCCCACCAGTTCAAAGAGCTGGAAGAGCGTTTGGGCATGCCGCTGTTCGTGCGCAAGACCAAGCCCCTGCGTTTCACCAGCGCCGGCTTGCGCCTGCTGCAATTGGCCGACGCCACCCTGCCCCTGCTGCGCGGTGCCGAACGGGATATCGCACGATTGGCGGGTGGCACCGCCGGGCGCCTGCACATGGCAATCGAATGCCACAGCTGCTTCCAGTGGCTGATGCCGACCATCGACCAATTCCGCGATGCCTGGCCGGAAGTCGAGCTGGACCTGGCCTCGGGCTTTGCCTTCGCTCCACTGCCGGCACTGGCCCGTGGCGACCTCGACCTGGTGGTGACCTCCGACCCGCTGGAGCTGCCGGGCATCACCTACGTGCCGTTGTTCACCTACGAAGCCATGCTGGCGGTGGCCAACCAGCACGCGTTGGCGCACAAGGCGTACATCGTGCCCGAAGACCTGCTGACTGAAACCCTGATCACCTACCCGGTGGAGCGCGACCGCCTGGACATCTTCACGCGCTTCCTCGAACCCGCCGACGTGGAACCCGCCCAGGTACGTACGTCGGAGCTGTCGGTGATGATGATGCAACTGGTGGCCAGCGGCCGTGGCGTGTGTGGCATGCCCCATTGGGCGCTGCATGAGTACAGCTCGCGTGGCTACGTGAAGGCCAAGCGCCTGGGCGAGAAAGGGTTGTTTGCAACGTTGTACGCGGCGATCCGTGCCGACATGCTGGATGCACCGTACATGCGCGACTTCCTGCTGACGGCCAAGGACACGTCGTTTTCAACGTTGGATGGCGTCAGCGCGGTGCGCTGATATTAGAAACAGTGAGGATCAAACTGTGGGAGCGGGCTTGCTCGCGAAAGCGCAGTGTCAGTCGATAGATTCATCACTGACACACCGCTTTCGCGAGCAAGCCCGCTCCCACATTGGAATGGGTTCTTACAGTTGGATATCAGTCGGTCTTGAGTTCGCGCCACATGTGGATCTTGTCGAAGTAGTCCACCCCCACCCGCACCGCCAGCGGCTCCAGGCCGTACTGGATGAAACCGCAACGCTGGTACAGCGCAAAGGCGGCATCGTTGCCAGCGGTGACGGTCAGTTGGATCAGCTTGAGGCGCGGGTAACGGCGTGCCTCATCGAGCGCCGCCTCCACCAACTGGCGGCCCAGTCCTTTGCGTTGATGCGCGCGGGTGACGTACATGCCGAACAGCGTCACCTTGTGCCGCGCTTTCTCCCGGGGCTCGAAGGCCAGGCCGACGATGCCCGCCAGTTCATCCTCTTCAAACGCGCCCAGCAAACAGTCCAGTGGGCTGCTCAGGCGCTTTTCCCACCAGCTCAACGGCATCGCCGCACGCTCGGCCACGCTGGAGGTGAAGGCCTGGGGATAAGCGCCATACGCTTCGAGCATCAAGGTTCGATAGGCCTCGGCGTCGCCCGCCCCCAGGGTGCGAATGATCATGCGGGCAGCGAAGCGCGGTAGAACGGCAGGATCAAGTCGCGCGTCAGCGGCGCCAACGGCAGGCCACCGTCACCGGCCGGGTCGATCCAGCGCACTTCTTCGATTTCTGCAGCGGGGGTTACCGGTACGTCGATCCGTACCTGGAACAATTCCGCGTGTACGGTGAAGCCGGGTTCGTTGGCGGCCGGGGCCGAGAAGTGGCCGAGGTAGAGCGCATCTTCAGGATTGATCCGCAGGTTCAGCTCTTCGTGCAGCTCACGGGCCAGTGCTTCGGCGGGTTGCTCGCCCGCATCGATCTTGCCGCCCGGCTGCATGAAAGCCTGGGTACCGCGCTTGCGCACCAGCAGGGTCTGGCCGTCGTTGCCGATCAGCAGGGCGGCGGCGATGCGGATGGTAGAAGTCATGAAAGGTTACCTTGAACACAAAGGCGCAAGGATCACATGATCGTTGGGAACGCCGCAATCAATGTAGGAGCTGGCTTGCTCGCGAATACGGAGTGTCAGTCTCAGATGCATTGACTGATCCACCGCTTTCGCGAGCAAGCCCGCTCCCACAGTTGTAGGGTGTGTTCAGCCTGGGGTTACGGCGGTGTCCTTGATGAACACGCTGTACCGCGCGCCTTCCATGGTTTCGAAAGCGATCAGCTTGTCCACCAAGGGCAGGTTCAGGACTTTGCCGGCATTGAGCAGCAACATACCGTTATCGGCGTTGAGATTGCGCGCCAGGATCATGCCCTCCTCCAGTTCGCGAGTGCCCAGCACCTTGACGTTGGGGTCGCCCAGAGTCACGTCGTTGAGGTAGGTGGCGCAGACCAGCACAAAGTCCTCGACCATCAGCGGGTCATACAGCCGCCCGGCGTATTTGCGGATGTACAGCAGCGCTTCGTCGCTGTTCATCTGCCGTTCCAGGATCAGGCCTTTTTGCAGTTCGATGAAATCCACCGCCAGCTTCAACAGGCGCGAACCGGCCGGAATCGCCTCGCCCTTGAGGTGGTCGGGAAAGCCCGAGCCGTCCCAGCGCTCCTGGTGATGACGGATCAGCCGTGCGGCGTCTTTCATCGGTTCCAGGGTCATCAGCAGCGACTCACTCTGGGCGGCGTAGGCGCGATAACGCTCACGGTCGCTGCTGTGCAGCAGGTCCGAGGGCGAAGCCATCATGCTGTCGCTCCAGCTCAACTTGCCGATGTTGTAGAGCGCGGCGGCCATGGTCAGGTCGCGATTGCTGGCCTCGTCCACGCCATGGGCCACGCACCAGGTACGCACCAACTCGATGATCTGGCGGTTGGTCTGCTTGGCGCGGGGCAGGCGCAGGTTGGCCAACAGCGAGAACACTTCGGTGCCGGTGGCGTAGCTGTGCTTGAGCTCTTCGTAGGCCAGGTCGAGCATGTCGGCGGTCTGTTGCAGCTCGCTGGTACGCGATGCCACACGTTTTTCCAAGGTGGCATTGAGCTGCTTGAGGGCCTCGTTCTGTTGCAGGATCAATTGCTCCAGGCGCAGGCGCTCACGCTCCGAATGTTGGTGGGCCAGGGATTGGCGCAGGGCCAGCAGCAGTTCGTCGTCCTTCCAGGGCTTGCTGAGGTAGCGGTAGATCTCACCTTCGTTGATGGCTTTGACGATCAGGGTCAGGTCGGTTTCGCCGGTGAGCAAGATGCGTACGGTGTGGGGATAGTGCTGGTGGATATGCGCCAGCAATGTGGCGCCGTCCATGTCCGGCAAGCGCGCGGCGCTCATCACCAGGTCGACGGGTTGGCGGGCGAGGATGGCCAGGGCATCGGCAGCGCAGGTGGCGCTGTGAAGGTCGAAGGGTTCCAGCCGCAGCAGGTGCGTGAGGCTATGCAGCACGTCGGGGTGGGCGTCGATCAACAGCACCACGGCACGGTCGGCATCGGTGAAGGTTACGGACTCTCCCATGGGACACCTCGGATCGTCGGTGTGCGCTCCTTACGGTCTGGGCCTGCCTCCTTGGCGTTTACTGAGTAGTTTAGTCGGTTTTCGACAAGATGATGGCCTTACGATATCAACGCATAAAAAAAGCCGCTCCAGAAACCGGAGCGGCCTTCGAGGTGAAACGGTGTGCCGTCACGCGTCGGCTTTTTTCGGGCTTGAACCGAAGGAGGCAAAACGCTTGTTGAACCCGGCAATCCGGCCTTCGGCCTGGGTCTTGCGCTGTTGGCCGGTGTAGATCGGGTGCGAGGCGCTGGACACGTCCAGCGGGATGTACGGGTAAGTGTTGCCGTCGCTGTGCGTGTGGGTGCGGTCGCTGTCGGCGGTAGAGCCGATCAGGAAGAACACGTCGGCGGCGGTGTCGTGGAACAGCACGGTGCGGTAGTCAGGATGGATACCAGCTTTCATAAGGCCTCCGGGGCGTCTGGGTGCGAAATATGTGTTACACAGTAACATAAATCATGCACCCAAACGAGAACGGATTGCAATAAGAATAGGTCCGGCGCTTCTATGCGGCTTCCTGGAAGTCCATTTCCGGTGGCTGTTGCGAGAAGCCACGGGTGAGCACACCCAGGTACACCAGGCCGATCGCCAACCACACAAGCCCCAGGTAAATCGCCAGGTGATCCAGGCTGACCATCAGCCACACATCCGCAAGCAGGCCAATCACTGGGAACACCAGGAACAGGATCAGCTCACGCACACCGCGCTCTTTTGCACCGATCCAGTAGTGAAAGATCACCGACAGGTTCACCAGGCTGAACGCCAGGAACGCACCGAAGTTGATGAACGAGGTGGAGGTGGTCACGTCCAGCTTCAGCGCCAGCAACGCCACGACCGCACACAACAGGATGCTGTTGACCGGCGTACCGAAGCGCGCATGCAAGGTGCCGAAGAACGACTTGGGCAACACGCCGTCACGTCCCATGGCAAACAACAGCCGCGAACCGCTGGCCTGGGCCGACAGCCCCGAGGCGAACTGGCCGACGATCAGGCCAATCAGGAAGATCGACACAAACAGGTCGCCACCGATATTGCGCGCGATTTCGTACGCAGCCGAATCCACATCGACAAATTCGAACGACGGGTGGGCCACCTGCACGAAGTACGACACACCGACAAAAATCAGCCCGCCAATCAAGGTGATCAGCATGATCGCCCGTGGAATGGTGCGGCGCGGGTCGCGGGTTTCTTCGGTCAGGGTGCTGACCGCGTCGAAACCCAGGAACGAATAGCAGGCGATGGCCGCACCGCTCATGATCAAGGGCATTTGCATCTGGCCGTTGAAGAACGGGGCGATGGTCCAGAGTGGCTTGCTCGCATCACCACCGATGTAGTGGATGCACAGCGCGACGAACGCGATCAACACCAGGAACTGCACCAGCATCAGCAGCGCGTTGATGCCGTTGGCCAGTTTGAGGCCGATGATATTGATCACGGTGGTGATGCCGATGAAGGCCAGTACCCACACCCACTGCGGCACGGCCGGGAACGCCGAGTGCAGGTAAGCCGCGCCGATCAGCCAGATGGCCATGGGCAGGAACAGGTAGTCGAGCAACACCGCCCAACCGGCGATAAAACCCAGCTTGGGGCTGATGGCCTTGCGCACGTAGCTGTAGGCGGAACCGGCCACCGGGAAGACCGAAGCCATGCGCCCGTAACTCATGGCGGTGAAGAACATCGCCACCAGGGCGGCCAGGTAAGCGGCGGGGACCATGCCCGCCGTGGATTGCGCCAGGATACCGAAGGTACCGAGCACAATGATCGGCGTCATATAGGCGATGCCAAACAGCACCACCGACCCTAGCGACAGGGTGCGTTGCAAACGAGCCATGAGCGATTCTCCGCGCAATTATTAGATTTATGGCAGAACTGAAAGGGGTGTTGCAGGTATCTTTTTTCTTATTTAAGGCACAGGTTTTGTAGTGAGCGAGCTTGCCTCGCGCTGCGTCCGTTCAGACACAATCGGATTACAGGATGTAGGGCCGCTTCGCAGCCCAGCGCGGGGCAAGCCCGCTCACTACAGAATCTCACCAGCCTTGAAAATCAGTTTTTGGGGATCAACAGTTCGCGCGTCCCGTCGCTGCGCTCGATCACCTCACCCGGCAATTTCAAGCGCTGGTCGTCCAGGTAGCGGTAGTCCTTGCGCGCTGCCGCCAGTTGGTCGAGGTCCAGCTCGACGGTGAATTGCCCTTCTTCACGCCCAGCTTCAAACAGCAAAGTGCCGAACGGGTCCACCAGCGCACTGCCGCCGGCAAACACCAATTCGCCATCGCCGTCTTCCACACGGTTGACCATCAGCGCAAACGCCTGGTTTTCCTGGGCGCGAGCCATGATTGCGGTGCGGTGTGTCGGCCCGTAGGGGTCCATGTTGCCGTTGGTGACCAGCAGCAATTGAGCCCCCAACTGCCCCAAAGCACGGGCGGATTCCGGAAATTCAATGTCGTAGCAGATCAACAGGCCGACACGTACGCCCTTCCACAGGCAGGTGGCATAACGATCGCCGGGGCTGACCACGCCGCGCTCCAAAGGCCACAGGTGGGTCTTGCGATACCGCAAGGCAATGCCTTCGGGCGTGATCAGCAGGGTGGTGTTATAGAATTGGCCGCCCTCGCTCTCGATCATGCCGATCACCACAGCCACATCACGCGCGCGGGCAGCCTGGATAATGGCTTGCACGGTGGGACCGTCCAGCGGCTCGGCCACAGCGGCGACGGTTTCAGCCGAGGGGAAGCCCGTCAGGTGGGTTTCCGGAAAGACGATCAGTTGGGTATCGTCGGCGCAGGCTGCAATTGCCGCCAAGGCGCGCTCAAGGTTGTAAGCTGTGTCGTTATCACGGCCTGCCAACTGGGCAAATTCGACCTTCATGAGTATTCCTTGTTCTTTATCTGTGCCGCAGTATGCGCAGCCACACCCTGCCAGGGAATTACGCGGCGGGGGTAACCCGATAGGGGTAGATCAATGACCATGTCGCTGGAAGACATCGCCTGGCACCGTTCGGTGGGGCAAATGATAGACGCCCTGGACCAGGCCAATTTCTGGACCCAACTGGTGCGCTTGCTCGACCAGTATGTGCCGTCCGACAGCTGGGTGGCCCTGCTGTTCAGCAGCGAGCACCGCCCCCTGGTGTTCGCCGAATGCCCGGGCGCGGACGGCACGCCCGACCATCTGTTCCAGGATTACCTCAACGGCCTGTACCTGCTCGACCCCTTCTACATCGCCAGCCGCGAGCACGCCCATACCGGCCTGTTGCGCCTGGCCGAGGTGGCACCGGAGCACTTCGAACTCACCGAGTATTACCAGCGCTACTTCCGCCTGAACGTGGTGGCCGACGAAATCCAGTTCAATTGCCACCTGCCGGATGGGCGTACCTTGTGCCTGTCCCTGGGTTCCAAGCAGCGTTTTGACCCGACGCAGATTGCCCTGCTGTCGCTGATCCAACCCTGGGTACTGAGCCTGCTGCGCCAGCGCCTGCCCTATGAACTCAACCAGGTCAGCGCGCCGCAACCGCCCGTGCAGAACGATGAATGGGGCGCGCAGTTGACCGCACGCGAGCTGGATGTCGGCCGTTTGATGCTCAGCGGTTGCTCCAGCAAGGAAATCGCTCGTAAGCTGGAAATCTCTGTAGAAACCGTGAAAGTCCATAAGAAACACATGTACAGCAAGCTAGGGATCAAATCCCAGTCTGAGCTGTTCTCGATCTTCCTTCAGGCGCAAAACGCCTGATTGAGCCCCGTAGGCGCCGGCCTATGTGGCGAGGGAGCTTGCTCCCGCTGGAGTGCGAAGCGCTCCCAAGTCCATCGCAACCCTGCGCTTGATGCAGTGAGATCGCCTGGTTTGGGGTTGCTATGCAACCCAGCGGGAGCAAGCTCCCTCGCCACAACAAGCCGGACGCCTACAGGTCCTGATGAGTGAACCCAAGGAAAACCGTATGAGCCTGTCCTTGTTAAGCCGTTACGCCTTCTTTGCCGTGTGCGTCATTTTCACCCTCGCCAGCCTCCCCTTTATCCAGCATGAATGGCTGTGGCCCATCACCGTGGTCACCGGCATCCTCAGCCTGATCGGTATCTTCGACCTGCTGCAAAGCCCCCACGCGGTGCGCCGCAACTACCCGATCCTGGGCAATATCCGTTACCTGGTGGAAGCCATCCGCCCGGAAATCCGCCAGTACCTGCTCGAATCCGACAGCGACGCCCTGCCCTTCTCCCGGGCCCAGCGTTCGCTGGTGTATTCACGCGCCAAGAATGAAAGCGCCGACAAACCCTTCGGCACCCTGATCGACGTGTACCAGTCGGGCTTCGAGTTCATCGGCCACTCCATGCGCCCCGCGCCGTTGAGCGACCCCAGCGCCTTTCGCGTGATGGTCGGCGGCCCGCAGTGCAAGCAGCCTTACTCGGCGTCGGTATTCAACATCTCGGCGATGAGCTTCGGCTCGCTGAGCGCCAACGCGATTCGTGCGTTGAACCAGGGTGCCAAGTTGGGCAACTTTGCCCATGACACCGGCGAAGGCAGCATCAGCCCCTACCACCGCGAAAACGGCGGCGACCTGACTTGGGAGCTGGGCAGCGGCTACTTCGGCTGCCGCACCAGCGATGGCCGTTTCGACCCGGAGCGCTTCGCCGTGCAGGCCCAAGACCCGCAGGTGCGCATGATCGAAATCAAGATGAGCCAGGGCGCCAAGCCCGGCCATGGCGGCATCCTGCCCAAGCACAAGGTCACCCAGGAAATCGCCGAGACACGTGGCATCCTGATGGGCGAAGACTGCATCTCGCCATCGCGCCACAGCGCGTTTTCCACGCCGATTGAAATGATGCATTTCATCGCCCAGTTGCGCGAGCTGTCCGGCGGCAAACCGGTGGGCTTCAAATTCTGCCTGGGCCACCCATGGGAATTCATGGGCATTGCCAAGGCCATGCTCGAGACCGGCATTCTCCCGGACTTCATCGTGGTCGACGGCAAGGAAGGTGGGACTGGCGCCGCGCCGGTGGAGTTCACCGACCATATCGGTGTACCGCTGCGTGAAGGCCTGCTGTTTGTGCACAACACCTTGGTGGGGCTGAACCTGCGCGACAAGATCAAACTCGGCGCCAGCGGCAAGATTGTCAGCGCGTTCGACATCGCCAGCGTCCTGGCCATCGGCGCCGACTGGGCCAACTCGGCACGCGGCTTCATGTTTGCCATTGGCTGCATCCAGTCCCAGTCGTGCCACACCAACAAATGCCCGACCGGCGTCGCCACCCAAGACCCTCTGCGCCAACGCGCACTGGTGGTGCCGGACAAGGCCCAGCGCGTGTTCAACTTCCACCGCAGCACGCTCAAGGCGCTGGCGGAGATGCTCGCCGCTGCCGGCCTTGATCACCCCTCGCAACTGTCGGCCAAGCACCTGGTACGGCGCATGTCGGCGACGGAGATCAAGCTGTTCTCGCAGTTGCATGTGTTCCTCAAGCCCGGTGAATTGCTCACTGGCGAAGTGAACGGCGAGTTCTACTCGCGCATGTGGCAGATGGCGCGGGCGGACAGTTTTGAGCCCAATGAGGTTGCCGCCGCCTGATCCTCCTGAGGCCTGCCCGGAGCCGGGCAGGCTTTACATTCAGTAATATCCCGCCTTTGCAATTACTTACAAATACCGCCAACCTGCGCCCGCCCGACGTGCGGCGTACGACAACACGCGCATTCGCCTGTCTTTTTTAAACTTATTGTTCAAGAGCCCGCTGCCATGCTGAACGGACGCGACCCGCGCATCGATTTTTTTCGGGGCCTGGCGTTGATCTTCATTTTCTGGGATCACGTCCCCCACAATCCTCTCGGCCAGATCACCCTGCGCAACGTCGGTTTCAGCGACGCTGCAGAAGTCTTCGTGTTCCTCGCCGGCTTCGCGTCGGTACTGGCCTACGGCAAAGTCCTGCAACGCGAAGGCTACTGGATGGCCTGTCTGAAAATCCTGCGCCGCACCTGGGTGCTGTACGTGGTGCATATCTTTCTGCTGGCGATGCTGATGGGCATCGTGTTCTTCGCCAACAGCCACGTGGAAACCCGCGACCTGGTGCAAGAGATGGGCATGACCCACTTCATCACCCACCCGCAACAGGCCCTGCTCGATGAACTGCTGCTGCGCTTCAAGCCCAACCTGATGGACCCGCTGCCGCTGTACATCGTGCTGCTGGCCAGCCTGGCGCTGGTATTACCGCTGATGCTGCGCACGCCCCTGGTGGTGGTCGCGGTGTCGCTGACGGTGTACCTGCTGGCGCCGTGGATGGGCTGGAACCTGCGAGCCATCGAGGATGGCGTGTGGTACTTCAACCCGATCACCTGGCAGTTGCTGTTTGTGCTGGGTGGGGCAGCAGCGATTCACAGCCAGCGCGCCAAGTCTCTCGATCATCGGCCGCTGGCGCGCCAGCCGCTGTTTATCGCGGCTGCGGTGTATGTGCTGATCACCGGCATCCTGACCCTGTCGTGGCGCTGGCCTGAACTCCACGACGCGGTGATGCCTGCGCTGATCAGTGACTTGATCTACCCCATCAGCAAGACCGACCTGTCCCCGGTGCGCCTGTTGCATTTCCTGGCCCTGGCCTACGTCACTGCCAAGCTGTTGCCGGGCGCCAGTTGGACGCAAAACCCGCTCGCCGCGCAGGTGTGCCGCATGGGTCGGTTCTCCCTGGAAGTGTTCTGCCTCGGTGTGCTGCTCGCCCCACTGGCCGACATGCTCAATGCCATGGCCGGTGATGCACTGGCCGTGCAACTGCTGACCGCGCTGGCGGGCGTGGCGCTGATGGCCGCCTTGGGCGCCTGGCTGGAGTTGAACAAGCGCCTGAGCCGGCCCCGCGCTATATAGGTAGCCCCCGTCACAGACGGGCGGGTGCTTCCATTTCCTTCCACATCTCGACGTGAAAGGAAACGCCCCATGCCTAGCCAAGAACGCCCCAACGGCCTGTCCGGCCACCTGCAGTCCAGCCAGTCCTGGGGGCTGCAGCAGGCCCTGGAGCTGCTGCGCCAGAACCTGGCGCAGTCGATGAGTAGCCTGACACGCGCCCAACAGCGCGATTACATTCGCCTGCAACGGGAAGCCATCGCGGCGCTCAAGGCCGTCGAAGCGGAAAACGCCACCCTGGTCGAACACTTCAAGGCCCAGGGCCTGGCGCTGCTGCGTGAAAAACTCAACGGCCTTGACCCGCAGACCCTTTTCATCAACACCCGCTACCTGGAAAAAATCGACACCCCGCTGCCCTGGGAACCCCACAAGAGCAGCGTGGAGGGCTCTCCCCCCTCCTCGCGCTTTCGTCGCGCGGTGGACGAATGGCAGTATCGCGTCCATGTCTCCAGGCTGTCGTTGTGGGACGCCGCCTGCCTGAATTTCGACTTCGGCACCGGCAACCCGCAACCGTCTGGCCACAGCTACGTTGACGCGTCCTACCTGAGCGGTGTCGACGAAAAACAATTGAGCGTCAGCCAATTCATCGCCATCTGCCGCGAACTGGACCTGGGCGCAAAACTGCACACCCGTTTGGCGAATAGCCTGGGGGCTGGCGGCAAGCTGCAAGGTTTGATCGAGACCTGCGCCCGCGCCCATTTGCGATTCGAAGCGCTGGAGGCCTATCGAAACCGCGCCAGCAGCGGCGTGACCCAGGCCCGGTACACCGCGCTGTTGGCCGCCATCGAGGGCACAGGTACGGCGCTGCCCTTCGACACCCTGAGCATGGACATCGACTACACCCTGCTACCGGCTGTGCCCTTTACCCCATCGGGTACCCGTGTGCCGGTGCCCTTGTTGCTGATCCAAATCGGCAGCCTGGGCGTGATTTCCTATTTCCCGTTTCGCCCCGGCGGCGCCCTGCGTTATCACCTCGATGCAAAAAGCGCCGGCGCGCAGTTTCTCGACGACCTCAAGGCCAGCCATGACGCCGGTGATCTGGGCTGGTTCTCGCGGCAGTTGCCGATCACCGACATCAGTCAGTTCAGGGACCTGCTACGCGAAGAGCCGCGCCCGGAAGGATTGAGCCTGGTAGCGGGCTATCTCTACGACGGCTTTCACAGTCTGTTCCCGAAAAGAACCCTGGAACACATCCGCTTCGTCCATGACCCCAAGCCGGCTCGCCCACACAGCCTGGTCCAGGCGCTCACTTTTCGCCATGTCCAGCACTACCAGGCCAACCTGGGCATGCTTGCCACCCGGCGCTCGGAACGCGACCTGCAAGGGGTGATCGACGGTGCCGCCGCGATCGCCAGTGAAATCATGGAATTGCTGATGACGCCCGTGCCGGGCGGTGTCACCGGCCTGAACCGCGTGATGCAGCTGGTGGTATTCAGCAACCTGGCCTACAGCCTGATCATCGGTATCAATGAGGCCGCCAAGGGCCAGGCCAGTGACTTCGCCGCCGCCATGGCCGATGTGGCTGACCTGGCGATCAACGGCCTGTTGATTTCCACCGCCGGGCGTGTGCATCACCAACGCATGGAAGGCCTGCTGCAACGTCTGGGCGACCCGCGCAAAGTGTCGCGCAGCGACGGAACCGTCGAACTGTGGAAACCGGACATCAGCCCTTACGCCATCAATAATCAGCGCCTGCTCGACGGCCAGATGCCGAACGCTCAGGGGCTGTACTTGATCGATGGCGAGCTTTACGCCCGGGTGCAACACGGGGCGTTGCACGTGGTGGCGCAAGTCACTGCCAACCCGAAGGCCCCGGGGTTCGTGATCAAGCACAAAAACGGCGATGGCTTTGCCGCGCCCGTGGTGTTCAAACCCGAGCTGCAAGCCTGGGTGCTGGACCTGCACGGCGCCGGTCAACTCACCGACGCTCAATTGATCAGCCAGATGCTGCCCAACGGTGAAGCCTCGGTATCCGCAGCGCAGATCCGCCACCTGCTGCGTAGCACCGCTGTTCCCCGTGCCACCCTCGATAGCATCTGGGCGGGTGAGACGCCGCCCGTCAATTTGATTGAAGCGACCCGGCGTATGCAGGTCGATCGGGTCATCGAACAACTGGCCAGCGGTTTTCATCGCAGCGGCAACCTGCCGGCCTACGCCGGCAGTGCCATTTTGAGCCTGTTGACCCAACTGCCCACCTGGCCTGCCGACGCAATCATCCACCTGTACGACCCGCAAGGCCGGCTGCTGGAAAGCCACGCCGCCAACGACCATGCCACACGGGCGATCAACCTCAAGCGCAAGGATGACGGCACCTACATTGCCCTTGACGCTGCGACCACCCACGTCGCGACCCAGGAGTCGCTGTTCGAGCTGATCATCCGCCAGCAGCCCGCCACCTCGACCCTCGGCAAGGAAGGCAGCCCACAGCTCACCGAATCCCAGCGCATCGCACGCTTGCGCGTGCAGATCAGCGCCCTGGCGAACAAGGAACGCATTGCCTTGTTCCAGGCCCTGACCCGCTATGCCGGCCAGGCCCGGCACCAGGTCCCAGCCGATGAACCGGCCCGGGTATTTGTGCCAATCAAGGCCAACACCGAGGGCGTGGAAACCACCCCTTTGCTGAGTAAACTGCGCACTCAGTTCCCGCCGTTGACCCTGGCCAACCTTAGTCAGTTGCTGGAAGAAACACCCCTGGACCCTGCGCAGCAAAGCACCTACCTCAACGACGCGACCTTGCCGGCCAACGTGCGCGAACACCTTGAGCAGCACCGCACCGCGTTGCGGATCGACGCCGTGATTGACGGCCTGTACCACCCTCGTGCATTCAGCCGCGACACCGACCAATGGGCTCGCGAATTCACCGCCAGCCTGCTGCAGGAGCGTCTCAAGCGCCACTTCACGGTCACCGAGATCGTCGACGGCCCCGCGCAGGATCGCTACCAGAACACCGGCCCTGAGGACACCACCGTCGAACTGTTGCACTACGGCAACGGACACTACGAAGCCTACGACATGCGCAATGCCGGGCCGATCCCTGTGGCGCCGGTCGTCGACAGTTTTTACCTGGCCATTGCCTCGGTGCTGCAACCCCACGAACGCACCACGCTGGGCATGACCTCGGCCAGCGACGCCCAGGGCCTGCGCACTACCCTGGGTGATCTGATGAGCGAGCGCCGCGGCCCTGCCGGCCTGGTGAGCCTGCTTGATCATTCGCTAGGGCAGTACCAACAGAGCCTGGTATTGCCCCTCGACTTGAAGCCCAACCCCGAGGGTCTGTACGACTGGCAAGGCCAACAGTTGATGCCGTTGTACGGTGCGCTCTACCCGGTGACCTACGACCAGGCGGTGCTCCGGTGGCGGCTCAAGCACCCGCAGAAAGTCGGGGTCGATACGCCACTGCTGGAACACAACCACCACGGTGCCTGGCGGCTGGAAAACGAAAACCCGATGGCCTGGGATGACCATCACCTGTTCTCACGCCTGGGCGCGGTTGACTTCAACCTGGACCAGGCCACCGCCACGCGCATCCTTAAACTCACCGACACGCCACCTAGTGCCCTGCGGGAGGTCCACTGCGCTGGCCTGCCACCGCCGCCACTGCTGAAAGACAGCAGCAAGCGCTTCGGCATCGAGCGCCAGATCCTGCATTTCATCCAGGCCATGACCACCTACTCGGCCACGCGCACGGCACGCCCCTCCCTGCAATTGCTGCTGGTGTGCGGCCTGCCGCAGTGGCCGGCCAGCCACGTACTGGAGCTGTACGATGACGCCGGCCGTACCACCGCGCACTACCCTGCGGCCAATGCCGGCGCCCCCGACAGGATCCGGATGTCCCAGGCCCGTAGCCGCAGCCTGGAACCCTTGACCCCTCTGGTGCGCAACGATGCACTGACCCGCGCGTTGATCGGCGAGCTGCCCGCAAGCCAGGACGAGCGCCTGTTCAAGCTGGCGAAGACGATCGCCGGACACGCCTATCGCGAGCGGTCCCAGCTCTTCGATACGCTCTACGCCCAAAGCGAACGTGAGGGCAACGCGCTGCACACTCGTCTGCGTCGCCATTACCCGCAACTGCCCGGCAGTGCGCTCCAGGCCCTGCTGGAACACGCCACCCCCAAGGAGCTCAAGAGACTCAACACCCATGACCAAGTGCCTCTGCGCCTGCAACAGCAAGCAAAGTTGACTGCCAACGATGTGCGCCTCAACCGCGCGTTCGAAGGTTTGTACCTGAGCACCCTGACCAACCCCGACAGCGAAAAGATCATCCTGCATACGCTCAAATTGCTGCCCGGCTGGCCGGCCAGTGTGCGTCTGGATATTCATCAAGGCAGTGCCAGCGGGCCGTTGCTGGAAAGCGCCGGGCACCTGGCAGGCAGCGAGCGCAAGGTCCTGGCACAGGTCGATGGTCGCTATCAGGCCTATGCCGCCGACCACACATTGATCAGCGACAGCGGCGATACTTCCACGGACTTGCTGACCGCCATCTGGCGCGTCTTGAGCGACAGCCAGCGCAAGGCCCTGGGGCTGGATGACAGTGGCGACACGACCGCCCTGCGCGCGCCCATAGCCGAGCTGGCGCTCAACCAGCGTGTCGCCATCAAGGACCTGCTCGGGTTGCCCCATATTCCTTACTGGTTGCAACCGCCGATGCGCGTCCACAGCACCTTTACGGCCTACCCGTTCAGCCTGCGCAACTGGTGGCCATTCAGCGATACGCAGACAACGGAGGCGGTGAGCATGATGGGTAGGCTTTATCCAAGCATGCACTTGGCCGACGTCAGGAAAATGGTTGAATCCTGGAAGCTGGAGCCGTCGCAGGCGTGGTTGGAAGCGCAAAGGCGCAACAAAGAATACGAAATCTTGAAGTCCGGCCTTGAGCGTTGGGTGAATGCCGAATATCCCATCGATGCCGATGACCCCCTCGGGTTGAACTTGGGTCGCCGCGGTTATGCCGCGCTACAGATACGACGCGCCTGGCGACGGGAGACACGTCTGGCCTATGTAGGCGGGCTCCTCGACGCCTATACCCTCGATCTGCAACTGGACGGCAGCAATACGCTGCCGGACGCGGATTTCATCCTGGGTACGCGAGGTTTCGAACACATCGAGTACCTGAAAATTTCCGGCGACAGCTTTCCCGCCACAGGCAACGCGTTCCTCGGCAAATTCACCGGCCTCAAATCACTGCGGCTCGACTGCATGCTCACCGATCTGCCCACCAGCATTACCGATATGACGCAACTGGAGAACCTGGACCTGAGCGACAATCACATCGTCCTCACCCAAGCGTCACGCCAGCGCCTGGCCAACCTGACCAACCTGGAAATGCTGACCCTGGACGGCAACCCGCTGGGCCTGACGCCGGATGTCTCGGCCATGCACCACCTGCTCAATCTCAACCTGCAACGGACCGATATCAGCCAATGGCCCATCGGTGCCGAACACCTCACTCACCTGCACAGCCTGCAGTTGCAAGAGAACCGTATTACCACGATCCCCCAGTCACTGTTCACCAACCCCGCCATGCGCATGGCCAATCGTGGCACGATGCTGCATGGCAACCCGTTGGATGCTGCCACCCGGCAACGGTTGAACGAGTACCGCCAGCGCACCAACACCGTCTTGGGCGGCGCAATGCCGGGCATCCTGCATGTGGAGCGCTCCACGGATGACATCTCCCCATGGCTGGAAAGCGTGCCACCTGCCGATCATGGGCAACGCAGGGCAGTGTGGGAACAACTCCAGCACCATCAAGGCGCAAGACCGGACGATGTGTTCCGGGTACTGGGCGACCTGACCCAGAGTTACGACTATAGAAATGAACCGCGGCGCCCAGCCTTGGTCAGCCGAGTGTGGCGCGTGCTCAATGGCATGGCTGAATCCCACGAACTGCGCGAAAATATTTTCCTCAATACCTACCTGGCCGGTACCTGTGGTGACGGGGCTATTCTGGCGCTGAGCAATATGGAGCTCCTGCACCGGCAACAACAGGCCCTGGAGCTTCCCAACTCTAACCAGGCCAATCGGGAATTGCTGGCGTTGGCCGAGGGGCTGTTCTACCTGCGCAAGCTGGATGAGTTGGCCGATGATCACCTGGTCTCACTGCGCAATCAGCGCGGAACGGAAGGACTGGAGCCAGATGATGTCGAGGTCAAGCTGTACCTGCGACTGCACTTCAGAGAGCGCTATAACCTGCCGTTGCAGCATGAACAAAGGCTCTACGCGCCAGGCAACGATCTGACCGATCAGGCTTTGGGCCAAATCGCCAATGCCATGGCGGCCCTGAAATCGACGAATGCCGTCGAAAACTCACTGCTGATGGAAGAGTTCTGGATCAAGTACCTGGCACGCAGCATCCCGGAACCCTTCGCCACCATCGAAGATGTGACGCGCTACAAGCTTGAAGCGCTGAAACAGGAAATACCCGACACCCGCTCCATGGATTACCAGGAGCGGCGCCAGTCCATCAACGAGGAAAAGGAAAGCGAGCTCAACCGCTTGATCAGCCAACTGACCCGTGCGGCCAAGAGCGGCGCGCAACGGGCCCATTAAACGTCAGACCGACTGAGGGGCAACCCGACCGTTGCCGGTCGGCTGCAGCTTGAAGACGTAGAACAACACCGTCAGCAGCACCAGGAACGCCGGCCCTACGTAGAGTGCTACGCGGGTATCCGGGAAGTAGGCCATCAGGCCGACCACCAGCACCAGGAACGCCAGGGCCAGGTAGGAACTGAGCGGGTACAGCCACATGCGGTACTTGAGCCCCGCCTGCTCGGCCGGGCTCAGGCCTTTGCGGAACTTGAGCTGGGCCAGCAGGATCATCAGCCAGGTCCAGATCGCACCGAAGGTGGCGATGGACGTCACCCAGACGAACACCTGGTCCGGCACCAGGTAGTTGAGCAACACGCCCAGCAGCAAGGCAAAGATCGACAACAGCAGCGCCTTGCGTGGCACGCCATTGCGGGAGGTCTTGGCGAACGTGGCCGGGGCCTGGCCATTCTGCGCCAGGCTATACAGCATGCGCCCGGTGCTGAAGATGCCGCCGTTGCAGGAGGATAGCGCGGCGGTGATCACCACGAAGTTGATGATCCCGGCGGCGGTCTTGATGCCCAGGCGCTCGAACGTCATCACGAACGGGCTGCCCTGGGTGCCGATTTCATTCCACGGGTAGATCGACAGGATCACGAACAACGCGCCCACGTAGAACAGCAGGATGCGCCAGAACACCGAGCCGATGGCACTGGGAATGGTCTTTTGCGGGTTGCGCGCTTCACCGGCGGTGAGGCCGATCATCTCTACGCCCAGGTAGGCGAACATCACCATCTGCAAGGACATCAACACGCCCTGCACGCCGTTGGGCATGAAGCCGCCATGGCTCCACAGGTTGGCAATACCCAACGCCACGCCGTCGTTGCCAAAGCCGAACGCGATGATGCCGACGCCGCCGATGACCATCGCAATGATGGTGACGATCTTGATCAGCGCGAACCAGAATTCGAATTCGCCGAAAGCCTTGACCGCGATGAGGTTGATGGTGCCCATGCTGACCAGCGCCGCGAGGGCCCAGATCCAGCGCGGCGTGTCGGGAAACCACACGCCCATGTACACCGCCACGGCGGTGATCTCCGCCACGCAGGTCACCAGCCACAGGAACCAGTAGTTCCAGCCCGTGAGAAAGCCCGCCAACGGGCCGAGATAATCTTGTGCAT
Organism: Pseudomonas sp. P7548; assembly: GCF_013386585.1. Taxonomy (GTDB): domain Bacteria; phylum Pseudomonadota; class Gammaproteobacteria; order Pseudomonadales; family Pseudomonadaceae; genus Aquipseudomonas. The sequence goes on along the minus strand of NZ_JACARO010000039.1, from coordinate 26,518 downwards.
AGCGGCTGAACGAGCCGGCGACGGGGTTGTGCACCGCCATCTCGCCGAGGGCGCGCATGATCACCAGGATCGCAAGGCCACCGATGATGTACGACAGCATGATCGCCGGGCCGGCCATTTCGATGGCCTTGGCCGAGCCGAGGAACAGGCCGACACCGATGCAGGCACCGAGGGCCATGAGACGAATATGGCGTTCGCCGAGTTCGCGTTTGAGCGGGCCGCCTTGAGCGGTCTCGCCAGGGGGCAGTGGGTTGCCGACGGGCATAGGGGTACAACCTCATCTTGTTATTGGATTGTCCGTTGAGTTTCCGGGGAACAGGCCGGTAAGCCTGCACCCTTGCCGAAACCGGGGCCGCCTGATAGGCGAACCGTTCTTGCCGGGCAAGATCAGCGGGGCGTGCAGTATAAAAAGCCCAGGTCAGGGTCTTTCACTATAAAAACGAGGCAATTTAGGTTAATTGCTTGCCTGAATTCAATTTAACAGGAGCATCTATCCTGTCTGCCGCGACAAAACGTCACGCAGGGCGCCGAACGACGTAGCTATCCGGAAGATTCTGGCCGGGAAAATACATTTCCCTCACAGGCAGCCCCCAGCGACTACGCTTCTAACAAGTCCGATCAATCTGCGTGTAGGGATCAATCGACTATGGGCGCACTGTGGCAAACCGATTCGACCAAGGCTGCGAAAGTACAAGGCAGTCCGGACACAGCGCCTTTACCCAAAAATAAACCCAGGCCCCGCTACGGCCGTCGGCTGTTCTGGCTGATCGTGCTGATGGGCTTGATTGCCCTGGGGTTCGCCGCCGCCAAAGAGATGCGCACCTCGCGCCTGCAAGCCCAGGAACTCAGCCGCCTGGCCCGCGACCTCACCTACCAGGTAGAACCCGGCGCCAGTGACGCCATGGTCTATCCGGGCGCAGGCCCCTTCGACCGTCGCCTGGGGTATAGCGACCTCGACACCTTTTTACCGCGCCTGCTCAAGCGCGGTTACGTGATCCAGGCCCAGTCGCGCTTCTCCCCTGAACTGATGGACTACAGCGCCAGAGGCCTGTTTGTGCCCTATGCAGAAAAGATTCAGGCCGGGCTGTCGATCACCGATTGCCGTGGCGTGCCGCTGTACCAGTACAACTACCCGCAGCAGCTGTACGACAGCTTCGCCTCGATCCCGCCACTGGTGGTCAACAGCCTGCTGTTCATCGAAAACCGCGACCTGCTTGACCCCGCCCAACCCCAGGCCAACCCGGCGGTGGATTGGCCGCGCTTTGCCAAGGCTGCCTGGTCGCAAGTGGCCAAGCTTCTGCACCTGCCGGGCCAAAGCGCCGGGGGCAGCACCCTGGCCACCCAGTTGGAAAAGTACCGCCACTCGCCGGACGGCTTGACCGTGTCGGGCGGCGAGAAACTGCGGCAGATGTTTTCCGCCGCCGTGCGCGCCTACCACGACGGCCCCGATACCCTGACGGCACGCAAAAACATCCTGCGCGACTACCTCAACAGCGTGCCCTTGTCAGCGGTGCCCGGGCATGGCGAAGTGCACGGCATGGCCGAGGGCCTGCGGGTGTGGTACGGCGCCGACTTCAACCAGGTCAACCAGGCCTTGCGTGGGCCGGTGAACGCTGAACAGGGCTTGGCGTTGCGCCAGGTGTTGTCGCTGATCATCGCCCAGCGGCGCCCGTCCCATTACCTGGCCAAGGGGCGCGACGAACTGGCCCAGCTCACCGACAGCCACCTGCGCCTGCTGGCCCAGAATGGCGTGATCGAGCCAGCCCAGTTGAAAGCAGCCCTCGCCAGCAAGGTCACTTACCGCGACTGGGTGCAGCAACCCACCGTCCAACCGATCGAGACCAACAAGGGCATCAGCGTGGCCCGCAGCCGCCTGGCCGCCCTGCTCGACCGGCCGCTGTACGACCTCGACCGCCTGGACCTGTCCGCCACCACCACCCTGCAGGCGCAGTTGCAGGGCCAGGTCAGCGACTACCTCAAGCAGTTGGCTAACCCCGACTACGCCCGCCAGATCGGCCTGCTCGGCGAACGCCTGCTCACCCCCCGCCAGCACCGCGCAAGTGCGCTACAGCTTCACGCTGTTCGAGCTGACCCCGGATGGCTCACGAGTACGGGTGCAAACCGACAACACCGATCAACCCTTCGACATCAATGAAGGCAGCAAGCTGGAACTGGGTTCCACCGCCAAGCTGCGCGTGCTCACCACGTACCTGCAGATCATCACCGAGCTGCACGACAAGTACGCCGCCCAGCCCCCCGCAGCACTGAAAAAAATCGTCGTGGATGACCAGGACCGCCTGAGCCGCTGGGCCCTCGACTACTTGATCCAGACCCCGGACAAATCCCTCGCCAAGATGCTCGACGCCGCCCTCGACCGGACCTATTCGGCCAGCCCCGGCGAACGTTTTTTCACCGGGGGCGGCCTGCACACCTTCCACAACTTCCGTAGCCAGGACAACGGCCGCAGCCCGACTCTGCGCGATGCCTTGCGTGAGTCGATCAACCTGCCATTCATTCGCCTGATGCGCGACGTGGTGCGCTACGTCACCTACGCCGGCGAAAACAACAGCGCCGCCTTGCTCAAGGACGACAGCGACCCGCGCCGTCAGGAATACCTCGCCGGTTTCGCCGACCGCGAAGGCACCACCTTCCTGCGCAAGTTCTGGAGGAAGTACCAGAAGAAAGACACCCAGGCGCGCCTGGAAACCTTCCTCGACAGCCTGCGCCCAACCCCCATCCGCCTGGCCGCCGTGCACCGTTACCTGTTGCCCAACGCCAGCCAGGAAAGCTTCAACCTGTTCGTGCGCGCCCACATGACCGGTATCCAATCCCCCATCAAACTCACCGACGAACGCCTCGAAAAACTCTACAAGGACTACGGCCCCGGCACCTACGACCTGCCCGACCAAGGCTACATCGCCAAAGTGCACCCCCTGGACCTGTGGCTGCTGGGCTACCTGCTCAACCATCCTGACGCCACCTTCACCGACGCCGTCAAAGCCAGCCAGTTCGAACGCCAGGAGGTCTACAGCTGGCTGTTCAAGAGCCGCCACCAAAGCGCGCGAGACAGCCGGATCCGCACCATGCTGGAGATCGAGGCGTTCCTGGACATTCATCAGCGCTGGAAAGCCGTGGGCTACCCCTTCGACCACCTGGTGCCGTCACTGGCTACCGCCATCGGCAGCTCCGGCGACCGCCCCGCCGCGCTGGCGGAACTGATGGGGATCATCCTCAATGACGGCGTGCGGCCCCATGTGCTGCGCATCGACACCCTGCACTTTGCCGCCGACACCCCGTATGACACCCACGTGGTCAACGACCCGGCGCCGGGCAAGCGGGTGATGCCGGTGGAGGTGGCCCAGGCCTTGCGTGGCGCGCTCTCCCAAGTGGTGGATGCCGGCACGGCCAAACGGGTGGCCGGCAGCTTCAAGCTCGCCGACGGTACGCCGCTGGCCATGGGCGGCAAGACCGGCACCGGTGACAACCGCATCGAAGCGATTGGCGCAGGCGGGCGCGTGCTGAGTTCGAAATCCATCAACCGCACCGCGACCTTTGTGTTCTACCTGGGCGAACATCACTTCGGCACATTGACAGCCTTCGTGCCCGGCCAGTCAGCCGAACACTTCACCTTTACCTCGGCGCTGCCAGTGCAAGTGCTCAAGGGCATGGCGCCGATCCTGATGCCGTACCTGCAACCGGGCGAGCAGACCCTGTGCCGCCTAAGTATGTAACGCCAGAGGTGCAGCACCCGCCTTTAGGCTGGCAGCCTTGTCCACGACACAAGGTTATCCGTCATGCCCAACGGCCCGAACTACTCCCTGATCAAACGCAACTTGCCCACTTGGCTGGGCACCACGGCCTGGCCTCGGGCCCAGGCGTTGGGCTCGATATCGATGGATCACCTGCCCAGGCTTCTAAGAACGGCCGACCAGGACCACGCCCCGTTGAAGGCGGCCAACGCCAGGGCCTGGACCTTGCAAAACCGGGTCGACAAACGCCTTGAACACCTGCAAGACGTCTACGCTTTCGCTACCCCTCTGCTCAGCCAAGCGTTGCGCGAACGCTATGGGCTCGACCTCGATGTGCGCGCCACGTACCTGTTCCTGGTGGTCGCCAAGGGCACGCTTCTGGAAGGCAGCACCAGCCGCACCCTGTCGCTGCTGGACGCCGCATTGCAGAACTTCGCCAAGGACGAAACCTTCACCGACAATTCTCGCTACATCACCCGGCCGGATGCGCGCGGTCACTTCACGATAGAGGCGCACGAGGCGCAGATGAGCATCGCGCACTTTATCGCGCTGTGCCGCGAGCTCGACCTCGGCGCGCACTATGCCCGGCACCTGCGCCAGCACCTGCTCGACGCGCCGGGCCTGCAAGCCGAGGTCATCGCCAGCCAACAGGCGGCCCTCGACAACGCCGCGCACCTGGCAGTGCTGCAGGGCGATATCCCGCCGGCAACGTTCCAACTGCTGCAGCGCTCGGTCAAGGGTGAACGCGGTGTCATGCAGTTTTATCGGCTGCGCCTGCAAGACACACTGCTGACCGGCATCCTGATGATTGCCGCCGACCTTGACCTGGCCAGGGACGTTACGCCGGTGGTGCTGTATATCCCCCATGACCCTCACGGGGCGATCCAGCATTACCCCAGCACCCTGGCGTTTCGCAGCACCCTGCTGGAGCGCTTGAAGACCCCGGCCTACCGTGACTTTTTCGCCCAGTTCGTCGACCACGCCGGGCGCGCAACATTTTTCAGCGGGGTGCAGCAGCGCGCCACCTTTGCCGCCGTGCGTATCGACGGCGACCTGTGGCCACAGCTGTACCAGGCCGCGCTGAATAAAATCCTCAACGACGGCCGCACGCTTGCCGTCTCCACCGCCGACGCCGACCGTCGCGCCCGCTGGGCCTGGTGGGACGCCCTCGGCCAAACCCTGGAAGGCGCACTGAACGTGGCGCTGCTGGTGATCACACCGTTCGTGCCGCTGCTGGGCGAAGCGATGCTGGCCTACACCGCCTATCAGTTGCTCGATGAACTGGTGGAGGGCGTGGTCGACCTCAGCGAAGGCCAGGCACGCGAAGCCGCCGGGCATTTCGTCGGCGTGGTCAGCGACGTGGTGCAACTGGCGGCGTTCGGCGTCGGCGGCCAACTGGCGCAATCGGCGTTCGTCAACGGCCTGCAGCCCATCGAGGTCAACGGCAAGACGCGTCTGTGGCACCCCGACCCACGCCCTTATCAACAAACGCTGCAACTGTCTGCCGAGTCCAGTGCCGACGCGCTGGGGCTGCATACCCATGCCGGGCAGAAAATCCTGCCGCTGGACGGCGCGCGCTATGCGCTCACGTTCGATGCCGCCAGTGGTGACCACCACATCCAGCACCCCACACGCCCCGACGCGTATGCGCCGCCGATCCGCCACAATGACGGGCCCCGCGCCTGGAGTGACGAGCGGCGCCTGCAGGCACTCGGGCCGTTCGATGCCGCGACCGGGGAACAGATCCTGCGCACCAGCGGCCTCGACCACGGCACCCTGCGCGCCGTGCAAGCCGATGACCAACCGGCACCGCTGCTGGACGACACCCTCAAGCGCATTCGCCTGCACCGGCAAGCCGCCGCGTTGCCGGAAAAACTCCGTGCGGGCGAACCGGTGGACCACGACACCTACTGGAGCCCGCACATCGCCCGCGAACTGCCCGGGTGGCCCGAGGATCACGCGATCCTGGTGTTTGAAAGTGCCGATCTGAGCGGCGACCACCTGCGTTTCGGTGATCACGAAGCCCCCCATACCCTGGCCATCAGCCGCGAAGACTTGAACCAGGGCCGCTTGCCTGAACGCCTGGTAGAGGGGCTCGACCCGCAGCACTTGACCACCCTGCTCGGCACTCTGCCCGAAGGCCGCGCGGCGCAGGTCGATGCCCTGCGCAACCGTCTCGCCGACCAACTGGTCCGGCACCGGGGCGCGATGTTTGCCTACCTCTATCGCCACAGTGAAGACCTCGGCAGTGAACACGGCCTGCGCGTGCGCGAGGCCTGCCCCGACCTGCCAAGGCACCTGGTCGAACACGTCATCGCTCAAGCACGCGCAGATGAACTGGCGATCATGGACACCGAAAAACGCATGCCCCTGCGCCTGAAAAACATCGCCCGTGAACTGCAGGTGCAGGCCCGTGGGGCTCACGCCTTCCAAGGGTTCTACGACCCCGACCTGTTGGGCCCGGCCACCGAACAAATGGTGCTCGACACCTTGCGCCTGTTCAGCGACAGCCTGGCCGACAGCCGAATTGAAGTCCGCCAGCACAGCCCTATCGCCACCCTGCGCGCCAGTGCCGGGCCGCAAGCGGCGAGCCAGAAACGGCTGTTACTGAAAACCGACGGGCGCTACGCGCTGTACGATGGCAACAGCCAACCCTTGCAGCCAGCCAGCGATTTTTTCGACGCCGTGCACCACGCCCTGCCCGCGGCAAAACGCAGCCGCTTTGCCGATGGCCCGGCACTCAAACGTTGGGTGATGGGCAACCTGCTCAGCACCGAATCGCGACGCACAGTACTGGCCGAGCCTGCACCCAAGCCACGCCTGCAGCCCCTGCGACTGCTGCAAAAACCCATGCACGCGGTGCCGTCATGGAGCAGCCGCCTGTTCCCCGGCACCCTGGAACAGCGGGTGAAGGCGCTTTACCCCTACGCCGAGCAAACGGTCATCGACACCTACCTGGGCAGCCTTGAAGACCCGCTGCAACGGCAGCGTTTCGAAGCCCGCGAGATTGAAAAGGCCGAGTTGCAGGAGGACCTGAGCAACTGGATCAACGCCATCCCTGCCGACGAACCACCAGGCCCTGGCCACCAGCGCGCTTACCTGGCCAAGGCATTGCTGCGCACCTGGGAAGAAAACCTCGACGCCGACGACACCGGCGTGCGCCTGAGCCTGCAAAGCGTGCGGCTCACCGGCCTGCTCGGCAACTTGCGCCTGCGCGCCAACTTCGAACATGTGCTGCACCTGGACTTGATCGATGCCCAACTGCTCAACGGCGATATGCGTTTTCTCGACAGTTTCCCGCACCTGATCAGCCTGAGCCTGCGCAACAATCAACTGAGCCAACTGCCCACCGCCATCACGCGCATGGCCTCGCTCACGCACCTGAGCCTGGAGAACAACCCGATCCAGTGGCAAGCCGACAGCCTGGAACACCTCAGTGGTCTGACCCATTTGCGCCAGCTGTCCCTGGCACACAACCGCCAGCTGACGCAGGCACCGGATATCACCCGCTGGCCGCACCTGGAAGCGTTGTCGCTGCGCAACACGGCGATCAGCAACTGGCCCCCCGGCCTGTTCGAGCGCTCCAGGCCCTGGGGCTTTTACCTGGATGTGCAAAACACTGCGATTCACAGCGTGCCGCATTTCTTGCCCTGGCAACCCCAGGCCGAACTGCTCGCAAGGGCCCGCCTGGACCGTAATCACCTGAGCCTGGAGGCCGAACAACGCCTGGTGAGTTATCGCCTGGAAGCCGGCCTGGACCCTTATCGCAGCTACCCGCCAAAAGGCGATGTCGGGTTCTGGCTGGAGCAGGAACAACCGCACCACCATCCCTGGTTGCGGGCGTTATGGAATGACGTGGAAGCGGAACACGGCTCCCAGGGCTTTTTTGAGGTCATCAAGAGCCTGGAGCCCTCAGCGTTTTTTGAAGAGGACCAGGATGCCGCGCTGTACGAGCAGGGCCGCAGCGACCTGACCGACAAGGTCTGGCGCATGCTGCTGGCCATGGAAGCCGACAGCGACCTGCGGGTGCGGCTGTTCCAGATGGCGAGCAACCCGGTGACCTGCGCTGATGCCGGGGCGCATATCTTCAATGCCATGGGCCTGGAGGTGCAGTTGGTGGAAATCGACCGCGACCTGCGCGGCCAGTTGCGCGAGCTTAAATTGGCCCACCTGGCGCGGGGCAAGTCCCGCCTCGACCGTCTCAACCGAGCGGCCCAGGCCGATATCCGCCAGCGCATCAAACCCCGGCAAGACGGCGGCCAGGGCCTGCGTTTCAGCACTGACGTGATCGACGGCGTACCGGGTACGGTGGACGAGGTGGAGGTGTACCTTGCCTATCACACCGGTTTGAAAAGCCGCCTGAAACTGCCGTGGGTGACCCCTTACATGCACTACCGCAGCACGGCCGACGTGGGCCCCACCCACCTCAACAGCGCATTCGACACGGTCATGCGCGCAGAGGCCCATGACGGGCTGGTGGAAGGCATGCTGGCGCAGCCGTTCTGGGACCGCTACCTGCGCACCACCCATGCCGGACGGTTCCAGGCCAGCCTGGCCCGTGCCAATGAGCTGATCGACCCCCTCGACGACTTGCTGTTTGCCCAGAACCAATGGGCCAACGCCGACGCTGCAGAACGCGAGCGCCTCAAGCCTCGCCTGCTGGCGCTGGCGGACGCCCTCAACGTGCCGCACGCCGAGGTGCTCAGCGGCCAGCCGATGAGCGCCGAGACGTACGAGCGCCTGCTCGCGGCAGGGTTTACCGAGGAAGTGCCCAGTGAACATGACCTCGCACGGCGCCTCACCCTGGAAGCATTGCAGCGATTGCAGGTCTATGAGAGCCACCCGGATGAGTGAATCCGCTCACGGGGCAAGCGCATCGAACACCATGTGCACGGTGCCGAAATAGTGTCCGGGCCCGTAGTCATCCACCGGCTTGATGGCGGCGATTTCCAGGACCACCCGCTTGCCGGGACGAGCCTCGGCGGTGGACACCACTTCGCTTTGAACCAGGCCGAGCACTACGTCATTGAAGGTCACACGCAAGTCCAATCGATCGGTGCCATTGAACAGGTAAGCCTCCTGATCCAGTCGTGCCCCGATGGCGCCGCCGACGTTTTTCACATCGAACGCCGCACGCAGGGTGGCCAGCTGCGAGCTGACCGGGTTGTAGGCCAGCACCTGCTCACGCTGCACCAGTTGCGGGTCCACCGGCAGCACATAGAAGTCAGCGGTGGGGATGGTCACGGACACCTCGAAGGTCTCGCGCTCGACGGCCGCTTCTACCTCGGCAATCGAGACCCCCAGCAGGATGATCACCATCACCAGCACGATAAACTTGTACATAGGTTCACCTTTCGCGATAGGCCAGAGACTCACCCCTTGACCTCGACTTTCCTGGTTTCGCCGCCTTCGATCAGGCTGAAGCGGTATTCGCGCCCCGGCTGCTTGTCGAACCCGTAGGAATGGCCGGCGCGAATGTGATGACGCAACGTTGGTCGGCACTCTTGTGGGGAAGCGGCGGCACAGTCCTTGAACTCGTCGATCACCACCACGCTGTTGCCGTTGTTGTTGAGGGTGTAGCGTGTGCCGTCGTCCTTGATCGCGGTATCGAACCGGGTGTTTTTCGGCCGCACGAAAAATACCGTGCCGTAGCCGGCCAGCACACGCACGCCGGCTGCCAGGCTGTCCTTGTAGTCGTCGCGCTCTGCGGCGGTGACGGCAAAGTCGTCCTCGGCCTGGGGCACCACCGGTACAAAACGCACGCGGAAGTAACGCTCCTTGTCACGGTTGCCCATGAACAGCAAACGCGTGCCCTGGGTGCCGTTGGCCGGCACGATCAGGCGCGCGGGGCTGGCCATCAAACCGTCGCGGGCTGCGGCGCCCGCCTGGTTTTGCAGGGGCACCTCACGGTAGGTGCCGTCTTCGTCGTAGATCATTTCGAGGATATTGACCTTGACGAAGGCCGTGGACGTGCCGCCGTTGAACACCCGTTTCATGTAGGTACTTTTGTCACCGCCGAGGTAGTCGTACACCACCCCCACATTAATCTGCGGGCCAGCCAGGGCACCGAGGGAGAACAGCGACAGCGCGCACAGCATCAATAAACGTTTCATACACTTAACCTCGTTAAATAAGCGCTTCAGACTTCCGAGTCCCACACCACGGTGGCCGTCCCCGAGTAGGTGCTACCGGGTTGCTCAAGCATTTGCTCGACGGCGTCGGCCTTGACTTCGAAATGCAGGGTGCTGGGCTTGCGGTCGATAAACATCGAGGGTTCGAACCGCTCGGTACCGCTGCCGTCCAGCCGCAAGGGCAACCGATTGACCGGGAGCCCGCTCCCGTCCCTGAGCCCCGGCGGCAGGCTGACAGCAACGTGGAACGGCACCTGATGACCGGCCGGGTTGCGCATGCTGCAGGTGTTGCCCATGGGCTCCGCGCATTCCAGGGTCATCTTGAATTGGGAGCTGGCCCACAGGTTCACGGTCTGGTCGCGGAACAGTCGTGAGGGTTTGCGCCCCGTATTCAGCCAGGCTTGCCAGCCCTCTTGTGGCTCGAGCTGGATGCCGTTGCCGCCAGGTGGCACCTCGACTTTTAACTGGTGATCAACACTCAGGGTGAAGTTGAAGGCCAGGATGTTGTCGTTGGGGATCATCACGTCGCCAAAATCTATGTCCGCCCCCGGGCCGACCGTGTAGACCATGGAGCCGGTGTATTCGCCGGCGGCCATGGAGAGCGGGTTGGGGGTTTTAATCGCATAGGCGTATTCGGTATGAGCGAAAGAGAAACGCTGGATTTCTTCGGACGGTATTCGATTGCAGACCCCGGCGTTTTCGGGAAAAAGCCAGAAAAAAACCATGTAGTAGCCATTGGTTGCGCTGTAGTTAACCCCTTGGCAAGGGCTAGGCGCATTGGTCCAGTTGCTCCACCAGTTATTGGCATTCACCGGGTTATTGAACACACTGGCTCTAGGCACCGCATCCCAGCGGTGCCCGAACCCGGCCAAACGCATCTGCACGATTTCGCTTCGCCCAGTCTCGGCATGGGTGACCACCACCTCGCGCCAATGAGTCGGCAGTTTCCACATGGCGCCCTGGCGCGGGTCGGTGTGAAAGGCGCGGATCGGCGCATTGGCAACGGCCCTCAAATCATAGGTCCGGATAGTGAATAAACCGTTCGCCTGACAATACGTCGGAATATGCCAGGGACAGATACCGGATTGCGGCGTGGTATTGACGAACGTGTTGACCGTTGGGTTGCTGGGGTCCGGACGAAAAACAGCAGTAATGTCTTGGGTGACTGCCGGGACACTTTCAGCCGCCAGGCTGGCCCACAACGCCAGCACCCACAATTTGGTTTTGCGTGCGCCCCGTAAGGCGGTGATTACGTTCATTAGCGTTCCCATATGGTTCAACCCGCCGCAGCCAGAGTGGAGCGGCCTTGCGCCAAGGTGTCCGGCGTGCACCGTAAATCCCCGATCATCAACACATCGCTTTCCTGCTGGACATGACCCGGATCCAGGCGGAACTGGCACATCAGTTGATTGGCATGGCGCACCTCCAGGGTCGGCGCGCCGGAAGTCATTTCCATGGAGAAAAAGCCGTCCACCTCACTGACCGCACGGCTGGCATGGTTGATTACGTGGTGACCTCTGAGCGGCTGGCCTTTTTCGTCAATCAGGCGCCCGAGCACCGTCACGGTTTTCATCACGCTGATCTTGCGGTACGCCACCCCGCCCTTGTTCAGGTGGTAGTTGCTGCGCGCCGGCTGGATGCTGGCGGCCGGCGGGTGGTTACCGTCGAAGTCGAAGGCCAGGGTGCTGCTCTTGTAGGCGGTGATCGGCACGAAGTTGCGCCCCGGTCGCAGGCGTGAACTGCCGCCGGTGAGGTCGTCGGCACGCAGGCTGATGTCGTCGAGGTCGGTGTCCACATCGACGATCATCCCCGCCCCGCCGCCCTGGGGTTGGCTGCTGAGGACCGCGGCGCTGCCACCGACGGCCACGGTACTGGCCAGGTTCAGCCCACCGGACAGGCGACCGTTGAACGAGGACCGTTGCACGTAAGTGTCGCCGTAGAGCGCGTCATTCTGGAAGCTCGCACGGCCCGACAGGCCCACGCCGTAGGTGTCGGCAATCGCGGTGCCCGAAACGCTTTGCAGCAGGTGGTCGTCGAGGGTCTTGGTGTAGGTGAGCGAGCCGTTGTGATCGCGGCTGCCGTCGCGTGCGGTACGGGTGCCGATGCTGGCGGCCCACTGCTCGCGCGGTGAGCCAAGGGCCACGCTGACGCTGAGGTCGATGCCACGGTTGCGGTTGTCGCCGGTGCTGGCAGTGGCGGGCCGATCAAACAGCGACAGGCGCCAGTTGGCGTCGCTGCCCAACAAGGTGCCGCGCTCGGTCCACCCCACATCCAGGCCGAAACCTTGAAGGTTGCCCTGGCTGTAGGCCAGCCGCGAGTTGATCGAGCTCTTGTTGCTCAAGCGATGGTTGAACGATAGCGAAGTGTTGCTGGCCTGGCCGATGAACACGTTGCGCTGGCGGATGCGTGTACCGTCGGGCAGCAGCTCGTAGGTGCGCGTGGTGTCGAGCCAGCTGCGATTGTGGCTGAACACCACACTGCCAACGCCATAGCTGTACAGGGTTTGCAGGTCCACGCCGGTGCCGTGGTCCTGGGTCTGGTAAAGGTTGGCATAGAGGCTGAGGCTGTTGCCCAGGGTCCAGTCGATGGAGGTGCCGTACTGCATTTGTTCGCGCACCTTGCGGGTCGAGACGCCAAGGATCACCCGGGGGTGCGCCAGGTAGTTGAGGCCGGCGCCATAGGTCATGAAGCCGCTGGACTGCTCGTCCCAGTTGCTCAGCAGCTTGGTCTCTTGCCCGATGAAGGTGTTGTAGCGCCAGCGCTCGTCGGCATTGCGCCAGTTGTTGGGTTTGTAGATGAGCTCCTGGGTGGTGGAGGTGGTGAGGCCGTCTTCGATCAGGCGCACTTCCACTTCGTAGATGCCACCGGGCAGGGGCCGGGTGTCAAGGGTTTGCAGGCCGGCGGCGACCGGTTGGGTATTGATCAGCAGGCCGGCACGGTAGATCTCCACCGAGGCCTGGCGGCTGGCAGTGACGTACACCGGGTACACGCTGGGCTTGGGATTGTTGATCAGCAGGCTGTCGGAGCTGCCGTACATGAGCCCCACCGCCGTGTCGGGGTTGACGCCAAAGGTACGGATCTGCCGGGTAAGACCGTTGGCACCTGGGGTGAAATAGCCCAGGCGCACGAAGTTGCCCTCCAGTTCGCGCTGGGTGTAGAGCTCGTGCATGGCGTGGTACAGCGTGGTGTCGGTGCCGCCCACGCGGGACAACTGCAGGTTCATCGCCTGGGTCCAGTTGCCAAGGCTGGAGCTGGCCTCAAGGCCGAAACGCCCGCCAACTTCCTCGTTCTGGCCACCGGTGAGGTTGAGTTGGTTATTGACGATCAGACCGAGGCTGCCGGACTCAGGCTGGTCATAAAACTGTTTGACGTGCGCGTTGCGCTCGACGTTTTCGGTGAGGATGGAAACCTGGGAATTTTCCAGATTGTAGTGAATGGCCAACAGTTGCTGCGGACAACTTTGCTGGCAACTGCCCAATGGCATGCCAGATTGCAGAAGTTGCTCCCAGGTGGCGCGCGTGCTGGCCGATACCGGGCTGTCGCCGATATCGTTGAACTCCAGCAGGGTAATGCGATCATCGCGACTCAATACAATCATGGCTTCGCCAAGAAACTGTTGGTCCAGTTCAACTCGTACGGCCAGTGGCACATCAAAAAAGTGCTGTTCAAAATCATCCGGCAGGCCTTGGGACTGGGACAACAGGTTGCCCGGCGAAGTATGGGGCGCCACCGGTGCGGCCAGGGCACTGGCGCACAGCAACAGCGCAAGCGCGCCCGCAATTGGCGTCATCGAAAACATGGACGGAATACTCGTCAGTACGGACTGAACCAGGCCGGCGTTCAGGGAGGAAAATGCCGGCCTGTCCTTTCAAGCCCCTTGGTCATGGCGACCAAGGGGATGACACCAGCGTTACGGGGTAACGCGCGGCACAGCGTCGAAGATCACTGTGTAGCTGGCGGTGTAGAGGCCGTTCTGAGTGTCGGCCGGGCGGGCCGGGGTGATCACCAGGTCGGCCTGGGTGCCTGGAGTGGATTGAGGGTCATCGACCACTTCCTGCGGGGTGGCAGTGAGGGTGACGCCATTGAAGGTGTTGGTCAGGGCAATGCTGTCCGAACCGTTATAGAGCGCAGCGGAAGTCGGGCCGCCTTCGATGTAGGCATGCACCGAACCGTCGGTGTTTTTCACATCGAAGGTTGCCCGCAGCGAACTGAGTTCACCGCTGACAGGGTTGTAGCTCATGGTTTCGTCTTTACCGAAGTTCGGGTCCCGAGGCTGTGTATGGAACTGCTTGGTCGGAATGTTGGCCCTGATGTTGATCGACGAACGCGCATCATCGGCAGCCATTGCCAGGGGGGAGCTCAGGGCGACCGCAACAAACGGGACCGCGGTGGCAAGTTTCTTGAACATGGTTGATACCTGTCATCTAAAAGGGGTTCTTAGAAGCGTTGAAAAACACCGTGTTTTTCCAACTATTTGCATTGCAAACCGGAGGCTTGTTCAACGCCAGACAAGTATCGAGTTCAAAAAAATGAAAGTAAGCCAGTTGTTTCCATTTATGGCGTAGCCATAGATCAGTACAACACAGAGGAAAAAGATAGCACTTTGCCAAAACTTAAAAATTAGCCGTAAGACACACCCTACATGTTAATTAATGAGAATGTTTTAGTGCCGAATATATCCGTAAGAATAGGATTACACCCATTAAAAAACAATAATGTTTGCACGGCCAAAACAACTTGATAACCCACTTGAGTCGTTACTCTAGAACACAGGTTGCTGACCTTGTGGCGTCGTTCGCGGAGGTTGACCGCCTGTCGGAAGCGCTTGCATGCTTTTTAAGATATATCTTACGTTATATCTAGACACACACAGAGGCGCCTACCCATGCGAGACCATCCTCACCAGCGCGACGGCTTTGACCCGCGCGCCGGCCGCGGTCGCGGCCCCCGGGTATTTGCACCCGGCGATCTGAAACTGCTGCTGCCGGCGCTGATCGCCGAGCAGCCCTGCCACGGCTATGACCTGATCCGCCGCATCGAAAGCCTGTTCGACGGCGCCTACACCCCCAGCCCCGGCGTGATCTACCCCACGCTGACCTTCCTGGAAGAAAGCGACTTGATCCAGGGCGACGCCGAAGGCGGAAAAAAACGCTACACAATCACCGACGCCGGTCGTCTCTTCTTAAGCGAGCAACAGGTGGCCCTGGACGGCGTGCGCATGCGCATCGATGTGAGCAAACGCTCGTTGCGCGGCCATGACCGGCCGCCGGAAATCCACGAGGCGGTGCACAACCTGCGTCATGCCCTGCACTCGCACCACGGGCGCTGGAGCCCGGAAGAAATCGTTCGTGTCGCGGCGCTACTCAATCGCACCGCTCAAGCCATTGCCGACGGGAAAGACCAATGAATACGCAAGTCATCCACCGCGTGACCCACGAAATCAAACGCCGCCGCCTCGAAGTCCTGCGGGTGGTCGACATCACCCCACGCATGCGCCGCATCACCCTGGGCGGGCCGGAACTGGCGGGGTTTGTCAGCCTGGGCAGCGACGATCACATCAAGCTGCTGTTCCCGCAGAACGCCGAGGAACAGGCCGCCCTGGAAAGCCCGACCTTCACCATCAAGGGCGACGGCCCACAACCGCCGATGCGCGACTACACGCCCCGACGCTACGACCTGAGCATCGGCGAGCTGGACATCGACTTCGTGCTGCACGGCGATGGCCCTGCGTCCACCTGGGCTGACCAGGTGCAGATCGGCCAGCACCTGTACATCGGCGGGCCACGGGGTTCGATGATCGTGCCGGATATCTTCGACAGCTACCTGCTGATCGGCGATGAAACCGCCCTGCCCGCCATCGCCCGACGCCTGGAAGAGTTGCCCGCTGGGCGCACTGTATTGGCGGTGATTGAGATCGCCAATGCGGCGGAAAAACAGGCGCTGCGCAGCGCTGCCGATGTGGACGTGATCTGGGTGATTCGCGGTCAGGACGACCTGCTGGACACCGTGCAGAAGCTGACGCTGCCGGGGGGGTCGCTGTACAGCTTCGTGGCCACCGAAACCAAGGTGTCGCGCCAGGTCCGGCGTGTGTTGCTGGACACCCACAAGGTCAATGAGGACTACCTCAAGGCCGTGGGCTACTGGCAGGCCTGACCTCTGACCTGTAGGAGCCGGCTTGCCGGCGATGGCGGTATACCTGACACACCGAGATCGCCGGCAAGCCGGCTCCTACAGTGTAGGTTTTAGAGCTCGATCCAGCCCCACCACCGCCACCGCAATCCCCACAAATCCCGCCAAAATCTGCCCGGCATTCACGAACACCTGTGGATAACCCAAGGTGTCCACATCAATGAACGGGTACTGATACTGCCCGAGCAAATGCCCCCGCAGCAGCACATACGCGAAGTACACCAACGGGTAGAGCACCCAGGCGCCGATGTGCCTGAGCAGCAAGGTGCCCTTGGGCACGCAGCGCCACCAGTAGAGTAAAAACAGCACCGGCATCACGTCGTGGAGCAATTCGTCGGCGATGAACTGGAAGCCTTCGGGCTGCCACAAATGCCGCAGCAACAGGTTGTAGGCCAGGCTCACCACCACGATGCTCACGGCGATGCCACTGCTGGTCCTGGGGGCGAGAAAAAAGCGCTTCGCCGCTGAATCGCGATCCACCAGCGCATAGCTCAGCACCACCACCACCAAGGTGTTGGTCAGTACCGTGAAGAAACTGAAAAAGTTGATCAGCCCGCCCAGCAGGCTGGCGCCGCTGGTCCAGCGTGAATAGAAGATCAGGTATTGCTGGATCGCCAACCCCACCCAACCGGCCAGCGCCGCAGCCGCCACGAACCGCTTCATGGGCTCAGTCCAGCGGGCGTTTGGTGCGCATCAGCTTGACGTACAGCCCTTCGACCTTCTCCCGCGCCCAAGGGGTCTTGCGCAGGAAGGTCAGGCTCGACTTGATGCTCGGATCGCTCTTGAAGCAGCGAATATCAATGCGCTCGGCCAGCCCCGACCATTCGTAGTGTTCCACCAGGGTGGTGAGCACGTGCTGCAGGGTCACGCCGTGAAGAGGGTCGTTGCTTGTCGCGGTCATGCCGGGCCTTTTGCAATAAGAGGAAATACAGCCGCGCACCTTAGCCGACGGGGCGTACAGGGGGAAGCACCCCATTGAATATAGACCCTTGGGAAAAGTTCCCCTTTTCAGCGAAAAAAGAGATGTTATATTGTAACGATACTTATCAGATTGTTATGAAAAGTAACGCGCTCGAAACCGTTTTAAGCCTTCTCTTTTTGCCGATTTGCCAAGGAATGTCCCGATGTCCCTCTCCTCCCTGTGGCGCTTGTCCCCGCTTGCCGCCGCCCTGTTGATCAGCTCTCATACCCAGGCCCTGGAACTGCAACCCCAAGTCATCACTGGCAACCCGCTGGGCAGCGAGCAACTCGCCTCGCCGACCACCGTGCTGGAAGGCGATGACCTGACCCTGCAACAAAAAGGCAGCCTCGGCGAAACCCTCAACAAGCAGCCTGGCGTGTCCTCTTCGTACTTCGGCCCGGGCGCCAGCCGGCCGATCATCCGTGGCCAGGACGGCGACCGCATCCGCCTGCTGCGTAACGGCGTGGGTGCGCTGGACGCTTCGTCGCTGTCCTACGACCACGCCGTGCCGCTGGACCCGGTCAACGTCGACCGCATCGAAATCGTGCGCGGCCCGGCGGCCTTGTTGTACGGCGGCAGTGCCATCGGCGGCGTGGTCAACACCTTCGACAACCGCATCCCCACCGAAGCCATCGAAGGCATCCACGGTGCCGGTGAGTTGCGTTACGGCGGCGCCGACACCACCCGCAGCAGCGCCGGCAAACTGGAAGCCGGCAACGGCACCTTCGCCTTGCACCTGGACGCCAACGCGCGGGAATTCAACGACCTGAAAATCCCCGGCTACGCCCGCAGCCGCCATGCGCCCGAGAGCGAAGACGGCCCCGGCAAAAACGGTCGCCTGGGCAACAGCGACGGTCGCCAGGACGGCGGCGCGGTGGGCGGTTCCTACACCTGGGACGACGGTTATGCCGGGCTGTCCTACAGCAACTACGACAGCAACTACGGCTCCCCCGCCGAGCAGGATGTGCGCATCCGCATGAAGCAGGATCACTACGCCTTTGCCTCGGAGATCCGCAACCTGCAAGGTCCGTTCACCTCGGTGAAACTCGACGCGGGCTACACCGACTACGAGCACCGTGAAATCGAAGGCGGCGAAACCGGCACGATCTTCAAGAACAAAGGCTATGAAGCCCGCGTGGAAGCCCGCCACCAACCTATCGGCCCGTTTGATGGCGTGGTCGGCGCCCAGGTGACCCGCAACGAGTTCTCGGCGCTGGGCGAAGAGGCCTTCGTGCCGCAGACCGACACCAATGCTGGTGCGCTGTTTATCCTTGAAGAAATGCAGGCTACCGAACGCCTGAAGCTCAGCCTGGGCGGGCGCCTGGAACACACCACGGTCGACCCGGATGCCAAGGGCAACGCGCGCTTTGCCGGTGCCGACAAATCGAATGACTTCACCGCCGGCAGCCTGTCGTCGGGCGCGGTCTACACCCTCACGCCGGTCTGGTCCCTGGCCGCGACCCTGGGTTACACCGAGCGCGCGCCAACGTTCTACGAGCTGTACGCCAACGGCGCCCACGTTGCCACCGGCACCTACGAGTTGGGCGATGCCAACCTGTCGAAAGAGAAAGCCGTGTCCAGCGACCTGGCCCTGCGTTTTGACAATGGCACCCACAAGGGCAGCTTTGGCGTGTTCTACAGCCGCTTCTCCAACTACATCGGCTTGCTGGGCACCGGCCGCACGCTGAACGATGAAGGCGAAGAAGACGCTGCAGGCATTCCTGAATACAAATACTCAGGTGTGCGTGCCCGTTTCGCCGGCTTCGAAGCCCAGGATCACTGGAAGCTAGGTGAAAGCGCCTACGGCAAATTCGCCTTGGAGCTGTGGGGCGATTACACCCGCGCCACCAACCTGGACACCGGCGAAGCCTTGCCCCGCATCGCCCCCCTGCGCTTGAACAGCGGGTTGCTGTGGGAGCTGGACCGCTGGCAGGCGCGTATCGACGTGGAACATGCCGCAGGCCAAGGCCGTGTGCCGGATAACGAGAGTGGCACCGACGGCTACACCACATTGGGGGCGAGCGCGGGTTATCGCTTCAACGTGGGGGGCAGCCAGTGGCTGGCGTTTGTGAACGGTGAAAACCTGACGAACCAGACTGTGCGTTACGCCAGTTCGATCCTGCGCGATATCGCGCCGGCGCCGGGCAGAAGCGTGCAATTTGGCATTCGAACAACCTTCTAACCACACCGCGGTCCCCCTGTGGGAGCGGGCTTGCTCGCGAATGCGGTGGATCAGTCATACATGCATTGACTGACACACCGCATTCGCGAGCAAGCCCGCTCCCACATTGGTTTTGCAGCGACGTTCTGTCACTGTTACCAAATCTGAAATGATGCATCTTGCGATTAGCCCTTTCTCTGCGCGCCCTCTCCCTTTATCCTTGCCCGCAACAAACTGAAACGTTTCATCTCCCGGTCGACCCCATCTTGCCGATTATTCCTACTCGTAAAGACAGCGCTGTCTTACACCCCGCTGCGCCTGGGGATAAATCGCCCGCCTGTGGATAACCCCCGCTGTCCCCAGAAAAACCGAATTAACGCTGAACCAAGCCCGCGCCGAATCGTCATCTACAGTGAAGCACGGGGTTACATAATTCCAACGTCACGGAGAAACACACTATGAGCACTGATGGTGCCTCGAGCCCAAGTCGCCTGCTGCCCAGGCTGCTAGGCGTCTTGCTGCTGATCATGGGCCTGGCCTTGCTGGCGGGCGGCGTCAAGCTGAGCATGCTCGGCGGGTCGCTGTACTACCTGCTGGCCGGTCTCGGCATCGCCCTCACCGGCCTGTTGCTGCTGGCCACCCACCGCGCTGCGCTGGGCGTGTACGCGCTGGTGCTGTTTGCCAGCACCGTGTGGGCACTGTGGGAAGTCGGCCTGGACTGGTGGCAGTTGGTGCCGCGCCTGGCACTGCTGTTCGCCCTAGGCATCGTCATGTTGCTGCCGTGGTTCCGCCGTCCGTTGCTGCGCACCCAAGCTGCACCACTGGGCACCGGCGCGCTGAGCATCGCCGTGGTATTGGCCGGTGCGACCGCCCTGGCCAGCCAATTCACCAACCCGGGTGAAATGGTCAAGACCGGCCAACTGGACCGCGACGCCGTGCCGGGCATGGCCAGCGCCGCACCGACCCAGGCCGATGGCGACTGGAACGCCTACGGCCGTTCGGCCCATGGTGATCGTTACTCGCCGCTGGCGCAGATCACCCCGCAAAACGTCGGCAAACTGGTGCCAGCCTGGACCTACCGCACCGGCGACATCCCAGGCCCTAACGACCCGGGCGAGACCACGGCGGAAAACACCCCGTTGAAGGTCAACGGCATGCTCTACGTGTGCACCCCGCACAGCCAAGTGATTGCCCTGGACCCGGACACCGGCAAGGAAATCTGGCGTTTCGACCCGAAGATCACCACCCAAGGTGCGCAGAACTTCAAAGGCTGGGCGCACATGACCTGCCGTGGCGTGTCGTATCACGATGATGCGGCGTACGCCTCCGAGCAAAGCCCAACCGGCTCGGCAAGCGCCACGCCTGTCAGCGCCGTGTGCCCGAAACGCATCTTCGTGCCGACGGCCGACACCCGCTTGATCGCCCTGGACGCCGACACCGGCAAGATGTGCGAAGACTTCGGTGACAAAGGCCAGGTCGACCTGCGTGCCAACATTGGCAGCTTCGCCCCGGGCGGTTACTACTCCACCTCGCCACCGGCCGTGACCAAGAACCTGGTGGTGATCGGCGGCCACGTGACCGACAACGTTTCCACCGACGAGCCGAGCGGCGTGATCCGCGCGTTCGACGTGCACACCGGCAAGCTGGTGTGGAACTGGGACAGCGGCAACCCGGACGACACCACTCCGTTGGCCGAGGGCAAGACCTACACCCGCAACTCGCCGAACATGTGGTCCATGTTCGCCGTGGATGAAAAACTCGGCACGCTGTACCTGCCGATGGGCAACCAGATGCCCGACCAATACGGTGGCGACCGTACCCCGGATTCCGAGAAGTACAGCGCCGGCCTGACCGCCCTGGACATCGACACCGGCCATGTGAAATGGACCTTCCAGTTCACCCACCATGACCTGTGGGACATGGACGTGGGCGGCCAGCCAACCCTGATCGACATCAAGACCGCTGACGGTGTCAAGCAAGCGGTCATGGCCTCGACCAAGCAAGGCAGCATCTACGTGCTGGACCGTACCAACGGCCAACCGGTGGTGCCGATCAACGAAATTCCTGTGCCGCAAGGCGCAGTGGCCGGCGATCACACCGCCCCGACCCAACCGAAGTCCGACCTGAACTTCATGCCGCCGCCCCTGAAGGAACGCGACATGTGGGGCGTGACCCCGTTCGACCAACTGATCTGCCGGATCGACTTCAAGTCGATGCGCTATGACGGCCCGTTCACCCCGCCATCGCTGCAAGGCTCGATCGTTTACCCGGGTAACTTTGGTGTGTTCGACTGGGGCGGTATTTCCGTCGACCCGGTTCGCCAGATCGCGTTCGTGAACCCGAGCTACATGGCGTTCAAATCGAAACTGATCCCGGCGGCCGACATCGCCAAACAAGGGCCTCGCGTGAGCGAAACCGAAGGTGTGCAGCCGAACAAAGGCGCGCCGTACGGTGTGATCCTCGAAGCGCTGCTGTCGCCGATGGGCCTGCCGTGCCAGGCACCAGCCTGGGGTTATGTGGCAGCGGTCGACCTGACCACCCACCAGACCATCTGGATGCACAAGAACGGCACCGTGCGCGACAGCTCGCCGGTTCCGATCCCGCTGACCATGGGCGTGCCTAGCCTGGGCGGTACGTTCACCACCGCCGGTGGCGTGGCATTCCTCAGCGGCACCCTGGACCAGTACCTGCGTGCCTACGACGTGAAAAACGGCAAGCAACTGTGGGAAGGCCGCCTGCCCGCAGGCGCGCAAACCACCCCGATGACCTACACCGGCAAGGACGGCAAGCAGTACGTGCTGGTCATGGCCGGCGGTCACGGCTCCCTCGGCACCAAGCAGGGTGACTACGTGATGGCGTTCAAGCTGCCGGATTAAGCTTCACTGGCGGTAATAAAAAGGCGGCTACCTGATGAAGGTAGCCGCCTTTTTTCATGCCCGATGCAGATCAAATGTAGGAGCTGGCTTGCCAGCGATGGCGGTGTATCAGGAACAAACGCAATCACTGACCTACCGCTATCGCCGGCAGGCCGGCTCCTACAAGGTGATGTGCAGGTCATGTTGCCTGGGTCAACGCTTCAATCCGACTAGAAGTAGTAGCCGATGTTCACGTTGGTGCGGAAGTACCACTCATTGCTGCCCGACGAGGTGGTGGAGGTCCAACCGGTGCCGTTCTCCGCGCCGCCATAGGGGTTGGCGTTCTTGCCCCAGGTCAGGTCCAGCCAGGTGATGATCGGCCCCGCCATCAGCTTCACGCCCAGGGTGTCCATCTGCGAGCTGTTCCATTGCGCCTGGTCTTTGTGCAGCACGCTGTAGTCGTTGTAGAACTTGACGCTCTTGACCTTGCCCAACTGCGGCGTGTCCACGGTGTAGCCGATGTTCAGCAACCCGACATCACCCTTGGCCGCCACCAGGTAGGCCGGGCTCGCCGCGTTGGCGCCCATCAACACACTGGCGTCGCTCACGCCTTCGGGGTTCTGCAGGTTGTACTGGTAGCGAATGCCCATCAACTGGGCGCTCCAGGGCCCCTTGCTCAAGGTGGTGTGAGCGGCCGCAGCCCAGTAGGTGCCGTTGCGATCGGTGGTGCCGTTATAGACCTGGGAGCCGGCCAGCGACACGCCGGATTCATTCTTCCAACCATCGCTGCCCCACGACCGCGCCAGGCGCAGGTCGAGCTGGTTGCGCTTTTCATTGTCCTGGCCGTGCAGGCTGGCCAGTGCGTTGTCCTTGAGGTCGCTGTAGGTGCCGACTTCCGGTGTGTAGCGCCGGTCGGCCGGGATCATGCGCGGAAAGAACGCCGCCTGCAGGTTCCAGTCGCCCAACGGGTGGCTGTATTTCAGGCCCGGCGCCGCGCTGTCGGCATAGCCCAGGAAGTACGGGATATGGAACGTCCAGCCGTTTTCCGGGTAGGGGTAAATGCCAAACGGCTTGTAGACGATGCCCAGTTGCAGGTCATCGCCGTCCTGGAATTTGTAGCCCACCAGGGCGTGCTCGATCGAACGCCGGTTGCGGTCCTGGAAGGTGTAGCCGCCGTCCAGGTAAAACTGATCCCACTTGCCCTTGACCTCAAAACGGGCAATGTCGAACAGCAAGCGCGCCGGGTCATTGCTGCTGGTTTTCCAGTCTTCGTAGCGATGGTTGAGCCGAATCGAGCCGCCAAAATCCAGGGACTTGGCCCCGTCGTCACTGGCCCAACTCAGGTGCCCGAACGGTTTGGGCGACGGGGTATCGTCCGCCGCCAGTGACGCAGTGCAAAACACGGTGGCACTCACCAGCAACATCAGGCGCACAGGCCATTCAACTCGTGACATAGCGGTTTTCTCCGGGCGATAGAGCGCCTTAAAGGTGGGCAGCAGAGCGCCTACCCTTGGCATGAAAGGGTTATGGATTAGGGGTGCACCGCCTGCGAGCGTCCTGCGTTCTTGCGGCACAACTATATGGCGTACACACTGCTTTAATGAGTGTGATCCGTCATCGGCGTGTTGTGCAAAGGGTGAGCCAAGTAGGATTAACTTTTATTTAATAGAAATAAATATATAAATATCAATTAGTTATTTAAATGATTAAAAATCAACCAAAGTATTTTAGTGCAACCGCAAGTAACACAATGAAGCGCTTACGCTCTATTTGCACCTCAAACAGGCCACTACAACGAAAAACGCCCGAAGCAGCGCATCGGGCGTTTTGAAGTGGCTGTTGGCGGAGGATGAAACAGTTTTCTAGATGGGCACCCGCTCGCGGCGCATCCACATCTCGAACGCCATGGCATTCAATGGCCGGCTGATCAGGTAGCCCTGGGCGGTGTCGCACTTCCACTGCTTGAGCAGCTTCAGGCTGGGTTCGAACTCGACGCCTTCGGCCACCACCTTGAGCCCCAGGTTGTGGCTCATTTCGATGGTGGAACGCACGATCACCCCGTCGCCGGTGGTGCTGTCGAGGTTGCGCACGAATGACTGGTCGATCTTCAACTCTTGCACCGGCAGGCGCTGCAATTGCGCGAGGGAGGAATAGCCGGTACCGAAGTCATCTACCGACAGGCTGATGCCACAGCCACGCAGCTGTTCCAACACACTGAGGGCCTGTTGCGGGTTGTGCATGATGGCGCTTTCGGTGATCTCGAAAATCAGCTGCTGGGCCATGACGCCGTATTGCATCAGCAGTGCAGTGACACGCACCGCCAGGTCATCGTCGGCCAGGTCATCCACCGAAATATTCACCGACAGCTGGATATGCATGCCCCGCTGCCCCCACTCGGCGATCTGCCGGATGGCTTCCTCGATCACCCACTGGGTCAGGCTGCGCATGCTGCCGGTGCGCTCAGCCAGCGGGATGAATTCGGCGGGCGACACCAGGCCCAGCGTGGGGTGTTGCCAGCGCAGCAGGGCTTCGGCCTGGCGCACATGGCCGTGCTTCAAATCGAGCTTGGGCTGGTAGCACAGGTAAAGCTCACCTTCGAGGGCGGCGCGGCGCAGGTCGCGAATCAAGGTGATCTGGCGCTGGTGCGCGAGGTCGCGGTCCTGTTGATAAATCTGCAAATAACCAGGCAAGGTCGCCGCATCATGCCGGGCGATGGCGGCGCGGCTGATCAGCTCTTCCACTTGCTGGCCATCGGCAGGGTAAGCGGCGATGCCGATGCTCACTTCATGGCGCAGCTCATCATTGCCGATGCGCTGGGGCTCGGTGAGCAAGCTGTAGAGGCGGTCAGCACGGGCCACGGCGCGATCGATCTCGGTGTTTTCCAGCAACAGCAAAAACTCGCTGCCGGCGATGCGCGCGGCGGTGTCGCTGGCCAGCAGGCTCATGGACAGACAGCGGCTGGCCTCACGCAGCATTTCTTCCACACCCTGGGGGCCGAAGCCTTCGTTGATCACCCGGTAGTTTTCAATACCCAGGTACAGCAGCACCACCGGGCGGCCCGCGCTGATCGCACTGCCCAGGCGCTCCATGGCCAGGGCGCGGTTGGGCAACCCGGTCAACGGGTCATGCAGGGCGTTGTGCGCCAACTGCCGCTCGCGCACGGCGATACCACTTTGCATGGCATTGAAAGCCCGGGCTAGCAGGCCGAATTCATCATGGCTGCGCACCCGCACCGGCGTCCGATAGTCACCGGCGCCAATGCGCTCGGCCGCGTCCACCAAGGCATTGAGCGGACGCGAGACCCGCCGCGCCAAAAACAATGCCCCCGCCAAGGACACCAACAACACCGCCAGCGCTATGCCCAGGAATTGCCGGTCCAGCGGCGCAAAGGATTCCAGCGCGTGGTCCAGCGGGCTTTGCAGCAGCACCCGCACTTCGTCGCCATCGCCGGTATTGGCCAGCGGCAACACCTGGCTGAGCACGCGCTGCCCGTAGAACAGATTGATCTGCGGCTCGGGGTTCAGGTGCGCATCGCGCAAGGTACTGATGATGGTGGCCTGGTAGGCGTCAGGCTGGGTGCTGAACAGCGGACCGGGACGACCGTCCTGCACACTGAGGAAGGACACTTCCAGGTTGCTCATGGAGCGCAATTCGCTGGCAAACAGCTTGTCCATGGGAAAGCCCATGATCACCCGGGCGATGGGCATCGGGTCGAGCACTTCGTCCTGCACCAGCAAGTACGGGCGGCCGTCCATGGCCACGATCAGCATCTGCAGGCCGCTGCGCCGCGCCTTGCGCAACGCGTCTTCATAGGGGAACGCATCGCCGCGTGTGAGCATCGGCAAGGTGCTGACCACCACTTTGCCGTCGAGGCCCAACACAAACACTTCGCTGGAACGGATACCGGTGCCATGCCGACGCAGCGCCGCGAGGATCGGCACGGTCTTGCCCTCGGCCACGGCTTGCTTGAAAGGCCCATCGACGGTGAGCCAGTCGAGCCCGTATTGCAGGCGACGGCCACGCAGGTCCAGCAGGCGCTCGAACACCTGGCTGCCGGTTTTCAATTGGACCTGCGCCTGGTTTTCCACGGCGCGGCCGGTGGCGGCCTTGACCGCGAAGTAGGTGGCAGCCACCACCACCAGCAGCAACAGCGCCAGCACCCCGGCAATGCGGGTTTGGAACGTGTGGCGCCACCTCATTGCAGTGCCCTCTGGCAGCGTGCGCTTGTCTCTGCCACTACGTCCCTTTGTCATAGGCCTCCCTGGCGACTGCTGACCTGGCGTCAAAAAAACATCCATTTTTATTGGATATTTGGTTTGAGCAGATTAGCTGGGACTTGGGCTAAGTGCACCCAATAAAACCGGGGAATGTTGTGGCGGTTTTTTGGCGACAATGGGTTGGCTGGGGGCTTGCTTTGGGTACATATCCGTTTTTTGAGTAACGGCGGCTTACGGTTCCGCCCTTACGGCGGG
>NZ_JACARO010000252.1 GCF_013386585.1 Pseudomonas sp. P7548 | reverse complement strand
GTTCTCACCCCAGCCGGCCTTGCCCCGCAGGCACATGCCGTATTGGTCTTTGTCTTTTGCCGTGAGCTTGGCGGCGAATTCGCCGAGCTGGGTCCAGGTCGGGTGCGCGGGCATGCTCAGGCCGGCCTGTTTGAACAGGTCGGTGCGGTAATAGGTGACGGTGCTTTCGCCATAGAATGGCAAGGCATACAGGGTGTTGTTGACCGACAGGCCCTGGCGTACCGAGGGAAAAATATCGTCAGCGTCGTACGCGGCCGGCAGTTGCGTCAGCGGTTCCAGCCAATGCTTGGCGCCCCACAACGGGGTTTCGTAGGTACCGATGGTCAGCACGTCGAACTGCCCGCCCTGGGTGGCGATGTCGGTGGTG
>NZ_JACARO010000251.1 GCF_013386585.1 Pseudomonas sp. P7548 | reverse complement strand
GGCAACTGGATGCCGACCATGGAAAACGACATCAAGCAGTACCGTGATGCCGGCACCGTGGAAACCGTCCGCGCCAACCTCGAAAACGCCAAGTACACCCTGGCGGTGCCCGAGGCGCTGTACAACAAAGGCCTTAAAGACTTCGCCGATATCGCCAAATTCAAGGATGAGCTGGGCGGCAAGATCTATGGCATCGAGCCGGGTAACGACGGCAATCGCACCATCCAGACCCTCATCGACAAAGACGCCTTCGGCCTGAAAACCGCTGGCTTCAAAGTGGTCGAGTCCAGCGAAGCCGGGATGCTCTCGCAAGTGGAACGCGCCACCAAGCGCGACCAGGCCATCGTGTTCCTCGGCTGGGAAC
>NZ_JACARO010000250.1 GCF_013386585.1 Pseudomonas sp. P7548 | reverse complement strand
CTGAGCAAATGGCTGACGAGGCCAATTCCCAGCCCAGCGTTTCAGTGACGAAGGAGTCGTCTGAGCCGCCGCTATCGCCGGCGAGCCGGCTACTACAGGAGTCGCCCGCAGCCTAAAGCGGCGTCAGCACATTCATCACCGTATCCAGCGCCACCCGCGTGTCATCCAACTGCACCAGCGAGGCATGCCGAGCGCCCAAGGCATCACGGTTCTGGATCGCGGTGAGGATCGCCTTGTGCCGAGGCAGGCTCAGGCCCTGGATGTCGGGGCGGCGGTTGGTGATGTTGATCGACTCGCGCAACGGCAGCGACAGCATGTTGCACATATAGGCCAACAGGTCGTTGCGGGTGGCGT
>NZ_JACARO010000249.1 GCF_013386585.1 Pseudomonas sp. P7548 | reverse complement strand
CAGAGCAGCGCCAGGCCAAGGTAGAACTGCGCGATCAACTTGCCGAAGCTCACCAGCATGCCCAGCCCGTACAGACTGATGGTGGCGGCGATGGCGGCAAACACCGCGAGCGGCGCCACCCACATCACGTACTCGGTGATGCGAAACATCACCTGGGTCAGCTCTTCGAGCACGCTCAGGATGCTCGACTTGCCCTGGCCTTTGACAAACGCCAGGCCCGCCCCGAAGAACAGCGAAAACACCACGATTTGCAGCACCTCGTTATTGCCCATGGCCTCGACAATGCTGCGCGGAAACACATGGGACAAAAAGCCCGAGAGGTTGAAGCTGGCGGTGTTCAAACCACTGGCGCCGCTGGTGGGCGTATTCAGGCCAAGCCCTACGCCGGGCTGGAAC
>NZ_JACARO010000248.1 GCF_013386585.1 Pseudomonas sp. P7548 | reverse complement strand
CCTGCGCACCGGGGTGGTGTGGGAAGGGCTGCAAGAACCGTCACAAGTGGTGTGGCGCCAGGCGCAGTTGCCGATCCAGGCCCTGGCACTGGACCCGGCCGACGGCGACATTGCCGCGCAACTGCATGCATTGTTTGATGCCCGCCACTACCGGCTGGACGTGACCCAGGCGCCGTTGCTGCGCCTGGTGCGCGCCGACGACCCGGCCAATCAGCGCATCGTCGCGACCTTGCTGTTCCACCACATGGCCCTGGATCACAGCGCGCTGGAAGTGGTGTGCCATGAGCTGCAGGCCTGCCTGTTGGGGCAGGGCGCAGCGCTGGGCCAGGCGGTGCCGTTTCGCAACTATGTGGCGCAGGCGCGGCTGGGGATCAGC
>NZ_JACARO010000038.1 GCF_013386585.1 Pseudomonas sp. P7548 | reverse complement strand
GTGTGGGGCTGTCGGGGTCGCGGGGGGAGGGCGGTGACGGCACCACCTCCACCGCCACGACGTCCACTGGGGTGAAAAACAGCGTGAGTGCCACCCTCACCGCCAGTTGGGAGCCGGACCTGTGGGGCCAGGTGCGTCGGGGGATCGAGTCGAGCCAGGCCAGCGCCCAGCAATCCGATGCATTGCTGGCCGGGGTGCGGTTGTCCATCAGTTCCAGCGTGGCGAGCAACTACCTGGCGTTGCGGCAGATGGACATCGATGTGCGCCTGCTGCAGCAACAACAAACCATCAATCAGCAATTGCTGGACATGATCCAGGCCCAGTTCACCCAGGGCGTGGCGACCAACGACCAGTTGCTGGTGGCCCAGGACCAACTGACCACCTCGATTGCCGACCTGCAAACCTCGTTGCGCGACCGTGAGCAGTATGAGCATGCCCTGGCGGTGCTGGTGGGCATGGCACCCAGTGAGTTCAGCGTGGCACCGCGTACTGACTTCAGCTTCGTGGTGCCCCGGCCGCCGTGGACCTTGCCGTCGACTTTGCTGCAACGCCGGCCCGATGTGGTGGCGGCCGAGCGTTCGGCGGCGGCGGCCAACGCCAAGATTGGTGTGGCCGAGGCGGCGTTTTTCCCAACCCTGGACCTGACCGCTTCGTTGGGTTATCGCGGTAGCGCGTTGGGCGGCCTGTTTTCGCTGCCTAACCGTATCTGGACGTTGGGGCCGGCGTTGGCGGAGACGATCTTTGATGGCGGCGCCCGAGAAGCGGCGGTCAAGCAGGCTGAGGCGAGTTATGACCAGATTGCAGCCAACTACCGTGGCACGGTGCTCAGTGCGTTGCAGAACGTCGAGGACAACTTGTCGGCGATCAATCATCTGCAGGCGCAGGCGGATGCGTTCCAGCAGGTGTTTGCGCGTAATCAGCAACTGTTTGGCAGCCAGGAGGCGCAATTGCGTGCGGGCACGGTGAGCCGTGAGGCGGTGTTGACCCAGCAATTGGTGTTGCTGCAGGCCGAGCAGAATCTGCGGGATACGCAGGGGCAGTTGAGCCAGGGGAGTGTGGCGTTGATCCAGAGTTTGGGGGGCGGTTGGCAGCCCTGATGGCTCACTATGTTGCTGATGGACCCACACTCAAATGTGGGAGCTGGCTTGCCAGCGATAGCGGTCTATTGATTGTTCACTGACTTACTGACGCCACTCGATCCAACTGTGGGAGCGGGCTTGCTCGCGAAGGCTATGTGGCAGGCTCTAGGGATCTTTGGTCGGAGTACATATCCATTGCTGCGGTAACGGCGGCTTAGGGTTCCGCTCTTACAGCGGCTCACTTTTGGAGAGACCCAAAAGTAAGCAAAAGGTCTTCGCCCCAACACTCGGCACCTCGCTTAGGCTCGGTGTGCCCGTAATTCGACAGTGATTTGGGGGGCGCCGCCACGCGCCATCCATGGCGCGGGGTGGCTAAACCGGCATCCCTGCCGGTTTACCCCCCAAATCCCTGCCAAATTCCGGCCAGCGTGTTTGACGGGGCGCCTAAGATCAAAATCAAAAGCAAGAGCACAGCGGCCTGACCGGATATCTATGTTCCGTCACCGTGCTCGCGGTATATTCGCGGCACTTTAAACGCAGGAAGCCCGAATCATGGCAGGAAGCAGCTTGTTGGTATTGATCGATGACATCGCCGCCGTGCTCGACGATGTGGCGTTGATGACCAAAATGGCGGCCAAGAAAACCGCTGGGGTGTTGGGCGATGACTTGGCGCTCAATGCCCAGCAGGTCTCAGGCGTACGCGCCGAGCGGGAGATTCCCGTGGTGTGGGCGGTGGCCAAGGGGTCGTTTGTCAACAAGCTGATCCTGGTGCCGGCCGCCTTGTTGATCAGTGCGTTTGCACCCTGGGCGGTCACGCCGTTGTTGATGCTGGGCGGGGCGTACCTGTGTTTTGAAGGCTTTGAGAAGCTCGCGCATAAATTTCTGCACAGCCAGAGCGAAGACAAGGCTGACCATGCCCAGTTGGTCGACGCCGTGGCCGATCCGGCGACCGATCTGGTGGCGTTTGAAAAGGACAAGATCAAAGGCGCGATTCGCACGGACTTCATTCTCTCTGCCGAAATCATTGCCATCACCCTGGGCACGGTGGCGGACGCGCCGTTGATGCAGCAGGTGGTTGTGCTGTCGGGCATCGCCATTGTCATGACCATCGGCGTCTATGGGCTGGTGGCCGGCATCGTCAAGTTGGACGACCTGGGCCTGTGGCTTACGCAGAAGCCTGGCGAGATGGCGCGCCGTATCGGCGGCGCAATCTTGCGCGCGGCCCCGTACATGATGAAGAGCCTGTCGGTGATTGGTACGGCGGCGATGTTCCTGGTGGGCGGTGGCATCCTTACCCATGGTGTGCCGGTGGTGCATCACTGGATCGAGACGGTCAGCCAGGGCGCGGGTGGGGTGGCCTGGTTGATGCCGACGCTGCTCAATGGCGTGGCGGGAGTGATTGCAGGGGCGGCGGTATTGGTCGTCGTTCAAGTAATTGGCAAGGTATGGCAAGCCGCGAAGGGCTGATGTTGATCGTTGCCACGCCACGCGCGGGAACGATCCACGCCGCAATAAAAAAGGCCATTCAATCGAATGGCCTTTTTTGTGGGCGTTGTTTACTCGGCAATCTGCAACTTGCGCGACTCGGTATAGATGTACCGCACTTTTTCATACTCAAACGGCGAGTTCATCTGCCCATAGCGGAAGCTGGTCTGGTAGCGCTTGTCCACGGCGCGCAGGGCCCAGATTTCTGGATGGTTTTCGCTGACCTTGGACACGTTGAGGAAGTTGATCTCGGTTTCTGCGCCGTAGTCGACGACCAGGCCGGTGGTGTCGCGCAGGTTCGACGGGCCGAAGATCGGCAGCACCAGGTAGGCGCCGCCGGGGACGCCGTAGAAGCCCAGGGTCTGGCCGAAGTCTTCGCTCTGGCGCGGCAGGCCCATGGCGGTGGCAGGGTCCCACAGGCCGGCGATGCCGATGGTGGTGTTGAGCAGCAGGCGCCCGGTGGTTTCCAGGGAGCGGTGGCCCTTGAGCTGCAGCAGGCTGTTCAACAGGTTGGGCACGTCGCCCAAGTTATTGAAGAAGTTGCTCACGCCCGTGCGCAGGAAGCTCGGCGTGACGTAGCGGTAACCGTCCACCACCGGCAGGAAGACCCATTGGTCGAAGCGGTAATTGAAGTGGTACACGCGGCGGTTCCACGACTCCAGCGGGTCGTAGACGTTAAGCGCAGTCAGCGAGGAACGTTCGAACTCACGTTGGTCCAGGCCCGGGTTGAACTTGAGCTTGGACAGCGGCTCCTTGAAGCCATCGGCGTCGACCTTGACCGGTTCATGGGCCTTGCTGTTGTCGGCATTGGCCACGCCTGCGCACATCAGGGCGGCGAGCAGCAGAAGATATTTAGCCACGGAAGAACTCCAGCATGGCGTCGGCGTTGACGCGGTAATTGAGGTTGCCGCAGTGGCCGCCCAGCGGGTAGACGGTCAAGCGATCGCCGAAGGTTTTACGCAGGAAGCCGAGGTCGCCAGGGCCCAGGATCACGTCGTCGGCGTTGTGCATGACGGCGATTTTCGGGCTGTTGTGCAGGTAGTCCTTGAGGGCGTACAGGCTGACCTGATCGACCAGTTGCAACAGGCTGCCGCCATCGGAGCGGGCGCGCCACATCGGGATCACTTGCTCGGTGAGGTAGCAGTCGAAGTCACATTGCAGCGCACGCTTGAGGAATGGCGTGAGGCTGGTGCCTTCGGTGATCGGGTATTTGGGCGGGATGATCAGGCCGCGACGGTTGATCAGGTCCGAAGTAAAGGCGATGTCGGCCGCCGAGAAGCGGAACGAGGTACCGATCAGCATGGCCATCTGTTCGTTGGTCAGGTGCTGCTTGGATTGCTGGAAGTCGTAGAGCAGGGCGTCGTTGAGGTCGATGTAGCCCTTCTGCTGGAAGTAGCGGGTCAGCTTGTTCAGCACCAGCTCATAAAAGGTGGTGGTGTTGTTGATGCCCTTGACCTCGGTCTGCACCAGCTTGTCGAGGTTGGTGATCGAGGTGTAGAGGTTGACCGGCGGGTTCAGCAGCAGCACTTTCTTGAAGTTGAAACTGCGGCGGGTTTCGTCCAGCTTGCTGACAAACGCCGCATCCAGGCCGCCCAGGCTGTAGCCGGTGAGGTAGAAGTCGGTGATCGGCAGCGAGGCGTTCTGTGCACGCACGGCTTGCATCACGCGGTACATGTCTTCGGCGTCTTCCTGGGTGATACCCGGGGTGGCGAAGCGCGAGGCGGCGCTGATGAAGTCAAAGCTGGTGGGCGACGAGAGCTGCACCACGTGGTAGCCGGCCTGGTAATACAGCTTTTTCAGGTATTCGTTGATGCTGCTGTCAAAGCGCGCACCGGTGCCGGCGATCAGGAAGATCAGCGGCGCGGCGTGATCCTGCTTGGCGATGCGGTAGGTGAGTTTTTTCACCGCCCAGAAGTTGTCCGGCAGGCTGAACTCGCGCTCGGGGCGCATCGTCAGGCTGTAGTCGGACTGGTTGATCTCGTCGTCACTCGGCAGCTTGGGCCGCAAGTCCGGCGGGGTGGTGGCGATGGTCGCTTCGAACGGGTTGGTCAAAGGGAAGCCATAGGTGGCTTGGTCGACGTCGACCGCCAGTGCTGACGCACTCAGAAAAAGGCTGCCCAGCAGGGCAGCACAGCGCAAGGAACGGAGCATGACTTAATCCCTAAGAGGAAACGTGCTGAAAGATGTTCGCAGGCTATGACCACCGCGCTGTCGCCGAAGTGCCAGCACTCGGCACGAAAAGTCGGAAAAAACGTCGGATTCAGGGTAATAGTAGCCAGACGATACACTTTGCCACGCGTTGGTGAACACTAATTGTGTGTATGCGCCTTGCCAACGGCCACCGGGGCATTAAGCTGAGCGCCGTTTTTGCCTATCGGAGTGCCCCAATGTCCCGTCGTTTACCCTGGATCCTGCTGCTGATTGCCCTGCCTTTATGGCTGGCCGCCAGTTATGGCGCACGTTATGGCTTCATGGAGGACGGTCAATGGGTCGGCATCTGCGCCGATGAGGCCAGCCGCTGGGAATGCCAACTGCGCTCGAACCTGGGCCTGATGATCCACTTCAAGGTGATGGGCTGGGCGGCGCTGGTCACGGCGGTGCTGGCGTTCTTCGTGCCGGGCCGTGCGGGCTGGGGGCTGGCGGTGCTGGGGATGCTGTTCGGCCTGCCGGCGCTGGCGTTGTACAACACCACGTTTGCGGTGTTTGCGGTGGTGATTGCGGGGTTGCGGTTGGTCAGGAAGCCACGGGCAGCCTGATTATCCCTATGTGGCGAGGGAGCTTGCTCCCGCTGGGCTGCGCAGCGGCCCCAAAATCTTGGGAGCGCTTCGCACTCCAGCGGGAGCAAGCTCCCTCGCCACAGGTTAGGTTTAAGCCTTGCGCACTCGC
Source organism: Pseudomonas sp. P7548 (assembly GCF_013386585.1). Lineage (GTDB taxonomy): Bacteria > Pseudomonadota > Gammaproteobacteria > Pseudomonadales > Pseudomonadaceae > Aquipseudomonas. The sequence goes on along the minus strand of NZ_JACARO010000038.1, from coordinate 271,696 downwards.
AAGCAACGCCACAACGCTGCAACCATCAACACGCTGACCACCGCCCACCCCCACGCCTGCTGGTTCAACAGGCCTTCTCGGTACAACTGCGGCGCAATGCCGGCACCGATGATAAAGGCCAGCAGCGCAATTTCCCGACGCGGCCCGGTTACCGGACGCACCAGGTACACCAGCGCCGGTAATACCAAGGCCGCACTCGGAAAGCTGCGGTAGCGCAGGTCGAACACCAACGCCAGCATCATCACCGCACCGGCAAACCCGGCGATCGCCACCAGCCAACCGGCGCGCTGTTCCAGCCAGTTGAATGCGCGTCCACGCCAACCTTCCCGGGCACTCAGGGACAAGGCAGCGTGAGCGAGTACCAGCAGGTTCAACAGCACCAGCAAGCCTGCCCACACCCATTCGTCATTGAAGCGTGCAGTCACACGGGTCAGTTCCGCCCAGGTGCCGATGGAGCAGGCCGCAACGGCGCCGAGCAGCGGCAGCAGGAATGCCGAGCGCTTGCTGCGCACGCAACCGCCGAGCGCCAGCGTGCCGAGCAGGATGAGCCCGCCCACCCCGAGCCACAGCGGCCAGTACGGCACATTGCTCACCGGGCCGGCGAGGATGCCTTTGTCCTGGCGATCAGCATCGAACAGGCCCCAGTAACCACCGACGGCACCTTCGCTGGCGCGCTTCCAGGGTTGGTCGAAGGCTTCGATCAGGTTGTAGTGCCAGCCGTTGGCTTCGGCCATGGCCACGAAACCGCGCATGAACTTGGCCTCGTTGACGCGGCTCGGCACGGCGGTTTCACGCTGGCGGCCTTCGCTGGGCCAGCCGGTTTCGCCGATCAGCACGTCCTTGGGTGCGAACTTGTTGCCGAAGGTTTGGCGCACATCGCCCACATGCTTGAGGGCCTGGTCGATGCCCGACGGGTCATCCTCCCAGTACGGCAGCAGGTGGATGGTGAGGAAGTCTACGGCCGGAGCGATTTCCGGGTGTTGCAGCCAGAACTCCCACACGTCGGCGTAGGTCACCGGTTGCTGGATGTGGCTTTTGACTTTATGGATCAGGGTCACCAGCTGCTTGGCGGTGACTTCCTTGCGCAGCAACGCTTCGTTGCCGACGATCACGGCGGTCACCACATCTGGGTTGGCGTTGGCAGAGGTGATCAGTTCGTCGATTTCTTTCTCGGTGGCTACCGGGTCGCTGCTCACCCAGGCGCCGGCCATCAGTTTCAATCCATGCTTGCGTGCCATTTCGGGCAGGGCTTCCAGGCCGGTCATGGAATAGGTGCGAATGCATTCGAAGCGGGTGGCCAGCAAGGCCAGGTCGGCGTCCATGCGCTCGGAGCGCAGCTTGAATGGCTGGTCGAATGGCGATTGGTCTTTGTCGAAGGGCGTGTAGGACGCGCATTGCATCTTGTGGCTGGCGCTGGCGACGTCCGGCAGCACCACGGGCCGGCCGAGGCCGTACCAGTAACCGACGAGGGCCAGCAGGCCGAGGGCAAAGGCGAGGAAATAGGGCAGGGCGGGGAAGCGGGCAGTCGCGGGCATGGTCGGCTTATCTGGAAGAGCAAAGGCGCGCATCTTACCCGGATTTGCCCCGTCCCAGTGGGGCAGCATAATTTTGACATGCAAAGTTCGGGCGGGATTTTGACGCCATATCCTACAAAACGTCCTGCTGGCGTTGTGATGTCGTTTCTTGCTTACCTGAGGTCGCAGGCAGAGCAGGTTCCAAGCCCCGTCAGGTTGATGATCAAAGGGTCAGCACTCCACTGATGTGGCAGCAGCCGGATCGATGCGCGTGAAGGGGGCGCGGTGCACCACATAACAACTAGGTTGACGTCGCTCGGCATCCGTCGGGCGCAGCACTTTCGGGGAAGTACTATGAAGATGCGACGACTCTTGGGCGCAGCTGCCACTCTGGTAGTTGCGATGAGCTCCACACTGGCCAGCGCCGACAGCAAAACCCTGAGCATCGGCTATGTGGATGGCTGGTCCGACAGCGTGGCCACCACCCACGTGGCGGCGGAAGTGATCAAGGAAAAGCTCGGTTATGACGTGAAGCTGCAGGCAGTCGCCACCGGGATCATGTGGCAAGGCGTGGCCACCGGCAAACTCGATGCCATGCTCTCCGCCTGGCTGCCAGTGACCCACGGTGAGTACTGGGCCAAGAACAAGGACAAGGTGGTCGACTACGGCCCCAACTTCAAGGATGCGAAAATCGGCCTGATCGTGCCGGAGTACGTCAAGGCCAAGTCCATTGAAGACCTCAAGACCGACACCACCTTCAAGAACAAGATTGTCGGCATCGACGCCGGTTCAGGCGTGATGCTCAAGACCGACGAAGCCATCAAGCAGTACGGCCTCGACTATAAACTGCAAGCCAGTTCGGGCGCGGCGATGATCGCCGAACTGACCCGTGCCGAAGACAAGCAGGAATCCATCGCGGTCACCGGTTGGGTGCCACACTGGATGTTCGCCAAGTGGAAACTGCGTTTCCTCGACGACCCGAAAGGCGTTTACGGTGCAGCGGAAACCGTCAACAGCATCGGCAGCAAGGGCCTGGAGAAGAAAGCGCCGGAAGTCGCAGCCTTCCTGAAAAAATTCCAGTGGGCCTCCAAGGATGAAATCGGCGAAGTCATGCTGGCGATCCAGGAAGGCGCCAAGCCTGATGCCGCAGCCAAGGATTGGGTGGCCAAGCACCCTGAGCGTGTAGCGGAGTGGACCGGTAAGTAACCGTTAATCTGTAGAAATTACGCCGCAAACCTAATGTGGGAGCGGGCTTGCCCGCGAATGCAGTGTGTCAGTCGATGCATAAGTCGACTGAACCACTGCATTTGCGGGCAAGCCCGCTCCCACATTTTTGTCTGTATTCCGGCTGTTGTTTATTTGTTGGCCGCAAAACTTGCGAAGTGGCGATCTCCATCTACTACTAAGGTCGTCTGGAACCTCTACGGCAGCCGCATACAGTGGATACGTTCCAAAATAATAAAAAGCTGTGCTGCGAGGATAAAAACAATGAACGACAGCATTTACCTCTCGATTCAAAACAGCCCGCGTTTCAAGGAGCTGGTGAGAAAAAGGGAACGATTCGCCTGGATACTCTCGGCAATCATGCTAGGGCTTTACTCCGCTTTCATCCTGTTGATCGCCTACGGGCCACAAATACTGGGGGCCAAGCTCAGCCCTGGTTCCTCGATTACCTGGGGCATTCCCCTGGGCGTCGGACTGATTGTGTCCGCCTTCATCCTGACCGGCATCTATGTGCGCCGGGCCAACGGCGAATTTGACGACCTGAACAATGCGATTCTCAAGGAGGCTGCGCAATGATCCGGCGTCTATTGGCTGTATTCGGCGCTTCGCTGTTTGCTCCGGCCGTTTGGGCGGCGGACGCATTGACCGGTGAAGTGCACAAGCAACCGCTGAACGTCTCCGCCATCGTGATGTTCATCGCGTTTGTCGGTGCCACTCTGTGCATCACCTACTGGGCGTCCAAGCGCAACAAGTCGGCGGCCGACTATTACGCGGCCGGCGGCAAGATCACCGGTTTCCAGAATGGCCTGGCGATTGCCGGTGACTACATGTCGGCGGCGTCCTTCCTGGGGATTTCCGCGCTGGTATATACCTCCGGTTATGACGGCCTGATCTACTCGATCGGCTTCCTGGTGGGTTGGCCGATCATCCTGTTCCTGATCGCCGAGCGCCTGCGTAACCTGGGCAAGTACACCTTTGCCGACGTGGCGTCCTACCGCCTCGGGCAAACCCAGATCCGCAGCCTCTCGGCCTGTGGTTCGCTGGTGGTGGTGGCGTTCTACCTGATCGCGCAGATGGTGGGGGCGGGCAAGCTGATCCAGCTGCTGTTCGGCCTGGACTACCATGTGGCGGTGATCCTGGTGGGCATCCTGATGGTGCTCTATGTGTTGTTCGGCGGCATGCTGGCAACCACCTGGGTACAGATCATCAAGGCGGTGCTGCTGTTGTCCGGCGCGTCGTTCATGGCGTTGATGGTGATGAAGCACGTCAACTTCGATTTCAACGTCCTGTTCTCCGAGGCGATCAAGGTTCACCCTAAAGGTGAAGCGATCATGAGCCCTGGCGGCCTGGTAAAAGACCCGATCTCGGCGTTCTCCCTCGGGCTTGCGCTGATGTTCGGTACCGCTGGCCTGCCGCACATCCTGATGCGCTTCTTCACCGTCAGCGACGCTAAAGAAGCCCGCAAGAGCGTGTTCTATGCCACTGGCTTCATTGGTTACTTCTACATCCTGACCTTCATCATCGGCTTCGGCGCGATCCTGCTGGTCAGCACCAACCCGGCGTTCAAGGACGCGGCAGGCGCGTTGCTGGGCGGTAACAACATGGCGGCGGTGCACCTGGCCAACGCGGTGGGTGGCAGCATTTTCCTGGGCTTCATCTCGGCCGTGGCCTTCGCCACTATCCTCGCAGTGGTTGCCGGCTTGACCCTGGCCGGTGCGTCGGCGGTGTCCCATGACCTGTATGCCAGCGTGATCAAGAAAGGCAAGGCCAACGACAAGGATGAGATTCGCGTCTCGAAGATCACCACCATCGCCCTGGGCGTGCTGGCTATCGGCCTGGGCATCCTGTTCGAAAGCCAGAACATCGCGTTCATGGTCGGCCTGGCGTTCTCCATTGCGGCCAGCTGTAACTTCCCGGTGTTGCTGCTTTCCATGTACTGGAAAAACCTCACCACCCGTGGCGCCATGATCGGCGGCTGGTTGGGCCTGATCAGTGCGGTTGGCCTGATGATCCTGGGCCCGACCATCTGGGTCTCGATCCTGCACCATGAAAAAGCCATCTTCCCTTATGAGTACCCGGCACTGTTCTCGATGATCATTGCGTTCATCGGCATCTGGTTCTTCTCCATCACCGACAAATCGGCGGCGGCAGACAAGGAACGTGCGCTCTACTTCCCGCAGTTTGTGCGTTCGCAGACTGGCCTGGGGGCGAGCGGGGCGGTTAACCACTAATCGCGCTGGCTGTTACAAAAAAATGCCCCGGTCGCGAGATCGGGGCATTTTTTTGCTTTTATTGGTAACAGATACGACAAAACTGTTTCTCAGATCCTGCACCAATAAAAGGTGTAGGTGGGCGGTGCGCAAGCCGTTGTAGGGGCCCGGCTTGCCGGCGATGGCGTCCTTGAGCCTGGCGCTGACCTTGCGGGCCTCATCGCCGGCAAGCCGGCCACCTACAGAGGGGGTGGTGTTGTTGGGAGGGCGGAAACGAATAAGGCCTCCAGAGGAGGCCTTATTCAGTGCAATCAAGCCGTTAGCGGCTTACTTGCGATCTTCCAGCTGGGTGATGTCACGCGACTCGTAGCCGGTGTACAGCTGGCGCGGGCGGCCAATCTTGTACGGGCTGGAGAGCATTTCTTTCCAGTGGGAGATCCAGCCTACGGTCCGCGCCAGGGCGAAGATCACGGTAAACATGCTGGTTGGAATGCCGATCGCCTTGAGAATGATCCCCGAGTAGAAGTCGACGTTCGGGTACAGCGAGCGTTCGATGAAGTACGGGTCGGTCAGGGCGATCTCTTCCAGGCGCATGGCCAGTTCGAGTTGCGGATCGTTCTTGATGCCCAGTTCCTTCAACACTTCGTCGCAGGTCTGCTTCATCACGGTGGCGCGCGGGTCGCGGTTCTTGTAGACCCGGTGACCGAAGCCCATCAACTTGAACGGATCGTTCTTGTCCTTGGCCTTGGCGATGAACTTGTCGATGTTGGACACATCGCCGATTTCATCGAGCATGGTCAAGACGGCTTCGTTCGCACCGCCGTGGGCAGGGCCCCACAGTGCGGCGATACCGGCGGCGATACAGGCGAACGGGTTGGCACCCGAAGAGCCGGCCAGGCGCACGGTGGAGGTCGATGCGTTCTGCTCGTGGTCGGCGTGGAGGATGAAGATCCGGTCCATGGCCTTGGCGAGTGTCGGGCTGATCGGTTTGATCTCGCACGGGGTGTTGAACATCATGTGCAGGAAGTTTTCCGCGTACGACAGGTCGTTGCGCGGGTACATCATGGGTTGGCCCATGGAGTACTTGTACACCATCGCGGCCAGGGTCGGCATCTTGGCAACCAGGCGGATCGCGGAGATTTCGCGATGCTGCGGGTTATTGATGTCGAGGGAGTCGTGATAGAAGGCCGACAGGGCGCCGACCACGCCGCACATGACCGCCATCGGGTGGGCGTCGCGACGGAAGCCGTTGAAGAAGGTCTTCAACTGCTCGTGAACCATGGTGTGGTTCTTCACATTACTGACAAACTTGGCTTTCTGCTCAGCGGTTGGCAATTCGCCATTTAGCAGCAGGTAGCAGGTTTCCAGGTAGTCCGACTTCTCGGCCAACTGCTCGATCGGGTAGCCCCGGTGCAGCAGGATGCCATTGTCGCCATCGATATAGGTGATCTTCGACTCGCAAGAGGCGGTCGACATGAAGCCTGGGTCGAAAGTGAAACGGCCCGTGGCCGTCAGGCCCCGTACATCGATAACATCGGGACCAACGGTGCCGGTTAAAATGGGCAGCTCGACGGGGGCTGCGCCCTCGATGATCAACTGCGCTTTTTTGTCAGCCATGTGGCCTCCTATTTATGCTTCAAATCATCAGACAGACCCCCCACGCAGGGCCCGCACCACTATATTGATATAAATCCAGATGTCAATTTGCCTAAAGTCTTGCAGCAGAAGGCTTTAACCGTACTTTTTCCTCGAAATTGACTGCCATTTACGCCTTTTATACCGCCAGCGCAATCAGCTATTAGGGTGAGGACAGCGCGTTGTCATTAGTAACCTAACTGTCTATACTCGGCCACCGACCGCCAAGGGCTTTTGGGCTTGCTTTCATTGGGGGTCGCACTCCCTGGGTGGTGCTTACCTGACCAGTGCACTCCCCAACAACTTTGCCCTGATTGTTAGGGGCTCTTCAGTGTGAAAAAAAGCCGTGAATAGCCAACGACCTGTAAACCTAGACCTAAGGACCATCAAACTCCCCATCACCGGCGTTACGTCGTTCCTGCACCGTGTTTCCGGCATCATCCTGTTCCTGGGCTTGGGCATCATGCTTTACGCATTGAGCAAATCCCTGGGTTCCGAGGAAGGTTACGCCGAGGTGAAGGCATGCTTGACCAGCCCGCTGGCCAAGTTCGTAGCATGGGGCCTCCTGTCCGCTCTGCTGTATCACCTGGTTGCCGGTGTGCGCCACTTGATCATGGATGCGGGTATCGGTGAGACGCTGGAAGGCGGCCGCCTGGGCTCGAAAATCATCATCGCCATTTCCGTGGTGCTGATCGTTCTGGCAGGAGTTTGGATATGGTAACCAGCGTTACGAACCTTTCGCGTTCGGGCCTCTATGACTGGATGGCACAGCGTGTGTCTGCGGTCGTTCTCGCGGCTTATTTCATTTTCCTGATCGGATACCTCGTCGCAAATCCAGGCATCAGCTATGAGCAATGGCATGGCCTGTTTTCCCACAATGCGATGCGAATCTTCAGTCTGCTGGCCCTTGTAGCCCTGGGCGCTCACGCCTGGGTCGGCATGTGGACCATCGCGACCGACTACCTGACGCCAATGGCGCTGGGCAAGTCCGCGACCGCAGTACGTTTCCTCTTCCAGGCAGTCTGCGGCGTTGCAATGTTCGCTTACTTCGTCTGGGGTGTGCAGATTCTTTGGGGTATCTGATTCATGGCTAACATTCCAACTATTTCCTTCGACGCCATCATCATTGGTGGCGGCGGTGCTGGCATGCGCGCAGCGCTGCAGCTGGCTCAGGGTGGTCACAAGACTGCCGTGATCACCAAGGTGTTCCCAACGCGTTCCCACACCGTATCGGCCCAGGGTGGCATCACCTGCGCCATCGCGTCCGCCGACCCGAACGATGACTGGCGCTGGCACATGTACGATACCGTCAAGGGTTCCGACTACATCGGTGACCAGGACGCTATCGAATACATGTGTCAGGAAGGCCCTGCTGCGGTGTTCGAGCTGGACCACATGGGTCTGCCGTTCTCCCGTACCGAGCAAGGTCGTATCTACCAGCGTCCATTCGGCGGCCAGTCGAAGGATTATGGTAAAGGCGGCCAGGCTGCCCGTACCTGCGCTGCGTCCGACCGTACCGGTCACGCACTGCTGCACACCCTTTATCAAGGCAACCTGAAAGCCGGTACCACGTTCCTGAACGAGTACTACGCGGTAGACCTGGTGAAGAACGCCGACGGTGCATTTGTTGGCGTGATCGCCATCTGCATCGAAACCGGTGAGACCACCTACATCCGCGCCAACGCTACCGTTCTGGCGACGGGCGGTGCTGGTCGTATCTACGCCTCGACCACCAATGCCCTGATCAACACCGGCGACGGCGTCGGCATGGCACTGCGTGCTGGCGTACCGGTACAAGACATCGAAATGTGGCAGTTCCACCCGACCGGCATCGCCGGCGCCGGTGTACTGGTGACAGAAGGCTGCCGTGGTGAAGGTGGTTACCTGATCAACAAGCACGGTGAGCGTTTCATGGAGCGTTACGCTCCGAACGCGAAAGACCTGGCGGGTCGTGACGTTGTAGCCCGTTCGATGGTTAAAGAGATCATCGCCGGCAACGGCTGTGGCCCGAACGGCGACCACGTACTGCTCAAGCTCGATCACCTGGGCGAAGAAGTACTGCACAGCCGCCTGCCAGGCATCTGCGAACTGTCCAAGACGTTCGCGCACGTTGACCCGGTCGTTGCTCCGGTTCCGGTTGTTCCGACTTGCCACTATATGATGGGCGGCGTTGCCACCAACATTCACGGCCAGGCGATCACCCAGGACAGCGAAGGTAAAGACGCCATCATCCCTGGCCTGTTCGCAGTGGGTGAAGTGGCTTGCGTATCGGTTCACGGTGCCAACCGTCTGGGCGGCAACTCGTTGCTCGACCTGGTGGTATTCGGCCGTGCTGCCGGCCTGCACCTGGAAAAGGCGCTGACCGACGGTATCCATTACGACGACGCTACCGAAGCCAACATCAACGCGGCCATGGCGCGTCTGAACGCGCTGAACGAGCGCACCGATGGCGAAGACGTAGCCACCCTGCGTCGCGAGCTGCAAAGCTGCATGCAGAACTACTTCGGTGTATTCCGTACCGGCGAATACATGCAGAAGGGTATTGCCCAGCTGGCGGATCTGCGCAAGCGCATCGCCAACGTCAAGATCAACGATAAGAGCCAGGCGTTCAACACCGCTCGTATCGAAGCCCTTGAGCTGCAAAACCTGCTGGAAGTGGCCGAAGCGACTGCAATCGCGGCCGAGGTTCGTAAAGAATCCCGTGGTGCCCACGCCCGTGAAGACTTTGAAGATCGCGACGACGAAAACTGGTTGTGCCACACCCTGTACTTCCCGGGTGACAAGCGCGTAACCAAGCGTGCCGTGAACTTCTCGCCGAAGACGGTTCCGACGTTTGAACCGAAGATTCGGACTTACTAAGGGTGGCTGCCATGTTGAAAGTCAGTGTTTATCGCTACAACCCTGATCAGGACGCCGCGCCGTTCATGCAGGAATTCCAGGTCGATACCGGTGGTAAAGACCTGATGGTGCTGGATGTACTGGCACTGATCAAAGAGCAGGACGAAGGTTTCTCCTATCGTCGCTCTTGCCGTGAAGGTGTATGCGGTTCCGACGGCATGAACATCAACGGCAAAAACGGCCTGGCGTGCATCACGCCGCTGTCGGCCGTGGTCAAAGGCAACAAGCTGATCGTTCGTCCTCTGCCAGGTTTGCCGGTTATCCGTGACCTGGTCGTCGATATGAGCATCTTCTACAAGCAATACGAGAAAGTTAAGCCGTTCCTGCAGAACGACACGCCGGCTCCGGCCATCGAGCGTCTGCAGTCCCCTGAAGAGCGTGAAAAGCTCGACGGTCTGTACGAGTGCATCCTGTGCGCTTGCTGCTCGACCTCGTGCCCGTCCTTCTGGTGGAACCCGGACAAGTTCCTGGGTCCAGCTGCGCTGCTGCAAGCCTATCGCTTCCTGGCAGACAGCCGTGACACCAAGACGTCCGAGCGTCTGGCTTCACTGGATGACCCGTTCAGCGTATTCCGCTGCCGCGGGATCATGAACTGCGTCAACGTATGTCCCAAAGGCCTGAACCCGACTAAGGCCATTGGTCACATCCGTAACATGCTGCTGCAAAGCGGCGTGTAACTGACGTTGTAGCAAAGCAGGACCGTTGTGCCCGTAAATGCTACGGCGCAGGCTTCAACCGGCGCCGTAGTTTTAACTTGAGCAGCGACTTACAAAGCCGCGGCTCTTATTTTGAAGAAATGAGACAAGCAGGGGCATTCGGGTTGGTACCCGAACTATCAGCGTGATCCTAAGTGGCTTGTTTTGGTCGCTGCACTTGGCCTTTTGCAAGCAAACTCGGTGTTTTCGCCGGTGGTGTCCCCAAATCGAGGGTGACCAAGCATGCAAGAAAGCGTGATGCAGCGCATGTGGAACAGCGGCTATCTTTCAGGTGGTAACGCTGCCTATGTGGAAGAGCTTTATGAGCTCTACCTGCACGACCCTAACGCTGTGCCAGAAGAATGGCGCACCAAATTTCAGACGTTGTCTTCAGACGGCAACGCTGCCACCGATGTATCGCATGCAACAATTCGCGATCAGTTTGTGCTGCTGGCAAAGAACCAGCGCCGCGCCCAGCCGGTTTCCGCCGCAAGCGTGAGCAGCGAGCACGAGAAGAAGCAAGTTGAAGTACTGCGACTGATCCAGGCCTACCGGATGCGTGGCCACCAGGCGGCCCAGCTTGACCCGCTGGGGCTCTGGAAGCGTCCTGCACCTGCAGACCTGTCGATCAATCATTACGGCTTGACCAATGCCGATCTTGATACGACCTTCCGTGCCGGCGACCTGTTCATCGGCAAAGAGGAAGCGAGCCTACGCGAAATTCACGAAGCGTTGCAGCAGACATATTGCCGCACCATCGGCGCTGAATTTACGCACATCACCGATTCCGAGCAGCGCCACTGGTTCCAGCATCGCCTGGAAGGCGTGCGTGGCCGTCCGGTTCTGTCCGCCGACGTTCGCAGCCACCTGCTTGAGCGCGTGACCGCAGCTGAAGGCCTGGAAAAATACCTGGGTACCAAATACCCGGGCACCAAGCGTTTCGGTCTGGAAGGCGGCGAAAGCCTGATCCCGATGCTCGACGAGCTGATCCAGCGTTCCGGTTCCTACGGCACCAAGGAAATCGTGATCGGCATGGCCCACCGTGGTCGCCTGAACGTGTTGGTCAACACCTTCGGCAAGAACCCGCGTGAGCTGTTCGACGAGTTCGAAGGCAAGAAGAAGGTCGAGCTGGGTTCCGGTGACGTTAAATACCACCAGGGCTTCTCGTCCAACGTGATGACCACCGGCGGTGAAGTTCACCTGGCCATGGCCTTCAACCCATCCCACCTGGAAATCGTTTCCCCGGTGGTCGAGGGTTCGGTCCGTGCGCGTCAGGATCGTCGCAACGACGCCACCGGTGAGAAGGTTCTGCCGATTTCCATCCACGGTGACGCGGCATTCGCCGGTCAGGGCGTGGTCCTGGAAACGTTCCAGATGTCGCAGACCCGCGGCTTCAAGACCGGCGGTACCGTTCACATCGTCATCAACAACCAGGTGGGCTTCACCATCAGCAACCCGCTGGACGCACGCTCTACCGAGTACGCGACCGACGTTGCCAAGATGATCCAGGCGCCGATCCTCCATGTGAATGGTGATGATCCGGAAGCCGTGTTGTTCGTGACCCAGCTGGCTGTCGACTACCGCATGCAGTTCAAGCGTGACGTGGTCATCGACCTGGTTTGCTACCGCCGTCGCGGTCACAACGAAGCGGATGAGCCTAGCGGCACCCAACCGTTGATGTACCAGCAGATCACCAAGCAGCGCACCACCCGTGAGCTGTACGCCGAAAGCCTGACCAAGGCCGGTGTGGTTGACGATGCGCGTGTTCAGGCGAAAGTCGATGAATACCGCAACGCGCTGGACAACGGCCTGCACGTTGTGAAAAGCCTGGTCAAAGAGCCGAACAAAGAGCTGTTCGTGGACTGGCGCCCGTACCTGGGCCACGGCTGGACTGCCCGTCACGACACGTCGTTCGATCTGAAAACCCTGCAGGAACTGTCTGCCAAGCTGCTGGAAATCCCGGAAGGCTTCGTCGTACAGCGCCAGGTTGCGAAGATCTACGAAGACCGTCAGAAGATGCAAGCCGGCGGCCTGCCGATCAACTGGGGTTACGCCGAAACCATGGCGTACGCGACCCTGGCGTTCGAAGGTCACCCGATCCGCATGACCGGCCAGGACATCGGCCGTGGTACGTTCTCGCACCGTCACGCGGTTCTGCACAACCAGAAAGACGCGACCACCTACGTACCGCTGCAGCACCTGTACGAAGGCCAGCCACGTTTCGACCTGTACGATTCGTTCCTGTCCGAAGAAGCCGTACTGGCGTTCGAATACGGTTACTCGACCACCACGCCAAACGCGCTGGTGATCTGGGAAGCCCAGTTCGGCGATTTCGCCAACGGTGCCCAAGTGGTGATCGACCAGTTCATCACCAGCGGCGAGCACAAGTGGGGCCGCCTGTGCGGTCTGACCATGTTGCTGCCACACGGTTATGAAGGTCAGGGTCCTGAGCACTCCTCGGCCCGTCTGGAGCGTTACCTGCAGCTGTGCGCCGAGCACAACATCCAGGTGTGCGTACCGACGACCCCGGCCCAGATCTACCACTTGCTGCGTCGCCAGGTGATCCGCCCGCTGCGCAAGCCGCTGGTAGTGCTGACCCCGAAATCGCTGCTGCGTCACAAATTGGCCATCTCGACCCTGGAAGATCTGGCGGATGGTTCGTTCCAGACCGTGATCCCGGAAATCGACACGCTGGACGCGGCCAAAGTGACTCGCCTGATCCTGTGCAGTGGCAAGGTCTACTACGACTTGCTGGAAAAACGCCGTGCCGAAGGCCGCGAAGACATCGCCATCGTGCGTATCGAGCAGCTTTACCCGTTCCCGGAAGACGACCTGATGGAGGCCATTGCGCCTTACACCAACCTCACTAACGTGGTGTGGTGCCAGGAAGAGCCGATGAACCAGGGCGCGTGGTACAGCAGCCAGCATCACCTGCGTCGCAGCATGGGTAACCACAACAAGGCGCTGAACCTGGAGTACGCCGGTCGCGATGCTTCTGCTGCACCTGCATGTGGTTATGCGTCGATGCACGCCGAGCAGCAGGAAAAACTGCTGCAAGATGCTTTCACTGTTTAACGCCTTCGCGCTGACTGAAACCGAATTTTAAGGACCCACAGATAATGGCTATCGAAATCAAAGCCCCGTCATTCCCGGAATCGGTTGCCGATGGCACCGTTGCCACCTGGCACAAGAAACCAGGCGACGCTGTAAAGCGTGACGACCTGATCGTCGACATCGAGACCGACAAAGTCGTTCTGGAAGTGTTGGCTGAAGCTGACGGCGTACTGGGCGCAATCGTTGCCGAAGAAGGCGCTACCGTTCTGTCGAACCAGGTTCTGGGTTCGATCGAGGAGGGCAGCGCTGCTGCCGCTGCTCCTGCCGCTGCTGCACCGGCCGCCGCGGCTGCTCCAGCTGCCGCTCCGGCTGCTGGCGCTGAAGACCCGATCGCTGCACCGGCTGCCCGTCAGTTGGCTGAAGAGAACGGCATCAACCTGGCTTCCGTAAAAGGCACCGGCAAAGACGGTCGCATCACCAAGGAAGACGTGGTTGCTGCTGTTGAAGCCAAGAAGAACGCTCCAGCTGCTGCACCTGCCAAGGCTGCTGCCCCGGCTGCCGCTGCGCCTGTGTTCGCTGCTGGCGACCGCACCGAGAAGCGCGTTCCGATGACCCGTGTACGTGCCACCGTGGCCAAGCGCCTGGTTGAAGCACAATCGAACATGGCGATGCTGACCACCTTCAACGAAGTCGACATGACCGAAGTCATGGCGTTGCGTTCGAAGTACAAGGATCTCTTTGAGAAGAGCCATAACGGCGTGCGTTTGGGCTTCATGTCGTTCTTCGTGAAGGCGGCCACCGAAGCGCTGAAACGCTTCCCGGCAGTCAACGCTTCGATCGACGGCAACGACATCGTTTACCACGGCTATGCAGACATCGGCGTTGCCGTTTCCAGCGACCGCGGCCTGGTGGTTCCGGTTCTGCGTAACGCCGAACTGATGAGCCTGGCTGAAATCGAAGGCGGCATCGCCACCTTCGGCAAGAAAGCCCGTGACGGCAAGCTGACCATCGACGAGATGACCGGCGGTACCTTCACCATCACCAACGGTGGTACCTTCGGTTCGATGATGTCGACGCCGATCGTCAACCCACCACAAGCTGCGATCCTGGGCATGCACAACATCATCCAGCGTCCTATGGCCATCAACGGCCAGGTCGTGATCCGTCCGATGATGTACCTGGCGCTGTCCTACGATCACCGCCTGATCGATGGTAAAGAAGCCGTGACTTTCCTGGTGACCATCAAGAACCTGCTGGAAGACCCGGCTCGTCTGCTGCTGGATATCTGATAGAAGCAGCTGCAGGCCCTGGGGCAAACTGCCAGTCAAGGCAGCTTGACCCTGGGCTTGCGGCTTGAAAGCTTGCTGCTAAATAGAGGAACTATTTTCATGTCGCAGAAATTTGACGTTGTAGTGATTGGTGCAGGTCCTGGCGGCTATGTTGCCGCCATCAAGGCCGCACAACTGGGCCTCTCGACTGCTTGCATCGAAAAATACACCGACAAGGAAGGCAAACTGGCACTGGGCGGTACCTGCCTGAACGTCGGTTGCATTCCTTCCAAGGCGCTGCTGGACAGCTCCTGGAAATTCCACGAAGCCCAAGACGGCTTCGCGATCCACGGCATCAACCACGCTGGCGTGACCATGGACGTGCCAGCAATGGTCGGCCGTAAAGCCAACATTGTTAAGGGCCTGACTTCCGGCGTTGCGACCTTGTTCAAGGCCAACGGTGTGACTTCCCTGCAAGGCCACGGCAAGCTGCTGGCCGGCAAGAAGATCGAAATCACCAAGCCAGACGGTTCGGTTGAAGTCATCGAAGCTGAAAACGTGATCCTGGCGCCAGGTTCGCGCCCAATCGACATTCCACCAGCTCCAGTCGACAACAACGTGATCGTTGATTCGACCGGCGCCCTGGAATTCCAGGCTGTGCCTAAGCGCCTGGGCGTGATCGGTGCTGGCGTGATCGGCCTGGAACTGGGTTCCGTATGGTCCCGCCTGGGTGCCGAAGTGACTGTCCTGGAAGCCCTGGACACGTTCCTGCTGGCCGCCGACACTGCTGTGTCCAAAGAAGCCTTGAAAACCCTGACCAAACAAGGTCTGGACATCAAGCTGGGCGCGCGCGTAACCGGCTCCAAAGTGAATGGCGAAGAAGTCGTTGTTAACTACACCGACAAAGATGGCGAAAAAACCATCACTTTCGACAAGCTGATCGTAGCCGTTGGTCGCCGTCCAGTGACCACCGACCTGCTGGCAGCCGACAGCGGCGTGACCCTCGACGAGCGCGGCTACGTGCACGTTGACGATCACTGCGCGACCACCGTGCCTGGCGTGTACGCCATCGGCGACGTGGTGCGCGGCATGATGCTGGCACACAAGGCTTCCGAAGAAGGCATCATGGTTGTCGAGCGCATCAAGGGCCATAAAACCCAGATGAACTACGACCTGATCCCATCGGTTATCTACACCCACCCGGAAATTGCATGGGTCGGCAAGAACGAACAGCAGTTGAAAGCTGAAGGCGTTGAAGTTAACGTCGGCACCTTCCCGTTTGCCGCTTCTGGCCGTGCCATGGCAGCCAACGACACCGGTGGTTTTGTCAAAGTCATCGCTGATGCCAAGACTGACCGCGTATTGGGCGTCCACGTGATTGGCCCAAGCGCTGCAGAACTGGTTCAGCAAGGCGCTATCGGTATGGAATTCGGCACCAGCGCCGAAGACCTGGGCATGATGGTCTTCTCCCATCCGACCCTGTCCGAAGCGTTGCACGAAGCTGCGTTGGCAGTGAATGGCGGCGCCATCCACATCGCCAACCGCAAGAAGCGCTAAGCGAGATAATAAGAAACCACGGCGGAGTTGCCCGTCGTGAGCCTTGCGCGCAAGACTCACCGCGGAATATCCGCTGGACGCAGTCTTGCGCAGCTTTACGGGCGTTAAGCCCCGCAAGTTGCGCAAGCAGCAGTCACAGGTGGCGCGGCACTCATAATGAGCGCAGCGCCGAATGCGCAGTACCTAACGAAGACGGTAAAAAGC
Organism: Pseudomonas sp. P7548; assembly: GCF_013386585.1. Taxonomy (GTDB): domain Bacteria; phylum Pseudomonadota; class Gammaproteobacteria; order Pseudomonadales; family Pseudomonadaceae; genus Aquipseudomonas. The sequence goes on along the minus strand of NZ_JACARO010000038.1, from coordinate 255,437 downwards.
ATGAATCTTCACGAGTATCAGGGTAAGCAGCTGTTCGCTGAATACGGCCTGCCAGTATCCAAGGGCTACGCAGTAGACACCCCGGAAGCAGCAGCAGAAGCTTGCGACAAAATCGGCGGCACTGAATGGGTTGTCAAAGCCCAGGTTCACGCCGGTGGTCGCGGTAAAGCGGGCGGCGTTAAGCTGGTTCGCAGCAAAGAAGACGCCAAGGCCTTCGCACAGCAGTGGCTGGGCAAGCGTCTGGTGACTTACCAGACTGATGCCAATGGCCAACCAGTCACCAAGATCCTGGTTGAATCGTGCACTGATATCGCTAAAGAGCTGTACCTGGGCGCTGTCGTTGACCGTTCGAGCCGTCGCATCGTGTTCATGGCTTCCACCGAAGGTGGCGTGGACATCGAGAAGATCGCTCACGAAACCCCAGAAAAAATTCTGAAAGCCACCATCGATCCACTGGTTGGCGCTCAGCCATTCCAGGGTCGCGAGCTGGCTTTCCAGCTGGGCCTGGAAGGCAAGCAAGTTGCCCAGTTCGCCAAGATCTTCGTAGGTCTGGCCAAACTGTTCCAGGATCACGATCTGGCCCTGCTGGAAGTGAACCCGCTGGTGATCAAGGCTGACGGCGATCTGCACTGCCTGGACGCCAAGATCAACATCGACGCCAACGCCATGTACCGTCAGCCTAAGCTGAAGACTTTCCACGATCCGTCGCAAGACGATCCGCGCGAAGCGCACGCTGCCAAGTTCGAACTGAACTACGTAGCCCTGGAAGGTAACATCGGTTGCATGGTCAACGGTGCTGGCCTGGCCATGGGTACCATGGACATCGTCAACCTGCATGGCGGCAAACCAGCCAACTTCCTCGACGTAGGCGGTGGTGCTACCAAAGAACGCGTGACCGAAGCCTTCAAGATCATCCTGTCCGACTCCAACGTCGCTGCAGTATTGGTCAACATCTTCGGCGGCATCGTTCGTTGCGACATGATTGCCGAAGGCATCATCGGTGCAGTGAAAGAAGTCGGCGTTAAAATCCCGGTTGTTGTTCGCCTTGAAGGTAACAATGCTGAACTGGGCGCTAAAGTACTGGCAGAAAGCGGTTTGAACATCATCGCGGCTACCAGCCTGACCGACGCTGCTCAACAAGTTGTTAAAGCTGCGGAGGGCAAATAATGAGCGTCCTGATCAATAAAGACACCAAAGTTATCTGCCAGGGTATTACCGGTTCGCAAGGTAGTTTCCACACCCAGCAAGCCATCGAATACGGCACCAAGATGGTTGGCGGCGTAACTCCGGGCAAAGGCGGCACCGAGCACCTGGGCCTGCCAGTGTTCAACACCGTGAAAGACGCTGTAGCTGCCACTGGCGCCACCGCCAGCGTGATCTACGTTCCAGCTCCTTTCTGCAAGGACTCGATCCTGGAAGCGGCATTCGGCGGCATCAAGCTGATCGTTTGCATCACCGAAGGCATTCCTACCCTGGACATGCTGGACGCTAAAGTTAAGTGCGACGAGCTGGGCGTAGTCCTGATCGGCCCTAACTGCCCAGGCGTGATCACTCCAGGCGAATGCAAGATCGGCATCATGCCAGGTCACATTCACTTGCCAGGCAAAGTCGGTATCGTTTCCCGTTCCGGCACCCTGACCTACGAAGCTGTTAAGCAGACCACTGACGCCGGTTTCGGTCAGTCGACTTGCGTCGGCATCGGCGGTGACCCGATCCCAGGTTCGAACTTCATCGACATCCTGAAGCTGTTCCAGGAAGACCCGAAGACCGAAGCGATCGTGATGATCGGTGAGATCGGCGGTTCGGCTGAAGAAGAAGCGGCTGCCTACATCAAGGCACACGTGACCAAGCCGGTTGTTTCCTACATCGCTGGTGTGACTGCCCCTGCTGGCAAGCGCATGGGCCATGCTGGCGCAATCATCTCTGGCGGCAAAGGCACTGCAGACGAGAAATTCGCTGCTCTGCAAGACGCAGGCGTTAAAACCGTGCGTTCGCTGGCAGACATCGGCAAGGCCCTGGCCGAGCTGACCGGTTGGGCTGTCAAGTAAGCCTCGCGCTTAGCTGACGCTTTACCAACACAAAGGCCACCTTCGGGTGGCCTTTGTGCTTTCCGCGTTTGCCCATTTGTTGGACGTCTACTCGGTCAACTGTGGGAGCTGGCTTGCCTGCGATAGCGGTGCGTCAGCCAACGAAAATGCTGGATGACACACCGCTATCGCAGGCAAGCCAGCTCCCACACGGGGTCGGGTTGTCAAATAAGGTATGAAAACGCGACATGAAGATGTCGCTTATCGGACAGTTCGCCCCGCAACAGTGCGTTCGTCAGCCAATTTCTGTAACCTAGCCGCCTCTTTATGCGTTCGCATCCCAAAAGGAAGCCACGCGCTAGACCGGTCGGCCGCCATAAGGGCCGGCAGCATTTCCCTCATCCATAGGGAATCCCTCTCTAAATTCCGATTCAGTAGTGTGGTATTTCCTCAAATGAAAGTGTTGAAAAGCCAGGATATCCTGGCGTTGGGCTTTATGACGTTTGCCCTGTTCGTGGGCGCCGGCAACATCATCTTCCCGCCTATCGTTGGTTTGCAGTCCGGGCCTCACGTCTGGATGGCAGCGCTGGGCTTCTTGATCACGGCAGTGGGCCTGCCGGTGGTCACCGTGATCGCCCTGGCCAAGGTCGGTGGCGGCATGGACGCGTTGAGTAGCCCGATCGGCAAGATCGCCGGTGGCCTGCTCGCGGCGGCGGCGTATCTGGCGGTAGGGCCGCTGTTCGCTACCCCGCGTACTGCGACCGTATCCTTTGAAGTGGGCCTGGCGCCACTGACCGGCGAAAGCCCGCTGGCGCTGTTCCTCTACAGCTCGGTGTACTTCCTGGTGGTGTTCTTTGTGTCCCTGTACCCGGGCCGACTGCTGGACACCGTGGGTCGCTTCCTTGCACCGCTGAAGATCATCGCTCTGGCCATCCTGGGTATCGCCGCATTTGCCTTGCCGGCCGGTGAAGTGGGTGTGGCAACGCCGGAATACGTAGCTGCACCGTTCTCCCAAGGCTTCATCAATGGTTACCTGACCATGGATACCCTGGGCGCGCTGGTGTTCGGCATCGTGATCGTCAACGCGATCCGCTCCCGGGGCGTCGAGTCGCCAAAACTGATTACTCGCTACGCCATCATCGCTGGCCTGATCGCCGGTGTCGGCCTGGCACTGGTGTATATCAGCCTGTTCCGCCTCGGTTCGGGCAGCCATGCAGTTGCCGCCGGTGCCAGCAATGGCGCAGCGGTGCTGCACGCCTATGTGCAACACACCTTTGGTTCCCTGGGCAGCGGCTTCCTGGCCGTGCTGATCTCCCTGGCGTGCCTGGTGACGGCGGTGGGCCTGACCTGCGCCTGCGCCGAGTACTTCAGCCGTATCCTGCCGTTGTCCTACAAGGCGCTGGTGGTGATCCTGGCGCTGTTCTCGCTGTTCGTGTCCAACCTGGGCCTGACCAAGCTGATTGCGTTCTCGATCCCGGTGCTCACCGCGATCTACCCGCCATGTATCGTGCTGGTGGCCCTGAGCTTCTGCAAAGACTTCTGGCAGGAGCAGGGCCGTATCGTGGGCCCGGTGATGCTGGTGTCGTTCATCTTTGGTTGCATCGATGCGCTTAAGGGCGCAGGCCTGGCGGATTGGATGCCATCGCAACTGGCGCACCTGCCGCTGAGCGAGCAGGGCTTGGCGTGGCTGGTGCCTTCGGTGATGACCCTGGCTGTCGCGGTAGTGGTTGACCGTATGCTGGGCAAGCGCAGCGAAGCGATCGCTTAAACGCTTTTGACGCTGTACAGAAATGCCCCGTATCAATCGATACGGGGCATTTTTTATGGGGATCAGGCAGTGTCTTTTCGCCTGAACTGGCGTCGAAACAGCATTCCAAAATTGAAATGTGGTCAGTGTGGGAGCTGGCTTGCCTGCGATAGCGGGGTATCAGCCAGCCTGTTCAGTGGCTGACACACCGCTATCGCAGGCAAGCCTGCTCCCACAAGGGCTGTGCTCGTCATTCCTGTAACGCACAAGGACCCGCATGTCGTTCATCGAAACCAACCAGATCCACCTGCTCGCCGCCTTCTGGTTTGCCCTGTGCTGGGGCGGTTACACCCGTTATGCCACCTGGAAAGCCCGGGACACGGCCTGTCTGGCCAGTGTGCTGCACCTGTACCGCGAAGACTGGATGCGCCGCATGCTGCTGCGCGACAACCGTATCGCCGATGCCAGTGTGATCGGCAATCTGGAGCGCAACGCGTCGTTCTTTGCGTCCAGCACCTTGATCATCCTGGCCGGCATTCTCACCGTCCTCGGCGCTTCCGAGCGGGCGGTGTCGTTGTTGGCGGATATTCCCATGGTGCAGCAGGCGTCCCAGGGCATGTCGGAAATCAAGCTGCTGTGCCTGGCGCTGGTGTTTGTCTACGCGTTCTTCACGTTCAGCTGGTGCATGCGTCAATACAACTTTGCGGCGGTGTTGGTCGGCTCGGCGCCCATGATCGGAGAGCGCCATGTGTCGGAGCAGGAGCGCAATGCATTTGCTCTGCGTGCAGCGCGGGTGATCTCCATGGCGGCCAACCAGTTCAACTTTGGCCTGCGCTCTTATTACTTCGGCATGACCATGCTGGCGTGGTTTGTCAGCCCTTGGTTGTTCATGTTGATGAGCAGCGGGGTGGTACTGGTGCTGTACCGCCGTGAGTTTCACTCTGATGTACTGCAGGTGATGGTCTATACCCCCACGGATACACCGTTGCCCGAGCCCGCCAAAGAGCCTGCTTAATCCATTCAGTGTATTAACGCGCGGACTAAAAACGGCAGACAAAGAAAAGCCCGCTATCTAAGCGGGCTTTCTTTATTGCAACAAAGCTATTTCAAGCCGCGGTCTCAAGAACCGGTGGCAGGGGTAGCAGGTGCTGCTTCTTTTGCGGCGGCTTCGTTCGATTCAGCCTGAGCTTTGGCAGCATCGGCGTTTTCTTTCGCAGCGTCGTTCACTTTATCCTGAGCCTTCGCCATGTCTTTCTGAGCTTGCTCAGAGTGTGCGGCGGCGTCTTGGGCTTTGTCTTCGGATTTCTTGTCGCAGGCAGCGAGACCGAGGGCAGCGGCGAGCATCATGGAAATAGCTAAAGTCTTGCGCATGGGGTGTTTCTCCTTATTGAAGATATCTACTGGCCTTTCGAGCATGGCGGTTCGGCATTAGTTCCTTTTGTTTCATAGATATATAAATCGCTGACTGGCTGGAACTTTTGCCTGTGCCCCTCATTCGCGGATCAACACTAATAAGAGTCTGAAAAGAATGACTGAAAATCCCCTGTTAGAGCGTGCGACGCGTTTTGTATCGGCCTTGCGCCATTGCCAGGTATTGGGCATTACCGTTCATCAGGCCAGTGAGGAGGGCATCACACTGCTGTTGCCCTACAGCCCCCCTATCATCGGTGACCCCCAGACCGGAGTGATCCACGGCGGCGCGCTGACCTCTTTGATGGACACCGCCTGCGGCATGGCCACCCTGTGCGTGCTGCCGGAGTTCGAGGTATGCCCGACCCTCGACCTGCGTGTCGACTACATGCACCCCGCCGAACCCCACAAGCCGGTCTACGGCTTCGCGCAATGTTACCGAGTCACCACCGATGTGATCTTTACCCGTGGCTTCGCCTACCAGGATGACCCGCAGCAGCCCATCGCCCATGTCGTGGGCACGTTCATGCGCATGGGCAAACGTCTCAAGGGCACCCAAGGGCTGGGCAACGCCATCAAGGGAGCGCAGGCATGACACACCGGTTCAAGACCCGCCTCGAGCAGGCCCATGAGCGTGGTGATTACGAGGCGCTGCTCAACCTGATCCCCTACGCCAAGCTGATCGGCATTGAATGCACCCGTCAAGGGGATGAGTTGTTGTTCCGCCTGCCAGCCAACAAGGACAATATTGGTAACCCCATATTGCCGGCCCTGCACGGTGGCGTGATTGCCGGCTTCATGGAGCTGTCGGCGGCTTTGCACCTGCTGGTCTTCACCGGCTCGCCTGGCTTGCCGAAAATCATCGACTTCTCCCTGGACTACCTGCGCGCCGGGCAGGCCCGCGACACCTACGCCAAATGCCAGGTATGGCGACAGGGGCGGCGCGTGGCGAACGTGGCGATTACCGCCTGGCAGAGCACCCCGGCCGAACCGATTGCCACTGCCCGTGCACATTTCAAGATCGAGGAATCGGCTCGCCCTTGAAATCCCTGTCTTAGCCCCCAACTTTGATGACAACCCGCCGCTCACCCTCGAGGGGGCGGCCACTGCCATCCAATTGGAGTTTGATGACCATGAGTGTGGAAACTCAAAAGGAAACCCTGGGCTTCCAGACCGAGGTGAAGCAACTGCTGCACCTCATGATCCATTCGCTGTATTCCAACAAGGAAATCTTCCTTCGCGAATTGATCTCGAACGCCTCTGACGCTGTCGACAAATTACGTTTCGAAGCCCTGTCCAAGCCTGAGTTGCTGGAAGGTGGCGCCGAACTGAAAATCCGTGTGAGCTTCGACAAAGACGCCAAGACCGTCACCCTCGAAGACAACGGTATCGGCATGAGCCGTGACGATGCGATCACCCACCTGGGGACCATCGCCAAGTCCGGTACGGCCGATTTCATGAAGAACCTCTCGGGCGACCAGAAGAAAGATTCGCACCTGATCGGCCAGTTCGGCGTGGGCTTCTACTCGGCCTTCATCGTGGCCGACAAGGTTGAAGTGTTCAGCCGTCGTGCCGGCCTCGCGGCCAGCGAAGGCGTGCACTGGGCTTCCAAAGGCGAGGGCGAGTTCGAAATCGCCACTATCGACAAGGCTGACCGTGGCACCCGCATCGTACTGCACCTTAAATCCGGCGAAGACGAGTTCGCCGACGGCTGGCGCCTGCGCAACATCATCAAGAAGTACTCCGACCACATCGCACTGCCGATCGAGCTGCCTAAAGAACAGGCCGCTGCCGAAGGCGAGGAAAAACCTGCCCTGGAATGGGAAGTGGTCAACCGCGCCAGCGCCTTGTGGACCCGTCCGCGTACCGAAGTCAAGGACGAGGAATACCAGGAGTTCTACAAGCACATCGCCCACGACTACGAAAACCCGCTGAGCTGGAGCCACAACAAGGTCGAAGGCAAGCTGGAATACAGCTCGCTGCTGTACGTGCCGGCCCGCGCGCCGTTCGACCTGTACCAGCGTGAAGCGCCGAAGGGCCTGAAGCTCTACGTGCAGCGCGTGTTCGTGATGGACCAGGCGGAATCCTTCCTGCCGCTGTACCTGCGCTTCATCAAGGGTGTGGTCGACTCCAACGACCTGTCGCTGAACGTGTCGCGGGAAATCCTGCAGAAAGACCCGATCATCGATTCCATGAAGTCGGCGCTGACCAAGCGCGTACTCGACATGCTGGAAAAACTGGCGAAGAACGAGCCTGAGCAATACAAGGGCTTCTGGAAAAACTTCGGCCAGGTGATGAAAGAAGGCCCGGCTGAAGATTTCGCCAACAAGGAAAAAATTGCTGGTCTGCTGCGCTTCGCTTCGACTCAGGAAGAAGGTGGCGAGCAGGTGGTGTCCCTGGCCGAGTACCTGGCACGCGCCAAGGAAGGTCAGGACAAGATCTACTACCTGACCGGCGAAACCTACGCCCAGGTCAAGAACAGCCCGCACCTGGAAGTCTTCCGCAAGAAAGGCATCGAAGTGCTGCTGCTGACCGACCGTATCGATGAGTGGCTGATGAGCTACCTCAGCGAGTTCGACGGCAAGTCCTTCGTCGACGTGGCCCGTGGTGACCTGGACCTGGGTAACCTGGACTCCGAAGAAGAGAAGAAGGAAGCCGAAGAAGTCGCCAAGGCCAAAGAAGGCCTGGTGGAGCGCATCAAGACCGCCTTGGGCGAGGCCGTCAGCGAAGTGCGGGTATCGCACCGCCTGACCGACTCCCCGGCGATCCTGGCCATTGGCGAGCAGGACCTGGGCATGCAGATGCGCCAGATCCTCGAAGCCAGCGGGCAGAAGGTGCCGGATTCCAAGCCGATCTTCGAATTCAACCCGGCTCACCCGCTGATCGAGAAGCTCGACGGCGAGCAGAGCGAAGAGCGTTTTGGCGACCTGTCGCACATCCTCTTCGACCAGGCGGCCCTGGCCGCTGGCGACAGCCTGAAAGACCCGGCGGCCTACGTGCGCCGACTGAACAAGCTGTTGGTTGAACTGTCGGTTTAACACCGTTGTAGAAAAACCCGCTTCGGCGGGTTTTTTCGTTCTAGCGCACCTCAACTGGAGTAAATGATGAGCCAAGTCACTGTACGTTCCGTGGTCTATCAGATTGATGGCCAGTCTTATGAAAGCCGTCTGGCGTTCGATGCCAGCCACAAAGGGGCGCTGCCAGGCCTGTTGATGGCGCCGAACTGGATGGGTGTGAGTGCAGGTGCTGAAGAGATCGCCAAGAGCGTTGCCAGCAAGGGCTACGTGGTGCTGATCGCCGACCTGTATGGGCAGACCGTGCGTCCGTCGAATGGCGATGAAGCCGGCGCGGCGATGATGCCGTTGAAAAATGACAACCCGCAACTGCTCAAGCGCATGCAGGCGGCGTTCGAGCAACTCAAGGCCCAGGCCGAGGTGGATACTTCGAAACTGGCGACCTTCGGATTCTGCTTTGGCGGCTTCTGCTCGCTGGAACTGGCGCGTACCGGTGCCCCCTTGAAGGCGGCCGTATCGTTCCACGGCACCATCGACACCCAGAACCCGGACGGCGCAAAACACGTCAAGGGCTCGGTGCTGGTGCTGCACGGTGCTTCCGACCCATTGGTGCCGAAAGAGCAGTTGCCGAAGTTTGAAGAAGAAATGAACGCGGCTGGCGTAGATTGGCAGCTTCTGAGCTACGGCGGTGCGGTGCATTCCTTTACCGACCCGCACGCCAACGTGCCGGGCAAGATGATGTACGACGCCAAGACGGCCAAGCGGGCATTCACCTCGATGCACAATTTGCTGGATGAAGTGTTCAAGGCCTGATTTTTTCAGCGCCTGTTCCGGCCTCTTCGCGAGCAAGCCCGCTCCCATATTCGACCGTATTTTACCTGTTGGAATGCGGTCAAAATGTGGGAGCGGGCTTGCTCGCGAATGCTATCTCACCGGCAACTCAATTCTCTCAGACTCACCCGGCACCGTCGGCCAATCCCCGGCTGCCCAGCGCTGCCTGGCCTGCTCGATCACCGCCGGATCACTCGCCACAAAATTCCAGTTGATTCGCCGTGGCCCGTCCAACGGTGCACCGCCAAACACCACCAGGTGGCAGTCGCTTTCGGCAAACAGGGTCATTTCCCGCCCGATCGGCAATACCACCAGGCTGTGCACGTCCAGTGCCTCACCGTCCAATTGCGCATCACCCTCCAGCACATACACCGCCCGTTCCTCGTGCTCGTCCGGGATCAGCAAGGTGGTAGCCGTCTGCATCTGCACATCGGCGTACAACGTGGGCGAAAGCACCGGCACCGGTGATTTGAGGCAGAACCCACTGCCGGCGATCAGGCGGATCTGCACCCCCAGGTTGTCGCTGACCGGCAAGCTCGCTGCCGGGTGATGGCTGTAGTGTCCCGGGCCGGTTTCGTGGTCCTTGGGGGAGGCCAGCCACACTTGCAGGCCGTGCAGGCTGAAACCGCTGGCCTTGACCGCCTCGGGTGTTCGCTCGACGTGGGCGATGGCGCTGCCAGCGGTCATCCAGCTGACATCGCCGGCCTGCACCACTTGGTCCGAGCCCAGGCTGTCCTTGTGTTGCAGCGTGCCTTCAAACAGGTAGGTGAGGGTCGACAGTCCGATATGCGGATGCTGGCGGATATTCATGCCGCTGCCCGGCGCGTAGCGGGTGAGCAACATATGGTCGAAAAACACGAAGGGGCCGACGCTGCGGCATTCCCGCGAGGGCAGCGGGCGCAGGATCGGCTGGCCCTCGACATCTTCGGGGCGAGGGCGGATCACGGTGAGGGTGGTCATGGGGCGTCCCTGTCTGAGCGGGTTAGAGGCCTCTTGAGCATAACCCGCTCGACGCCAGGTTGCTGCTACTGGCTGAAGGCGCCTTCCGACAGTTGGGTTTCGATGCTGACGTCGGCGGTGGTCATCAGCTTATGGACCGGGCAACGGTCGGCCACGCGGTGCAGTTCGTCGCGCTGCTCATCAGTGAGCACACCCTTGAGGGTCAGCTTGACGTTGAGCTTGTATTTGCCCTTTTGTTCTTCGCTGCTGTCATGGGTCACCTCGACGGTCACGCCGGTCAGCGGGATGTCTTTTTTCTGCGCGTAGAGCTTGACCGTCAGGGCCTTGCACGAGGCCAGCGCCGCGTCGAAGTAGTCGTGAGGGGAGGGCGCCGAATCGTCCCCGCCCAGGCTCTTGGGCAGGTCGGTGAACAGCTCGTGGTTATTGATGTTCACGCTGTGGCGGAAGTTGTCGTGGTTCAGGGTGTTGACGGTAACAGGCATGGTGAACCTCACAGGGCGGCAGGAGAAAGGGTCATGAAGGTATAGAGCATGCTGGCACTGGGGTGTTCCACGTTTTTTTGCGGATGAACCCTGGCTGGGCACCCAAGGTCTACTCGTAGCCCCCCTTATCGAGGTTTTACCGTGCCCTGGACCCGCCTGACCCTTGCCCTGTTGCTCGCCACCAGCAGCCTTGTGGTGCAGGCCCGCGACTATGCCTACAGCGATGCGCACCTGCATTACGTGGACTTCTTCCAGGAAACCGCGGGCATGGACAAGCTGCTCAAGGCGATGGCTGACAACCGCATCGAGCACGTGATGATTTCCGGCATCCCCGTCGCAAAAAAATGGCACGAAGACGAACCCAAGCGCCCACGCTATTACGCCGGTGACGACGCCGACGCCTACTGGTACAGCGCCACCGACGTGATCGTCGCCGCCGCGCTCAACAAACTGCCCCCGGAGCAGCGCCAGCACTTTCATCCCTTTCTGTCTGGCTTCAACCCCAACGACAAGAACTCGGTCGCCCATATCCAGCGTATGCTCGACCTCAATCCAGGACTGTGGCAGGGCATCGGTGAAGTCTTCACCCGCCATGACGACCTCACGGCTATCACCGCCGGTGACACTCCGCGCGCGAATAACGAAGCCATGACCCGCATCTATCACCTGGCAGCAGAAAACGATCTGCCGGTGATGCTGCATTCCAACATCACCTCCAAGCGTGAGCGCAACCCGCTGTACCTGGCCGAGGTAGAAGAGCCACTGCGCAACCACCCGCACACCCGTTTTATCTGGGCTCATGCCGGCACCAGCAAGGAAATCCACCGTCATCAGGTACAGATGGACTTTTTGCTGCCGACCTTGAACCGTCTGCTGGAGGCTTATCCGAACCTCTACATCGACCTGTCCTGGAGCATGCTCACGCCGTATTTGCTGGATGACGCCGGTCAGCCACGCCCGGAGTGGGTCAAGCTCGTGGAGCGCTTCCCTACGCGCTTTATGCTGGGCTCGGACGTCGTAGGGCGCTTCAATAAACTGGGTAAGGAAATGCGCCGCTTTGATCCTTTTCTGGATGCTTTGCCGGAAGACATCGCCCGCAACGTCGCGCGGGACAACTTCCTGGCGATCCTGCCTGAAACTGCTCGCGATGGTGTGCGACGTTGATATCGCGTTTTCGTCTTACGCAAAGAGGCTAAGGCGCCGATACCTTTCAAGAGCTGGCTGCAAATGGATGCAGCGCACTTGGAAGGAGCCAAGGCATGAGTATCAGAAGTCTGAATATCGCCCCGCGTGCAGGTTTGGGGTTTGGCCTGTTGGCGTTGATGGTTTTCGCTTTGGGCGGCTTCGCCCTGTTGCAGATGGCCAATATGCGCCAGCAATCGGACCAGGTGGAAAACAACTGGCTGCCCAGCGTGATGGCCGTGGGCGAGATGAGCCAGGACCTGCTGCGGGTGCGTGCGCTGACCCTGCGCTTGCTGGTCAACCGTGACCCGCAGGCGCTGGCGCAGAATGAACAGAAGCTGGCCGACCTCAAAAGTGGCCTGCACCACGCCCAAACCCTCTATGAGGCGCTGATCGTGCTGCCCGAGGAGCATGCGCTGTTTGATCGCTTCAAGGCCCAGGAGCAGCAATACCTGCAGCTCCAGGAGCAGGTCATGGGGTTTTCCAAGGCCAATCAGTTGGAAGACGCGATCAAAGTGGTCAACGGTGAGATGAACCAGTTGGCCGACGAAATGGCCGGCACGTTGCACGATCTGGTCGAGTTGAACAAAACCAACGCCAACCACGCGGCCAATCTCGCGCAAAGCGTGTTCAGCCAGTCCCGTAGCTGGGTGGTCGGCATGATTGGGCTGACGGCGCTGATCACCATCGGCCTGGCCGTATGGCTGACCCGCAGCATTGTGCTGCCCCTGGCCCAGTCGCTGAAAGTCGCCCAGAGTGTGGCCAGTGGCGACCTGACCGGTGACATCAGCGTCAGTGGCAACGATGAGCCGGCACGCTTGCAGCAGGCACTCAAGGGCATGCAGGCGAACCTGCGTGACACGATCCGGCGCATTGCCGAGTCTTCGAACCAGCTGGCGTCCGCCTCAGAGGAACTCAGTTGTGTGACCGAAGACGCCACCCGTGGCTTGCACCAGCAAAACCAGGAAATCGAGCAGGCGGCGACAGCGGTCAACCAGATGACGGCGGCGGTGGAAGAGGTGGCGAGCAATGCGGTGGCCACCTCCCAGGCGTCCCGTGAGTCCGACCGTATTGCCCAGCATGGGCGCCAGCAAGTGCATCAGACTGTGGTGTCGATTGAGGCGCTGGCCACCGATGTGACCGACAACGTGACCCAGGTCGAGGATTTGGCGCAGAAGGTCTACGGGATCAGTAAGGTGCTGGATGTGATCCGCGCGATTGCCGAGCAGACCAACCTGCTGGCGCTGAACGCGGCGATCGAGGCGGCACGCGCCGGGGATGCCGGGCGAGGTTTTGCGGTGGTGGCCGACGAGGTGCGCGCCCTGGCCCATCGCACCCAGCAGTCGACCCAGGAAATCGAGCTGATGATCAGCGGCATTCAGCAAGGCACCGACCAGGCGGTCAGCTCCATGCAGCAAAGCAACAGTCGCGCACGTTCGACCCTGGACATCGCCAAGTCGGCGGGCACGGCGCTGGAGGACATCGCCTCGGCCTTTACCCTGATCAATGAGCGCAACCTGGTGATTGCCAGTGCCTCTGAGCAGCAGGCGGCGGTGGCGCGGGAGGTGGATCGCAACTTGATGAACATTCGTGATCTGGCGCACCAGACGTCTACCGGGGCGAATCAGACCAGTGCGGCGAGCCAGGAGCTGTCGCGGTTGGCGGTGGATTTGAACACCATGGTGGCGCGGTTTTCGGTGTAGTGCGCAAGGTCTCGTTGGGCCGATCGCAGGCAAGCCAGCTCCCACACTGACCGCGTTCCTTCAGGATGTACTCGGTCACTGTGGGAGCTGGCTTGCCTGCGATGCAGACGACTCGGTTTTGAATGCTGTCACCCATAAAAAAGCCCCGAACCAGTCGGGGCTTTTTCATGCGTTCAAGCGACAGGTCTTACTTGCCCTGCCAGCGTTTCAGCACCAGGGTGGCGTTAGTGCCACCAAAGCCGAAGCTGTTGCTCATCACGGTGTCGATTTTTGCGTTCTCGACGGTCTTGGTCAGGATCGGCATATCTGCCACCACCGGATCGATCTCGTCGATGTTGGCCGAGCCGGCCATGAAGTTGCCTTCCATCATCAGCAGGCAGTAGATCGCTTCGTGAACGCCAGCGGCGCCCAGGGAGTGACCCGACAGGCTCTTGGTGGAGCTGATGGCCGGGGCCTTGTCGCCGAATACCGCACGCACGCCTTCCATTTCCTTGGCGTCGCCGACCGGAGTCGAGGTGCCGTGGGTGTTCAGGTAGTCGATTGGGGTATCCACGGTGGACATTGCCATCTGCATGCAGCGGATGGCGCCTTCACCGCTCGGTGCAACCATGTCGTAGCCGTCGGAAGTGGCGCCGTAGCCGACGATTTCCGCGTAGATCTTGGCGCCACGGGCCAGAGCGTGTTCCAGCTCCTCGACCACCACCATGCCGCCGCCGCCGGCGATGACAAAACCGTCACGCTTGGCGTCGTAGGCGCGGGAGGCCTTTTCCGGGGTTTCGTTGTACTGGGTGGACAGTGCGCCCATGGCGTCGAACAGGAACGACTGGCTCCAATGTTCTTCTTCACCGCCGCCAGCGAACACGATGTCCTGCTTGCCCAGTTGGATCTGCTCAACCGCAGTACCGATGCAGTGAGCACTGGTGGCACACGCGGAGGAGATCGAGTAGTTCACGCCCTTGATCTGGAACGGCGTGGCCAGGCAGGCCGAAACGGTGCTGCCCATAGTCCGTGTGACACGGTACGGGCCAACGCGCTTCACGCCTTTTTCGCGCAGGATATCCAGCGCTTCCATCTGGTTCAGGGTCGATGCGCCGCCGGAACCGGCGATCAGGCCGGTGCGTACGTTCGATACCTGGTCATCGGTCAGGCCGGAGTCGGCGATCGCGTCTTTCATCGCCAGGTAGGCGTAGGCGGCAGCGTGGCCGACGAAGCGGTAGATCTTGCGATCGATCAGTTCTTCGAGGGGCAGGTCGATGGAGCCGGAAACCTGGCTACGCAGACCCATTTCGGCATATTCCGGGTTGAAGCGGATGCCAGGGCGACTTGCACGCAGGTTAGCGGTGACGGTCTCTTTGTCATTGCCCAGGCAAGAAACGATGCCCAGACCAGTGATAACGACGCGGCGCATGCGGATAACCCTTAAAAGTTGTCAGTGGAAGTGAATACGCCGACCCGAAGGCCTTCGGCAGTATAGATCTCGCGACCGTCGACAGTCACCGAACCGTCGGCGATGGCCAGGTTCAGCTTGCCCTTGAGGACGCGCTTGATTTGAATGTTGTAGGTGACTTTCTTGGCGCTCGGCAGAACCTGGCCAAAGAACTTCACTTCGCCCGAACCCAGGGCGCGACCGCGGCCCGGCAGGCCTTGCCAGCCCAGGTAGAAACCGACCAGCTGCCACATGGCGTCGAGGCCCAGGCAGCCTGGCATCACAGGGTCGCCTTCGAAGTGGCAGGCGAAGAACCAGAGGTTCGGGGTGATATCCAGCTCGGCGACCAATTCACCTTTGCCGTACTTGCCACCCTCTTCGCTGATATGGGTGATGCGATCCACCATCAGCATGTTCGGGGCGGGCAGTTGCGCGTTACCTGGGCCGAACAGCTCACCGCGACTGCAGCGCAGCAGGTCTTCCCGAGTAAAGGCGTTTTGTTTGGTCATGCGAGCTCCTCAATAATCCCATGCGGCAGGGTAGGGCAAATCTTCCCGAACCGACTGAAGCGTTACGCCTCATTCCGGCAGCCTACACATAGACTATTGCGTTGTAGTGAAAGTCACAGCGTCAAGGCACTGAATGTACACTTGTTCACTGAAATTTTAAACCGGGCCTGTTTATCGGCCCGTTCGGGTGCCTAAGACTGCCGCACTTTCGTCTTTGATGCCAGTCGGAGTTGGCTGATGGCGCGGCGCTATTGCACCCAGCGCTGCAGGATTTGCTGCAAATCCGTGCGTTTGAACGGCTTGGCCAGGTAATCGTTCATTCCGGCGGCCAGGCAGGCTTCGCGGTCGCCCTGCAAGGCGTTGGCCGTCAAGGCGATGATGGGCAGGTCGGCGCAGCCGGGCAGTTGACGGATCTGCCGGGTGGCTTCGTAACCGTCGATCAGCGGCAAGCGGCAGTCCATCAGGATCGCCGTGAAAATCAGGCTCTCGGCGCTGCGGATCGCTTCGGCGCCGTCGGTGGCCAGGCTCACTTCAAAGCCCAGGCTGCGCAGCATGGCCTCCACCACGGTGCGATTGACCGGGTTGTCCTCCACCAGCAACACATGCCGGCCATCCCCCGCACTGCCTTTGCCATCGGCGTCCAGCGCGATGGTGGGGGAGCTGTGCTGGTCGATCGCCAGCGGAATTTCCAGGGTAAACACCGAGCCCCGGCCTTCTTCGCTCTGGGCGCGCAGCGTGCCGCCCATGCGTTCGGCCAGCGTGCGGGCGATCGGCAAGCCCAGCCCGGTGCCGCCGTAACGTCTTGAAATGGAACTGTCGGCCTGCTGGAACGCATCGAACATCAGCTCCAGGCGTTCCGCGGAAATCCCGATGCCGCTGTCGCGCACGGTGCAGGTGAACCACACCAGTTCGTGGTCCAGGGTCTGCCACTGGGGTTCGACCGTGACGGTGCCGTGCTCGGTGAACTTCAGCGCGTTGCCGATCAGGTTCACCAGGATTTGGCGGATGCGCGTCGGGTCACCCTGCACGCGCAACGACGCCATGCCCGCCGGAATCGGCAGTTCCAGGGCCAGCCCGCGCTGCTGGGCGCTGTGCTGGAACGCCTGGGCACAGCTGCTGATCAGGTCGGCGAGGTTGAACGGAATATGTTCCAGCTCCAGTGCGGCACGCTCGATGCGGGAGAAGTCGAGGATGTCGTTGATCACTTTGAGCAGATGCTCGGTGGACTCGGAGGCCAGTGCCGCGTATTCGGTCTGCTCCTCGGTCATCTCGGTGGTTTCCAGCAACTGCAACATGCCCAGCACGCCGTTCATCGGCGTGCGCAGTTCGTGGCTCATCATCGCCAGGAAGTCCGACTTGGCATTGTTCGCCCGTTCCGCTTCTTCGCGGGTCTGGATCAGTTGCGCCATGGCCTGTTGCTGCTCGCGGCTGGCCTGGTTGAGGCCCTCGGCCAGGTTGTTGATATGCCGCGACAGGTCGCCCAGCTCCGAGTCATCCACAATCGGCAGGGGCGTCTGGTAATCCCCTTGCTGGATCGCCTTCACCGCGTGGCCCATGGCGCTGATCGGCTGCGACAGGCTGGCCGCCAGGCGCCGGGCGAGCAGGAAGGTAAACAGCAGGGCGAACAGCGCCAGGATACCGGCCTTGAACAGGATCTCCTGCTGGCGCTGGCTGAAGGCGTCGTTGGACATGCCGACGATCACGCGGCCCAGGTAGTCCGCACGGGGCGCCTTGGGTTCGTTCAGGTTGTCCTGGAAGAAGTCATTGCCCAATTGGATGTGCTGCAGGCGAATCGGCGCCTGGAAGACTTTGACCGACAACGAGCGGTCATGCTTCTCCGACGGCTGTTCGACGTACACCAGGATGTTCTCGGTGCTGTCCTGGATCTCCAGGAAACGCACGTGGGGCGTGGCCAGCGTGGCGCGCAGCAGGCTGTCGAGCACATCATTGTTGCCGGAAATCACCCCGTATTCGGTGGCCGGCGCCAGCTGGTTGGCGATCAGTTGGCCGGTGTGGTCCAGTTCCTGGCGCAGGTCCTGGATACGCACGAAGGTGAAGAAGCTGATCAACAGCAACGTCAGCAACAGCGCCGGGCCCAGGGTGATGAGCTGGGTGCGGGTGTTGATGTCCCAACGACGACGCAAGGTCATGGGCGTTTTTCTCCTTCGGCCAAGCGGGCGGCGACGGCGACTTCATCCACCTGTTCGATGCCCAGTGAGCGCGCGACTTGCGGGTTGCCCACGACTTTGAAGTGTTCCGGGTACAAGGTGCGCGGCCAGTTGGCGGGCGGGTGGTCCAGCAAGCGGTCGAGCACGGCCAGCCAATCGGCCTGGTCGCTGTAGGTGCTGGCCAGGCTGCCGGCCCGCACAAACCCTGCGTTGGGCCCCACCAGCGGCAATTGTTGGGCGTAGCTGCTGAGCAGCAGGTTCTTCGCGGTTTTCGGGTTGTACAGCTGCGGGTCATCGAGGCCCAGCAGCACGTCGCTGCTCTTGAACAGGGTTTGCAACGGCCGACTGTCGCTGATGTTGTCCCAGCGCTGCGGCACGATTTCCAGCCCTTTGGGCGTTGCGTACTGGCGCAGTTCTGGCAGCAGGAATTCACTGTCGGTGCCGTAGAGCACGCCGATGCGCCGGGCCTGGGGCAGGATGTTGGCGATCAGGTTCAACTGGCGCTCCAGCGGCGGGTCGCTCCACAGCAGGCTGATCTTGGCCGGGTGGGCGGTGCCCAGGCGTTGCCGGGCTTGCAGGCGGCTGATGCGCAGCACCAGGGTCGGCGGGCCCTGGGTGTCTTGCAGGCGCCAGTCGAGGCCGGGCAAGTCCAGCAGGATCAAGCGCGTAGTGGCGGGCAGTTGGTTCGGCGCGGGCAGGTCCTTGAGCGCGGTGAATGTGACGTGGTCTTCGGGGCGCTGCTGGGCGAGGGCCTGGGCAAAGGCCTGGACCCCGGCACTGTCTTCGGCGGCGGTCAGCAGGATGTCGGCGCTCCAGGCCGGTGCCGTCAGAAGCAGGCACGCCAGCAGCAGGCCGCGTCGCCACAGGCGTGAAACAAAGAGGAGGGTCATCCGTGACTGATCGCCCATGTCAGAACTCTAACTCCGCGCTGAAGTAGAGCACATGGCGATGGTCGTAATTGTTGTCGGCCCAGGTGGTGGGCTGGTTATCGAGGCGTTCTTGCAACATGCCGGCCAGCTCCACGTTGGCTTTGCCCAGGGCAATGCGCTTGGCCACCCGCAGGTCGACCCGTTCGAAGCGATACTGATTGAGTGCATCGTCGCCATAGTAGAACAGCGCGCTGGACCAGCCCTGGCCCCATTCACGCAACCAACCAGCCGAGCCACTGTTGCGCGCGGTCTGCAGCTTGTCCAGTGGGTTGCTGGCGGTGGTGTCGACGTAAGCATAGGTCAGGCGCAGGCGGTCGGCGTTGCTCATGCGCCAGTCGAACTGGGTTTCAGCGCCGGTAAAGCGTGAGCTGTTGGCATTGCTGGCAATGTACTGGTTGTTGCGCAGGGGCGAGCTGATCATGTCGGTGATTTCGTCATAGAACAGCTTCACGTCCACATTCAGCCCGAGGTCGGCGAAGAACCCGTTGTAACCTAATTCCCGCGAACGCATCAGCTCTTTATCGAGGTTGCCGGGGCCGCGTGTCACTACAAAATATTGCCCGGAATTCTGCCCGTAGGCCGGCGAGCTGAGGTTGGTGACACGGTAGCTCCAGTTGACGTTGTTCTCGAACATGTCCGGCGAGCGGATAGCTTCGGAATACACCGCGCGCAGGCCATGGCGCGGGTTGATCAAGTAGTTGACCGCCACCCTCGGCGTCAGCGAGTTGCCGCTCAAGTGGGTGTCTTCGTACATCGCGCCGCCTTGCAGCAGCCAGTGTTCGCTGGCCCGCCATTCCAGGTGGGCGAACAGGCGCCAGGTGGTGTCGTCGAGGGTGCCATTGAAGTAGGTGTCGGAGTCGGCGCGGTCGTAGCGGTAGTTCATGCCGCTGACCAGGCGCAGGCTGTCGGACAGGCTGAGGGTGTCCTGCACCTCGATGTCGTAGCGGCTTTCGCGGGTGCTCTGGTCGATGTCACCGCACACGCTCTGGCTGGCGCCGTTGCGCCACTGGTCCAGGACCTGATTTGCCAGGGCCTGCTCGGCAGCACTGCCCGGTGGCGCCGAACCCTGGCTGTAGGTGTCCATGTGCCGGGCCAATTGTTCGGCGTAGTTGGGGTTGAGCTGCCACAGGCGGGTCAGCTCCGGGCTGAACGACACTTTGGCGTCGCAGGCTTTCCACACCTGCTGGCGATCCCACTGCTGCGCCGAACCCTGGATATACAGGCTGTGCTCCGGGTTGAAGTCGAAATTCCAGCGCAGGGAGCCGGCGTAGTCCTTGGCGGTCACGTCGGAATTGGTACCGCCTTCGGTAATCCCGGCGAAGACCGGTGTGTAGGTGTAGGGGCGCTGGTTGGTGCCTTCCTTCGCGTCCAGTTGCCAGTCGATGCTCTGCTGTGCGTTCAGCGTCTGGCTCACTGCCAGGCTGAAGCGGCTGAGGCGGCGACTGTCACGGCGGTCGGCGCCGGTGGCATCGCTGTCAAAACCATCGTCCTGCTGGCCCGACAGGGACAGGCGCAAATCACCGGTTTCCCAGCCTACACCCTGGCTGGCGTAGAAGTCGTTGATCCCGCGCTCGCCACGGATAACCTTGACCCGCGTGCCCTGGCTGTTGGCCGGCGAACGCGTGAGGATGTTGACCACCGCCATCAACGCATTGGCGCCATAGCTGACGGTGTTGGGGCCACGGAACACTTCGATGCGCTCGATATCCTCCATGGCCACCGGGATATCGCTCCAGTCCACGGTTGCCAAACCGGCGCGGTACACCGAGCGCCCGTCGATCAGCACCTGCATGCGTCGGGCATCGCTGGCACTGGTGCCGTGGTAGTTCACCGCCGCCTGGTTGCCGGTGGTGTAGCCGACCATC
This sequence comes from Pseudomonas sp. P7548, assembly GCF_013386585.1. GTDB lineage: Bacteria > Pseudomonadota > Gammaproteobacteria > Pseudomonadales > Pseudomonadaceae > Aquipseudomonas. The sequence continues at coordinate 235,184 of NZ_JACARO010000038.1, read as the reverse complement.
ATCCCCGGCACCAGGCGCAGCAGTTCGCTGATATCCCGTGCGCCGCTGGCCTTGATCAGCTCGCTGTCGATCACGGTCATGCTGCCCGGCACGGCGGCGGCCGATTGTTTCAGGCGGGTAGCGGTCAGCACTTGCGGCAGCGGCTGGCTGTCCAGGAACAGGTCATCAGCCAGCGCAGGTGCACTGCACAACAGCATCAACAACACAGATGAGCGGGGAGGAGGGCCCAAATACACGGCACGGCCTTGATAATTACGGATAGCCGCCCATGTTAACCGAGGCGGGGCCTTTTGCCAGTCGCCGCCCTTGCATTTACTTCACACAGGCATGGCATTTTCCGACAAGCGCGTGAATTGACACGGGGGCTGGCCGCAAGCGGGTCGCCCCGTATAATGCCGCCATCGCCACTGGTATGGATTAACGGATTGCATATGACTGAACAGCGCCCTATTGCGGTCCTGGGAGGCGGAAGTTTTGGTACCGCCGTGGCTAACCTGCTGGCTGAGAACGGCCACGCGGTACGCCAGTGGATGCGTGATCCCGAGCAGGCCGAGGCCATTCGCGTCCACCGGGAAAATCCCCGTTACCTTAAAGGCATCAAGGTGCACCCGGCCGTTGAGCCGGTTACCGACTTGCTCGAAACCCTCACCGCCTGCGACCTGTGCTTTGTGGCGCTGCCTTCCAGCGCCTTGCGCTCGGTGCTGGCGCCCCATGCCGAGCGCCTGGCGGGCAAGCTGCTGGTCAGCCTGACCAAGGGCATCGAGGCGCAGACCTTCAAGCTGATGAGCGAGATCCTCGAAGAGATCGCCCCCAAGGCGCGCATCGGCGTGCTGTCCGGGCCGAACCTGGCGCGGGAAGTGGCCGAGCACGCGCTGACCGCCACGGTCATCGCCAGTGAAGACGAGGCCCTGTGCGAGCGCGTCCAGGCCGTGCTGCATGGCCGCACCTTTCGTGTCTACGCCAGCAGCGACCGCTTTGGCGTCGAACTGGGCGGTGCGCTGAAAAACGTCTACGCAATCATTGCCGGCATGGCCGTCGCCCTCGGCATGGGCGAAAACACCAAGAGCATGCTGATCACTCGCGCCTTGGCCGAGATGACGCGCTTTGCGGTGAACCAGGGTGCCAACCCGATGACTTTCCTGGGGTTGGCCGGCGTGGGCGACTTGATCGTGACCTGTTCCTCGCCCAAGAGCCGTAACTACCAGGTCGGCTTCGCGCTCGGCCAGGGCCTGAGCCTGGAAGACGCGGTGACGCGCCTGGGCGAAGTGGCTGAAGGGGTCAACACCCTCAAGGTCCTGAAGGCCAAGGCCCAGGAAGTTGGGGTGTACATGCCGCTGGTCGCCGGGTTGCACGCGATCCTGTTTGAAGGGCGCACCTTGAACCAGGTCATCGAGCTGCTGATGCGGGCCGAGCCGAAAACCGATGTCGACTTTATTTCCACCAGTGGTTTCAACTGAGGAACGCGCCATGAACGACCCGAAAGACGCCCCTAAATACGAGTCCATCCTGCTGCGCATTCTGTGGATGCTGGTGTTTGCCCTGGTGTGGCAAGTCGCGCAATTCCTGCTCGGTGCGCTGGTGGTGGTGCAACTGATTTATCGCCTGGTCTACAGCGCGCCCAACCTGGGCTTGATGAACTTTGGCGACAGCCTCAGCCAGTTCCTCGCGCAGATCGGCCGTTTCGGCAGCTTCCATACCGAGCAGAAACCTTGGCCGTTCGCCGATTGGCCGACCCCACGCGCACCTGAAGGCGAAGCTGCTCACAGCGTGCCGCCTGCGCCGCACCCGGCCCGCGATGAAGAGCCAAAACTGTGAAGCTGTGGATCTTGCGTCACGGTGAGGCCGAAGGGCACGCCCGCACCGACGCCGAACGCAACCTCACCGAGCATGGTCGTGGCGAAGTCTTGCGCAGCGCTGCGCACCTGATCGGCCAGCCCATCGCCGCCATCATCGCCAGCCCGTATGTGCGGGCGCAGCAGACCGCACATTTAGTGCGCGAGGCGTTGGGTTTCGAACCGGAGATCCGCACGGTGCCGTGGCTGACCCCCGAAGGCAACCCGTTGCAGGTGCTGGAAAAACTCGACACCGATGACAATGTGCTGCTGGTCAGCCACCAGCCCCTGGTGGGTAGCCTGATCAGCTTTTTGCAGCACGGCCACCAGCGCCAGCCGCAACCGATGCACACCGCCAGCCTGGCGGAACTGGAGGGCGACTTTCCGCTGGCGGGGCTGATGAGCCTGGTCAGCGTAAAGAATCCGTAGGAACGATCGCCGCTTTTTGTGTGCTATATAGTCAACCAAGCAAGTGCTTGGTTGGCTATCATCGGAACACAAAGGAGCGCGTCCCATGCCTGTCGCTTTTCGTTTGCCGTTGCAGGTCTTCTTCGAACGTGAAGCGCGGCACCCGCGCAAAACCTTTCTCGTGCAGCCCGTTGGCGGCGGGGAGGTGCAAACCCTCACCTGGGAAGAGGTCGGCCAGCAAGCCCGTCGCGCCGCCCACTGGCTGCGCGCCCGAGAGCTGCCCCAGGGCTCGCACATCGCCCTGATTTCCAAAAACTGCGCCCACTGGATCATCGCCGACCTGGCGATCTGGATGGCCGGGCACGTCTCGGTGCCGCTGTACCCCAACCTCACCGCCGACTCGGTGGCCCATGTGCTCACCCATTCCGAGGCGGCGCTGGCGCTGATCGGCAAGCTCGACGATTGGCCTGCCATGGCGCCCGGTATTCCACACGGTTTGCCGACCATCAGCCTGCCGTTGTGCCCGGCTGGCACTTTCGATTTCACTTGGGCCGACTTGCAAAAGTGTTCGCCCATCCAGGACAACCCCGCGCCTGACGCCTCCAGCCTCGCCACCATCATCTATACCTCCGGCACCACGGGCTTGCCCAAAGGCGTGATGCAAACCTTCGGCGCATTGGGTTTTGCCGCCACCCGCGGTACCGAATTATTCGGCCTGGGGGAGGGCGACCGGCTGTTGTCCTACCTGCCGCTGTGCCATGTGGCAGAGCGGATGTTTGTGGAAATGGCCGCGATCTATACCGGGCAAACGGTGTTTTTCGCCGAAAGCCTCGACACCTTTCTGGCCGACCTGCGCCGGGCGCGCCCGACCGCGTTGTTCGGCGTGCCGCGCATCTGGACCAAGTTCCAGATGGGCGTTTACGCCAAGGTCCCGGAAAAGCGCCTGGAAACCCTGCTGCGCCTGCCTTTTATCGGCAAGCGCGTCGGCCATAAGGTGTTGGCGGGCCTGGGGCTGGATGCGTTGCGCATTGCCCTGTCCGGCGCCGCGCCCGTGCCCGAGGCGTTGCTGCGCTGGTATCAGCGCCTGGGGCTGGACGTGCTGGAGGTGTACGGCATGACTGAAGCCTGCGGATATTCCCATGTGTCGCGCCCGGGCCTGCAGACCCTTGGCTGGATCGGCCAGCCATGCCCTGGCGTTGAGGTGCGCATCGACCCGTCGGGCGAGGTGCAGGTGCGCAGCGGCGCAACGATGCTGGGGTACTTCAAGGACCCGCAGAAAACCGCTGAAACCCTCACTGACGATGGCTACCTGCGCACCGGCGACAAGGGCGAGCAGGACGCCGAGGGCCGCCTGCGCCTGACCGGGCGCCTCAAGGAAATCTTCAAGACCAGCAAGGGCAAGTACGTGGCCCCGGCGCCGATTGAAAACCGCCTGGCCGAGCATGCCCGCATCGAACAAGTGTGCGTGGTGGGGGATGGCCTGATTGCCCCGATGGGGTTGTGCGTGCTGTCGGCCGTTGGCCAGGCGGAGGCTCGTGAAGTGCTGCAGGGCGCCCTTGAGCGCTGGCTGGAACAAGTCAACCAGACGTTGGACAAGCATGAACGTCTGCAGCACCTGGTGGTCGTCAACGACAATTGGGCGGTGGAAAACGGTTTTATGACCCCTACATTGAAGATCAAGCGCAGCGTGATCGAGGCGACTTACGGTGAACAATTACCGACTTGGAGCGAGCGTTCCGAAACCGTTCTGTGGCAGGATTAGGGCCATCATAAAACCAAAAAGGATTGACCCATGAGTTTGTGGCGCACCCAACCCAACATCGAACAACTCAATGCCATCCAGAAAAACACCATCGGTGAATTGCTGGATATCCGTTTTGAAAGTTTTGATGAAGAGTCCCTGACCGCCAGCATGGTGGTCGATCACCGTACCCACCAGCCCTATGGTCTGCTGCACGGCGGCGCCTCGGTGGTGCTGGCTGAAAGCGTCGGCTCCATGGCGGCCTACCTGTGCATCGACCCCAAAAAATTCTATTGCGTGGGTCTGGAGGTCAATGCCAACCACCTGCGGGGTGTGCGCAGCGGGCGGGTGACGGCGGTGGCGCGAGCGATCCATATCGGCCGCACGACTCAGGTCTGGGACATCCGCCTGACCAGCGATGAGGGCAAGGCCAGCTGCGTTTCACGCCTGACCATGGCCGTGGTGCCGCTGGGCGAACAACCGCCGGCGCGATAGGCATGGCGTGAGTGTCATCATTCCTGGCAGTTACAGTCATTGCTGTGCTGCCCGGGGCTGGTGACAATTCATTTCTGTTTTTGTAGATGGATCCCGTATGTCGCAGCACGTGTTTTTTGCCCACGCCAATGGTTTCCCTTCGGCCACCTACGGCAAGTTGTTTGCTGCCCTGGCTCCGGAGTACGCGGTGGCTCACTTGCCGCAGCACGGTCACGACCCCAGGTTCCCGGTGGACGATAACTGGCAGAACCTGGTGGATGAACTGATCCACCACTTGGAGCTGCAACCTGAACCCGTGTGGGGCGTTGGTCATTCCTTGGGCGGCGTGCTGCATTTGCACGCGGCCATGCGTTGCCCGCAGTTGTATCGCGGCGTGGTAATGCTGGATTCGCCGGTGTTGACCCGGGCCGATCGCTGGGTGATTCGCGCGGCCAAACGCTTTGGTTTTATCGACCGCCTGACACCGGCTGGACGCACCCTGGGCCGTCGTGAAGAGTTCACTGACCTGGCTTGCGCGCGCAGCTATTTCGCCGGTAAAACCCTGTTTCGCGGGTTCGACCCCGAATGCTTCGACGCCTACCTGCAACATGGCTTGCAACAGGTCGGTGATCGCCTGCGCCTGCGCTTTGACCCGGCCACTGAAATCAGCATCTACCGCGGCGTGCCTCACACCAGCCCCGGCCAGGTACGCCAATTAAAGGTGCCGCTGGCGGTGGTGCGCGGTCGCCAGAGCCGAGTGGTGATGCGCCACCATGCCAGCGGTGTCGACCGCCTGCCCATGGGTGAGATGCTCACCATGCCCGGTGGCCACATGTTCCCGCTTGAGCGTCCACAGGACACCGCCACCTTGATCAAGAACCTGTTCTCCCGCTGGGAAGCCCGTGAGCGCAGTTGCGCATGAGCACGCTGGTCGAGGAAGTCCGCCTGAGCCTGCCGCATATCGAGCTGGCGGCACACTTGTTTGGTCCCGACGACGGTTTGCCGGTCATCGCCCTGCATGGCTGGCTGGACAATGCCAATAGCTTTGCGCGCCTGGCGCCAAAACTGACCGGATTGCGCATCGTCGCCCTGGACATGGCCGGCCACGGGCATTCGGCGCATCGTCCTGCTGGGTCAGGTTATGCGTTGTGGGATTACGTCCACGATGTGCTGCAAGTCGCCGAACAGCTGGGTTGGAAACGTTTTGCATTACTTGGCCATTCCCTCGGCGCCATCGTTTCCCTGGTGCTGGCCGGTGCCTTGCCGGAGCGGGTGACGCACTTGGGATTGATCGACGGTGTGATCCCGCCAACCGCCAGTGGCGAGAACGCCGCCGAGCGCTTGGGCATGGCCTTGCAGGCGCAATTGAGCCTGCAGGACAAACGCAAACCGGTGTACGGCAGCCTCGACCGTGCCGTGGAAGCGCGCATGAAAGGGGTGGTGGCGGTCAGTCGCGAAGCCGCCGAACTGCTGGCCCAGCGTGGTTTGATGCCGGTGTCGGGGGGATACACCTGGCGTTCCGACAGCCGTTTGACCCTGGCCTCGCCGATGCGTCTGACGGATGAGCAGGCGATGGCTTTCGTGCGACGCGTCGGTTGCCCCACGCAGTTGGTGGTTGCCGCTGACGGCATGTTGGCGAAACATCCCGAATTGCTTTCTCAGCTACCCTTCACCGTGACCACGCTGCCAGGCGGCCATCATTTGCACCTGAATGACGAGCCCGGTGCGATCCTTGTTGCAGACTGTTTCAATCGGTTCTTCTCCACGCCTTGACTTGGCGGGGTCAACTGCCGAGGCTGGGCGGATTGAAAGGGAGTCAACCATGAACAATCTCAACACTGCTTCGACCTCCAGTGGCCCAGGCGCGTTGATCCGATGAGCGTACGTAAAGGATGTTTCCGTGTCCTGGGGCTGAGCCTGCTGAGCCCCTTGGTGTTCGCCGCCGACGTACCGGGTAGCGGGGACCTGCCCACCGTGGCCCGTCAGATCGACGCGCAAATTGTCGACTACCGCCCCGCCGAAGAAAAAGAACGCATCTACCCCATGGGCGCGATCCGCAAGATCAGCGGCCAGCTGCGCTATGAAGGCCAGGCCACGGCGCGCGGGCAAACCACCGCCATTACCTACGAACTGCCGCCCGAGCACACCTCCAGCGCGGCGTTTACCGCAACCCGTGAAGCGCTGCAGGCCAAGGGCGCGCAACTGTTGTTCTGGTGCCAGGCCCGTGATTGCGGCGAAAGCAGCCTGTGGGCCAACGAGGTGTTCGGCAATGCCAAACTGGTGGGCGCCGACGGCCAGCAGGAATACCTGCTGCTACGCCTGGCCGCCCCTCAGGAGAATTCCCTGGTGGCGCTGTATGGCATCACCCGGGGCAACCGCCGCGCCTACCTGCATGTGGAACAGCTGGACGCCAGCGCGCCACTGGGCGACCTGCTGCCCACCTCGGCCACCTTGCTGCGTGAGTTGAAAAGCACCGGCGAGCTGGACTTCCCGGCGCTGGGGGGCGAACCCGATGCCACTTGGCTCACGCTCATTTCCCGTGGCTTGAACCTCGACGCCACCTTACGCGTAAGCCTGACCGGCGCTACGGCCGAGGCCTGGCGCCAGGGCCTGATTGACAGCGGTGTGCGCGCTGCCCGCTTGGAAACCGGCACCGGTGCGGCCAAGGGCCTGCACCTGCATCTGATACGCTAGGCGTGACCGGGCGAACGGACCCGCGCCGTTCGCCTAAGCTCTCTTCCTACAGACACCTTTTCGAGATACCCGATGCTCAATAACGATCGCCTGCTGGTGCAAATCCTGCTGCTGGTGCTGTTTGGTGCCAGCTTCTGGGTGATGGCTCCGTTCTGGTCGGCGCTGTTCTGGGGCGCGGTGCTGGCGTTTGCCAGTTGGCCGCTGATGCGCTTGCTCACCCGTTGGCTGGGAGGCCGTGAGTCCCTGGCGGCGGGCATCCTGACCCTGGGCTGGATGTTGCTGGTGGCGGTGCCGCTGGTGTGGCTGGGCTTCAACCTGGCCGACCATGTGCGCGACGCCGTGGGCCTGATCAAGGACATCCAGGTTGACGGTCTGCCTGAAGCGCCAACCTGGCTCGGTTCGATCCCGTTTATCGGTGAGCGGCTGGTGGCGACCTGGGACAGCATCGACCAGCAGGGGGCGGCGCTGATGGTCAGCATCAAGCCTTACCTGGGGCAAGTGGGTAACTGGCTACTGGCGCGCAGCGCGCAGATCGGCGGCGGCATCCTTGAGCTGACCCTGAGCCTGGTGTTCGTGTTTTTCTTCTACCGTGACGGGCCGCGCCTGGCGACCTTCGTGCATCGCTTGTTGGAACGCCTGATCGGCGAGCGTGCCGGTTACTACATCGAACTGGTGGCCGGCACCGTGCAACGGGTGGTCAACGGCGTTATCGGCACTGCCGCCGCTCAGGCCTTGCTGGCGTTGATCGGTTTCTGGATCGCAGGTGTACCGGGCGCTTTGGTGCTGGGCATCGTGACCTTCCTGCTCAGCCTGATCCCCATGGGCCCGCCGCTGGTGTGGATCCCGGCAACCGCTTGGCTGGCGTGGAAAGGCGACTACACCTACGCGGTGTTCCTCGGTGTGTGGGGCACGTTCATCATCAGTGGCGTCGACAACGTGCTCAAGCCGTACCTGATCAGCCGGGGTGGCAACCTGCCGCTGGTGATCGTGCTGCTGGGGGTGTTCGGCGGGTTGATCGCCTTTGGCTTTATCGGCCTGTTTATCGGCCCGACCTTGCTCGCGGTGGCCTACAGCCTGTTGATGGACTGGAGTGCGACCCAGGCCCAGGGCCGCCGGGAGGATAAATCGATCTGACTGATCGATGGCGGCCTGTCAGGTGCTTATTGGCAAATTGACAGACCGCCATCGCAGGCAAGCCAGCTCCTGCAGGGGGCCGTGCCAGCCATTAGGCTCTTGGTAACCACATGACGGCGGTCAAGCCGCCGCCTGGGGTGTCCTCCAGGCTCAGGTGACCGCCGAGGCGTTCCACCGCTTCCTTGGAAATCGTCATGCCCAGGCCGACGCCACCGGAATTGCGGTTGCGCGAACCTTCCAGCCGGAAAAACGGCTCAAACACTGCCTCGCGTTTATCGGCTGCAATCCCGGGGCCGTGGTCGATCACGCGGATCACCAGCGCGCCCTTGCTGTCCGCCAGTTCCACGCGGGCGGTGCCGGCGTAGCGCAAGGCGTTGTCGATCAGGTTGTTGAGGCATGAACGCAGTGCCATCGGCTGCACTTGCAGGGGCGCGCAGGTGCCCGAGAACTGCACGTCGCAGCCCTGGTCCTGGGCGTTTTCACTGAGGGACTCCACCAGCGCCTGCACATCGAGCCAGTGCCGGGTTTCGCTGGTGCGTTGTTCGTGCAGGTAGCTCAGGGTGGCGTCGAGCATGCCGATCATGTCGTCCAGGTCCTGGCGCATCTGGCCTTGCAGCTTGGTGTCCTCGATCTGTTCCAGACGCAGCTTGAGGCGTGACAGCGGGGTGCGCAGGTCGTGGGAGACCGCGCCGAGCATGCGCGCGCGCTGGCTGACCTGCTCGCGAATGCGTTTTTGCATCATATTGAACGTGGACGCCGCCTGTCGTGCTTCCCTCGGTCCGGACTCATTGAGGGGCGGGCTGTCGAGGTCGACGCTCAAGCGCTCGGCCGCCGCGCTGAGGCGCTGGATCGGCCGGCTCAACAGCTTGGCGCCATACCAGGCCGCGATGATCAGCGAGATGAACTGGAAGGTCAGCGGCACCACGGGGCCGCCAAACCATGGGCGAGGGTGTTTCTTATGGATGGGAGTGAATGTTCCGTCCGCCTGCTGTACGAAGGTCTCACCCATCGGTGGTGGCGGCGGGCCGTAGTGGTGAAACCAGAAGATCGCCAGCACGTGTGCCAATACGATGGCCACCAGCAATACGCCGAACAGCCTGCCGAACAGCGTATTGAAGGCGTTGCGCATCAGCCGATATCCCGCGCGTCGAACAGGTAGCCTTCGCCGCGCACGGTCTTGATCAACTGCGGTGCCTTGGGATCATCCCCCAGCTTCTGGCGCAGGCGCGAGACCAGCAAGTCGATACTGCGATCAAACGCCTCGATGGAGCGGCCACGGGCAGCGTCCAGCAGTTGTTCCCGGCTCAGTACCCGGCGCGGGCGTTCGATGAATACCCACAGCAAGCGAAACTCGGCGTTGGACAGCGGCACGACCAGGCCATCGTCGGCCACCAGCTGGCGCAGCACGCTGTTGAGGCGCCAGTTGTCGAAGCGGATATTCGCACGTTGCTCGGTGCGATCATCGCGCACCCGACGCAGGATGGTCTGGATGCGTGCCACCAGTTCGCGCGGTTCGAAGGGCTTGGACATGTAGTCGTCGGCGCCCAGCTCCAGGCCGATGATGCGGTCGGTGGGTTCGCAGCGTGCGGTGAGCATCAGGATCGGGATGTCCGATTCGCCGCGCAGCCAGCGGCACAAGGACAGGCCGTCTTCACCCGGCAGCATCAGGTCGAGCACCACCACGTCGAAGGTTTCGGCCTGCATGGCTTGGCGCATGGCGGCGCCGTCGGTCACGCCGACGGCAAGAATGTTGAAGCGTGCCAGGTAATCGATCAGCAGCTCGCGGATCGGCACATCGTCATCGACGATCAGGGCGCGGGTGTTCCAGCGCTTTTCGTCGGCGATCACAGCGCCCTTTTGCTCGTCGTTCACTGAGACTGAAGAAGTATGCATAGTGCGATCATCTGCCTGGTTGTTGCTGTCAGCATAGGCGTCCAGCCCCATGGCTGGAAGTGCTGGACGGTCGGTCATGGGGGCGAGGCTAGCCGGGGGGCGTGTTGAGGGCATGTCGTGAATGTATCGGGCTCGATACAATTGGCGAAAATGGCCGCCACAAGGCGGTCTGTCAGTATTTACCGATCATCGGATCCCGCAACGGCGCCGCTTGCGCTACAATCCGCGCCGATTTCGACTTGCCTGAGAGCCCATTCCAATGTCCGTCTGCCAGACTCCTATCATCGTCGCCCTGGATTACCCCACTCGTGACGCCGCACTGAAGCTGGCTGACCAGTTGGACCCCAAGCTTTGCCGGGTCAAGGTCGGCAAGGAACTGTTCACCAGCTGCGCCGCCGAAATCGTCGGCACCCTGCGTGACAAAGGCTTCGAAGTATTCCTCGACCTGAAATTCCACGATATTCCCAACACCACCGCCATGGCGGTCAAGGCCGCGGCCGAAATGGGCGTGTGGATGGTCAACGTGCACTGCTCCGGTGGCCTGCGCATGATGAGTGCGTGCCGCGAAGTGCTGGAGCAGCGCAGCGGCCCTAAACCCCTGCTGATCGGTGTGACCGTGCTGACCAGCATGGAGCGCGAAGACCTGGCTGGTATCGGCCTGGATATCGAGCCGCAGGAGCAGGTCCTGCGCCTGGCAGCCCTGGCGCAGAAAGCCGGCCTTGATGGCCTGGTATGCTCGGCGCTGGAAGCCCAGGCCCTGAAGACCGCCCACCCATCACTGCAACTGGTGACCCCGGGGATTCGTCCTGCAGGCAGCGCCCAGGATGACCAACGCCGCATCCTGACCCCGCGCCAGGCGCTGGACGCAGGTTCCGATTACCTGGTGATCGGTCGCCCGATCAGCCAGGCTGCCGACCCTGCCAAGGCATTGGCTGCAGTCGTCGCCGAAATCGCCTGACGGTCACCGATTTAAAATGTGGGAGCGGGCTTGCTCGCGAAGGCGGTGTGTCAGTCAACGAATGAGTAGACTGATCCACGGCCTTCGCGAGCAAGCCCGCTCCCACAGTTAGATCCAGGGGGGATCAGCTGACCTTGAGCACCAGCTTCCCGAAATTCTCGCCGTTGAACAGCTTCATCAGCGTTTCGGGGAACGTCTCCAGCCCCTCCACGATATCTTCCTTGCTCTTGAGCTTGCCCTGGGCCATCCAGCCCGCCATCTCCTGACCGGCAGCGGCAAAGTTCGCCGCGTGGTCCATCACCACAAAACCTTCCATGCGCGCGCGATTGACCAGCAATGACAAATAGTTGGCCGGGCCTTTTACGGCTTCCTTGTTGTTGTACTGGCTGATCGCACCGCAGATCACCACGCGCGCCTTCAGTGCCAGGCGGCTGAGTACCGCGTCGAGAATATCGCCGCCGACGTTATCGAAATACACATCCACGCCTTTGGGGCATTCGCGCTTGAGGGCGGCGGGCACGTCTTCGCTTTTGTAATCAATCGCGGCGTCGAAGCCCAGTTCGTCCACCAGGAACTTGCACTTGTCGGCGCCCCCGGCAATGCCCACCACGCGGCAACCTTTGAGCTTGGCGATCTGCCCGGCAATGCTACCCACCGCGCCAGCTGCGCCGGAGATGACCACGGTTTCGCCTGCCTTCGGCGCCCCCGTGTCCAACAGGGCGAAATAGGCGGTCATGCCGGTCATGCCCAGTGCAGACAAATAACGTGGCAGTGGGGCGAGTTTCGGGTCGACTTTATAGAAACCGCGTGGCTCGCCGAGGAAGTAATCCTGCACGCCCAGAGCGCCGTTGACGTAGTCCCCCACCGCAAATTTCGGGGTGTTCGAGGCAATTACTTTTCCTACGCCCAGTGCACGCATCACCTCGCCGATACCGACGGGAGGTATGTAGGACTTGCCCTCATTCATCCACCCGCGCATGGCCGGGTCCAGGGACAGGTATTCGTTGCGCACCAGCACCTGCCCATCGCCGGGCGTGCCCACCGGCACTTCCTGGTAGGTGAAGGTGTCCCGCGTGGCCGCGCCGACCGGGCGTTTGGCGAGCAGGAACTGGCGGTTGGTCTGGGCAGTCATGGCAAGGACTCTGTTGGAAGTGAACCCAGAGTGATAGACCCTCAACCGTGGGAGGGCAAGCTCAGCCAGGGGAGCGAATGCCCGGCGATAGGCATTGATGATAGTGCGCCCGGCAGCTTTATCACTGCGGTTCATGCAGCGCCAACCGGCCTTCTGATAGTGCTGACGTGCCCGTCCCGGGGTTGGCTAGACTCGACCCACGGTTATTTCTTGCATAGGACATCTCCCCATGAGCATGACGTTTTCTGGCCAGGTGGCCCTGGTGACTGGCGCTGCCGCCGGTATTGGCCGCGCCACGGCGCTGGCATTTGCCGCCGAAGGCTTGAAAGTAGTGGTTGCCGACCTGGATGTGGCGGGCGGTGAGGGCACCGTCGCGCTGATCCGGCAGGCTGGTGGCGAAGCACTCTTCGTGCGCTGCAACGTCACCCTGGAGGCGGACGTGCAGCAGTTGATGGCACAGACACTCACGGCCTATGGTCGTCTGGACTATGCCTTCAACAATGCTGGAATCGAGATCGAGAAGGGCAAGCTGGCCGACGGCAGCCTGGACGAGTTCGATGCCATCATGGGCGTGAACGTCAAGGGCGTCTGGCTGTGCATGAAGCACCAGCTGCCGCTGCTGCTGGCCCAGGGCGGCGGGGCGATCGTCAACACCGCGTCGGTGGCGGGGTTGGGCGCGGCACCGAAGATGAGCATTTATGCGGCGTCCAAGCATGCGGTGATCGGCCTGACCAAGTCGGCGGCTATCGAGTACGCAAAAAAGAAAATCCGCGTGAATGCGGTATGCCCGGCGGTCATCGATACCGACATGTTCCGCCGTGCCTACGAGGCCGACCCGCGCAAGGCGGAGTTTGCGGCGGCCATGCACCCGGTAGGGCGCATTGGCAAGGTCGAGGAAATCGCCAGTGCCGTGCTTTACCTGTGCAGTGATGGTGCTGCGTTCACCACGGGCCAGGCGCTGGCGGTGGATGGTGGTGCGACGGCCATCTAGGACTCTACGTCGCACGCCATTCGAAAACGTTTTGGGTGGCGTGGGGCATTTCCATAGCTGGCAAAAAGCCGTGATCGATTGTGTGTCATTAAGTAAATAATTCAATTAAATCAATAATTTAGTAAATCTTGGTAGAGGGCCGAACAACGCTTCTGTGCTTAACTCTTGCGGGTTGAATAACAGACAGTTGAAGTGGGTGGCTCATGGATTTAGGGATCGATCGACAGGCTCTTGTACCGGTGGTGCAGCAGATTGTCAGCGCGGTGGCGCAATGGATTCGCAAGAGCGGGGCAGCCCCGGGCACACGTTTGCCGTCCGTGCGGCAGCTGGCGCTCGATAACCTGGTCAGCCAGTCCAATGTGGTCGAGGCATTCGAGCGCATGGTGGCCCAAGGGTTGCTTGTACCTCGGCAGGGTTCAGGCTTTATGGTGGCCCCGCCAGCGGCGTCTCGTGAAACCCAATGGTATGAAGGTGCCGAGCAGGCATGGGGGACTTTTACCGACGGCCCACTGGGCGAGCTGAAGCTGGGGTGTGGCTGGCTGCCGGACGCCTGGCGTGAAAGCGATGACATCAGCTATGCAATTCGCGAGGTCAGCCGTACCGATACTGCAGGTCTGTTCAACTACAGCACGCCGCTGGGGTTGCCGGCATTGCGAGAACAATTGCTCAAGCGCCTGACCCACATGCAGGTGGCCTCTGGCTTGGAGTGCATTCTCACCACCCATGGTGCCAGCCATGCCCAGGATCTTTTGATACGCACGCTACTCAAGGCGGGCGATACGGTAGTGGTCGAGGCCCCGGGCTACGGCAACCTCTTTCGCCAACTGGCCTTTCATGGCGTCCATCTGCTGGAAGTGCCGCGTACCCACGGCGGTCCGGATATCCCGGCGCTGGAGGCATTGCTGCAACACCATCGGCCCAAGTGCCTGTTCATCAATGGCCTGTACCACAACCCCACTGGCACCAGCCTGTGCCGTGAGGTCGCCGAGCGCTTGCTGCAACTGGCTCGCCGCGAAGACTTCCTGATCATCGAAGAAGACATCTATGGCGACTTGCAACACGCCAGTTGCGTGCGGCTGTCGGCGCTGCCCCATGAGGGGCGGGTGATCTATGTGTCGAGCTTTTCCAAGACCCTGAGCAGTGCCCTGCGTGTGGGGAACCTCAGTGCCAGCGCCGCGATCGTTGCCCGACTGGCCAGCCTCAAGACCTTGACCGGCATCGGCACCTCGCGGTTTGCCGAGGCAGTGGTTGCCTCGCTGCTGGCCAATGGCACGTATCGCAAATGGGTGCAGCGCTTGCGCAAGCGCCTGGGCATGCAAATGGCCGCTACCCTGCAAGTGCTGGAGGACGAGGAGTGGCGGGTGTTCGCCATACCCTCGGGAGGTATGTTCCTGTGGGTCAAGCCCGGCGTAGCGGACCCTTCACGGCTGCACGCGCAGGCTCGACGGCTCGGCGTGTTGCTGTCACCCGGTGCGCTGTTCAGCCCCAGTGGTGAACTCAGTGACTGGCTGCGCATCAACGTGGCCTATGCTGATGATCAGCGAGCGCTGGCGTTGTTCCGCGCCATGGGGCCTGCCAGGCCGACCTCGACCATCCTGAAAACGACGAGCGTGTAGCTTTTTGCCATTATTCCGGCGCCAGCGTCTTGTGTCAGTGCCCCGTGGTTGCGAATCTCGCCATTGGTAAATCGGGCTTGATGGCATCTGCCATTGCAAGAGGACTCAAGTGCAATGATTTCGGCCGTGCAACGACGTTTCGCCAACCTCGGGATGGCAAAAAAACTGGGCTTGGGCTTTACCCTGGTGCTGCTGCTGACAGCCTTGGTGGCGGCGATTGGTGTCTGGTCCCTGCAGACCGTCGGCCAGCGTTTCGAAGGCCTCAAGGCGATGTCCTCGCTCAACAGCGGCTTGCTCAAGGTGCGCCTGATCGAGCAGGACTACGCCTTGCATGCCGACCCGAAAGCCGTTGACGCCCTGCACGAGAGCGTCGACGCGCTGGCTGCGCTGGCGGCCAGCCTCAAGGCCCAGTCCGCCGCGAATGTGCCGGTGATGACCGACGTCGAGCAGGCGCTAGCCGCCTATCGCAAGGCGTTCGATGAGTTCGTCGAGTTGACCCAAACCAAGGACCTGGCCCTGGAAATGGCCAGTTGGTCGGTGTCCAGCGTGGCCAACAACCTTGATGTGTTGCAGGCTGGCCTGGCCGACGACGGTGCCTATGGGCTCAAGGAAAGCCAGGGCAAGGAGGGCGCGGAGTTTATCGAGCAGGCAGGGCAGGTCAGCCAGGTGTCGCGGCTGATGCTGCAGGCCATGAACGAAGCGCGGGTGCGCCTGGACCAGAGCCGCAAGGTCGATGCGGACGACGCTGAACAAGGCAAGATCGAACAGGCCGACCAGGCCCTGGCTCAAGTCGAACAACTGAAAACCTCGGTCAAGGATGCCGGCTACCAGACGGTGCTCAATGAAGTGTCCGGGCATATCGCTTCGTTCAGCGAAAAGCTTGGCGAATACACCGGGCTGCTGGCCCAGGAAAAAGTCGTCTACAAGCAATTGCATGATCGCGCCGACCAGGTGGTCAGCCGGGTGAACCAGGCCTATGACGCGGAAGACCAGTCGATGCAGGCGCAATTGAAGAAAAGCGCGGTGCTGATCATCGGTTCGTCGGCCCTGGCCCTGTTGGTGGGGTTGATCGCGGCATGGGTGATTACCCGCTTGATCGTTGCGCCGCTGCGCAGTGTGATCGCGGTGGCCCAGCAAATTGCCGCCGGCGATTTGAGCGGGCGCATGGAGGTCAACCGTCGTGATGAAATTGGCCAACTGATGCAGGCAATGCAGCAGATGGGCAACGGGCTGAGCCAGATGGTCAGCGGGTTGCAGGCCGGGATCGAGCAACTGGCGGCGTCGGCCCATTCACTGTCCAGTGTCACTGAACAGACCAATGTCGAGGTCAGCAGCCAGAAGGAAGAGACCGAGCAGGTGGCCACGGCGATGAACCAGATGACCGCCACCGTGCACGACGTGGCGCGTAATGCCGAAGAAGCGGCCCAGGCTGCACAGACCGCCGACGACAAGGTCGATAGCGGCCAGCAAGTGGTACGCCAGAGCTTGCAGCGTATCGAATTGCTCGCCACCTCCAGCACCAGCGCAAGCGCGAGCATCGAAAGCCTGAGTGCGGAAATCCAGAATATCGGCACCGTGTTGAGTGTGATCAAAAGCGTGGCCGAGCAGACCAACCTGCTGGCACTCAATGCCGCCATCGAGGCGGCGCGGGCAGGGGAGCAGGGCCGTGGTTTTGCGGTGGTCGCCGATGAAGTGCGGGCACTGGCCAAGCGTACCCAGCAATCGACCGAGGAAATCGAGCGACTGGTCAGCACCTTGCGCAGTGCGGCGCAGTCGTCGGTTCAGCAGATCCAGCAGAGTGGCGAGCTGGTGAAGCTGGCGGTCAGCGATGCATTGGAAACCGAGAGCGCACTGGGCAGCATCGCTGCCGCCGTGTCCTTGATCCAGCAGATGAACCAGCAGATTGCTGCGGCGGCCGAAGAGCAGAGCTCGGTGGCCGAAGAGATCAATCGCAGCGTCACCAGCATTCGCGCCAGTGCCGACCAGTCGGCGCTGAGCATGCAAGGCAATGCCGCATCGAGCATCCAGTTGGCGCAACTGGGTACCGAACTTCAGGGCATGGTGGGGCACTTCCGCCTTTGATCGCACGGTGCAGGTGGCGATCAAAGGGCGGGAGGGCGATCAGGCGTTGTTGGCGAGGAAGGTCAGCAGCGCTTCGTTGACGAAATCCGGATTCTCCCGGGCCGAGATGTGCCCGGCTTCGGGAATCAGGATCAGGCTGCAGCCGATCAGTTCGGCCATTTCCGCAGATTCGGCAGGGGGACGAGGCTTGTCTTGTTCGCCGCACATCACCAGGGTGGTGTCGGCGTCCAGGCGTGGCAGTTGGTCCAGGATGTCTGCACGGCTGAAGATCAGCCGGCCCAGTGGCACGATGCTGTTCAGCAGGCGTTCCCGCGTGAAGGCTTGCAGTTCGGCGCGAAAGCCCTGGTACAGCGCTGACTCACGGTCAATGCCTGGGCGAAAGAAGATCGGTGCAACCACATCCAGCAACGGCTCGGGAATGGCGCCGGCGTCTTCGATCATCTTGAACAGCGAGAAGTAATACTGGCGCGTGGCCTCGGGCTCGGCACCCAGGTAGGTGTCCATCAGTACCAGGCTGTTGATGCGCTCTGGCGCGAGCAATGCCAGGCGTGCGCCCCACATTCCACCGACCGACAGGCCCACCAGGTTGATCTGCGCAATGTCCAATTGGTCCAGCAGGGCCAGGGCCTGGCGGGCGAGATCGTCCAGGGATTGGGTAGCCGCCGGCAGCGGTCCCGACTCGCCGTGGCCCCACAGCTCAGGAACAATCACACGGTACTGTTGCGACAAGGCTTCGATTTGCGGGGCCCACATGTCGCGGTCCCACAGGTAACTCGAGCCCAGCAGGACGACCGGGCCGGTGCCCTGGTCGACATAATGCAGCGGTTGTCCATCAATCACGGCGACGGGCATAACAGGCCTCTGGCTTCACGGAGTGAGGGGCACTTTTTTACGCTACTCGGGGGCGGGGGGATAGATGCAAAGTGATGGCATATCGTGGCGATGTGCTGTCTGTGGCAGTTGTAGTGAGCGGGCTTGCCCCGCGCGGCGCCGTGCCTGACACACTGCGGTGCCTGATACGACGCGGCGCGGGGCGAGCCCGCTCACTACAATCAGTCGTAGATGACTTTCTTTTTCCAGTCGGCGTCGGCGTCGACCACTTTCAGGCCTTCGGTCAATTCGTTGACCTCATCTTCAGCCGGTTTGCTGTTGGTCAGCACGGTGGAGTTGGCGCGGGCCAATTGTTTCTCCAGCAATTGCAGCTGCGCACTGTAGACCACCGGTTCGGGCTGCTTGCGCAAATACTGCACGCCCCGCTCGAACGCCAGACGCGCCTGGCCGGGCTGGCCTTGTTGCAGGGCATGTTGGCCGAGGTTGTTGAAGAATTCGATGTGCAGCAGCACCAGGATATGGCGGATTTCCTTGATCCAGTGCTTGGCCTCGTTGGCCGGCAGGAAACCGTCCTGGGCGGCGCGGGTGACCTGGCCGTGCAGGGCTTCGAGCAGGAAACGCACGTCCTTGGCCTTGGCTTCGGTCTGGATCGGCGCGGGCGGGTTGGTCACCGGGATCGATTCGCCCTGGGCGATCAAGGCGCTCAACTCGGTGATGCGCGCCTTGAGTGGGGCACTGGCCTTGTTGAGGTTCAACAGGCGCTGGTTGACGTTCAGCTCCAGACGGGTCAGCAACAGCTTGAGCGCCGGGCTCATCAACTGGCCAGGAAAGGTCTCGGTGATTTCGCCGCAACGACGCAGCCGATCATTGAGTTCGATCTCGGTGCGTTTCTTTTCCAGTTTGTTGTTTTCCACCACGTGGTTCATGTAGCCAATGGCGATCAGTATTACGATCCCGGCTATTACCAGCAGGGTGATCATGAGTGGTGTCACCGGTGTGACCTCTTAATAGGGTTTGCAGTGGAGTGTAGTGACTGAGCCATCTGGCGGATAGGACTGATCGACCAGTTGCCCAGGTAGTTTCTTCTATATAGGTAAGCGTTCCCTGCATAGATGCACATTGCCATCATTTGCTGGTGTGGACTATAACGCCTTGTCGGGCGCCAGAATATAGGCGTCAAAGCCTGGACGGGCAGAATGTGCGCCAGGGCCCGGAAAGCGGGGCGAAGTCATTGATTTTAATAAATTTATCCTTGGGGGTTGACGACCTTTCAATCCATCCATAGAATGCGCGCCACTTAACGCGTAAAGCACACAGCGAAACGCGGTTAAGCAGTGAAGTTGTACGTGTGTCCCCTTCGTCTAGTGGCCTAGGACACCGCCCTTTCACGGCGGTAACAGGGGTTCGAGTCCCCTAGGGGACGCCAATATGCGGGAATAGCTCAGTTGGTAGAGCACGACCTTGCCAAGGTCGGGGTCGCGAGTTCGAGTCTCGTTTCCCGCTCCAAATTTAAGCAGTGCTGCCCTCGGGTGGCACTGAGTGAAACCAGGGCATGGTCTTCGGGCCTAATCTCTGGACACTGAAATACACACCATGTGTTTCAGTTGTGTGTCCCCTTCGTCTAGTGGCCTAGGACACCGCCCTTTCACGGCGGTAACAGGGGTTCGAGTCCCCTAGGGGACGCCATTTTGCGGGAATAGCTCAGTTGGTAGAGCACGACCTTGCCAAGGTCGGGGTCGCGAGTTCGAGTCTCGTTTCCCGCTCCAATTTAAGCAGTGTGGCCTTCGGGCGGCACTGAGTGAAACCAGGGCGTAACCTTCGGGTTTAATCTCTGGACACTGAAATACACACCCTGTGTTTCAGTTGTGTGTCCCCTTCGTCTAGTGGCCTAGGACACCGCCCTTTCACGGCGGTAACAGGGGTTCGAGTCCCCTAGGGGACGCCATTTGCGGGAATAGCTCAGTTGGTAGAGCACGACCTTGCCAAGGTCGGGGTCGCGAGTTCGAGTCTCGTTTCCCGCTCCAAATTTTGATCCACAGACTTCTACTGGGGTCTGTAGGTCATTGAAAAAAGGAGCTTCGGCTCCTTTTTTCATTCCAGCGAGTGCCACGGAAATCCACCCACAGCTACCGTTTTTGAGTGACCAAATAAGGCACAAGAATACGGGTGGGTCGGCTACCGGATAGTTGCTGGGGCTGAGCGGGGACCATGACGAGCATAGGGCCTAAGTCATTACTTAGGAGTCTCGAAATGGCGCTCTCTGATCTGACCGTCCGGCAGGCGAAGACCACCGGAAAACGCTACACCCTCTCCGACAACGACTGCCTGGGCCTGATGGTCTCAGCCGCAGGCGGCAAGTCATGGCAATTCCGCTACTACTGGCTGGGCAAGCAAAAGCGCCTGTGCCTGGGCGGCTATCCTGCTCTCAGCCTGCGCGAGGCCCGGATCGAGCGAGACAAGGCCCAGGCCCTGCTCGCCAGGGGGATCGATCCTCAGGTCGAGCGCGACCAGAAACGGCACGCGGCCAAGCTGGCGGGCGAATACACCTTCAAGACCGTCTTCGATGCCTGGGTCGAGCATCGCCGCAAGGAACTCAAGGAAGGCCGTCAAAGCACGCTGTCGCAGATCCTGCGCATCTTCAACAAGGACGTGTTGCCCACCCTGGGAAGAATGTCGATCTACGACATTCGCCGCCCCCAACTCCTGGGCGTCTTGGCGGCGATCGAGAAACGCAAGGCGTTCACCACCGCCGAGAAGGTCCGCACCTGGTTCAACCAGTTGTTCCGCTATGCCCTGGTCATTGCCGAGGGGTTGGAAGTCAACCCGGCCGCCGACCTGGACGTGGTGGCAGAGCCCAAGCCCCCCGTAGCCCACAATCCCTACCTGCACCTGCCCGAGATGCCCGAGTTCCTCCAGAAGCTCCGGCTCTACAACCCCCGTGGCTGGCAGACCCAGCTTGGCGTCCGGCTGCTGTTCCTGACCGGGGTGCGCACCGGCGAACTGCGATTGGCCGAACCCGAACAGTTCGACCTCGACAGGGGCTTGTGGATCATCCCACCGCAGATCGTCAAGCAGCTCCAGGATGAAATGCGCAAGGCAGGGAAGCGGCCGCAGGATGTGCCCCCCTATATCGTGCCGCTATCCCTGCAGGCCATCGAGATCGTGCGCTATCTCCTGGGGGTGATGCGGCCGGCGCAGAAGTACTTGCTGTCACACCGCAGCGAACTCAAGAAGCGCATCAGCGAGAACACCCTCAACAAGGCCGTGCAGCTCATGGGCTATGAGGGGCGCCTGACCGGCCACGGCATCCGCGGCACTATCTCGACGGCGCTCAACGAGATTGGCTACCCGAAGATTTGGGTGGACGCGCAGCTTTCCCATTCCGACCCCAACAAGGTGAGTTCGTCCTACAACCACGCCAAGTACGTTGAGCCGCGCCGTCGGATGATGCAGGACTGGGCCGATCGGCTCGACCTGCTCGAACAGGGCGAAGTGGAAGCCGCGAGCGCGCATCTGACCATCCGTATCGACGGGGTGCCGGCGATGGCAGAAGTGGAGGAAGCGGTGGATGCGACCCTCGCGATGGCCGAGCCCACTCCTCCCGGCGTCCCGCCCGTCGTGGCCACGCCTATTGTCGTAACCCCGAGCAACGGCGGCATCACGTTCCAGCGGCTGTCTCAGGTACCGCCGCCTCCGACGCATGCCCCAGAGCCGGAAGTGTCCGCGATCCAGCGCGAGCGCGAGGAAATGCTGACCATCTACGAGTCTCCAAGCAGCTTGCCGGTCCCGCTGTTCGGCAAGCTGGCCGGAAAGTCCAAGGACCAGATCAACCGCGAACTGAAAGCGGGCAAGTTGCTGTCCATCAGTTTGGGCAATCGGGGGCAGCGTGTTCCCGATTGGCAACTGGTGCCGCTCAAGCACAAGCTGGCCCAGGTGCTCATGAACCAGTGCCCGCACGCGGATTCGTGGGATCTGTACCGCATGCTGACCCAGCCGCACCCTGACCTGGGGGACCGCGCGGCCATTGATGCGGTCACGCCGACCAACGTGCCGGCGATCATCCAGGTCATCATGGGCGACTACCAGCACTATGCGGATATGCCCGAGGCCATTGCCCCGTACCCCATCCCCGAGGATGTGCGGCAAAGCGTTCGTCGGCTGGTGGATAGCGCAGTAGTTCTAGACGGAGCATAGGGCTCTCAAACCTTGCAGGGGCCTTGCGGCCCCTGCATTACGCTTGCACCGCCTCCACGAGTTCGCTCAGCGTGCGCGGTGCGGGAGCGAAGAACACGGCGCCGGTGTGCGCCGTCGAGAAATCGAGCAGGCGGTCGTGCATGCCTGGCGGATCGCCGAGGAACATGCGCTCCAGCATCTTCTGCGTCACCCACAGATGCCTGGAGTAGCCGATGAAGTAGGTGCCATATTCGCCCTGGCCGGGGCGGCCGAAGGGCATGTTGTCGCGCAGGATGTCGTGCTCGGTGCCGTCGTCGTCCACGATCGTGGCGAGGGTCTTGTGCGATTTCTGGCCGCTCGTCGCGTCGGGCAATTCGACATTGCTGACGATCTCCCGGCCGATGATCCGCTCTTGCTCGTCCTTGGCGAGCCGAGCCCACGGCTGCATTTGGTGCAGATACTTCTGCACCACCAAGTAGCTGCCGCCGGCGAACGCCTGATCTTCACTGCCGACCAGCGTCGAGGCGCCGATGTCGTGCCCGGTCGGGTTGGCCGTGCCATCGACAAAGCCAAGCAGGTCGCGGGAGTCGAAGTAGCGAAAACCGACCACCTCGTCGGCCACCGTCACGCTGCTGCCCAGTTGGTCCAGCAGCAGGCGCTCGAATTCAAAACAGAGGTCCTCGCGTTCGGCACGGATGTGAAAGAACAGGTCGCCGGGCGTGGCAGGCGCGGTGTGCTTGGCACCCTCGATGGGCACGAAGGGCCGTAGTTCCTTCGGGCGCTTCCCGGTCTGGAAACGGTCCCATAGCGCCGATCCCAGTGCAGTGATGCACGACAGCCGGCCGTTGAGATCGCGGAAGCCCACCGTTTTGATCAGGTCGTCCAGCCCGTCCAAGACGCCGGCGACCGCCTGAAGGGCCTCGTGGCCCTCGGCGACTGTCAACGTGAGAAACACCGCCGCGCGCGACAGCGGCGCATCGATGCTTTGCGAGTCAATTGGTACTCGATCCCAACCACTTCCAACCATTCGTGCCTCCAAAGACCATGTTAATTCATCATATTGCCAGAGATGGAAGCGCTATCACTGGCGCGCTAACAGGCGCGTGCCGCTGCAATTACCCGCACGCAGCCTCGGCGAGAGCGGGCTATGGGGTATTCGAGCAAGCCGCCCTGTCCCTGGCAACCAACATTGCCCTGTGCTCGAACCGCTCAGAAACAACATTGGCTCGTCCGTGGGGCCGCTGCAGATATGTCACGATCTCGTAGGGGCCGTCTGAAAGCGGTCGCATAGTGATCCCCCACGCATGGGCACGCTCAATGCGCGATTGCGCGGAGAGCCCCACTCCGTAGCCAGCGGTCACCCAAAGCGCCATCATCTCGAACGAAGTCACGTGCTGAATGCTCTGCTGGCTCAACGGAAGAAAGGACAGTCGCTGATCCAGCAGTAGGCAAGCCTCCGCCGGCCAGCGAAACACCGGATAGTCCAGAAGCTCGGCAAGCGTGATCTTCGCCTGGGCAACTAAGGGGGACCCCAGCGGCACTGCAACAGCCACGTTCTCCACCCAGAGCGGTTGGCTTTTCACGGCCGGAGCACCAGCGTTCCGAAGCGTCATTCCAGCGTCGTAGCGGCCTTCCTCAAGGCCCGTCAACAGATCATCGGCTGAGGTCTCAAAGAACGTGATGGTGACTTCTGGTTCCTCCGCGCGCTGTAGGGCAAGAAGCGTTGTGAGGCAAGAGGATGGCACTCCGGGCGCGATAGCAAGCCTGAAATGGGAAAACTGGCTGGTGGCGTCATGCATGAGGGCCCCCAATAAGCGATCTGTCCAGAAAGGCAAACCAGCGTTGCAGGAAAGAGTGAAGTTTAACGTCGTTATCTTTAACGTGGTTAATTGTGGCAGATTGTTTGACGCTTCTGCTAATGCAGAAATCAACAATTCAGCCAGGCCGTCCTTCTGGCACATCGACGTATGAATCCGAGTCGGCGTTAGCCTTCGGACAGGCCGTGCGCGCTGCGCGCGTCGCTCAAGGAGTCGCGCAAGACGAGTTCGCATCTCGGGCAAGCATTTCGCGTTCTCACATGGGTAAGATCGAGCGTGGTGAGCACGTGCCCACGCTTCCGCTCATACTGAAAATTTCTACGGCACTTGGAATAAGCGCGGCTGACCTGATGACGGCGACCGAACGCAATCTGCGTGCCGACACTGATCCCTGAGTGTCTAGCCTGCCAGGCTCCGTCAACCGTCCGAAGAGTCGCGAAGGCGAACGATAAATCGCTCCACCGAAGCCGATAAATTGCCGCCGTCGGGCCGAAGCAGGTAGGTGGTGATCACGGCAGAATCCATCGCCAAGGGGCGGATCACCACATCCGGCCGTTGGGAGATGGGAATCTTGGTCGCCGTCATGAAGCCGATGCCGTAGCCGGCGCCGACCAACGTGAGCATCATGTCCAGCGAGGACACTTCCTCGACAACATTCAGCTTGTGCTCCAACGTGTTGAGCAGCCGCTTGAGTTCGCGGCAATAGCCCTCGCATACCTGCGGGTCGCACAGGACAAGTGGATGGCCTTGAAGTTCTTGAAGTGGCACCTCCTTGTAGGTGAGCAATGAGTGACGAGCTGGCACCGCAATCACCAGCGGGTCGTGCCAGATTGGTTCGGCAGCGATACCGTCGCCGACATCGCCCGTGTGCGCGAACCCGATCATGAAGTCGCCCGAACGCAAGCCACGCACTTGCTCTGCCAGAAGCACTTCTGACAAGCGTATTTCGATCTCCGGCTCCTCGGCGCGGCAACGAGCCAGAAATGCCGACAGCCGTGGATCGATAGCCCCATCTGATACAGCGATGCGCAGGCTACCGCGCAAGCCCGATGCCACAGCCTTGGCATTTTCACGAGCCTGTTCCAGCACTGTGAATAGACGGCGAACATCTTGCAAGAAGACCGCGCCCGCCGCCGTTAGAACTGTTCCTCGTCGGTTTCGGTCGAAGAGCACTACGCCCAACTCGTCCTCAAGTTCCTTGATGGCTCGTGATAGCGGTGGTTGTTCGATATGCAGGCGCTCAGCCGCCCGCGTGAAATGTAGCTCCTCAGCAAGAACTACGAAGCAGCGAAGATGGCGCAGCTCCATAGGCCACCCTCCCGTTCCGACTTATCCAACACTGTGCTATCTCCCTATAGAAGTGACTGCCATTCTGGCGGCGGCGAGTTCGGCCACATCATTGGAAACTTCTGGCTGAATGAGCCAGGGCTGGGTTGACCGTGCGATGGCCCGAGGCAGGCACAACACCAGGCGAGCCTGATCAAGTCCGTGGGGTGATAAGGATCAGACGAAGGCTATCTCCAGCCACGCACGTCAATGGATGCCGTGCATCGTCCCCGTCTGACCCTTGGCCGATTGCGAACCAAGCGCTTGAACACGCTTGCGGTTGATCATCACCTGCGGATTGCTGAGGCTCTGCTCCTGGTCCGAGCCAAGGCAAGTACCCTGGGGCAGACGGCAAATGCCGGCGAAAATATTCGCCGGCTCCAGTTGCTGCCCGGAGACTGGCGGGACCAGAATGCCTCTCACCAGAAAGTGTGAGACATCCTGATGCTTAGCCCGCGCCGGATGCTTAATGCCGCACTGAACCATGCGGGTCGATGACGTACTTGTATGCAGAACCCGCGTCGAACTCTTTGTACGCGGCGGGCGCGTCTTCGAGCTTGATGAACTTAGTGTTCATCATCGGCGAAAGGTAAGGCATGCGATCGTTCAGTATCGCCCGCATTAACGCGTGGTTGTAGTTGGCCGTCGGAGATTGACCAGCCGACATTCGCGGCGACTTGATCCAGGCGTTGGACCATTCCAGATCCATATGGCCTTTCTTGGCTTTCGGGTCTTTCGAGATCGGGTTTGCGCAGTACACACCGACCGTACTGGTCATTCCGCCGAAGCGGACATATTTGAGCATTGCGTTGGTAACAGCGCTCTCCACGATCTTGTCAGCCTCCGCGCCAAACCCGCGGCAGTCCACACCAACATAGTCGATGACGCGATCCACCTCCCTGTGCCCGGTAATGCGTTCGAGATGCTCCTCGATCGGCACGCCGTCGGAAAGGTTGATGGTTTCCACGCCGTGTGGCTTGAGAAGGTCCAGCCGCTCTTGAATGTAATCGGCAACGATGATGGCGCCTGCACCCAGAAGTCTGGCGCAGGCGGCACCCGCTCTGCCGACCGGCCCGGCACCGAAGATCAGGATGTTTTCGCCGACGACGTAGGCCGGCGCGGCTGGCCAGTCTGGGCCAGCGAACCCATGGAAAGCTGTGGGTAATACGTCAGAGAGAAGGGTCAGGTCGCGGATTTTTTCCATGGCGGCATCCTTGTCAGAGAAGCGAAGGAGATTGAAATCCGCATACGGTACGAAGAGATAATCACCTTGCCCCCCCGTCCAGCCACCGAGGTTGAACCCGTAGGCTCCGCAGTCGATTTCGGGGTTGGTGTTCTCGCATACATCGGAGCGCATATGCTTGCAGTTGTAGCAACGCCCACACCCCACATTGAAGGGAACGGAAACGATGTCGCCCTTCTTCACGACTTCGACGTCTGATCCCACTTCGATCACTTCGCCGGTCATTTCATGGCCCATGGTCATTCCCTTGGGAACAGCAAACGAACCGCGATAAATGTGAAGGTCGCTGCCACAGATATTTGTGGTAACTATTTTGAGGATAGCGCCATGGGGTGCGCTTTTCCCTTGAGGGGTTATCAGCTCTGGAAATTTGAAGGTGTTGACCTTCATTTCCAAGGGCTTCTCGAAAGTCACGATTCGGTTACCGGTCGGAGTCATTTCGTCACCTCTGTGCGTTAATGTTTCCATCTTCTAAATCGAAGTGGGAAACGAAATTTACCGCTGTCAAGAAGAACGATCGTGGTATTGCCTAGCCGTTGGCCGCGTCTCCTTCTGCGGTCTTGACAGCATCGGATCAAGCTCAGAAGTGGTCAAACTGGAATAATCTATGTGCAGATAGGCACGATCTATCTACGCGGGATCGTCGAGCCGTGCTCGTCTCCTAGCCGGGAGAGGGCAACGATCATCGCTACATCGCGCCTCCTAGCTTGATCTAGGAACAGTCAGCTCGACCCAGCGAGACATGAGGAGGCCGCATGCAGCAGGTACTCCTGCCCCCCCGAGTTGCCCCTGGACCTAGTGGCCTTCGATGGGTTGCTCAGCACGTGGCGCCTGTTAGCGGCGCACACGGCATGCCTGCAATCTTCGCCTGGTTGAAGCAATACAGAGTTGCTCTTCAAGACTCGCTATTTCAGGGGGCTTTGAGATGAGTCTGCTTTGGGCTGGAACCGACGATGGATCGATATAACGGATTGAAGAGTGGCGGCGAGTTCGGGGGTGTGCACCATTTCGAGCAATGCACGCGATGACGGTGCCTCGAACGCATTTTTCCCAGCAACGAATCCGACATTTGAGTGCGACATTGGTCCATTGATTGCGATTGCGTGGAGATTTGGAATGTGCGCGAGTTGGCCGGCGAGAGATTGCGGAAGAACTGCCGAATATTTTCCTGTCGCCACGTGTGCCGATAGCACGTCAATTGAATCAGTGCGAATAGTCTGCGCGGTACATTGCATCAGCCTATCTTGAATGGGTTCAGGTACTGCCGAGTTCAGCACGCAGAGTTGTCTATTGAGAACATGGTCCCACGTTGTGCTTCGGGGTTGCTGTGTTCTCGCGGCGTGAAAAAGGAAAATGCGTTCACGGTACAGAAGGTGAGTATCGAAGTCTTCCCCTGGGATATCCTCCAAATGCATGAGTGCGATATCCAAATTGTTTTCTCGAATCGCCTGTAGCAGGGAAGAAGCGCCGGAAACCAGAACTGATTGTTGAAGTAAGGGTGTTTTTTCAGCAAGGGCGATGCTTAATGTGGGCGCTACACCGGCAGTTCCTGGGAGTATCCCTAGCCGGAATTGCCCCTCTATACCTCGCCGTAGTGCGGAGAGTTCTCGCTCCAGCCCTTTGCAGTCGTCATACATCTGCTGAGCCCAAGACAGTACGCGCATCCCTTCAGAAGTGAGGCCGTCATAGCGTCGGCCATGACGCACGATCTCGACACCCATGTCTTCCTCCAATTGCTTAATGCCCGCGGAGAGTGTCGGCTGAGAAACATTGCAGCTTTTGGCCGCGTTGCCAAAATGGCCTTCACGGTGCAAAGCAAGCAAGTATTCAAAGTTTCTTACGATCATATATTTTCTTCTGATAAAGTTGATTGGATTTTATACTTTCACGAAAAACCCTGCGCACGCTTCGATCCGCGTCCAACCTTGGGCACGTAGCTGGCACGCATGAAAGGCTGCCGCGCGCAGTGTCCATACAGTAGGTTCGACTCGTCATCGACGGTCAGCACCACAACGCACGGGACAGCCAATAGCGCGAACACAGGTGCTTTGCGCTGTGGGCGAGTCGTCCTCATGTAGCTTAGCAGTTGGCGCGTTCTGGAAGGGAGTAAGCGTGAGTGGTGAGGCACGCAACCGCAAAAGGCGGTGCTAAGCTCTTGAGCTGTTCGGGTCGTGGCCGTTGAAGCGGCGAGAGAATG
Organism: Pseudomonas sp. P7548; assembly: GCF_013386585.1. Lineage (GTDB taxonomy): Bacteria > Pseudomonadota > Gammaproteobacteria > Pseudomonadales > Pseudomonadaceae > Aquipseudomonas. The sequence continues at coordinate 206,642 of NZ_JACARO010000038.1, read as the reverse complement.
GAGCCTGCCATGGCCGTTGTGGCGCAGCTAGTACACCATGCCCCCAGCGTTTCCTTAGCTGCGATTGACGGGCATGCCTGGCGGTAGCTCAATAACAGCCATTTATGGATGAAGGAACGAGGGGAATAAGGCAGATGAAGATATTCACGATTGGATTCACTAAGACCTCCGCGCGGTCCTTCTTCACCAAGTTAAGTGCTTCTGGTGCCAAGCGCCTTGTCGATGTTCGCCTGAATAATGTTTCGCAATTGGCCGGATTCGCTAAACGCGAGGATCTTCGATATTTTTCCGAGGCGTTGTGTGGGATGGAATATGAACATCTACCAGCACTTGCTCCAACCAAAGACATGTTCGAGGAATATAAAATAAAAGGGGGAGATTGGGATATCTACGCCAGTAAATTTCTGGATTTAATGTCGTCCCGAAAGATTGAGTCAATCGATAAAGAAAAGATTGATAACAGTTGCCTGCTTTGCAGCGAAGACAAGCCCCATCACTGCCATCGGAGGCTAGTGGCCGAGTACCTTGCAGGCAAATGGCCGAATGTTGAGATCGTGCATCTTTAGAGGGGCGACGTAGCTCCCAATGTCATCAACTTAAGCCCCCAGCCCTGGCCGGGGCAAGAAATCCCGGGGCTTGGACGCGCGGTTGCAGCAGTGCCTTCACTGGTTTTGCTCCCCAGTTCAGCGCATGTGCGACCCAGACGCCAGCTTAATGGATGCCGGTTCGCCTCGGCGGGCGGGATTTCTCGTTTTCCGGGCGAGCGCGTGCCGGCCGCTGTCTGGCCAGCTTTTTTGCGGTGCAGTTCGGGTGCTGCTTGTTCTTAGCGCGTCGGTTTGTAGCCCTCGCAGCCGCGACTGGCCAGGCGCATACGCTGGCGCGGGAAGCTGCGGCCCGGGCGCACAGCGCTGAGGCTGTTGGCCATCAACTCCATCACGTTGGCCAGCCCCTGCACACCGGGGCGTACCAGCAGGTCGACCAGGGTGTTCTTGAGGCGTGACACCCCTTGGGTGAAGTTGACCTTCCAGCGCAGCTTGCGGCCTTTGTGGCGCTGCTCGATGACCGGTTGCAGCAGATGTTGCATCAGCAGCGCTAGGTTTTTCAGCAGTTGCCCGGCATGAAAGTCCTGCTTCACGGCCGTCACGCTACGGCCGCTAAAGTTGTCGAGGCAGAGGGTCTGCTTGAGGCGGCGGTAGTCCGTTTCGATGCCCCAGCGGCGGTGGTAAAGATCCGCGAACACCTCGGCCGGGAAGGCCTGTCGATCCAGCAGGGAGGTCAGCAGCACTTCGCTTTCACCGCTGGCTAGCTCGACCCGGATCAGGCGCAATTCGACCCGGCCCGCGGGATCGACGCCGGCCTCGGTACAGAACAGGCGCGCCTCGGGATGACTGGCAGAGAAGAACTGCGTGTCTTCTGTCTGCCCCGAGCGGAGAAACTGTTTGACCTGCGCGTTGTAGCCACACGGCAGGCGCATCAGGAAATGTCGCCGGTGCTGCTCGAACAGCGCAAACAGCCAGTGTCCGGGGTAGCCGCGATCAAACAACGTCAGGCTGTCAGCGGGCAGATGCTCGAGGTGCAGATGGGCGCAATCGCGCTCGCCGACTGCGGATGGCACGATCAGGCTGTGTAGCGTCTGGCCGTCGGCGACGTCGTAGAGCATGGACAGACGGGCAACGGGAAACTCGCTATGGCAGCCGAAAAAGCGCGTCATGACCGACTCCAGCGGTAAATGGACGGTCGAGCCGTCCACGGCGAGTACCCGTAACCCGCGCCACGTCTGGCGCAGCCCGAGGCTGTCGAGCTGTTGCTGAAGGGTTTGGTTGAGGCTCTCGAAGACCTCGGGCTTGAGCTTGCCGCGCGCCTTGCTGAAGGCCTGCGCGGTGACCACCTGGGTCTCGGCCGAGGCCTGGTTGAGCACGCGATAGAACTGATCGAGCTCGGTTTGCAGGGCGGTGCGTGGCTGATTGAGCAAAAACAGGACGAGGTTCTTGAAGGTCAGTTGGCGTCGGCGGGTAAAGTCGTGAGGGCGCTGGCGGTGGGTATCGATGAAGTCGGGACAATCGAGCTGACTGGTTATTTTTTGTACAATTTTCAAGCCAGGGTTTGCTGGGCGGTGTCAAACGGTGTGGAATGAGGGGCCAAAAGGGTTTCTCCTATGCGCTGAATTTAGCGCTAATTATATGATATTTATAGGAAAAATTCCTTAAGTTGATGACATTGACGTAGCTCCACGTTTCCAACGCCTCGTCTGGAGGGCTGAGAGAGACAAAGGCGCGTATCGGCGGGAGCCGGCGCCACACATTGGGCGTACAGAGCAACCTCGCCCGCCACGGCTCGATGTCAGCGCTCAACGAGGCGAGTGGCTCCAGGTGCATTGGCAGACGGGCCGCTGGCTGACGTCGTGGCGATCGGCGGATATGCACTGGGAAGCCCGCCCATGTGCTGGGCTATCATGTTGGCGACGCCTACGCCCAGGTGGGGCGCGGCAGGATCGCCGTCATTTACACCCCAGTTTGGTACTGCTATAGGTCTTCTGGAATAGCCGATACATCAGGACAAATTGAAGTAGCTCAATTAGGAGATATCTAATGTCAACCGGTATGTTTATTCTGCACTCCAACTATACGCCGGCGGGGGACCAGCCAGAGGCGATAGCGCGCCTGCTGTCGGACATAGAAGAAGGTGCGACGCACCAGACGCTGAAAGGTATCACCGGCTCAGGTAAGACCTTCACCATGGCCAATGTGATTCATCGTCTGAAGCGGCCTACGTTGATCTTGGCTCCTAACAAGACGTTGACCGCGCAGCTTTATGGTGAAATGAAGCACTTCTTTCCTGAGAACGCGGTCGAGTACTTCGTTTCCTACTACGATTATTTTCAGCCCGAAATCTATATGCCGGGCACCGATCGTTTCATTCCAAAGGACTCGGCCATCAATGACCACCTTGAGCGCCTGCGCCTGTCCACGACCAAATCCTTGATTGAGCGTCGTGACGTGATCGTCGTCGCTTCGGTGTCTTCAATCTACGGCCTGGGTGATCCAGATGCATACCGAGCGCTACAGATCGCTCTGTCCCCTGGGGTCAAACTAAACCAGAGAGAGCTAATTCGTCGCTTGGCTTTGCTGCAATATGATCGCACGGAGCGCACTCTCAAGCGTGCAACGTTCCGCGTCCAAGGTGATGTGATTGACATTTTCCCCGCTGATTCCGAGTACAGGGCGGTTCGGGTGGAACTGTTGGATGACACTGTTGCGTCTGTCCAATGGATGGACCCTGTTACCGGCAAGACGTTGGGAGAGATAGACCATTATTTGGTTTCGCCAAAAACGCTTTTCGCGCCGCCCACGAACAAAATAGATTCTGCATCCAAAAAGATACTCGCTGATATGGAAGAGCGGGTTGCCGAGCTGAACAGGAATAATCGCTTGGTCGAGGCAATCAGGCTGTACGAGCGGATCACGCATGACGTGGAAATGATGCGCGAGGTCGGCTATTGCTCGGGGATGGAGAATTATTCCTGCTACTTCAGCGACCGAGACGCAGCTTCTCCTCCGATCACGTTGCTGGATTATTTGCCGAAAGACGGGCTGCTGTTCGTCGATGAATCTCATGTCATGGTGCCACAGATATCCGCAATGTACCGGGGGGATCAGGCGCGCAAGGACACGCTGATCGATTACGGGTTCCGTTTGCCTTCATCGAAGAACAACCGGCCATTGAACTTTGACGAGTTCGAGAAGGTCAAGCCTCAGACCATCTTTGTTTCCGCTACTCCGGGCGACTACGAGCTGAGGGTGTCGAAAGGCAGGGTTGTCGAACAGGTTATCAGGCCAACGGGACTGCTTGACCCCAAGGTTGAAGTGCGGAAAGCGGATGGATACATAGATGACCTGCTTGCCGAAATATCGAAGTGCGTGAAGAGAAAGAATCGAGTGCTTGTGACTACGCTGACGAAGGTCAGTGCAGAAGAGCTAACGGATTTCTTGACGGACAACGGGATTCGAGCGCGCTACATGCATTCGGACATAAAAGCGGAGGATCGTGTTGAGATCATCAATGGCCTGCGCGCAGGAGAGTTCGATGTTTTGATTGGGATTAGTCTTTTGCGCGAAGGGCTGGATATTCCAGAGGCATCATTGGTTGCCATTCTCGATGCAGACCGTGCAGGGTTCTTGCGTTCGGCCCATGCGCTCATTCAGATGATCGGTCGAGTCGCTCGGAATGAAAACGGCAAGGCGATCTTGTACGCCGACGCGGTGACGCCGGCGATGAAGCAGGCGATCGATGAGACCAATAGGCGCAGGCAGCTTCAAATTGCCTTTAACGAGGAAAATGGGATTTCTCCAGCCTCGTCTGTGCGAAAACTAGCAGGGGAAGAGACGAATACGGAGGAGCCCACCGTTCATTCCGAGGCTTTCTGCGAGAACTTGTCCGACCTTTGCGATCAGATCACTGCCAAGGAACAGCAGCTACTCGAATTTACCGATACCGGTGACGAGCAGCGCGTCGAAGACATTCGTCGTCAGTTGGATGGGTTGTACCGGCAATTCATTTACATCTAATCGTTCGCCGGCATTGGGTTGCATGGCCGACCGATCTGCATCTGGGGCAAGCGGGCAGACGGTCGGTTCATCATTCAACCGGAGGGGTGAGCCGCCGAGGCTCAGTGCCCCGCTTTCCAAGATGTGTGCCCTACAGCGTCTTGCGACGTGTCAGCGCAAAGCTGGCAACGATCCAACGGCGACCAGCATTTCATCAAATACCGCTCGAACCCTTCCCGGAATGGGGCCACGCTGAGGCCGATAGACGTACAACCCCCATGCCGGAGGTTCTTCGTTCTCCAGCACTCGCACGAGCTTCCCGCTGGCAATGTAGGGGGCGGCCATGTAGTCCGCCAGTTGCGCGAACGCGATCCCGGCCAGCGCCGCTCCCATTTCCATGTCGGCATTGTCGGCGACGAGAGTGGGTGCGGTAGGTGTCCACTGGCGTCCCGCCTTGAAGTGCCAAGGCCAGGGACGGCCGGTATTGATATCCAAGGCCACGGTAACTGGCAGGCTGCTTAGCGCATCGATGTTTGCAGGTACGCCCACTTTCTTGATCAGGCGCGGAGCGGCAACGATGGGGAGTCTCATGTCGGCGGCCTTGCGTGCGACGAAGCGGCTATCGCGCATGAATCCGACCCTGATCCCGACGTCAATCCCTTCGTCAACCGTATTGCTGATGCGATCGGACAGGCGCACATCCAGCGTGATGCCGGGATGACGCGCGGCCACGCGCTCCAGTGCCGGTAGCACCGCTCTGGTGCCCAAGCTGTGCGGTGCGGTGATGCGAACCGTACCGGACAGAGAGGCCTGCTGGTCGGAGCTAGGCGTTCGCCACAGATCCTCGAACCGCTCCAATGCGGGGCGCACTTGGTCTAGCAGCCCTTCGCCGAAGGCGGTGATGCGCACCTGGCGCGTGCTTCGATGAAACAACACCTCGCCGTAGTGTTGCTCCAGTTGCTGGATGGCACGGGTTACACCTTGCGGAGAAGTCCCCAGCCGGACGGCCGCATCGCGAAAACTGCTGCTTTCGGCCGCCACCCGAAAGATGCGCAGTAGTTCCATTTCTTTGTTCATGACGCACGCCTCATGGCCGGTTTCGCTGCTCGTTAATTGTTCCAGATTGTGGAATTATAAAATCGCAACAATTCCATATACAAGGAGAGCGCGGTTGCCCAGACTGACAACACCCCGGAATGCTCCGCTCCGAACAACCCAACAAGGAACGCGAATGAACGCTGCGACTCTCATCACTGCCTACTACGACGCCTTCAACCGCGGCGACCGCGAGGCCATGCTGTCAATGTTGACCGATGACGTCGCGCACGACTTGAACCAGGGCGCTCGTGAGGTCGGTCGCGAAGCCTTCCGCGCCTTCCTGCAGCGCATGGACCGCTGCTATGGCGAGCAACTGCGCGGGATCGTGGTGATGGTCAGCGCCGACGGCCTGCGTGCAGGCGCGGAGTACGTGGTGCATGGCGAATACAAGGTGACGGACGACGGGCTGCCGGAAGCCCAGGGCCAGCGCTACGTGCTGCCGGGCGGCGCGTTCTTCGAGATCCGCGATGGCAAGATCGCTCGTGTCACCAACTACTACAACCTCGGCGACTGGATCGCACAGGTTGGAGGGGACGCCTGAAATGACCAGCGACGTGCAGGTGCTGGTTCGTCGTGGCCCGGACATTGCCGAATGGTTCGATGCCGTGGCAGGCCTGCGGGCGAGCGTCTTCCGCAGCTTTCCTTACCTGTACGAGGGCGACACCGAATACGAGAAGCACTACCTCGCCATGTACGCCCGTTCGGCAGACAGCCTGCTGGTACTCGCGCTCGCTGATGATGTGGTCGTGGGTGCGTCCACGGGGTTGCCGCTCGGCGATGCGGAGCCGGCCTTCCATGTGCCGTTCGCCGATCGAGGAATCCCGGTGGAGGCAGTGTTTTACTGTGGCGAATCAGTCCTGCTCCCGGCCTTCCGGGGCCTTGGCCTGGGCCATCGCTTCTTTGACGAGCGCGAAGCGCATGCCCGTTCGTTGGGCGGCATGCAGTGGGCATCGTTCGCGTCGGTGGATCGTGCAGACGACGATCTTCGGCGTCCTTCCAACTACCGCAGTAATGACCCCTTCTGGACCCGTCGCGGCTACGTGCGGCAGTCGGACATGAAGGTTACGCTGCCCTGGAAGCAGGTGGGTGAGCCGAGCGAAACCGAGCAGACGCTCACGATGTGGCTGCACTCCCTGGAGAACGCGAAATGAAAGTAGCAGTTGCGAAATACTCAGTGGGTCAGCCCGCGGGCTTCGAGGCATTTGCTGCGCGGCAGCGGCTGGTTCTGGAGGAGGCGCGCCGTGGCGGGGCGGAACTGGCCGTGTTGCCCGAGTATCTATCCCTCGAACTGGCTGCAACGTTCGAGCCTGGCATCCGCCATGATTTCAACGCCTCTCTGGCCGCGCTGCAGGCCTTGCAGCCTGCGTGGCTGGCACTGTATGCCGACCTGTCGCGCGAGTTGTGCATGACCATTCAGGCCGGTACGTTTTTGACCCAGGTTGGATTGGACCGCTACCGCAACCGGGCTTGGTGGTTTGCGCCTGACGGCACACGCGACTACCAAGACAAATTGCAGTTGACGGGGTTCGAGAAAGACGCCGGCGTCATCGAGGGTGGCGACGAACTGAAGGTGTTCGATTTGAAAGGCGTGCGTGCCGGCATCGCTGTTTGCTATGACAGTGAGTTTCCATTGCCCGTGCGAGCCCAGCGAGAGGCGGGAGTGCGCCTGCTGCTGGTCCCGAGCTGTACCGACACCCAAGCAGGTGCAACCCGGGTCCGTGTGGGCTGCATGGCGCGGGCACTGGAGAACCGAATGTTCATCGCGCAGGCCGTGACGACCGGAGCTGCTGACTGGAGCCCGGCGCTGGACACGAATACTGGCGAGGCCACGATCTATGCACCCATGGATCGCGGATTCCCGGAGGATGGCATTCTCGCGACGACTTGCGGCACGCAGACATGGGCGATTGCTGATCTGGACGTTGAAGCCCTCGAACGAAACCAGGAACAGGCCCAGGTTGCGGTCGATCGTGACTGGGACGGCCAGATGTTGCCTGCACTGAGGAAGGCTCGGTACTCGGGTCGTCAGGTCGCCTAGCCGGTCTCATCTTGATAGCTTCAGCTCGATGAGTTGGCTTAGATAGGCCATATCTATCTGCGCATAGATTTTTCCAGTTTGACCGGTTTTGAACTTGCCCCGATGCTGTCGATACATGCAAGAAATATTCATTGATTTGAATGTTTTGCGCTTCTTGGGAACAAATCTGTACTAGCCTGTAATAGTGCTCGAAGAGCACAGAATTTGTGGCGAAGTTCGGCCGCATATACTATGGTGGAGTATTGTATAATGCGGCGGTGTACCCAAGTAGAGAGGTGTTCGATGCCACACAGCCCGGAAGAAAAGAAGCAAGCCCTGACGCGCATCCGGCGCATCAAAGGTCAGGTAGCGACTCTTGAGCAAGCGCTCGATGCAGGTGCGGAATGCCCTACAATTCTTCAGCAGCTTGCGGCCGTTCGTGGGGCAGTCAACGGATTGATGGCAACCGTTCTGGAGAGCTATCTGCGGGAAGAGTTTCCCAGTAGCGAAATCAGGAGCGATTCGCAGAACAAGTCCATTGACGAGACCATCTCTATCGTCCGCTCCTATCTGCGGTAGAGGCACCAGGGTGCCCTCGGTGAGGGCAAATTTAGTTAGCTAGTAAAGGAAGCGACATCATGAAATCACGTGCAGCAGTTGCCTTCGGGCCAGGAAAGCCGCTGGAAATCGTCGAGATCGACGTCGAGCCGCCGCGCAAGGGCGAGGTGCTCATCAAGATCACGAACACCGGCGTTTGCCATACCGACGCCTTCACCCTGTCGGGCGACGACCCCGAAGGTCTCTTCCCGGTCGTGCTGGGTCATGAAGGTGCGGGTATCGTCGTGGAGGTGGGTGAAGGTGTGACCAGCGTGAAGCCTGGCGATCACGTCATTCCCCTCTATACCGCCGAGTGCGGCGAGTGCCTGTTCTGCAAGTCCGGCAAGACCAACCTGTGTGTCGCGGTGCGCGCCACCCAGGGCAAGGGCGTGATGCCCGATGGCACCACCCGCTTCAGCTACAACGGCCAGCCGATCTACCACTACATGGGCTGCTCGACCTTCAGCGAATACACGGTGGTGGCCGAAGTCTCGCTGGCCAAGATCAACCCGGACGCCAATCCCGAGCATGTCTGCCTGCTGGGTTGCGGTGTGACCACCGGCATCGGCGCTGTTCACAACACGGCCAAGGTTCAGCCGGGTGACTCTGTGGCCATCTTCGGCCTCGGCGGCATCGGGCTCGCTGCGATTCAGGGGGCACGCCAGGCCAAGGCAGGTCGCATCATCGCCATCGACACCAATCCAGCGAAGTTCGAGCTGGCTCGTACCTTCGGCGCGACCGAATGCCTCAACCCGAAGGACTTCGACAAGCCGATTCACGAGGTTCTCATCGAGATGACCGGTTGGGGTGTCGATCACACCTTCGAGTGCATCGGCAACGTCAACGTGATGCGCTCGGCACTAGAAGCAGCACATCGTGGCTGGGGCCAGTCGATCGTCATCGGCGTGGCTGGTGCAGGCAAGGAAATTTCGACGCGCCCGTTCCAGTTGATCACCGGTCGCACCTGGAAGGGCTCGGCTTTCGGCGGGGTCAAGGGCCGCACTCAACTTCCCGGCATGGTGGAGGACGCAATGAAAGGCGAGATCGATCTCGCCCCGTTCGTCACCCACACCATGGGCCTCGACGACATCAACAAGGCCTTCGACCTGATGCATGAAGGCAAGTCGATTCGCACGGTGATCCACTACTGACCGCCCACTACCCATTCAACACCAACCACCAAGGAAATTAATCATGTCCACTCCTGTCATTTCTGGCGATGGCATCTTTTCGCACATTTTTATCGGCGCTGCCGACGTTCAGAAGTCGGTCGCGTTCTACGACGCCGCTCTGGGTGCTCTTGGCATCAAGAACCTCGGTCCTTTCAACAACGGATGGGTACTTTTCGGTCGCGAAAAGCCGGCTTTCATCATCGCCCGTCCGGGCAATGGTGAAGCGCCCTCCAGCAACGGCGTGACGATCGGCTTTGCGGCCGCCACTCCCGCCGAAGTGGATGCCTTCCATGCTGCCGGCCTTGCCGCAGGCGGCACCGACGAGGGCCAGCCTGGCGCACGTGGTCACCTGCCGGGTGCCTATGCGGCCTACCTGCGTGATCCGGCGGGCAACAAGGTCTGCTCGTACACCTTCGTCTGAAAGCAAGGAAGCTGAGGGCGTTCTGAAAGGGCCAGCACAAGCCTCTATACGGCGAGCCTATTAGACGGACCGTGTAGAGCGGTGCCTGCTCATGAAGATCGGCCCGCAGCCATGTGCGAAACGCATGGCTGCGGGCATTTGCTTTGAAGCGTGTTTTTCAACCAATGAGAAATGAGGTCGTTATGCAAGAGCCGGCCAACATCAATACGACGACCGTACAACCCGCCCCGACCGCCACCGTGTACGGCATGCCGGCCTATGCCGATCGTGCTGCGGCCGTGGGTGAAGTGCATGCGCGCCCGCATCTGTTGATTCAGGCCCCCCGCGGCATATTGCAGCTCGCTTTCATGACCGAAGGCGATCAGGCCAGGGATCAGATGGCGATGAGTGAGTTGTCTCATCGCTTCGGCGTTGCCGAGCCCGACCACGCTACGCCGCTTCACGGCATGACATGGGATGAGGGAGACCTGCACTGTGAAAAGCACACCGAGTTCTCAACGTATCTCTGGTGCGCTTCGCTGGATTCCGAGACGGGAGAGCCGTGCGGCGAAAATCCGTTCAAGCATGGATTTGTTCCTCCCGGCCCGGTCGTATCCGGCATCCGTTTGAGACTTCTTCCATGGACGCCGGAAACGGAGAAGGAGGCCGATCGCTTCGATCCTGCCAGCCTGTGCTACTCGCTGGTGGAGAACGGCTCTGCCGCCATCCTCACCGACTTCCGACAGGATGAGGATGGCCTGACGCAGATCCTCGTCCTTGCCCGCGATTTGACCCCGGCGCGGGCGGGTGCGCTGGCTCAACGTCTGCTGGAGATCGAGACCTACCGTACCTTGGCGTTGCTGTCCTTGCCGTTGACGCGGTCGATGACGTCGGAGCTGCGGCGCATGGAGTCGCGCCTTGCGGCGATCACCGACGAGATGTGTACGAGCTTGGTGGAACGGCGCGACAGCGACGTGCTGCTGTCCGAATTGACCGGCCTGGCTGCCGAACTGGAAGCTGGCGTTGCGGCGAATCTCTATCGCTTCGGCGCCAGTCGTGCCTACTACGAGATCGTCGAGGAAAGGCTGGCAGCGCTTTCGGAAGAGGCCGTATCCGGGTACTGCACCTGGGCGGATTTCCTGCAGCGTCGCATCGCTCCCGCCATGCGGACATGCCAATCCGTAAAGGAGCGCCAGACCAAGCTCTCCGACAAGCTGACCCGCGCCATCGCGTTGCTGCGTTCCTGGATCGACGTCGAGCTTGAACGCCAGAACCGCGATCTGCTTGCGTCGATGAACAACCGGGCCAAGATGCAATTGCGCCTTCAGCAAACCGTCGAAGGCCTGTCGGTCGCGGCAATTTCTTATTACGTCGTGAGTCTTCTCGGCTATTTGCTCAAGGGCATTCCGATGGTTCACGACAGCGTGGCGCCGGTGATGGCGGTTCTGGTGCCTGCGGTGATGCTGACGATCTGGTGGATCGTGCGCAGGATCAGACACGCCCACGGCGACACGGCAGCGGAAGAGAAATCTTCCTGACGAGCTGCCGTCCTGGCGCGCGAGAGCTGCGCCGTCCGTTTGAACATAGGAGAACTACATGGAACGCATCGAACATCACGCCAGCTTTGATGGTTGGCAGGACGTTTATCAGCATGAATCCACGACGCTCGGTTGCACGATGAAGGTCGGCGTCTATCTGCCTCCGCAGGCACAGCACGGCAAGGTGCCGGTGCTGTACTGGCTTTCAGGCCTCACCTGCACCGAGCAGAACTTCATCACCAAGTCCGCCGTCCAGCGCTACGCGGCCGAACATGGCATTGCCGTCGTCGCGCCCGATAGCAGTGCTCGCGGCGAAGGCGTTGCCGACGATCCTGCCTATGACCTCGGACAGGGGGCGGGTTTCTACGTCAACGCCACACAGGAACCCTGGGCAGCGAATCATCGGATGTACGACTACGTCGTGCAGGAATTGCCGGCGCTGATCGAGGCCCACTTTCCCGTGACAGCGGAGCGGAGCATCAGCGGCCATTCCATGGGAGGACACGGCGCTCTGGTCATCGCCCTGCGCAACCCGGGCCGTTATCGAAGCGTCTCGGCCTTCTCGCCCATCGTCGCCCCCACCCAGGTTCCCTGGGGGCACAAGGCCTTCGAGGCGTACCTGGGCAGCGATCGGGAAGTGTGGAAGCAGTACGACACCGTGGAGCTGATTCGCACCGTGCAGGAGCGTTTGCCGTTGCTGGTTGATCAGGGCTTGGGCGACGAGTTCCTGGAGAGCCAGCTTCAGCCCGACCTGCTGCGCAAAGCCTGCGACGAGACGGGGCACCCGCTCACGTTGAATCTGCGCCCAGGCTACGACCACAGCTACTACTTCATTGCCAGCTTCATTGGCGAGCATATGGCACACCACGCATCGGCGCTGAAACGCTGAGAGAGGAGATCAGGTCATGACAAAGACCTCCAAAAACCGACATCACGTCGTCATTATCGGAGCGGGCTTCGGCGGGATCGAGGTTGCCAACCAGCTTGCTGGTGTCGAGGTCGATGTGACGATCATCGATCGGCGCAATCATCACCTGTTCCAACCCTTGCTTTACCAGGTCGCAGGTGCGTCACTTTCGACATCCGAGATCGCCTGGCCTATTCGCTATCTCTTCCGAAATCGCCCGGAAGTGAACACCTTGATGGCGGAAGTGGAAGGTATCGACCAGGACGCGCGTCAGGTCATTCTCAACAATGGAATGCGGCAAACCTACGACACGCTCGTGCTCGCGACAGGTGCTACCCATGCCTACTTCGGACACGACGAATGGGGGGCTTTCGCGCCGGGGTTGAAGACGCTGGAAGATGCCACGACCATTCGGGGCCGAATCCTCGCGGCTTTCGAGGAAGCTGAGCGCACGAGCGATCCTCAGCAGCGTGCCGCGCTGCAGACGTTCGTCATCATCGGTGGTGGTCCCACCGGGGTTGAATTGGCCGGAACCATCGCCGAGCTGGCACGAGACACGCTGGCGCGTGACTTCCGCTCGATCGACCCGAGCACATCGCGGGTTGTACTGATCGAGGCTGGCCCGCGTCTGTTGTCGGTCTTTCCAGAGGATCTTTCGGCCTATACGCGCCAGGCACTCGAAAAACTCGGGGTCGAGGTCGTGCTGGGTACTCCGGTCACCGAATGCTCGGCCGACGGCGTGGTGTATGGCGGCAAGCCCCTTTCGGCCAAGACCATCGTCTGGGCCGCCGGAGTCCAGGCGTCTCCCGCGGCTCGCTGGTTGGGCGCTGCGTCTGATCGTGCTGGTCGAGTGGTCGTTGGCCCTGACCTGACGGTGGCCGGTCGCCCGGAGGTCTTCGCCATCGGCGATACAGCCTCGTGCACCATGGCCGATGGGAAGCCCGTGCCGGGCATCGCCCCGGCCGCCAAACAGCAAGGGAAGTACGTCGCTAACCTGATTGGACGGCGTTTGAAGGGCAAGCCCGCTGACGGGCCTTTCAAATACCGGCATCAGGGGAACCTGGCCACCATCGGCCGCAGCCTGGCGGTGATTGACATGGGGCGGGTGAAGCTGCGTGGTGCCTTTGCGTGGTGGATCTGGAAGCTGGCGCACATCTACTTTCTGATCGGCACGCGAAATCGTCTCAGTGTCGCTTTGAGCTGGGTATGGAACCACAGCATCGGCTACCGCGGCTCTCGCATCATCATGCATGCGATTGCCGACAAAGAGCCCACGGCGTTGGATAAATCCGGCTCTCTGGATTGAGGTGCCCACCTTATCGGAACGTCAACTATCAGAAATGCCAGGGAGAGGAACTTGACCGATCTATTCACGACAAAGCCCAAGCCTCCCTTGGCCGAACTCCTGCGGCCCAAGACGCTGGACGAATTCGTCGGGCAACGGCACTTGCTCGGCCCCGGCAAGCCGCTGCGTCTCGCGTTCGAGGCGGGCAAGTTGCACTCGTTCATCCTCTGGGGGCCGCCAGGCGTGGGCAAGACCACCCTAGGGCGCCTGGCCGCCAGTGCGACCGACAGCCGATTCATCGCCATCTCGGCCGTGCTGGCCGGGGTGAAGGACATCCGGCAAGCCATCGACGAGGCCCAGGCCGAACTGGACAACCATGGTCGATCGACGGTGCTTTTCGTCGATGAGATCCATCGCTTCAACAAGGCGCAGCAGGATGCCCTGCTGCCCCATGTCGAGTCGGGGCTCCTGACCCTGGTGGGGGGGACGACCGAGCATCCGGGGTTGGCGGTCAATTCCGCACTGCTCTCGCGCGCGCAGGTCTATACCCTCGAACCGCTGTCCAGCGACGAACTGAACCAACTCTACGAACGCGCACTGCCGCATCTCCAGGGCGTCACGTTGGACGCGGACGCGCTGGATCTGCTCAAGGGCTTTGCCGATGGCGATGGCAGGCGCTTCCTCAATCTGCTTGAGCAGGTGACGAATGCGGCGTCGGGCGCTGGCAAGACCGTGGTCGATGGCCAGTCCGCCAAGCTGTCCACCAGTCCATCGCTGCGCAGGTTCGACAAGGGCGGTGACGAGTTCTACTGGCAGCTCTCAGCCTTCCACAAGTCGCTACGGGGCTCCGACCCTGATGCGGCCCTGTATTGGCTGGCCCGCATCCTTGACGGTAGCGGCGACGTCAGCCAGGTGACCCGCCGCATGGTGGTAGTGGCCAGCGAAGACATCGGCAATGCCGACCCGCAGGCGCTGCAACTGGCGCTCAATGCCGCGCTGGCTTATGAGAGGCTGGGTTCCCCCGAAGGCGAAATACCGATTGCCCACGCGGCGACCTACCTTGCTGCCGCCCCCAAGTCGAACGCTGCCTATGCCGCCTGGAACAAGGCGAAGACCTTCGTCAAGAACAGCGGCTCCCTGCCTGTGCCTCTCCATCTTCGCAATGCGCCGACGAAGCTGATGCAGCAGATGGGGTATCACGAAGGCTACCGCTACGCTCCTGACGAGCCCAACGGCTACGCCGCTGGGCAAAGCTACTTTCCCGAGGGCGTGGCGCGGCCGGGCTGGTATCAGCCAACGGACAGAGGTGTTGAGCGCAGGCTGGGAGAATGGCTTACTTGGCTGCGCTCGCTGGATGATGGGACGCTGCCAGAGGCGGACGCCTGACCGGTCGCCTCCGAAACCTGCCCATCGTGATCTCACAAACTACAGGATAAGCACATGCCAGCCTCTTCTTTTGGTGAGTCCTCGGCGCATATCAGACGGAGACGCGTTGCCCACTATCTACGCACGGAGTCTGGCGCTGCGGTGCTGCTGGTGATCGTCACGGTTGTGGCGCTCGTGTGGGCGAACTCGCCGCTATCTAACGCCTATTTCGAGTTGTGGCACCTAGACGTCGGGTTCAACTTCGGGCCACTGCGCCTACACATGGATCTGCATCACTGGGTCAACGACGGCCTGATGGTCGTCTTCTTCTTCCTGATCGGACTGGAGGTGCGTCAGGAGTTCGCCCACGGATCGCTCCGTGACCGCAGCCGTGCCCGCCTCGCCCTGATCGCGGGGGTCACGGGAGTCGTGCTTCCCGCGCTGGTGTATGTCCTGATCGTGAAACTAGCCGGAAGTGAGGGCCTGCACGGGTGGGGTGCGGTGGTCGGCACCGATACGGCGTTCATGCTGGGCACCTTGGCGATCGTCGGCCCGCGGCTATCGGGTCAGTTGCGCGTGTTCCTGCTCACCCTGACCGTGGTCGATGACTTCCTCGCAGTGTCCATCATCGGCATCGTCTATAGCGAGGAGATCCGGATCGTCCCGTTGCTTATCGCCCTCGCCAGCCTCGTTGGATTGTGGTTGTTGGGGCGCACCCGCCAGTGGCGGGCGACGCCGTATGTGTTGATCGTGATCGTGCTGTGGTTCGCAACCGTGTATTCCGGCATCCATGCCTCCCTCGCCGGGATGGCCGCGGGGCTGCTGATCCCCGCCTATGCGACGCAACGTCACGGGGTCGTTGCGGCAAGACAGTTGTTCCGTGACTTCTGGCAGTCGCCGAGTGCCGCATCGGCCCGCGCGGTGGACTGCGGGCTGTCCCGGGGTATCTCGGTGAACGAGCGATTGCACGAGTTCCTGCGGCTGCCGACGGCGCTGCTGATCGTGCCGATCTTCGCCTTGGCGAACGCCGGGGTGGACGTGCGTGGCGGGCTGCTCGCCGAGGCCTTTGGCTCGCCAGTCACGTGGGGCGTCATCGCAGGGCTCGTGCTCGGCAAGCTCTTGGGCATCGGGCTCACCACGCTCGTCGCCGTCCGTCTCGGCCTGGGCCGGCTGCCCGAGGGCGTCGGGGTGGGGAGCGTGTTCGGTGGGGCGGCGCTGTCCGGGATCGGCTTCACCGTGTCGCTGCTGATCATCGGGCTCGCGTTCGGCACGACCTCCGACCTGGGCCGCCAGGCGACGGTCGGCGTGCTCGTGTCGATGGTGTTCGCCACGTTGCTCGGGTGGCTGATCTTCAAGGTCGCCGCCCAGCGGTGGGGTGAGAAGACCGCTGACCTGCCGATGGTGCTTGAGCCGCCGGTCGATCCGGAGATCGATCACATCCGCGGGCCGGAGGACGCCCAGCTCACACTCGTCGAGTACGTGGACTTCGAGTGCGCGTACTGTGCGCACGCCACCGGTTCGTGGGACGATCTTCGCGCCCACTTCGGTGACGACCTGCGGTATGTGGTGCGCCATCTGCCGCACCACCCGCACGGGCCGATTGCCGCGCGGGCGTCCGAGGCAGCGGCGAACCAGGGGATGTTCTGGCCGTGGCTGGACTTCGTGTTCACCCGTCAGCATGCGCTGGAGCGCGAGCATCTGATCGGCTACGCCGCCGAGCTTGGGCTCGACGTCGAACGGTTCATCGCGGATCTCGACAGCCCTGCGGTGATCGAGCGTGTCGAGCGCGACCTCGCCAGTGCGGTCGCCAGCGGTGCGCACGCCACGCCGACGTTCTTCGTCGAGGGTCGTCGTCTGCGCGGCAGCTACGACGCCCGCACTGTCACCGCAGTGCTCGAAGCCAGCCGCCGCGGCACCCGAACTCAGGAAGTCCCGTCCTGAGCGGGACGAACTACAGGATAAAAACTTGCCAAACAATTCTTTCGGTGAATCCTCTTGTACCGCTGCGGCCAGCGGCATGGTGGAAGTGCGCGGTGCGCGCGAGAACAACCTCAAGGAGGTGGACGTCTCCATCCCGCGTAACGCGCTGGTGGTGTTCTCGGGTGTCTCCGGCTCCGGCAAGTCCTCGCTGGCCTTCGGCACCATCTATGCCGAGGCCCAGCGACGCTACTTCGAGTCGGTGGCCCCCTATGCGCGGCGACTGATCGAGCAGGCCGGCGTGCCGGACGTCGATGCGATCGACGGCCTGCCGCCGGCGGTGGCGCTGCAGCAGCAGCGGGGCTCCAGCAACGCGCGTTCCTCCGTGGGCAGTGTGACCACCTTGTCCAGCCTGGTGCGGATGATGTATTCGCGCGCCGGCGCCTATCCGGCCAACCAGCCGATGCTGTACGCCGAGGATTTTTCGCCCAACACGCCGCAGGGAGCGTGCCCGACCTGCTACGGCCTGGGCCATGTGTACGAGGTGACCGAGGCCATCATGGTGCCCGATCCCTCCCTGAGCATCCGCGAGCGGGCGATCGCCTCCTGGCCCCCCGCCTGGCAAGGCCAGAACCTGCGCGACATCCTGGTCAGCATGGGCTACGACGTTGACCGACCGTGGAAGGACCTGCCGAAGAAGGATCGCGACTGGATTCTGTTCACCGAGGAAACACCGACGGTGCCGGTGTACGCCGGCTTCACGCCCGCCGAAACC
This sequence comes from Pseudomonas sp. P7548, assembly GCF_013386585.1. Classification (GTDB taxonomy): domain Bacteria; phylum Pseudomonadota; class Gammaproteobacteria; order Pseudomonadales; family Pseudomonadaceae; genus Aquipseudomonas. The sequence goes on along the minus strand of NZ_JACARO010000038.1, from coordinate 189,027 downwards.
CGCGCCGCGCTCAAGCGCAAGATGGAGCCGAGCTACATGGGCACCTTCACCGGCGCCAGGCGCTACGTGCTGCACACCTTTGCCAACACCCAGAGCGCGTTGATGAGAAAGCGCGTGTCCCGGTTCATGGAGGGCAAACCGTGCCCCACCTGCCACGGCAAGCGGCTCAAGCCCGAGGCGCTGTCGGTCACCTTCGCCGGCGTGGACATCGGCGCGTTCATGCAGATGCCGCTGGACCAGTTGGCGGCCTTGCTCGAACCCATCGCCCAGGGCGATTTCCGCGCCCATGCAGCGGGGGCGGCTACGGACAAGGAAGCGACCCGACGCGACCGTGCCGAACGCGCGGCCTCCGGCCGCGCCGTCCATGCGGTATCGCCCGACGTGCGCCGCACCTCGGCGCTATCGGAAGAAAAGCGCCTCGCCGCGCAGCGCCTGGCCGGTGGCGTGATGGCACGCCTGCGCCAACTGCGTGGGCTGGGCCTGGGCTACCTGACGCTGGACCGGGCCACGCCGACGCTTTCGGCCGGCGAGTTGCAGCGCCTGCGGCTGGCCACGCAATTGAGTTCCCTGCTGTTCGGTGTCGTGTACGTGCTCGACGAGCCCTCCGCGGGCCTGCACCCCTCCGATAGCCAGGCCCTGTACGACGCGCTCGACCGGCTGCGCGACGCCGGCAACTCGGTGTTCGTGGTGGAGCACGACTTGGACCTGATGCGCCGCGCGCAATGGCTGGTGGATGTCGGGCCGGATGCTGGGGAGCGTGGCGGCCGCGTGCTCTACAGCGGCGAGCCGGATGGCCTGCGCAAGATTGCCGAATCGCGTACTGCACGCTACCTGTTCGATGAGATCCCCGCGCCGGGAAGCCGGGCACGCGAAGCGACCGGCTGGCTGGAGCTGCAGGACATTCACCGCCACAACCTGCATGGCGTGAATGCGCGCATTCCGCTGGGCGTGCTGACGGCCGTCACCGGCATCTCCGGCTCGGGCAAGTCCAGCCTCGTCGCGCAGGCCCTGCCGGAGCTGGTGCTGCTGCACCTGGGCCACGAGCCGGAAGACGATGTAGCCGAAAGCGCCACCAGCGAAGGGCCGGCAGTGATCGAAGCGACCGGCGGCCATCTGGCGGGCGACGTGGACGCCGTACAGCGTCTGGTGCAGGTGGACCAGAAACCGATCGGGCGCACGCCGCGGTCGAACCTGGCCACCTACACGGGCCTGTTCGACCATGTGCGCAAGCTGTTCGCTGCCACGCCCGATGCTCGACGCCGCCGCTATGATGCCGGACGGTTCTCGTTCAACGTCGCCAAGGGGCGCTGCGAGACTTGCGAGGGCGAGGGTTTCGTTAGCGTGGAACTGCTGTTCATGCCCAGCGTGTACGCGCCATGCCCGACCTGCCATGGCGCGCGCTACAACGAGGCCACGCTGAAGGTGCAGTGGAACGGGCGCAACATCGCCGAGGTGCTGCAGATGACCGTGGACGAGGCCAGCGAATTCTTCGCGGGTGAAGACGCGGTGGCAAGGCCCCTGCAACTGCTGCGCGACATCGGACTGGGCTATCTGCGCCTGGGACAACCAGCCACTGAGCTTTCCGGTGGCGAGGCGCAGCGCATCAAGCTGGCGACCGAGCTTCAGCGCAGCCAGCGCGGCCGAAGCCTGTACGTGCTCGACGAGCCGACTACCGGGCTGCATGCGTCGGACGCCGACCGGCTGCTGGTGCAGTTGCAGCGCCTGGTCGATGCCGGCAATACCGTAGTGATGATCGAACACGATATGCGCGCGGTGGCCCAGGCCGATTGGGTGATCGACGTGGGGCCTGGTGCAGGCGCTGCCGGCGGCAGCATCGTGGTGGCGGGCTCCCCTCAGCAGGTGGCCCGAACGTCTGGCAGCAGAACCGCTCCGTTCCTTGCACAGGAGTTGGCGCGGGCCGAGTAGCTCAGTTCGCCAAATGTTGCCAATTTTCGCGGGGCATTGATCGTCGCCACACGACGGTGGCGATCAATGCCCGAATCGCGTCATCCTTCCTGAGTCAGAGCAAGATAGGGATTGTTGGGCGGTATTTCGGCGAGTGCCAAGGACCCATCTTCGAGGAGGTAGCCATGCAGTCGGCGGGACTTCCTCGGGCCCGTGACTTCACAGGTCCAAATGTTCAGGCCATTGGGCTGCTTTCGATGTAGCTGCAGCTTCTCGAAGCGCTTCTGCACCCACTGCCAATCCTGTTGATTCTCCTGCTTGGCGAGTGCGGCCACTTCGGGATGCTCCTGCGCATAGCGTTGGAACACACCCGGGCTGACCAGGTAGGCCGTCTCATTCACCGTATGCACGAGTGCCTTCGCGTCGTTGATGATGAGCCGTCGTGAGGCGATTCCCTGCTTCAGCCAAACCATGAACTGTTCCCCGGATGGCTTCGTTGCCGATGACCCAGGCGTAGGCGCGGGTGCAGGTGCAGGCGATGGAATGGACGTCGCGGCTGTTGCTGGCGCGGGGGTGTGGAGGAACTCCTCGGCATCCTGGCCAACGCCGGCCGACTCACCCAAGCCCACCATCGCGAGCAAATCCTCCATGACGTCGGGCACGGGCTGGGCTGCGGGCGGTGAAACGATGGTGGTGCTGTCGCCCTCCCAAATCGGAGGCTCTTGACCTCCCTGCGCTGGGTTCACCGAGACGGTAGGCGCGGGAGCCGACATGCAGGCGTCGTTTTCCGCGGGCGTCGCGTCGATCTCTACCGTGCCCGCGAAAGGTGCTGGTCGCTCGCCAGACTCCCAGATCAGCGCGGGAGCGAGACGCAACAGGGTGAACGAATGGGACCAGCCGGTCGTGCTGGTCACGGTCGCGCGCCAGACCGCTTTGCCGTCCGAGGTGGGCTGGAGCATGCCGTGGTCTTGCAGCACGTTGAACACGGCGGTGTTGTTCGCAGGAATGCCATCGATCCCCTGAGACAGGAGGTGTGCGCGCAGTTTGTCCGAAACCGTCTTGCTCACCAGCCACAAACCATCCTCGGTGAGCCAGCCATCGGAGGCTTCCGGCTGGTTCAGCTTCAACTCTTCCTTGAGCAGATAACGCAGCCCGTCGAGCAGCTTGCGTTGCAGTGCGTGCTTGGGTGCTGCCATGACGCGGGCCGGATCACCACCCAGCTCCTGAGCCACAGAAGCGCGATCAGCCTGCACGACAAGCTCGCCCAGGACCCCGGCATGCTCGTACTGTCCGGCCAAGACGTAGAGCAGCGGGGCCCATAGCGCCGGGTAGCCACTGAGCCAGTCCAAGACGTGCCGATCGAGCAGTTGGCGGTAGAGCAGACCTGTTGCAGCACTATGCAAGCGGTATTCACGATCCTCACGATAGCGGAAGCGGTACGGCTGGAGCAGCGGCCCGTGCCAGGGATGCCAGGTGTTGCCGTCGGCGAGTTCGACGTGCAGATCGACAGCGATCTTGCCGATGTCGTGCAGTAGTGCCGCGTAGGCGACGGCGGCGGTCCAGGCCTCGGACTGCGCCGCCTGGTCCTCGGGGCTGGCACCGATGGGCAGCAGATGGGACTGGCGCAGCTTCAGGCTGTAGGCGACGATTTCCAGGCCGTGGTCGAGCATGCCGCCCGGGTAAGCGTGATGGTGGCTTTCGGAAGCGGGAAATTGCTGGACCAGCTCGGCATATCGTTCCAGCGGCGTGCGGTACAGGGTGACGAACTGCTTGCGCGAGAGGGAGGTGCGCTGCCAGATGTATTCCAGCAGCTTCTGCCGGCGCGGCGTGGCCAGCAGCGATGCGGCCGACTCGGGCCGCAGCAGCCCTTTCGGGAGATCGAGGGCGGGCGCTGGCGACGGAGCGGCAGCGACCGGAGGTCGTTTCCGCTGGAACAGAAAGAGCATGCGGGTGTCCTGGTGGTGGGCCGAGCGGGGGGCCTTTTCGCCTTTTCGAGGTAGGGCCTTTCCCCTTGCACCCCATTCCCTTGCCCTTTCGGCCCTTTAGCCTTTAACCATTTGGGTATAGGGCGTGGGGCATTGACCGTCCACGGCCAATGCGAGGTTCGGCGGGCCGGATTGATGCGTGAAGGCTTGGTGTTCCCGCCCTACGATGGGCCGATTCTTGGACTCGGGAGGACGCCATGAGACCCCATATTGACATGGTAAGGAATATTCCTTACCATCAGGGCATCGCTATTAGGAGAACGGCCATGCCTGCCATTCATGAAGTTGCCACGCTGACCTCCAAAGGCCAGATCACGCTGCCCAAGCCCATCCGGCAGGCGCTCGGTGTCGATGCCGGCGGCAAGGTTGCGTTCGACCTGCGTGACGGAGAAGTCGTCGTGACCCGTGCCGACGCCGAGCACGAGGACCCCGCCATCGGTGCGTTCCTGAGTCTGCTGGCCCGCGACATCGAGGCGGGCCGGAACGTCCATGGTCTGCCCGAGGATCTAACTCGCGCCATGCTGGAGCAAGCGGGTCACGGCGTGAAGCTGGACGAGGAAATCGACGGCGAAGTGGAACTCTGATGCAACGGCATGGCTGGGCATTGCTGTTCCACGACTGTGTGATCGAGCAGTTGCAGAAGCTGCACGCAGCCGCACGGCGCGCGCAGGAGAACGACCCGGAGGGCTTCGAGTCCAACGCCAACGTCAAGCTCTTCCGGGCCTTGAACCAGTTGATATTAGATGTGGTGCCCGGTGATCCGGCACGCGACGAGTACCGCCAGGGCAACACCCTGGGGCTGGCCCACCGGCACTGGCGAAGGGCCAAGATCGGAAGGCGGTTCCGGTTGTTCTTCCGGTACGACTCGAAGGCCAAGGTCATCGTGTACGCCTGGGTCAATGATGAGCAGACCTTGCGGTCTTCGGGGAGCAAGTCAGATCCCTATGCCGTGTTCGAGAAAATGCTCGGACGTGGAAATCCACCAGACGATTGGAACGTATTGGTGCAGGCAAGCAAGCAGGATTGGAGCAAACTGGAATAGGCATTCCTCATGTAGCAGGAGACGACCATGAACACGACAACCCGCATCAGCACCGCAGAACGCCTCGGCCGCAGCGTTGGCCGTGGATGGCGCGCCTATGCGCGCGGCGAGCGAAGGTTGTCGTGTTGGCTCGCCTCCAAGGGGATGCCGCTTGCCGGGGCCACCGTGCTCGTATGGGTAGTGAAGCTGGTCGCGCTGGGATTGCTGTTCTACGCCGCGTTCTGGCTGGCGTTGGTGCTTCTGGTTGGGGTTGCCGCAGCATGGACGGCCAGCAATTCGACGGTCAATGATGATCGCTGGACGCAACCGGACGAACTGCGAAACGGCGAGGCAGGCTTTGGCCTGTATTCGTCCAGCGGTCAGCGGATCGACCCGCACGACCCGAACGATCCGTTCAACGACTGAAATGGGCGACCGATCAAAGCACCTTGCCGGTAACCTTGTTTACGCCTGATCCCGCGCTGTCGCGTGCTTCCTTGGAACCGACAGCCAGGTTCTGAGCGATTACCCCGGCTTTTACTCCGACCCACCCAAGCGCTGCCACCCAGAAAGTCGGCAGGACCAAGAACATCGTGCCGGTGACGAACATCAAAAGCATGTCGCCGAAGGCATTGTTCAGCCCCACCAGCGGGTCGAAGTTGGTATGCGGCCGGTTCCAGCCAAAGCCCCACCCGTAGAGCGCATCGAGGATGGTGCTGTCGATCCAGCGTGCGAGCTGAAACCAGAAGTCCGTGAAGAACAGCGCGAACTGGACGGTGCTGACGGTGACGACCATCTTCAGGTCATAGGTGCCCACGACCAGCACTAGCGGAATGCAGATCACGAGCGCCATCTTGAGCAGCGCGAGCACCATGGGCAGTGCTTGGCGCACTACGTCCATTGCCGGGAAGGCGGCGAGAGCCCCAACCGCCAAGCCAACATCGCTGGTGGCACGGTTGACGACATTGGGCAATGTCTTGTCGATCTGACCGCCGTAGTCCGTATAGACGCTGCCTTGGTTCAATTTCTGCTGCCGCGGTGACGCGATGGCGCGGATCACGGAGTCGTCCACCTCGGCCCGGCTCAGGAATCCAGCCCAGCCCGCCAGGCGATTCAGCAGGCTTGGGTCCACTTGCCCCAGCAGCCGCGCGCGCAGTCCGTTACTGCCGTCGGACCACCACTGCCTGCAGGTCGGGTAGCCGCCACCATTGGCAACCTGCGCAAGCCCAGCGTCGCGGGTGTCGTCATAGGGCCATGCCTCGCGCGCCGTGCTAGAGCGGTAGCTGTCGTAGTAACCGCCCGTGTCCGTGAAAAACCTCGAACCGATCCAGGTCACATCGTTCATCTGCGTTTCGTCCAGCTCCGGCCGCGCCATGAACAATTTGGCGCGAGCCGGTCCATAGCAATCGTGCGTGAAATCCGCCACTTCTTGGGCCAGCACCGGGTCGTCGATGCGTGTGGCATCGATCTCCATCCGCATCTGCCGCAGATCCGTGCCGCACGGGATCGCAGCCACCGAGGCGCTCGTGACGGCGCGCGAAAGCGCGTGCATGAAAGCCCACCAGACCGGAACCTTCGCCGACTGGTTGTTGATGGTGCTGAAGGACTGCGACCAGCCAGTTTGCGCGGGCTGCGGCACGCTGACCTGGCACTGCGCCGAGCGCGAGCTGTCGTACTGGATAGTGCTGAGGTCGACGTCGATGAACGGAATGCCGGCGAACATCACGACCACGATGGCCACAAATACTCGGTTCTCGATGCGCGCCGCCGAGAGCACGCCCTTGTTGCCTTCGTCGGCGCCCTCCGCTCTGGCCTTGAGCCATTCCTGGATGACGATCGCCACAAAGGGCAGCGCAAACACCCCGCTGGACACCAGCACGGCCCAGATGCCGTTGTTGACGATCCAGGACACGAGGGTGAGGTAGTACTCCAGGTAGTCGGTCGTGAAAAGCGTCATTGCCTCGATCTCCCCTCAAGCGGCCTGCATCAACAGGCTGGCTTCGAGCGCCACAATGGCAAGGACGCCGGCGACCTCTGCGCGGATCAGCCGACGTCGCGCCTGCGTGCTGTCTTCGCGGGCCAGCAGCCGACGGCGCATCCAGACCCATCCATAGGCCGTACCGCCGTACAGGCACAGTCGCCAGATGAAGAAATACCCTGCGGACGCCGCCAGCCACCGCTCCCAGGCCGCGACACTGCCGACCAGGTAGATGCCCGCGACGTTGGCCCCTACGGCGGCGGCCACGACCAGCACAAGCCATAGCAGGGTTTTCGCCGCGTGCCGGCTGAACAGCCAGCGTAGTGGACGCCAAGTCATGCGAGCCTCGCTCATGGCCGACCTCCCGGATTGCCCTTCTGGAGTTGGTCGAGACGGTCGGGCACCGGATCGCCCTCGTAGATGCCGCGCGAACCCGAAGCGCGCGTGCTATGGCGCTGAATGATGGCCATCGGCGAGTTGTTGGCCAGCTCGCGGCGCAGTTCCAGTTCCGTTTTGAGGTTCTGGATCTCGCGGTCGAGCGTATCGCTCTCCTTGTTCACGGCCTCCACCGCAAGCTCGTTGGCCGCGACGTTGGGCTCTTTCTTGCCCGTGAGCAGCGTGCGCTGTAGCAACAGCGCCTTCTCCAGCACGGAGGACAGCGCGACCTCGGACGCCAGGCGCTGCGACAGCAGGTGCTGGTCCGGCTCGTCACGCAGCGCCTCGATCACGCCGCGGGTGATGGGCAGCGATGCACTGCCAGCCTCGCGCAGGTTCTCGGGCGTCGTGTTCTTCGCCTTGGACACCAGATCCTGGAGCGCCTGCAGCTTGGCGTCGTATTCTTCTTGGATCAACGGCGTCAGCCCTACGCCGGGCGTCGTCTCGGTCTTGGTGCAGGCATCGCAAGTGCGCTGTTCCTTCTCGCCGAGTACGCGCGTGGCCCACTCGACGGCGGCCTGCGGCGAGGTCCAGGTCTGGCACGAGAGACTGCTGCAACTGGTCGGTGCGATGGACGATGTATCGGTCACGCCGCGGCCGTTGACCAGGTTGTAGCCGGCGCGGGTGACATCGCCGACGACCTTGATCGCGGGCTGGCCGGAGCCTCCCGCGTTGCTGCCCCCGACCCACGGCACACCGTCATTGCCGCGGCGCGTCTCGGCCTGCTCGACGGCCGAGACCGCATCCGTGCTCGACACCGCATCGCGCAGCGCCAAGCCTTCTGCCATCTGGCTCCAGCCGAGCTGCCCGCCCGCCGTCTCGGCCATCCTCTCCGCCATGGCACGGCACGTCAGCTTGGAGCGGTCGAAATCGAGCCGTGCCTGCAACACGCCATTGGTGAGCAGGTTGTAGAGGCCGGGATCGGCCCGCTGAATGATCAGTGCCGGCAACGACGCCACCGCGCTGGTGGCGCTTTGGATCACCGATGACATGATTTGCTGGAAGCCGTTGGTGACGCCGTTGAGCTGATTCTTCAACGTGGTCTGGATGCTCATGTCACCGCAGATCAAGTTGCTGTTCCAGCCCACGCCGACCCCGAGAGAGCGCATGCCAGCCGCACGTCCCATCGACACGGCGTTTCCGCCGCCGATCGAGTACATGACGTCATCGCCGATGACACTGCCGCCGGTCTGGTAGCCCAGTTGGCTCCAGGCCACACCGCTCGTCAGCGCGAGCGCACCGGCCACCGCCATGACGATCCTCGTGCGACGTACCCGGCGGGAGAACGGATTGAATGCAGGACGGAACTTCATGGCACCACCTCAGAGGAAATCGACGCTGCCGAGAAACACCTGGCCCCGGCGTTCGCAGCACGCATAGGGCCGCCACAGCGCCCAGGCGTAATCGCCTTGCCGGGCCTGTGTCAGGGCGCCGCTGCGCGGGAAGACCGAGCAGGACGAGGACAGGACTGGCGTGAGTTCCTGCCACTTGCCCGTCGAGGCATCGCTCTCCATGAGCGCGCCAGCCGGCCAGTAGCCATCGCGGGAGTTGGCGAGCAGCGGCTGATAAACGTGGATCTGTCCCCGGCGCGTGACGACATCGCCTGCGCGCTGGGCCACCACTGCACTGGCCTTGTGGTCGTCGGTCTGGTGCAGGAAACCCCCGCGGGGATACACGTTGCCCCAGAGGTTCATCGTGGTGCGTGCACCGACCTCACGCATGCCGGGAATTAGCGCCTCCGGGTAGGCCATCTCGGGCACGTTGTAGCGCCAGGCCAGCGTGTCCAGGGTGCCGAGCAAGTACGGCATGAACGCCGTGCCCGCACCCTCGCAGAAGTAGCCCGAGGACGACACGAACTGGTTGAACACCTCGACGCCCGGGTGCCCGATGACGTCCGCGTTCTTGAACTTGGCGAGGTTGTTTTCGTGGTCCTCGTTCGTCGTTCCGTCCCCGCCGGTTTGGGCGGATGGGTTGGGCGTGCTCATCGGCCGGACTTCGATCCAGGGGTTTTCGCCGGTGTTGCTGTAGCTGGAGACGATCGCATCGGGGATGTAGTGGCGGACCTTGATGGACGTGCGTACCGTACAGCCCGTCCAGGTGCAGTAGAGCCAGTAGCAGATCCCGACGACGCGGTATTCGAGGCAGTCTGGCGATGCCACCGAGCCGACGATGGTTGCGGTGTTGAGCGCGTAGCTGCCCGTGGCGCTGAGCAGCAGAACGGACGCCACGCCAGCACGCAGGCGGCGCATCAGGTCGAATGGGCGGGTCACGGCTGGGCCCTCCAGTGCTGCTCGATGCGAGCGACTGCGCGGGCCACATCCGGTTCGCCATAGACGACGTAGCGTTGATCCACCACGACGGCCGGGATGCTGGTGATGCCCAGGCTCCACGCGTCGGTGACGCCCTGGTAGGCGGAAGCGATGCGGCGTTGGAGATCGGTGCCGCCGCTGTTCAGTCGGCGCTTGACGATGGCGGTCGCCTGCTCGGGTTCGGCGGGCAGTTCCGCAGAAAGCTCCGCTTCGATCCGGTGCGCTTCGTCCAGCTCGATCAGCCGCTCGCCGCCCATGGTCTTGACCGGATGGCGGCTGTCGGTGATGACCAGCACATCGGCAGCGAATGTGGCCGGACTAAAGACACCCAAGGACACCGGCAGTGCAACGGCCAGGCCAAGGGCTCGCCAGCTTGGCGCGAACCTGGGAAAAGATGCTGGCATGACACGTGCCCCGGAAGTTGATCAGGGCCATAGTCAAACGCCGAATCCGGTGCAGCCCCCACAAACAATGCGCATCGCGGACACCCCGCATACCTGCTTGCTTCGGGGCAAGGAAGAAACGGAGGCCGAAGCCCCCGTTGTGATCAATGAACGATGCGCTACAGCAAGCTGTGCTCCGCGAAGGAGTACGGAATCCCCTGGCCAACGATGATGTGATCCAGTACCCGAACATCGATCAGCGCCAGCGCTGCCTGCAGTTGCTGGGTCAGCGCACGATCGGCGCTCGACGGCTCAGTGACACCCGAGGGGTGCTGGTGCGCGAAGACCACTGCGGCGGCTTTCAGCTCCAATACACGCTGCACGACGACACGGGGATAGACCGCAGTCGAATTGATCGTGCCCCTGAACATCGGCTCGTAGGCCAACACTTGGTGCATGCTGTCCAGGAAAACGATTGCGAATACCTCGTTGGGCTCAGCGACCAGTTTTAGACGCAGGTAGTCCCGCACGGCGGCCGGTCGGCTGAGGCACGGTCCGACTTTGAAGATCCGTCTCTCCAGCAGCGCGATAGCCTGCTGGATGATCCAGTCCTCACGCTGGGCTGCGACAGCGGAAAGCGACTCCACGCAGGAGTCATTGACGACGAGAGACATGGCGAACCTCCGGATGATGAGATCAGAGGGCGCACGCCCTGGGAGGGCAAGCCCTCCTGGGGATGAGAACAACGGAACAAGGTGCATCCACCACCACGCAGAGGTGATTGTTCGCGGCCAGGATGCGGAGCGAACGGGGAGCGGTCAGCGCAGAAGACTGCGCCGTAGCCTCAAGGACCGCGGGCTACCTGGGCATGTCGCCGACAACGTCGGCAGGCATTTCGGTGGCGGGTGTGGCGGGTGGTTCATCAGCGGACAGCATGTCCATGGCCGACAGCAAGGCATCGCCTTCGATCGGTCCCTGCAGCAGGATGGACTGACCCGTCTGGCGATCGAGCAGGCGCAGCGACGGCGTGGCCGTCACGCCGCTTTTCGTGGCTTCCGCGGCCTGGGCGCGGATGGCCGCGTCGACCCGCTCGCTTGCCATGCACTGCTCGACGGCCGGCGTCGATTCGGGGTAGCGCAGGCCATCGGGCAGTCCCAGGCCGTCGCTGCGCGTGTGGGCATAGACCCACTCGACGGCTCGCCAGAAGGCAGCATGCCCGCCGGCTTCGGCGACGCACTCGACCAGACGCGCCTCGGCCAACGCGGCCGGCTCGTGCGCAGCCAGCGGCTGGTGATGCCATTGCAGGGTCACGTCGGCGTTGCTGCCGACCCAGCGCTTGAGCTGCGGGAAGTACTCCCGGCAGAACGGACATTCCAGATCGGCATAGAGCGTCAGTGTGAAACGGCCCTCGGGGTTGCCCATTTTCCAGGGCGGCCCGGCCATCTGCGCCGTGCTAGCCGGCGTGGGCGACTGCGATGAGGATTCGCCGGGCGACCGGGACACGAGCCAGATCAGCAGCAGCGCGACCAGCGCAGCAGTCAAGGCCCAAGGCCAGCGGGGCCGCCTGTGGCGACGGCGGAACGCCTGGACTTGTATCGGAATGGAAGGACGCTTCTGCTCCATGGTGTTCTCCGGCTTACGACAGTTCCAAGGCCGGCGACTCGATGCCGCGTGCCTGGTCGATCTTCTCGGCGACCTTGAAAGCTGCTTCCAGCTCGGTGCAGCCGTATTGCTGCATGAGCTGGTAGCGCTCTGCCTTCTCTTCGGGTTCGGTTTGCGCGAGCGCGAGGTACAGGCTCGGCGGCACGGCGCGGAACAGCACTTCCATGCTCTTGGAGAGGATGACGCCCTCGGTGAATTTCCCCGCCTCTTTGCGCGCCGAAAGCATCAGCGCTTTCTGCGCGGGCGAGAGTTCGCGGAACCGGGCGATCTTCTCTACCTCGTCCGGCGGCATCGACAGGCAGATCCACCACTCGATCATGTTGAGCATGGGTTCCGCGGCGCGCGGCAGATCGTCGATATTCTGCGTCGCGAGCCAAAACCAGGCACCCAACTTGCGCCACATCTTCGTGATCTTCACGACGTAGGGCGCGAGCAGCGGGTTCTTGGTGATGATGTGCCCTTCATCGGTCACGTTGATGATCGGGCGGCCCAGGTACTGGTCGCGCTCGGCGATGTTGTTCACCGTGCTGATCAGGCTGATGTAGGCGATGGAAAGCTGCGCGTTGTAGCCTTCGCGGGCATAGGTCGCCAGATCGACCAGGGTGATGTCGGCCTCGGGCCACGGCGTGCCGTCGCGGTCGAACATTTCGCCATCGGTGCCTTGACAGAACATGTCCATGGCATCTGCCATCTCCAGCAGCCGCACGCGCCGCATCTCTGGCAGCGTTGGGTCCTGGCCGCGCTCGCGCAGCGCGTTGCGCACGTCGCGCGTGAGCACCGTGCGCTTCTCGGCCACGCAATGCTCGGCGGCGTCGAGGATGCACTGGCGGATGAGCGAGCGATCGGCCCGCGTCATCCGGGCCTCTTCTTTATCCTCGCCGCCGGTGATCATCAGCCGTGCGGTGATTTCCAACTCGCCGAGTACGTCGCGCTGCTCGTCCGCTTCCATGGCCGATGCATCGGGTGGCATGTCCTCGTCCAGCACATCGGCATCCAGCGTCTGCACGTCGCTCGGCGTTTCGATCAGCCGACGCGCGTCGGCGAACGGCGCCAGGCTGATGCCCGAGCCAGGGGCCAGCTTGACCCGGTTCACAGTCAGGCCCAGGCGCTTGGCGAAATCGCTGAACAAGCCGAAGCTGTTGCCGGCTTCCACGATGAAGAGGCGCGGCCGGTAGATGGCCGTGACCTGGTTCAAGAGGTTGTTGAGCGTTGCGCTTTTGCCGGAGCCGGTGGGGCCGAACAGGAACAGGTGCGCGTTCATCTGCCGATCCAGGCGGTTGAGCGGGTCAAAGGTGATCGGCCCGCCGCCTCGATTGAAGAACGTATTACCCGGATGGCCCGTGCCCTGGCTGCGGCCCCAGGCCGGTGAGAGGTTCGCCACGTGCTGGGCGAACATCAGTTGGGTGAACCAGTTCCGTCGATCCTGGCTCGGGTTGTAGCAGCACGGCAGCCAGCGCAGATAACTGTTCAAAGGCGCGACTTCATCGTCCTCGCGCACGGGCTGCAAACCGGCGTTAAGCATCACGTTCGCCAGATCAAGGCCGCGCCGGTCCAGTTCGGCTTCATCCCGGCCGCGCAAATAGAACGCCAGTGTTCCCCGGTACAGCTTGTGCGCGCTGCCGATCAGCGAGCGGGCCTCCTGCACATCCTTGAGCGTCTGTTCCGATGCCAGTGTTTCGCCGACTGCCTTCTTCGCCAGGTGGTTCAGGTGCGATTCGAGGATGTCCTGGGGGGTCGCCACCATGGTCAGACACATCGTCGTGTCCTCGGGCATCTGATCGAACAGCGTATTGATCGCATCGCCTTTGCGAGTTTCGCCAGTCAAATGCCCCGTGCCGGGCGGCATGCGCAGCCGGTCAGTGACCAGCACACGATGCGGCATGCCGTCGAAGTGCCAGGTGCCGTGCTCCGCGTCCGAACGTGGCTGGCTGAAGAAAAGCCGCTGGCTGAAATCCCGTCCGCTCGCCAGCTCGATCTCACCGTCTTCTGTCTCGTCGGGGTAGCGTGCCAGCGCATAGAAGCGTTCGCGGTCCTCGACCCCAGGGCCGAGCAGCGTGGGACGCGGGTTAAACCACCGCAGTAGCCAGTCATGGACGTCGGCCGCGACCATGCGCCGGGCCTGGATGCCGGCGTTCGCCAGCCCGCCACACAGGCGATCACAGACGATGTTCAGCATCTGCTCGGGCGTCTGGCCGCGGCGGCTCGCCTGCCCGGTGGCCCGGCGATAGACGACCATGCGCACGCGCCGCGTCTGGCCGCGCCAACGCAGCCGCGTGACCACCGTGTCCTCGAACAGCCCGCCCGGCTTCGCTACCGCGCGCAGGTGGTGTCCGAAGAAGCGAAGGTAGAACTCGGTGAAAGCCGTATTGCGGGCGCGCGGCTGCACGTAGTCGCGCAGGGTCTGCATGTACTGGTCGAAGCTGGGTTCGTCCTGGGCGTAGAGCTGGAGTACCCAGGGGTTCTCGTCCAGTTCATCGAACGAGTCCTGGAGCGCGTTCTCCAAGGCGTCGCGGGCATGCGCGAGCCAGCCGGGTTCCCGGCCCTCGGTGCCCAGCGGCACCAGCTCGTAGAATGCCGCGACCGATTGCCCGTCTTCCAGCAGCATGGACTTCGAATCGGGCAGGAACTCCACCCAGGGCAGGAATTCCGCGAACGACGGCGCGACGTCGTACAGCGCCTGCTCGTCGGCCACGGTCGCCGGCCTGCGGCCATGGACCGCCGTGCCGGGTTCTGGGATGCCGGCCTGGCGCAAGGCCTCGACGTGGCGTTGCCAGCCCTCCGGCCGCTCGTCATCGCCTGCGCCGGATGCGGCCAGCTTCGGCGCGGCCGACTTGTGCCAGGGGAGTTTCCAGCGCATCAGTAGTCCTCCACGCGCTCGCCCGGCATGGCGTACTGCACGCGCTGGTACAAGGGAAAAACCGTCGTATAGCCCGGCACGGGCACCGGGTCCGTGCCTGCCAGGTGCGGGTACACGTACATCACCAGGTCGGGATTCGGCAGGCGCTGGAACTGGCGATAGACCTCGTTGCGCGCTGTGCGCGTGTAGCGCATCTGCTCGGCGGGCGCGGCCTGTACATCCATCTCGGTCAGCGGCCGGCGCAGGCTCTGGCGCGCGTCGAGCAATTGCCTGCGTGCCACCTGGCCGGCGCCACCGCCGCCGTCACCGGCGTTCTGCTGCCAGATGTCCATCATCGTGCTGTCGCCGTGGGGCAGCAGCTTTTCCTTGCTGGTGGCGCAGCCGCCGAGCACCGCGACGGCAAGGGCCAGCGCCAGGCCCTTATTCAAGTTCGAGAGCATGGCTTTCTCCTGCACGGTGATCGACCTTGCGACCTTCGGGATCGAAATCGATGGCGAGCGGCTTTTCGAGGTGGACGGCGACCTTTGCGCCGGGTTGGACATAGACGGCGGCGAAGGCCTGGCCGTACAACTTGTTCACCCAATCGGCCATGTCGCGCACGCCACCGGCCAGGATGCGACCTACGGCCTCGTTGCTGGAAATGCCGACGCTGCCGATGGAACCGTCTGCGCCCACGTAGGACATCTGACCGCTGTCGCTGTCGATGAGCGAGGCCACGCCAGCACCCGCCGCGGTGATCAGCGCCTGCGAACCGAGGTACTGCTGGGCGTTGCTGCGCCGCTCTCCGCTGACGCAGGGAATGCCATAGGGATCGCTGATCCAGCCCAGGCCCCCACTTTGAGAGTTCTGCTGCTGGTTGTTCTGCTGGTTGCCGTCGCGGTCTTCGGGAATCGTCCGAATGGTCCCGTCATGGAACACAAAGGTGATGCTGCGCACCTGGCCGCGCACGCAAGAGAGCGTCCAGTCGCCCGAGGCCGTGCCGGAAAACACGGCGCCCGCCACGTCGGGAATGTCGATACCGTTTGCCGTGAGATTGTCGGGACCGACCAGGACTTTGAACGGATACGGATCGTTGACCGTACCGTCGATCGGCACGCGGCCGATCAGCGCCGTCATTGCCACCGATCCCATCAGCGTCGAGTTGGTCGGCACCGTATAGACCGGCTTGGCGCTCTTGACGCCTGCGGCGCGGGCGCCCGCGTTCGCCACGGTTTGTGCCGTGGTTTCCAGCGTGCTCTGCGCGGGGCCGAAGCTCGTCGGAAAGCTCATGCCGCCACCCGTGCCGCGACTGCCGTTACGCCCATCAGCGGGCTTCGCGTCGTCCGGCTCGACCCAGCGCACGCCGCCTTCCATGCCTGCCTCGTCGCCGTTACGCAGCCCCAGGCCCACGGGTAGATCGGCGTGGCCGCCGCCGCGCCCGCCGATGCCTTCCAGGCGCCGCTGCAGGTCGGCGAGCAGTCCCTCGGTCTGCTGGCGTTCGCTGGCTGCCTGCTGCTGGTCGCGGCGCAGGTTGGAGCGCTCGGTCTCCAGCGCCGAATTGATGCGCTGGTCGATCGAGTTCTCGCGTTGGCGCAGGCGCTGGTTCTCTTCGCGCTGGGACTTGTTGTCGGACAGCGCCGTCTGCAGTTCGGTGCGCAACTGCTTCACTTGCGCCACGAGCGTCGCCACGGTATCGCGGGGGGTATCGCCCTCGATGCCCAGCGCCTTCATCTCCTCCGGCGTGAGCTTGGCGCCGGCATCCGCAGCGGGCGGCGCCGACGAGCCTCCACCCGAAAACAGCCGGATGGCGACGAACAGCACCAGCAGGGCCACGGGGATCATTAACCACTTCAGGAGTCCGTTACTGCGCATGGCGGGCCTCCTTGTCGTCGGTGGCCTCGGCTTCGGGCTGCGGCAGATGCACGGCTGGGTCGAAGCGGTTGATCGCCGGCAGCAGCGATTGCGCGAGGCCGTGCCCCCGCGTCACCAAGTACAGGACGGTCGTGTCCTCTGGCGTCCCGCGCGGGCCGAGTGCTTCGTGCTGGAAGGTGGCGGTGAGGAAATCGCCCTGCAACACGCGCGGGTCCAGGGTGATCCAGCCGCCGCTGCTATTGGTGAGGCGCACGGCTGTGACCCACTGGTCTTCCAGACGCCACGAGGCGAGCGCAACTGCGCGCACCGGCAGCGTCGGCACCAGCGTGCCGAGGTCGAGATCGCGGCGCAGGTTCACCCGCATGACGCCCGGCAGCGGCTCCACGGTGCGCAGCGGTGCGTAGAGGTTCTGCGCGGCGAAGCGCGTCAGCACGACCGGAACCGGGGTTTCACGCCGCGCTGCCCGCGCGCCTGCCTGGTCCTGGGCGCGCGCCGGGGCGTCGTCTGCTCCGTCGGCTTGATCGCCATAGCGCGTCGGGGCGCTGTCGCCCTCGACGATGCGCACCGGCTCCAACTCGGCTTCGCCGTCCTTGGCCGGCTCGGCCGCGATATCGAGCAGAATCAGCGCGCCCGTGTCGGCATCCTGCAATTGCAGCCGTGTGGGCTCGATCGGCTCGCTCGCGCGCAGGTACACCGCGCCGCCCGCACTCTGCACCCGCAAGCGCTCGCCGACGCCCGCGGGCACGCCCACGCGGACGTTCCGGTTGATAAACACGACGCGCTCCTGCCCGACACGCAGGGGCACGGCCAGGGGCATGCGTTCCCAGCGAAGGATCTCCACGGCCTGGGCAAAAGGAGCCGAGGCGACGGCCAGCAGCCCCAGCAGTGCGAGTACAAGGTGCTTCATGGGGTTTCTCCTTGAGGCGCTTGCGGAGACAGGCCGCCAGGTGCCGGGCGCGACGGCTCCGGTGTGCTGATGCGCTGGGGCGCACCCTCGTAGCAGTCGAGCGCCAGGCCAAACGGATTGCGAGCGGGATCGATGTCCACCCGCGTGACTTTCACGGGGTAGCGCACCAAAGCCCGCTTGACTTGTTCCGCCCCGTAGTACTCGTCTGCGGTGATGTCCAGCGTCACCACCCAGTCGCGGTCGGACACCACGCGCACGCGCGCCGTGGGGTCGTCACCGTAGCCGCGACCGGGGATTTCGTAGATGCCGCGCACGCGCTGACGCAGCTCGCCCGTGGAGCGGCGATAGTCGTAGTCCGCCCGCAGGAAGGCCTGGCAGGATGGGGTGAGGTACGGCGAGAGCGTGTGGAGATTACGCGCATAGTCCTCTTCGCCATTCGTCGGCCAGCGGTTGAGGGTCTGAAACACGTAGAACGTGAACGCATAGACCGATTCGGGCGGCACTTCCCACCACTTGCGGGTACTGCCGGAGCGCAGATCAGGCGGGACGTGGATGGTCAGGTCGCGCGGAGCGCTCCACCAGCCGCCGCCCATGACCAGGGCGACGATGACCAGCGCGCCAGCACCCAGGCGAAGCGTCTTGATGTGCGCCTGCAGATGGGTGATCTCGTTCTTGAAGCGGCTCATCGTGCCCCCCTTGCAGCAGACCTTCGGGTGGTCCAGAAGCCGGAGCGTGAGATCAGCAC
This sequence comes from Pseudomonas sp. P7548, assembly GCF_013386585.1. Classification (GTDB taxonomy): domain Bacteria; phylum Pseudomonadota; class Gammaproteobacteria; order Pseudomonadales; family Pseudomonadaceae; genus Aquipseudomonas. Next base: position 170,989 of record NZ_JACARO010000038.1, on the reverse strand, counting down.
ATGGCCGCCCACCCAGCCCGCCACCAGCGGATAGCGCGTGGCGATGCGCCACTGGAGTTGCCGATACAGCCAGGTGTCGGGACGCCCACGCTTGAGGCGACGCAGGATGCCGCCCCCGATGAACACGCCGAAGGCCACGCCCAGCACGACGAACGTGGGCGCGAGCGCGATCGTGCGGAACACCCAGGACAGCGGCGCACCGACCAGCAGGCCGGCGGCGCCGGACAGGCCGCAGCAGATCCACAGCTCGTCGGCGGTGAGGCCGCGCACGACAACGGGATGGCGGTTGAGCCGGTGCGGAAGGAACGTGACCGTCCCGTCAGCACGGACGTGCTGCTGCTCGGACATACCGGCCTCGCCTTACAGGATGCCGGTGGCTTCGGTGAGCAGCCAGATGCCGATCACGAGCAGCACCGCGCCGATGGCGACCGTGAGGCCGAATTGGCCCCAGGTTTTGCGACCAGTGTGGATTTCCGCGTAGGTGCCGTAGGCGTGGTAGCACACGCCAATGAACATCGACGCCACAACCAGCAGGGCCACGAGCATGATGATGTCGTAGCCGTAGTTCCTGATCGTTTCCATGATGCCGTTGCCCGTGCCGCGGGTCGGGTTCTCCAGTTGCGGCAACCCCTGCGCGAACGACAGCGCGGGCAGCGCGGCGGCGCCCAGAGCCACGGTGGCGCGCTGGACAAAACGGGAAGTGAGGATGCGGTTTTGCATGGTCAGGCCTTTCAGGTCAGGAGAGGAGGAAGAAACTCAGGACGAGGTACATCGCGACGAAGCGGATGCAGACGCCGAGGAACTGGCGCTGGTTGAGGTGGCTCTCGGACCACCCCACGTAGGCCGTTCGGATGGCCCAGACGCCCCAGACGAGCAGGACCGCGAACACGACGCCGACCAAGACGGTCGCCATCGCGGAAGGCGCGATGCCGCTGTTGGCTTGAAATGCCGAGACCTGGGCGCCGTTCATGGCTTGACCTCCGCGGTCGTCGGCGATGGCTCGACGGCCCGCTCAGTGCGGTAGTCGCCGGCCAGTTCGGAGGGGTCGCGCGGCTGGGCACGCGAAGGTGAGAGGTGGGCCTGGATACCGGCGCGCACGCGCGCTAGGTCAGCCAGCAGCCGCGGGTAATCGAAGTGGTAGCGCTCTCCCGGCTGGATGGGGGCATGCGCGGCGCTGTCGGCGACGGTGCGCTCCAGCGCGTCGAGCTGGCGCAGCGCCGCGACCAGTTCCTGGCGCTGCGTGGGGGGCTCGGCCAACGCCATCGGGGACTGGCCCAGCAGGAGGGCCGTCACGAGAAAAGTGGGCACGCCGCGATGCGCGGCGCGCAGCCAGATCGGAGCCAACATCGCGCCATTCCTGTGAAATCAGCAATGGCTTGATCGTGGAGATCAGGGCTGCTTTAGGCCACAAACAATAGGAACTGGGGCCGACCGGATTAGGTGCGCAGCGATCCGCAAATACAGGAGCGAACGACGCTTTGTTCTACAGTGCGTCCCAAGAAGATGGCTGTCCAGCACCCGGCCACAAACCCAGGGCGACGAGCCGTTGTTCCTTATCAGGCCACTCTTGTTTGCTGCGGCATGCGACTGTCCATCGCGCCGCGGCAACGCTGGGCTGCTGAAGGAGCGCCTGGAAGTAGATCGCATCCACGGGGGACAGAGAGTGGCCAAGCACGACGACCTTCTGGATGGCTCCCAACGCCTGAAAAAACGTCCTATGCTGGGCGATCAGTTCCTCGGAACGCTTGAAGGTGGCTGAGAAGTAGTCGTCGATGATGTCGTTGGCTTCAGCCACCCGGGTATCGATCTCCTCGATATCCGGACGGTCGTTGAGCGAGGGGCGGGATTGGGGATTCCAGGCGTGGCCCAAGACCAACTCATCGTCTGCCGCATCGGATCGGCCGTGGATGTGCAGAACACGTGCCAGATCGATGCCATAGAGAGTGTCCAACGTGCTCGTGTAGTTGAAGGTCAGGAACAGCGCCTGTGGATCCAGCGTCGCAAGCCGTCGCGGGGCGGTGTCGTGTGTCGGGATGGGCAAGTCTCGGATCCATTCGGCAAAGCGCGTCCGAAGCCCCTTGGACAGTCGCTCGACGACGTTCCCCACCTCGTACTGAAAGTCGTGGTGCCCTGAATCACTCCAGTCCTCGGCACCATAGGCCCCCATGAAGTGCCCCAAGTTGTCGACCAGCATATCGGCATCCAGTTCAGCCAGGGCTAATTCCAAGTCGCACCAGTCGTCTCCGGCTGGAAGGTAGTCCTCGACCTCGCGATGAATGTCCCGGTCTGTGGCCAGGACATACTCCTTGAACTGTCCGAGGCCCGATGGAATGCCGTGCCACAGGTCGAATCCATTGCCGACTACATAAAGCGTGGTGGGGTGCACGGTGTGCTCCTTAGGTCCCAAGAATCCGAAGTGTCTGGGCATTGAAGGTTATGGTCGATATAGTAATATCAAATAGCGTAAATAACCCATTTGAGGAGTCAGTCATGAGCGTCGTTGCAGACCGTCTCGGCGTGTCGACCCTTGTGGGTACGCCCAAAGAGATTCAGGCTCAACTCGCTCGGTCGCAGGCTGACCACGTGCTGGTGGTGGCGTTCGACCACATCAAGCCCAGTGTTTTCGCGGCATTGGCGGAAAACTTCACCAACGTCGCTTCATCCATGTTCGAGGTGCTGCTTGAACGTCAGGACCGCGAATCGCTCGAACGGCTGGCAGAAATGCTCGTGCCGCGCAATCCGCTGTCGCCCCGGCTGCTCAAGGAAGCGAGCCTGCTGGTGCAGGCGCGTAAGGCGGTGTTGGAAAGTGGAGACTGGTTGACCGCCGCGAACATCGCACAACTCGCGGAACTGAGCACCCGGAACCCGAGCGCTCAGCCCAATAAGTGGAAGAAGCAACGCCAAATCTTCGCTATCAACCACGGTGGCATCGATTACTTTCCGGACTACGGGCTGGATCGTGACGCTGGTTTCCGTCCACTGAAATCGCTGGCCAAAGTGATTGAAACCTTCGAAGGACACAAAGACGGCTGGGGCATGGCTTATTGGTTCCGCTCCGAAAACAGCTTCCTGGGTGGAAATCGTCCCCAGGATCTACTCGCTTCGGCACCGGACCGTGTCATTGCGGCCGCTGTGGATGAAATTCTTGAAATGACCCATGACTAAGCGATGCGCCAATCTGCCCGCCGATGGCGAGCCACCTAGTGAACCATCCTCGGCCGCGTCTGAGCCTTCGCACAACGACGTCGGTGCCTACGATGCCGTGCTCGAATTGGCCGACAGGATCGGAGTGTCCATTGTCCAGGGGAAGAGTTGAATGGAATGCTTCCGGATCGATGAAAGTGGTTATACCGGCTTTGACCTGATGAACCCTGAGCAGCGGTTCCAAGGAGCGACGGCCATCGCCATTGAGGATGACGAGGCCGGGCGCCTGATCCGGGAGCACTTTCCCAAGCTTCAGGCGGACGAACTCAAGTACCGGGCGTTGGCTCGGCGCCCAGCCAATCACCCCCGTCTGATGGCGCTGCAGCGCGACTTGCTAACCGACCACAAGTGCGTGACCTACGTCTGCGACAAGCGCTACCTGTTGCTGCTGATGTTCCTGGACTACGCGGTCGAGCCGTTCTACTACGAGCGCGGCATGGACTTCTACGAAGACGGGCAGAACTACTCGCTTGCGTCGCTGCTGTATACGGTTGGACCGACGCTCCTCGGCAAAGGCGCGCTCGACCGGCTGTTGGTCAGCTTCCAGCGCGCGGTGAAGGAAAAGAGCTCGGAGGCGCTTGGGAACCTGATCGATGCGGCGTGCGCATCGCGCTGGTGGGAACTGCCGGAAGCGCTTGGCCCGCTTGCGCAGTTCGCTGCCCCTGAATGCCTGAAGGCGATCGTCACGCCGGGCGTCAACACCGATGCTGCTTTCGTGGTGCTGCAGTCCCTGGTCAGTCGGATGGAAATCATGGCTGACGGCCCGTATCGGGTCGAGCACGATCAGTCCAAGAACCTGCTCACTTATCACGACCTGCTGCAGCGGTACATCCGCCATGAGAAACCGATCACGTTTCGTCAATCGGAGATCGCCAGCATCACCTTTCCGCTCAAGCTTCAGTCCGTGACTCAGATCGATTCAAAGCACAGTCCTGCAGTGCAAGTGGCGGACGTGATGATCGGCGCGGCCATCGAAGCGGCGAATACGCTTACCGGACAACGCGCCGGGGTACTGGATGCCGAGAAGGTCATGGCGCTGTACGCCGATCATCAACTGATCCATATGCTGCCCTCGATCGACTTCGAGGAGCAAAAGCGTTTCCGTCAGGGATCCCAAGCGGGGCAGGTCATCGACTATTTTGCTGAGAACTTCCACAAACCGTAATAGCGAATGGAAGCATGACCCGCCTGTGCCTACTGCGCTGGCGACCGATCAACATCATCAAGGACGCCATCGAAGCGTCTTCCTGTGTAGAGGGGGCTGCATGGCAAGCATTCATTCGGAGTACCACCGCTTCTTGGCGCACTTGGCGCAACGCCAGGTGCATGACGACGTGTGCCGGCTCGCGCATCTGGTGCTTGATCACCTGCAACCTCTGGCTGAAGTTGGTGCAGCGCGCCGTGGACGCTCCACCCGCATGGCGCCACTGGCCGTCGCCCATTTGGCGCAGATGCCGGTCGCGTACCAGGGAGATGGCCACGGACCCGAAGTCGGGCCGGCGCTGGGGCGCCTGCGCCAGCTTGAGGTGGGACCGTTTCGCGGATTCATGCGGCAAGAGACATTCGACCTCAGCCACGACATCACTTTGGTCTATGGCGCCAACGGTACCGGCAAGAGCAGCTTCTGCGAGGCGCTGGAAGTGGCGATGCTCGGCTCCATCAGCGAGGCCCAAGTCAAGCGGGTCGACCAACGGACATACTGCAACAATGCCCGGTTGCGTCGCCATGTCGCGCCCGTCCTGTCTTCCGGAGCACCAGACCAGGCCCAGGCTGTGCAGCCCAACGAAGCGGAGTACCGCTTCTGCTTCATCGAAAAGAACCGCCTCGATGACTTCGCCCGCATCGCGGCGCGTACTCCGGGCGATCAGCGGCAGCTCATCGCTACCTTGTTTGGCGTGGATCAGTTCAGCGACTTCGTGCGCGGCTTCAATCCCGCGCTCGACCAAGACCTGATGCTCGTCGGCGCCCAGGCTACTCAACTCGCGCAGCGGCGCTTGCAGTTGGCGAACTCTGAACAGACGATCGCTGCTTATCCGCAAAAGATCGCGGCGGTGGAGAACTCCGAGCAAGCGCTGGCGCAACGAATGTCGCCCGGCGCGACGTACCAGGCTTGCGTTGACTGGCTGCTCGGCACACCGGAGCAGCAAGGGCGGCTGCCGTACGTCCAGGCGCAACTGGTTGCCGTCCCACCTGCCGTTCATGAGGTGAGCCAAGCGCGGCTGCAGACGCTGCTGGATGAGGCTTATCACCTTCAAGGCCTGTGGCAGGCGGCCACCGGACAGCTTTCGGCGCGTGCTGGGGAAGTGTCGTACGCTAAGCTCTACGAGGCTGTGCTGGCCTTGACTGACGGGGCGACCACCTGTCCCGCATGCGGAACCGGATTGGCTGCTGTCGCACAGGATCCTTTCGCCAAGGCCCGCACGGGCCTGGAGCAGCTCGCGCAGTTGGCCACCCTCCAGCAGCAGGAAGCCGGCCTACGGACGCAGTTGAGCGAGGCGGTGCGGGCGCTGTGGGACGAGATGCGTCGGGTAGTCGCGGTTGGCGCAAACGCTTGTCCTGCACAGTTGCAGGCAGCAGGCCTGCCTCCATTGCCGCCTACCTCGACAGGCGCCTGGCTTGGCGCATGGGTCGATGGCGACCGGCGTGCCTGGAACGCTCTGCTGCAGGTCACGGAAATCATCGAGCGCGCCGACGCGCAAGCCCGCGAAGCGCATGCCCTGCGCGGGGCGCTGGCCCGGGAGCGGGACGCACTGGACCAGCACCGGCTGGAGATCGAACGGCTGCGGACCATACGCATGACAGCCGACCAAGAAATGGCCGCTGCCCGCCAGACCGTGGCCCAATTTGACGAGGCGAACCGTGAGTTGATCGAGTCGGTCGCAACCGAAGTGCCGGTAGTCGCGCACCACCTGCGGGTCAAGGCCGCCTACGACGGCTTCTTGCCCGAAATCCAAGCCTACTTGGCCGCATTGCCGGGCGTGCTGCTCCAGGGCCTCGGAGAACAGGCACGCAATCTGTACAACGCATTCAATCGTGCTGATCCGCCTGGCGACCTCTTGCACGCGTTGTGGCTGCCTGTCGCCGAAAACGGCAAGATCGAAGTAGAGTTCACCGGTGAGCCTGGCGTGCGCTATGACGCGCTGGTGGTCTTCAGCGAAGGGCATATCAAGTGCCTGGGTCTGGCGATTCTGCTGGCGAAGAACATCGCGCAGGGGTGCCCCGTGGTCATTTTCGATGACGTCGTCAACGCGATCGACGATGACCATCGTGACGGAATCTGGCGTACCTTCTTCGAGGATGGCTTGCTCGTCGGCAAGCAGGTCATCCTCACCTCACACGCCGAGGAGTTTCTGCACCGGATCCAGCAGGAATTGGGCGCCCGGCGGGCCGGGTCCATCAAGCGCTACAAGTTCCTCCCGCACCAGGGCGAGCATGAGCTGCGCGTTGACAGCGATCCACCGACGAAGAACTACGTCCTGTTGGCCCAGCAGGCGTTGGCAGCCGATGAGAAGCGTGAGGCGCTGCGCCAGGCGCGGCCCGCGCTGGAGAGTCTGACTGACCGTCTCTGGACTTGGCTGGGCCGGCGAGCAGATGGGCGCATCGAACTCAAGCTAGGCGGGCCACGCTCCCCCTGGGAATTGAACAACAAATGCGCAAAGTTGAGATCAGCCGTCGATCGCATCTCCGCGCAGCATGCTGGCGCGCCAGACGTCGTTGTCGCTTTGACCCGGCTGCTTGGTGTTGGTGCAGGAAGCATTGAATGGGGGTGTCTCAACAGCGGTGTCCACGATTCCCAGCGAGACCACGAGTTCGACCGCTCCTTAGTGAGAGTCATTGTCGAATCGATTACGGCGTTGGACGCTGCGTTAGATGTTCTGCAGAACCGATGAGCACTACAGCCACGCGGGACAGCATTCGCCTAAAGGTATTTCTTGAAGCTGCCCGCGGTCAGGCTCACGGCCAGCCCCAGCAAGGCGGCGCTCGGCAGCAGAATCAGCAGTGGATGCACCGAGATCGGCAAGGCCAGGTACGTGACCCAGGGCAGAACGGCCAGCGGCATCAGGCTTGCTTTCGCGCGGTGGTAGATGAAGCCCGATTCGCGGCCCGCGCCGAACCGGCGCACGTCCCTCCGCACTAGGCCGTCGATCAGGCCGACGAATGCCGCGGTGAGGATCAGCGGCAACGTGAGCACCAGGACCAGCAGGCGCACAAGGAAGGTCAGCGTCGTGAAGGCTGCGGCGATCAGGTAGCTCTCGGTCCAGACATAGGCCTGGCTGATGTAGTAGCGAAAGTTGCGTGTCTGCCCGTGGCTGGGTGCACGGGCGCGCTCGGCGGTCTGGCTCATGCGCTCCAGCAAGCCCGAGCGCACGAACACCCATTCGTATCCGGTATCCACCAGCTCGTGCGCCGTGCGCCCCGGTTCCTGCACGACCACGCTGCGCGTGAAGTGGTTGGACAGGTGCCCCAACTCGTACTGCAACATCTGCTGGGAGTGTCGCCAGCCCTCGTCCTTCCAGAACAGGTGCATTCCGACGCACTCCACGACAATGGAGAACAGCAGCGAGCCGATCAGCACCCCCAGCAGCCGGAACGGCAAGGTGATGGTGCCGACGATCAGGCCTTGGCGCTGGTTCTGCTCCCGCTGCGCGGTCGAGGCGGCATCCTTCATGGCGAGGCCTCATTGCCGGCGCTGTCGTCGGTGGCCACCGGGCCAGGTTCGGCCGCAGCGGCATCATCCAACAGGTCGTCGGGCAAGGCCCCGTCCTGCAACGCCGGGGAACTGGTGAACTCCCACCACTGCGTGGCCTCGCTGTAGCTCTGGCGCATGTAGCCCGCCAGTTGTTGCAGATCCTGCGGCATGACCTCATCGGGGTCCGGTGCCGGCAGCGGCATGCGAACCTTCCAAAGCTGGCCGCCCTGCAACAATGCGAAACATTGGCCCTTGGGTAAGGCGACGACGTGCGACGGCTCGATCATCGGCACGCTGGACATGCTGATGCGGTCCTGCGTGTTGCTGGTGAAGTCCGTCGCGCCGCGGATGTCCGAGCTGTCGGTCGCGCCGGAGACGATGGTGGTCGTATAGACCTCGACCTTCGGCAATTGCCGGGTCAGCAGTTCGGCGGTGGCCGTCTCCCTGACCCTCAGCATGAACAGATTGTTGAAATTGCCAATCACTTGACCCGCTTTGGCGCGGTTCCCGATACGGGCCTCGATGTCCGAAAGCGTCTGCGTGTACGCGGTGACCTGCAGACCGGCGCCGCCGCCTTTGTTGATCAGCGGCACGAACTCGTCACCCATCAGTTCATTGAATTCATCCGCGTGGACGTTGATCGGCACGCGCGTGCCAGCCGATGCGCCCGGCAGGCCGTCATCGATCCCGTGCTTGTAGATATGGCCTGCCACCGAAACGAGATCGCTGAACATCGAGTTGCCGACCGCTGCGGCGACCTCGGCATCGGATAGCGCGTCCAGGCCCACATAGACGACTGCGCGCTTTCGGATGACCTGCATCCAATCGAAGATCGGGCGGGGGTCGGCCAGGTCGGAATAGTTCGGCGCCAGAAGCTGGGAAATCTTCCCGCTGGTGAGCTTCTCCAGCAGCGGCAGCAAAGACGCGACGATCTTGTCGAAATACGTCTTGTCGTAGCGAACCGCCGAGCGCAGGCCGTCGAGCACCGGGTCGTAGTTACGGGCCTGGGATAGGTACTGCTCCAGCGCCACCACGCGCTTCTCGCGCCCAATCATGTTGCGCGGGATGTTCTTCTCGTTGAGCTTGGCCTCGATCTGGACGATCACCTCCCAGGCTTTGGGCTCGGTCTTGGCGAAGTAGTGCTGGGCGTACTCGATGAACAGCGCGTCGATGTTGATGACGTGCCGCTGGATCAGCATGTAGTCCGGGCGCTGCCCCAGTTCCACCAAGGCGCGGGCAATGATGTTGACGAAGCGCCACGCGAATTCCCTGAAGGCTGCGCTGTTGCCTTCGCCGGAGAGCTGCCCCGCGATGCGGGTGGCGACTTCCGAGATGCGACCGAATCGGCCTACGGCGTTGTAGCGTGCCGAAATGTCCGGCCACCCCAAATGGAAGACATAGAACTCGCCTTCGCGGCCCGCGCGCTTGGCCTCGACATACATCCGCTTCAGGAGATCGGCATCTCCTTTGGGGTCGATGACGATCACGACCTCGTGTTCGCCCGCGGCGTTCCTCCGGCGGATGTCTTGAGTGACGAAGAGTTCGGCCAAACGTGTTTTGCCCACCCTTGTCGTTCCCAAAACCAAGGAGTGGCCCACGCGCTCACCCAGCGGCAGGCTGACGTCCACCTCGTCGGGTTCGATGCCGTGCAGGCGCGGCAGGCCGCCCACTGGCGGCAGCGGCCGCACCGGATTGAAAGGCACGTCCCAGCCGGTGAGTTTCGATAGCCGGGACAGCGGGAACGGCGCGAACTCCAGCCGTTCCTCCAGGCGCCGGGCCAGCCGATAGGCCGGCGTCGGCTCGACGTAGCGCCGAAACTCTGGCCGGTACGTCTGCATGAGCCTATGGGTGTGTTTCTGCTCCCACAGAAAGCCGCGTCCCACAAACAGACGTTGCTGGCTGACCGGCACGTCCTTGCTGGTCATCACGTAGCGCGGCAGGCGACGGATGTTGCGCCGGTAGCACAGGATGACGCGGGCATCGCGGTAGCGGATCGCGCCATAGGCTCCGAACGCCAGCGCGCTGCCGACACCCATGGCGGGGCTCAGCGCGAGCGACCACGGGGCCACCAGGGACAGAAACGCGGCGCCTGCACACGCCGCGACGGTATATAGCTCCACCGCTGGGCGAAGCAGAACCTCGACCGGCTGTTTCCCCGACATGGCTTCATTGCTCGATGCCGGTGGCCGTGACTAGCGCCGGGTAGTGCCGCAGGCCCAAGCGCTCGGCCAAGTCGTCGCCGGACACGGGCGCAAGCGGCACGCCGGACGCCAGTGCGCGCAGCCGCGCCAGGCCTTGCACGGTCTCGACGTTGACCACCAGACCGACCGCGCCGCGCTCGCGCAATGAGGCTGCATGGCGGCGCAACCAGGCCTGGGAAGCCTCGTCGTCGCCCACGACCACGAAGGGACGCAGGCCCGGGGCCTCGATCACCCGCCGCGCGACGGTGCCGGGCGTGAGCTTGGCGCTGCGCACCGGCAACATCGCGGCCTCATCCGCCGGCGTGGCCGGGATCTGAGTCGCAGGGATGGGCGATCGGGCCGGAGTGTTGGCGCGCGGCTGGAGGCTCAGGGCTTCGTAGTACGGCAGCGCCGACGTGCCGCCACGGTCTTCGACCAAGATCAGCGGCTCGCCGGCACGCGAGGCCAGCGGCAGACCCGCCAGCAGCACGAGCAGGCCTTTCGCCGCGAGATGGGCCAGATGGGATTTCGTCATGGGGTGGTCTCCTGGCGCGCGGCGAGGACCGCGGCGGTTGGGCGCGTGCCCTGCACGCGGGCGAGGTGGCGGGAAACGCTCCGCCGGTAGCGGGCTGCGGGCTCGCCCCCCGCGGGGCGGTGGTAGCGGCCGATCGCCAGCAGCCAGTTCTCCCCCGGGATGTGCTGCTCCTTCAGGATCTCGGAGGCGATGGCGAGGTTGCGGTACGGATCGAGCAAGTCGCACGGGCTGGTGAAGCGGTGCTTGTGGTAGCCGAGGTTGATCTGACCCAGGCCCGCGTCGATGCGCGTGTGCGGCGTGGAGCGCATCGCCTGCTGCAAACCGGCGCAGGCGTCGGCGCGGGTCGCATAGCGGCGCGATTGGCCGGCGACGTTGAGGGACCACGGCCACGGGACGATGCGTCCGTTCCGCCGGATGCCGCTCTCCTGCAAGGCCACGGCGTAGAGCACCGTGGAGGGAATGCCCGCACGTTGGGCGGCAAGCTGATAGGCCGGAGGCGGAACCTCCTGGGCATGGACGGCGCAGGCGTACAGGCCAGCAGCGATCACCAGTACGCGAAACCGCGCCGTCAGGGCTGGCGCTGCCATTGGCCGTTCACCTCGCGCACGACCGCGGGCAGATCGCCGGGCAGACCCAGCGACAGCCAGCGGCCGCCGTCGTGGTTGAGCGTGATGGTGCCGCTGCGCACCCGTGTCGGGTCGATCTGTGCGCGCTTGGCCCAGTCGCGGATGCGCGCGTCGTCCTGGCGGCTGCCGACCATGTACAGGTCGAACTCGGTACCTGAGGATTGCAGGCGTTGCACGAGCTGTCCGCAGGCCGCGCAGCCGTCCTTGACGAACACCGCCGTGCGGCCGCCGCCGCGCACTGCGCCGCCGCTGGGTTTGTCGTCAGGCAGGTTCACCCGTTGCATGCCGGGGTTCAGGCGCTGCCAGGCTTCGTCGTAGGCACGTTGATAGGCAAGCAGCTTCTCGACGCGGCGCGCTTCGATTTGCACCTGCAGTTCTGCGTAGCGCCGCCGTTCCTCGTCGGTGCGGGCCTCGATGCCCAGGGCGGACAGAGGGTCCAGGTTAGGCGAATAGATGCCCAGCGGCCCGTCCATCAGCTCGCGGTATAGCGCCCATTCCTGCGGTTGGAGGCCCCAGTCGCCTGCTACCTGGTCGTCCGGGGTTCGGGCGACCAGCGGACGCTCCTGGTTCTGCGCATTGCGGGCCGGGGCGGTGACCGGCTGCTGCGCCCAGGCGGGCAATTGGGCGGATGCCAGCAGGAGCGCGGAAAGGATGATCGACGGATTCATGTGGTGTGCTCCGGTCAGGGAATCGCCACGCGACGGGTCTGGTTGCCGGCCTGGAACACGGCGGTGTTGCCCTCAATCGCCTGTAAGTGCCACGGGCCGAGCGCATCACCTGGCAGCAGCACCTGAAGCTGGTCAGGCGTGAAGTCCGCACTGCTCGGCGCAACGGACACGCTGCGCTGGCCAGCGCGCAATTCGGCGCCGACGACGCGGAACGGCAGCGGCGGCGGTTCGGGCTTGGCGGCGGCCTTGCCCGATGCGCGCGGCTGGGCGGGTGCTGCGGCGCGCGGAACGGGCGCAGCGGTCTGGCGCGCCTTGATCTGCTCGACCTCCGCGCGCAGCGCCTGAAGGTCGTCGGCAGCGGCATAGCCGCTCAGCGTTTTCTCAACCTGGGCAGCGCGTGCTTCCAAGACTTGGCGGGTGTCTTTGAGGTCTGCCGCCGTTGCGACGGCCGAACGCTGCTGGATGGCCTCGATCGACTCGACCAGGCCCGCCGCCCGGGCTTCCAGGCGTTGCAGGCGGGAATCCAGCCGTTCCTGGTCGGCCTGGTCGTTCATGGTCTGGTAGCCCAAGGCTACGAAGACGCTGAGGCCGATCAGCCAGAGCCACAGAAGGCTCTGCACCATCACGACGGCGGCCGGGCGCCGGGCAGACTGTGGGGCGCTCATGGCTGGCCTCCCGAAACCGAAGGCTCCAGCGGGAACGTCTGCACCGCCTCGGCGGCGGGTGGCTCGGATGCGGGTTCGATGACCGCGCTGTCGGCGGGCCGTTCGAAGCAAATCTGCCGTGCGCGATCATCCGCGTGCAGTTCCCAGGCCGGGCCAGCCAGTGTGAGCAGCGCATCGCGCAAGGTCATGGGGCCGAGGTGCAGGTGCGCCGCCGGCAGCGGCAGCGCGTACAGCTCGATTACCGCGTGCGCCGTCTGGCACAGGCTGTAACCGCTGCGCTTGAGCACATGCCGCAGCCCATCGCCGACGGTGGCGCGGGCATCTTCGGGCATGGACACGTCGATGGTCTGCAACAGCAGGTCGCGTTGCGCCGCTCTGGGTGCCAGCTCGACCAGCGTGTAGCGACCGTAGCGCACGACGGGGATGTACTCGGGCGCCTCGGGTTCGGGCGTGGCCAACACTTCCTCGATGGCATCAGGTGCGGGCGGCGCAGTCGTCGTAGCGCAGCCGCCAGCCAGCACCGACCAGAGCAGGCCGAGGACTCCTGCCAGCAGGCGGCGTTCGGGATGGTGAAACCAAGGTGGAGAGGGGCACATAAGCTCGGCGTCCTGAAACAACGAGCCCTCACCATCGCCGCTAAGGCCCGGGGCAGCAGCAAACAATGCGAACCACGCTGCGTCCGATTTGCCGGCAGCGGTCTAGTCGAACAAAAGCGGCCTTGAGGGCGCCGAAACGGAAAAGCTCAGTCGCGGTCGGCGGATGGAGGCCGGCCGCTTGACTGCTACTATTTGTTAAAACACCAGTGGACGGGGGCGTAAATGAGGGTTTCTCGGGTCAGGTTGATCAATTTCGCCAATTTCTCGGATGTTGATGTCGAGACGGGGGAAAGTATCGTCATCGTGGGAGAGAACAAGGTTGGCAAGAGCAATTTCATTCGCGGCCTGCAGTTGATCCTTGATCCGGGCTTGTCTGAACGCGATCGACAACTGGGGCTTGAACATTTCTGGGACGGACTTGGCGAAGACAAGGTTGGTGCGACCATTGAGGTCTCTGTGGATCTAACGGACTTCACAAACGATCCCCGGCTGATGGCTCACCTCAACGATTGCGTGATTGATCCTGGCCCACCCATGGTGGCCCGACTCACCTACCGCTTCCAGCCTAAGGCGGGCCTGGGGCGCGCCCCGGAATCGTTGAAGGACTATGAGTATGTGATCTTCGGTGGCAACGATCCCGAAATGCGTATCGGCGGCGCACTTCGCCGGATGTTGCCAATAGATGTTCAGGTAGCCCTGCGTGACGCTGAGAAGGACCTTGCGAGCTGGCGCAATTCGCCATTGAGGCCACTCATTGAGGATCTTGCCGCGTCGTTGGATGATGACGCCCGTGAGGAGATTCAGAATCAGGTCGACCAAGCACAGCGAGAGCTGGCTGGACACGAGGAAGTGGTAGCGACAGCAGAACGGATCAGCGAACGGCTGATCGCAATCGCCGGGGGGCAACATGCTGTCCCGGTATCGCTCGGACTTGCACCTACACGAGTGGATGCATTGCTGCGTAGCCTTCGGCTGCTTATCGACAACGGTGTTCGCGGTGTCGGCGATGCCAGCCTAGGAACGGCGAATCTGATCTTCCTGGCCTTGAAGAGCCTCGAACTCGACCGTCTCGTCTCCGAGGGGGAGCGCGACCACACATTCTTCGTCGTCGAGGAGCCCGAAGCGCACCTGCATCCGCATGTCCAGCGTCTTGTCTATCGCTACTTTCTCGGCACAAGAGCGGAAGATGAGGACGAAGCCCCTCCACTGACGACAATTCTCACTACTCACTCGCCGCATATCGCAAGCGTTACACCGATTAGGTCCATCGTTCTCCTGCGTCATAACGCAACGGACGGGAAAACCGTCGCGGTTTCGACCGCGAACACACCTTTCACACAGAGGGATGAAGACGACCTCCAGCGCTACATCGACGTCACTCGCGGAGAAATATTATTTTCCCGGGGAGTGATTCTGGTTGAAGGGGACGCCGAGCGCTTCATCATTCCCGCGTTCGCCGACGCCCTCGGGATTCCTTTCGACATACTTGGAATCACTGTGTGCTCGGTCGGGGGGACGAACTTCACTCCTTATGTGAAGCTTTTGGGCCCTAAAGGGCTAAATATTCCACATGTAATTTTGACAGATCGCGACCCGGTCAATGGCAAACCTCCACTAGCCCACAGGCGATTAATTAATCTCTTAAACGAGGTCGATGACGAATATGGTTACGATGACCTGGATATAGATGAGGTGCTCAAATACGCCGCAGAGTTTGGATACTTCGTCAACGAGAGCACGCTGGAATCCGACCTATTTGCCGCCGGAATGACCGAGGCGATGAAGTCGGTAATCGAGCAGGAGTTGCCGCTGAGGCAAGTCACCCGGGACGCATTGCAAGAGTGGGTGGATGATCCGGATCAGGTCGATGAAGACCGGCTGCTGAAGTTGATTGAACGGATTGGCAAGGGGAGATTTGCACAGGCACTTGCGCCGTCGGTGTCTGAGGACGTTTGCCCGGCCTACATTCGCTCTGCGCTGGAGCATATCCGCGATGCCGTCGCGTAACGTCGGTACAGCCTACCTGGCGCAGGCTGCCGAGTTGGCTGGAAATCCAGGGCAGTTGGCAGCTTACAACTCTCAAGGACATTGTGTGGTACTCGCTGGTCCCGGGAGCGGTAAGACCAAGACACTCGTCCTAAAGCTCGCCCGCATCCTGGCCGAAGACGTCGAGGCCCCTCGTGGCGTTGCGTGCATCACTTATAGCCAGGAGTGCGCTCGCGAACTCGCTCGCCGAATTGAAAACTTGGGACTTCAGCAGGCACCTAATCTTTTCATTGGTACGGTCCATGGGTTCTGTCTGCGTCATCTCTTGATGCCGTATGGACGCCTGGCCGGCCTGCCCATATCTTTCCCACTTTCGGTAGCCACTCAACGAGTCAGTGATCGGTTGTTGAAGCAAACTGGAGATGCGCTTTTCGGCCAGAACCATCCGTACAAAGTTATTGACCTCGGGCGGCATCGCCGTTCCGTGCTCAATCGAAATAGCGTCGCTTGGCGTAGCGAGGAGGAACTCGCTGCCTGGGCCGAGGCCTACGAGGCCGCTCTGCGCGACGAGGGGCTGATTGACTACGATGACATGGTTGTCTTCGGCCAGCGTTTGATCGCCGAGCACGACTGGGTACTACCTCTGGTTCAGGCAAAATTCCCCGTGCTCGCGGTGGATGAGTACCAGGATTTAGGCGTGGCACTGCATCGCATCGTCAAACGCCTTGCCTTCGACGGGGGTGTCCGACTTTTCGCTGTCGGGGATGCGGATCAGTCGATATATGGATTTACGGGAGCTGATGGCGCGTTGCTCATGGAATTGGCGGCTCGCAGAGACATTGAGCCTGTCCAGCTTCAATTAAATTACCGTTCTGGTGCAGGGATCGTGACTGCGTCAGAGATGGCGCTTGGAGAAGCCCGAGGCTATCAAGCGAGCGATCCTGCGCGACAAACGACCATCGAATTTGTCCTGCGCCCGGGTGGTATGGCGGACCAGGCTGCGCACGCCGTCGCGCAGATCATTCCGGCGGCCTTAGCCTCCAAGCCGGGACGAACACTGGGCGATATCGCGATCCTATACAAAGACTATCGCGCAGGCGATATCGTGGCTGAAGCTGTGGCAACCGGTGGTCTCGATCACATCCGTGTGGATACCGCAGCACCTTACCGCAAGGTTGCCCTAACAAGTTGGGTAGAAGATTGTGCGGCGTGGTGCGCGGGTGGCTGGCGTGTTGGACGCCCACAATTGCGTGGACTACTCGACCGCTATCGCGCATTTCATCGGGCGAGCTTGGACGATTCACAGGCCAAGCGCGAAGAGCAAGAGCTAACCGCCTTGCTATGGGAGCTGCGTGCTGACCAGCAACCTGCGCGAGAATTTGTTGCTTCGCTGCGCAACGGTGTAGTGGATCATCTGCTGGCGGCTGAATTGGCGCTCGCTGATCAGAAGGAGCAACTGGATCGCATGACGGCAGCGCTCGCTGAAGGCGGTGCACTGGCTTCGCTAGACATCACGAGTTTGGGCGGTCGGGACGGTTCGCCCGATCACCTGAATCTGCTGACACTGCATTCCGCAAAGGGCTGTGAGTACGACGTCGTCATCATGGTTGGACTCGACCTCGGAAATCTGCCGTGGCGCAATGAAACTCCAGAGAAGTTGCGCGAAAGTCGCCGGCTCTTCTATGTGGGACTCACACGTGCTCGCGACGAGGTCCACATGCTGTATTCGGGCTTCGTTGATGGCCGCTATGGCCCTATGCGCTTTGGGCGCTCGCCATTCCTTGATGAGCTGGAGGCGCGAATGCGTGCCGCTGGCATTTGAGTGTGAACCCGGGAATCTGGAGTGTCGGTGCTGCGTCGGCGCATGTCGAGCAACACCACAGTCGAGCTACATCTTTGCAGCCAAGCGATTGGCTGCGAAACGCTCGCGCGCGAGTCTGGCGGCGTTATTCATCGAGTCTAGGTTATCGATACACCATAGACCGTTGATGCAAAGAAAGCGCTCACTAAGCACTGCTTCAAGTATGTTTGGAAGGGTTGCGTTGAAGAATCCGGCACCCTTGACCGTTGGGGCCGGATCTAGCTCAAGCATCGCGACCGGCAGGTCAGAAAGGCACGGGCCGAAGTGGCCGGCCGAAGGGAACTTGCCCCCAAACTCGGTGCGCAGACGCTCCTTTCCCATGCTCTTGGTGAGAGTGCTATATCGCTCCTGCCGCAGCAACCAAAGAGACTTGATGCCCGCCTCGCGGTACCGCTCTTGGCGTTTACGGTAGTCACGGAGCGACTGATACGATCTTTGGATCTCGACAGCCAACCTAACCCCATTGCGCTCACCCCAGACATCAGCCTGCCAGCGACCTGCATCACCCGAACCCGGCATTTCAACCGAGGCACGGAATCCAAGATCTTCAAGCACGCTGCGCACAAGTATCTTGGCCGCCAGGTGCCATTGGCTTTCTTCGGAAGTACTGCACGCACCTCCTAGATGCGCGAAGAAGGGGTACCCATTAGCACTAACCTTGGGAATCGCTGGAGCGTTGCAGCAAGGCATCAGCAGATCACCGACGCAGTACGCCCGTTGCAACTCTTCCCACTGCGCCTGAGACATATGCAGTGCGTTGGCTGCACCAGTACCATCTGCATATGCTGCTTCGATCACCATAGCCATAGTGCCTCCTTGAATCTCGGTATTGTCTGATCAGTTTAGCCTTCCCCGCGCTGGGACCGGGGCGGTGATCGAATCCTCCGAGCAGCAATTTCCTAGAAAAATGCCGGCACCCCCGAAAGGATGCCGGCAGACAGCAGATCACGCAGTTACCAATTGCCGGGCCAATGCGACCTCGACGGAATCACCATCCTGGTTCAGGACATCGAGCCCCGATTCGGGTACATCGCCCGAAGTGGACTGCGAGACCATGATCTTCTTGGCCATCAGCTCCAGGCAGGTCATCTGCGAGGAGCCGGCGTAGCCCAGGTAGATCACGCGCACGGACAGCTTCTGCCCGATACGCCAAGAGCGGCGTGCCGCCTGCTGGAGCGAATACACGTTGTAGCCCGACTGCATGAACACGATCGTCGGAAACTCCAACAGGTCCAATCCCGTCTTGACAAGCTCGGGATTGGTGATGAGCACGTCGATGCCACGGTCCAACTGCTCGGCGATCCAGTCCTCGCGGCGGCTGGCATCCACGCTTGCGCGCAGTACCGCCACTTTGAAGCCTTCCTGCTCCAGCAATACCTTCAACCGGCTAGTCGTGTCGCGCGTGCCGGTATAGACCGTGTAGGCCAGAACCTTGCGGCCCTGTGCTTTCTCTTCCCTGCAGATGTCGATCAGCTCACGCTCCTTGGGGCTGATCTCGAACTCGTTGAACTGAGCCGGGACGAACGCCAAGGTATTGCGTGTGCGCGGATGCACCACGGTCTCCGACCGGAAGCAGCAGTCCGGCCAGGCCAGCAGCACGTTGAGGACCACACCCAGCAAGGTTGTATCGCGTCGCGCCAGAGCCTGTTTCAGCTCCGCGGTCAGCCGACCCGCCAAATCGCGGTAGGCCGCGGCTTGCGCCGTGTCCATCGCGACTTCACGGAACTCCTCGTCATACGGTGGCAGAACGTTGCCGCCGATGTCTCTGAGTTTGAGGAAGATCGTGAACGGCAGGATGCAGCGCAGCACGCCCTTGGGGCCGAAGCCCGGAGCTTTGACCGTTCTGACACTGACTTTCGTGCCTTTCGCGGTCTTGTGCGCCGTCCCGGTGCTCTCGGAATAAATGTCCTTCAGGACACCGTGATCGCGCATGAACGCCATCGCGGCCGAGGTCATGCTGCCGCTCGTGGTCGGGCGATAGCCGTCTTCGATCATCCGCCCGGGAAGGGCTCGGAACAGCAGGTAGAACAGATCGTCGCCGTAGCCGCCCATCAACGTGCCGGTCAGCAGTAAGGTCTTGCGAGCCTTCGCCGCCAGCACGCCCATGGCCTGGCCCTGGGCGCTGCCGCCGTTCTTGTACTCGTGGGCCTCGTCGGCGATGAGCAGGTCGAACGTGCCTTGCGGCAGGTAGCGCTTGATGAACTCGGACGGTTGATAGCCGCCCTCGCCAAAACCGAACTCCATGTTGGCCATCGCACGTTCCATGCGCGTGGCTTGACGGTCGGAAAACACCAGCTCGCCGTTGCCGTCCATGAGGTTGATGAACTCATGGATGTTGTCGCCCAGCATCGACGCCAGGAACCCGTCGCCGAACTTCTGCATCAGCTTCTGCGCGGTGACTTCCCCGATCGTCGGGATGCGCTTCAACGCTTTCAGCACGGCCGAGGACTGGTCGCTGCCGGACAGGCTGCGCGGGCGGATCAATGTCCACAGGGGCGCGGCGCAATGGCTGCACTTCCTGCGGTACTCCTCGGCTTCGAGCGCGACCGGGTTGACCGGCTCGCCGTCGAGGTCGGTGATGACCGTGCCGCAGTCAGGGCACGCTGCCACGTCGCCATGGCGGGTGCGCCGCGTGGTGAAGACAGGCTTCCAGTGGAATCCCATCCGCATCCTGACGCGCCCCAGGACAAAGAACTCCTGGCCCGTGGGCTGCACACCCAACTGCTCGCGCAGCTTGATGAGCTTGACCAGCGTGTCCGGGCCGTTGAGCACCCAGACCTTGGCGCCTGCCACCGTCTCCTGGATCTCGCGCCGCCACTTGTAGACCAGGTGCGGTGGAGAAAGAACCAGGGTACGGCGATAGCCTTCGGCGTTGAGCACGGCGGCTGTGGCGATACCAACGGTCGTTTTGCCGCAACCCATCTCGCCGTTGACGATCGCGGCGTGTTCGCCACGGTCGATCAGCAGCTCGGCGGCGGCATGGACGACTTCGGCTTGGGCTTGGAATAGCTTGCGTTTGAGGCTGGCGACGACGAGTTGACGATGCGCCTGCGGCTGGCCGGTATAGACCGGCGGATTGGCGCTGTTGAGGGCGTCGAGCAGTTCGTCGCCGAACTCGCCGACAAAATCCTGAAGGCTCAGGGTCAGAGGGTTGGATTCCGCGTCGAGCAGTTCGCCCTGTACGGGCGTGGCTTCGGCGGTAGTGTTTTCGAGATCGAGGGACATGGTGATGCTCCAAAGAAAATGGGGCATGCACCACCCCCAAAGGGGCAATGGCCTGCCCCAGGGTGGGAAGATCAATCGGCACACGGCCGACGGTGGATGGAAAACGCAGGCGCTGGCGGCCTGCTGGTGAAATGTGCTTAGTCTTCGGACGGCAGCACGATGGATGTGAGATGGCGTTTCGCATCGGTGACGATGCGAATGCGCAGCGCACGATGAATCACGTAGTGCGATTCCAGCAAAGCACCCGATTGAAGTGCGATGCCGTTGGCTTGCCATTGCCCGTCGCTGACGTCCCCCCAGTCGCCACGGACATGGCGACGGAAGTACGGAATCGGGTCAAGACGACCGGCGCGGACCAGGCGGTCGATACCTTCGCTGAGGATGAGTGCACCTACCGGAAACAGCAGGTCCTGGCAGTAGGTTTCGATGTGTCGGGATGCCATGGATTCCTCCTTGATGGATTCATTGAGCCACGACACCCCTGGCGGAGTGAAGTGGCTCCGTCAGGTGACTGGGATGACGATGGGTGACTTCAGATCATGTCGCGCTCTTCGGGAAGCTGGACAACCGTGGTCTGGTGGTCTTCGCTGGTCTTGACGATCAGAACCAGCTCCGGCGTGATCCGGTAGTAGGAGATCATCAGGTTGTCCTGTTGGAGTGCGACGTCGTTGGCCTTGCGGGTGGCCTTGTCGATCTCGCCCCAGTCACCGCGCACATGGCGCTGGACATAGGTCAAGGGGTCGATCAGGCCTTTGCGGGCCAACCAATGCACCTTCTCGCTCAACTTCAGCGAGCCCGGTGCGAACAACGGTTGCTTCTGCGGCGCGGGCCGCTTGAACAGATTTGGGAACATGGTGTTTCTCCTTCGATGTGGTACAGCAGGACAGCAGCGCGTCCGGTGGATTAACGAATGGTCAAGACGTCGCCCCGTGTCGGGGAGCCAGGCGTCATGTCCCACGCGCGGATGACAGGTACGAACTTGTCGGTGAGGATGCGGGTCTCGGCGATGGAGCCGTCTTCGCGTTCGGTGAATTCCCGCTGGAGCGTCTTGTCCTTGTGGGTGTCACCTTTGACGACGAGCACGCGCCCCGTCTTGGAGCGCACAACCCCCGAGATCGCGCCTGCGGCCAGAGCCAGGGCGAGATGCCAGTGGGACAAGGCCCGCGCCGGTGGACGCAGCGACTGCTGCGCGGCCCCCAGGTGCGTGTCCTGCGACGGCCAGAGGCCTTGCAGCCTGCCAACCTCGTCGGCGAACTGCTCGGGCTCCATCGTCACGCGGAAGAAATGCTCCGGCTCGGCCGGACTGGCGGGGACGATGTACGGCAGGAACGGCCATTCGCTCGGCAGTTCGTCAGCTTCGATCTCGCCTTGCCCAACCTGCAGCAGCAGATTGCGCACGGCCTTGACGCCATCCGAGGCCTGCTCGCGCTGGCGCACCCGCCGGCCGAAGATCACAACTTGCTTGAACTGCGTCTCCACCGCTCGGTAGATGCGCAGGTCGGTGTAGTGGCGCGTCAGCCAGCCGACCAGCTCCGCGTCGAGCACGTAGCCGGGGACGATGAAGACCAGCACGCCGCCGTATTGCAGCAACGACAAACTGCGCTGGTAGAACAGTTTTTCGAGGCGGGCACGACCCTGGCCCTGATAGCCGATGTTGCCGTTGACGTCCTTGGACAGGTCGCCATACGGCGGGTTGAGCCAGAGCAGTCCGAACGACTGCTTGGAGACCATCGTGTCCATCAGGTCCGCGTGCAGGCAGTGATCGACCAGGCCGCGGGCATGGCGTGCCCGCTCCGCGTCGAACTCAACGGCGAACGCCTTGGCCTGCTCGCGCCCGAGGGCGTGGGCGGCTTCGGCGATCGCTACGCCTTCGCCGGCGCAGGGATCGAGGATGCACATCGGCCCGTCGCTGGGCATCAGTGCGTTGAGGGCTCTTTCGAGCGTGGGTTCATCAGTCGGGAAATACCCGTTCTTCACGAAATTGCGGGCAAGCCGCGGGAACATGAGGGCCATGGAAGTCTCCTGGTTGGCGGGGATGAAAGACGGAAGCACACCAAGGCGTGCCTCCGAGGGTGGGTCAGGCCGCTACCACTTCCGGCGTCCAGATCTTGGCCGGGTATGGATAGGCGGTGAGCACGTCACTGCGGATCAGGGAGCCCAGCGCCAGGGTCAGCGTCGGCACGTCGATGGCGAGCCGATGGCCTTCCAGCGGCCCGAGGGCGAACGGAAGGCGGCCCAGCATCTCGCGGCTTTGCAGCAGTTCCAGCACGGTCTCGCGCCAGTGGTCGAGCAGCGGCAACGGGCACGTGTCCCGCACCAGCGTCCACAGGCGGTCGAGCCGGTGGGCGCTGTCGCGTGGCAGCAATGCCAGCGCGCTGGCGTTGGCCTTGTCGGGCTTGACGCAGCGCCGGTCGAACAGCCACACGTTGGACAGCGAACCGAACAGCGTTCGCCGGTAGGCGCGCGTGATGCGCTTTTCCAGGCGATCGACGTTGCCGATGAACACCGGGACGCTGCCGCCTTGGTCGGTGATGACGTGAAACTGGTCCAGTCCCTGCTCGTCGCGCCCAAGGGTCAGGCGAGCGAGGAACTGCTGGACGGCGGTGTCCCGCGCCCAGATCGACAGGAAGATCAGGTTGCCCTGGTCGTCGCCGACGCAGGCGTCGGCCATCACATCCGGGCATTCGTCGATGCGGTACAGCGTGGTGGAAGAAGTGTGTGCGGGCATGGTGGTGTCCTCGGATGAACGGGAACAGCACCGCCCGCTGGGGCAAGTGCTGCCCCTGGGGGTGGAAGAAAACCGCTCAGTCCGGCTCGAACTGCCGGGTGTGCGGGTTGAAGTGAAGCACCTCGTCCACCGCGGTGATCGGCGTGAAGCCGTCCAGGTAGATGTTGTTGAGGTACTGGTCGCGGTAGGTCAGTGCCTGCCGCGCCTGTTTCTCGGTGAGGCCGTTGCTGATGAAGTACTCCAGCATCTCCTCGTCGGAGGACACTTCGTCGTTGGACAAACTCCCTTCAACGAGCGCCAGCAGCGAGGGGGAGAGCGCAGCGAGGATCAGGTCCATGTCGGTTCCTCCTGGCTCAGACCATCAGCGTTGCGGCGGGTGCCGTGACAGCCGTGGGTGTGCGTCGCCGAGCGTGGTAGGCGCGAACGCCTGCACGCCATTCGGCAGACTGCTCCGGTGCAAGGTCCAGATAGGACAGCGGGCACGAGTAGTAGTACGGGTGCATGGACTCGTCCAGCGGCTTGTAACCCCACTGGCCGCCGCTGCGTTCAAGCAGATCGCAGCGGATGTAGCGCAGGGATTGGCCCGGCGCGAGATCACGATGTACGCCTTCGACCTTGGCCGTCACTTCCGCGACAGACCAGAGGACGTTGCCGCGCAGCGCGTGGGCGATGACCTTGACGCTGGCGCGCTCGGTCTCTTGCGGTGCGATCAGTTCCGCGATCAGTTCAGACCGCGATTGGGGTGAGAAATACCAGCCCATGAGAGGCCTCCTGGAAAAGTAGAGCCGGAGGCCTCCCCACGGGGAGGGCCTCCCGGCGGGTGATGAAAAGCCGCAGGTGCGGCGAAGGAACCTATGCTTTGCCCTTAGTCCCAGTCGTCATCGTCGCGATCACAACCGGCCGGGCAGTAGCCGAACTCGATCCCATGCGAGCAATAGCCATGCTCCGCATTCCAGTCCTGGGCTTCCTGCCGCTCGGCGGGTGTTGCGTAGTCCCATTCGTGGGCTGCGATTTCCAGGGCCTGAGCTCGCTGGCTTTCCGGCAACCGACTAGCTTGCGCGTCGATCTCCGAACTGAAAAGCGTGACCCAATGATCCCAGGACAGGCCGCAACCACGCTGGGCGTGCTCGGCGGCTGTCTTGCAAACAGCTCGCCATGCGGATTCATCCAGCGCGGAACGGGGTACATCGAAAGCGATGGTGGACATGATGGAGACCTCCAGAAAATGGCCGAGGCCTCCCCCGCAGGGGGAAGGAACCCCGGCGGGTGGATGAAGAACACCGCGGATGCGGCGTCTGCGATCACGCAGGTTGCAGTTCGGCCTGACGGCTCCACTCCTGCGTCTTGAAGTCCAACGCAAAACCCAGTTCGCCCAGGCGGGCGATCTGCGCGCGCAGGGCGCGGCGGTCGATGGTCGAATCCAATTTCACGGACTCGCCCAGCGGCCACAGCAGACCGAACAGAGCGGCGTCGCCATCTTCGGTGCTGCCGGGGGCAGCCGCCGCAGCGGGCGTCGGCGCATCCACACCGAAGGGCGTGGTATCGACCAGAGGATCCGCCGACGCCTGCACGGGTGCGTGCTTGGCGGGCGTGGAGGCCTTGGCAGACTTGGCCGGCGTTGCTGCAGGCTGCGTCCCCAGCTCTTCATCGAGTGGATCGACGTCCTGGGTGGCGAAGCTTCGGGCTTCGTCGCGGCTCAGTTTGTCGATTCCGTTGAGCGTCATTCCGTCCAGGTTGGCGCGGATCTCGAACCGCATGCCGTCGCCGACCGGATAGGACTTCGGGAAGATGTAGCGGATGATGAATTCCCCGTCGTATTTTCCTTCGGGGTACTGCTCCAGCTCCGCATCCTTGACCGCGAACTTGCCGATGGGGGTGACAAGGCGGCCGACGGTGAACGGGCCGTTCTTGCCGCGTATGGTGCGCAGCGTGAGCTGGCCCGGAACAATGATGGGCGATACCGATTGCTCGGGCGCCGATGTGGTTGCCATGTTGGTTCTCCTGATGACGAATAGCGGGCCGCCGACGGCGCCCGGTGGATGAGAGGAAATGGACCTCACCCGAGCTGGGCGAGGTCCGCTTGGCATCACGCCTTGAGCTGGCGCATGCCTTCGGCCAGCAGCCACAACGCCCGGTTCAGGCGCAGGTTCTGGTCGATTCCTTGCACCGGACGGGTGCGTTGATTGCGGCCATTGGCCGAGCGTCCATTCAGTCCCCCTTTGACGAGGTTCTCCTGGACGCGGTTGAAGACGGCCCACAGGTCGTTCTTGCGGTCGTCCCAGCGCCTGGGCGCCAGAAGTTGGCTCTCCGTGACAGGGGTGGACTTGGCCGGGTCGTCGTACTTGAGTGCGAGCGCGGAATTCGCAAAGATTTCCGCTTCGCCCTCATCGAGGGTGATGGTGCGCATCGCATCGCGCGCGTCCTGCACGCGCTCGAAGCCTTCGAGAACCTCGTAGGCACCTTCGATCACCTGGCTTGCCACGTCGCCCTTGTGAGGAACGCGGATGTCGGCGGTGGTGTCACCGCAGACCAGGCCGTTGTGGCAGACGAACCGGAACATGCCGGCAAGCATCTGGTAGCTGCTCGTGCCGTCGTGGCTGTTGAGCAGGATGATCTCGTTCGCCTCGTCGCCGTTGATCTGGCTTGCATGGCGAAGTCGGATGAGATGCTTGGTGTACTCGCGCCGATCCTCGTTGCGCACGCGCGTCTGGCACACCATGAAGGGCTCGAAACCCTCCTGGCGCAACCTGGTCAGCACGACCGAGGTCGGTATGTAGGCATACCGATCGGACCGGCTCCCATGCGGAGCGTCGGCAAAGATCGAGGGAACAACGGCACGAATACGGTCGTCCGAGAGTGGGCGATCGGAGCGCAGGATCGGGGATTGCGGAGCAAAACGGGATGCCAGAGACATGGCTGATCTCCTTTGAGAAATGCGGTAACCGCGCGGTCGTGTGACCACGCGGGACTCGGGGGATGAAAAGACGCAAGCACCTTTGGCGTCTTGGGGACGCGGCGGATGCTAGGGAGGAGAAGCGACAAGGCCCCATGAGGGGCCATGCCGGATCAAAACGAAGCGACCAAGGCCGGCTCCTGCTCCTCGACTTCACCCTCGGGCTCGCGCTCGGCGGACTCGACGGGTAGGTCGGAAACGGCGTCGGCGGCAGTGTCGATGGCGTTGTCGGCTTCGGGCGCGGGTGCGTCCTCCACCGTTGGCGCCTCGGCTTGCGCCTGGCTCATCGGATAGACCTGGGTGCCATCGATCTTGATCAGACCGATGTGGATCAGCGTCGACTCCAGGCTTGCGGCCGGTGCCCCAGCGTGCTCGCCCTTGGTACGGATGTACGGATCGATCTTCATGTCGTTGAGACGGAAGGCGATCAGCACCTTGCGATCCCCTTCGATGGCCTGCACGCATCGGCGAACCAGATGCTCGGCCCCGAGGGTGGCGACGATCGTGTCGAAGTACCGATATTCCGGTTCATCGACAGGTCCGGCCAATGCGGCGATGGAGCATGACAGGAACGGATCGCCATCCTTGGGGGTGACGTCCTTCGGACGGTTGAGGTAGCCGATGCCACGGGTAATCAGCTCGTGCTGCTCGATTGAAGCCAGTTCGGCCCGCTCGATCGGCTCGGCCTTGAGCAGTCGCGCCTTGAGGGACGCGGCGGCCTTGCCCTGGTTTTCGCCCTTGTCGCGGATGTACGCATCGCCCCAAAGGTCGCCGAGGCGGAAGCGCACCAGCGGGCGCTGCTTGGAATCGTCAACGCCGATGTAGCGCTGAACGAGCTTCTTGGCCTCGGCACCCGAGACCTTGACATCGAAGTAGCGGTAGCTGGGGTCCCTGGCGGGGCCGACCAATGCGGCGATGGTGCATGCCAGGAAGGGCTGCGCACGGCGGCCGCCCCTGACGGGCACTTCACGGACACGCTGGATGTAGCCGATGCCCGATGTGTGGAGGTCGAAATACGATTTCTCGTTGGACGTGGTGTTCATGGTGAATCTCCATTGGGAAAAGCGGAGACACACCGAGCCCACGCATGCGGGGAAAGGTGCGTAACCCCGCGGTGGGTTGATAAGGCGAAAGCATCCACCACCAGAGACTGGTGGCCGCTCGCGTATGGATGCGGTGCGAGCTGGCTCGGTCACGCAGTGGAAACTGCGCCGCAACCTCGAAGACCGATGATTGCCTGGCATGTCGCTGACAACGTCAGCAGGCATGGGGTCAGCATGGGCGGCCCTTGCGCGCGCGGCAGCAATCAATTGGCATCCGGGTGTTTCCCTTTGTCCACGCAGCCCGGTTCAGCGCAAGAAAAAGCCCCTCGAAAGGGGCTGGAGATGTCAGGCTTCGTACACGAAATAGTGTTCGCGCTGACGTGGGAAGAACACGTGTTTCCACGTGTCGCCGGTTGTATTGCCACCGTCAAACACGACCATTTCGTAGTCGTCAATGTCGGTGTCCATCAGATCGGCGCTGTCGATATGGCGCATGTGCAGCGTGCCGCTCATGCGCTCGAACACCAGAATCTGGCCGATGGCGTCGTTCTGGCTCATGGCGTTAACGCAGGCTCCAAGCTGATTCTCGAAGTCAGGCGTAGGCGAGATGAGATCGGGGAACATGAGATTGCTCCTATGGAATTGAACCGGCCCAGCTCCTGGTGGGAGGCGGGCTGGCATGTGGGGGATAAAGGGGAAGGCTTGCGCGTCGCGCGTCTGCTAGATCTCGGCCAGTGGCAGGCCCAGTAGCGCGGGTGCGTCAGCGTCTAGGATGAGGATGCGCACATCGGCCTGGCCGGCCAATTCAAGAATGTTCGCCAGGTCGTCAGGCATGCCCTTGTCCCGGTGTTCCTGCCGAAGCTGCTCCGCACTGATGCCCTCGGCATACTCCAGGTTCTTGTCTGTCCAGGGCGTGGAAATCAGCTTGACGCCGATCGCTGGGCTGTATGGAACCCGGAAGGCGATGAACAGAAAGGCCTCCGGTGTCGCAAGGTCCGCTAGGCTGGCCAGGTACTGGCCGGTTTCCTGGCTGATGTGCGCGCTGCTGATTTCCCAGCATCGGCTGTAATAGCCGGTCTCGAAACCCAACCGCTGCACCACGTCTCGCGCGGCCTCGGCCGAATAGGTATCACCGACGTGGACCGGGCGACCGTCCAGGTCGTCGCCATGGATGGCATAAACCACCGCACCCACCACGCCTTCGCCGCTGACGCCTTCAATGGCATCGCATTCGGCCATCAGTTCGGCACTGACAGGCACAGTGCCATTCCTGACCACCGCGAAGTCGCTGGTGACGATGCAGGGGGAAGAAACCAGCTCCTCGTCGGAGAGGTGCTGTTGGCTCGCGTGGATGTTTCGCCACACATGCGGGCTTCCGTCTTCGTAGCTGATGCACAGCGTTCGGACGATTTTCAGATTCCAGTAGCCGCGTACAAAGGGGTTGGGATTCTGGGTCATAGGATTTCTCCAGATTGAATAATGGAGCCAATCCCCGCCACCGGGAACTGGACCCCGGTGGGTTGAAAGTCGAAAAAGCGTCAGGCGGCACTGATCGATGGCTTTGGGCCAATCCGCGCTGGCTGACGGAGGGAAAATTGAGGGACATGGCCTGGTGGGCGCATGTCCCTCATGGGGTGGCGAACGACAAGGTGGTGATATTCCGGAAGCCGGCTCACCAACCGCTGTAGTTCACCAGCAGGTCGGCGATGACCTTGCGGCGTTGCAGATCGAGACCGTCGAAGTCCGACAGTCCTTGGAAGTGGCAGCGTTTGAGCATGGCACCGCCCTCGCGCGCGTTGTAGAAGCTGAACATGGCGGACAGGAACATGCGTTCTCCGCTGCTCAGGACGCCGAGAGCGTCGTTGGCACGCAGCATGTCGGGACGCAGATCCCACTTGCTCTTGGCCTGGTTCAGGCCTTCGCGTGTGCCGTCGCCAAACCATTGCGGGCCAGCGATCTCGACACCGCGCTTCCAGGCCTCGAAGAAGGCTTGGGGCGCGGCGGCGAAATGCTGCTCTTCCCGCATGATCTGATCGACGACTTCCTGTGGCAAAAGCTGGTTCATGACGTGATTCCTCCAGTTGGATCAGGGCGTGGCGAGCTGGGACCAGCCGCCTCTTTCTAGGGCACGTTGAGCCGCGACATAGCTGCGGAAGTACTCGCTGGATTCCCGCGAAACGGGACCTTCGGTATCGCGCGTGCCGATGTAGTGGCCGGCGGCGCTATGCAGGACTTCGAGCGGCAGGAACTTGCCGCAATGGATCAAGGCCAACTGGCCGAAAGAGGCTTGCTGGGACATGGATGGGCTCCTTGGAGAAGCGAGGGCCTTGTCCCTCACGGGATGGCAGCTCCCGCATGCGGTTGAGAAAAAGCATCGGCGTCACGAGGACGCGCGTCCGCAGACTCGATGCGATGGCGGACTGGCGGGTGGCGCGGAGAGAATCCGCGGCAGCCTGGAAACCCTGGCTGCTGGCATGGTGCTGACGGATCAGCGACACATGCAGGCAGCTTCGTGCGCGAGTCGAGCCACGTCAGCCGGAAATCGGCACCTGCTACAGCCCCGATTGGCGAACGTGGAAAAAGAAAGCCCCGCAGCAAGTGCGGGGCTGTCAGGACGGGTAGGAGAAGCTGGATCGATGCCGCTGCACACACTGCCGTACAGCAGTTGCGCGCAATATTGAGGGTGCATGTCATCTCTCCTGTTCGTGTGGCCCAGGCCAATGGCCGGACCGGGACGTTGATGGGCAGGAAAAAGGCGCCGAAGGCCCTGCGGCCTTCGGCTCGGGAGGAAAGAGGAGCCACCCGTGGGCTGATTGGCAGGCCCGGTCGTCGCTAGAACCGTCTGCTCTCAGCAATCACACCCGGCCCATGTCGTGGCTGGGGCCGGCATCGTCTGGCGCACATCCGCGCACAAAGGGAGCCCGTTTTTGCACCGGCGGGCACCGGCACCGATTACCGCTGACCACGAAGGGTCTCCCGGTGGCTCGTGCACGCTGGCAAGCCACCGGGAGACCCTTCGCAGAGGGCGGAAGAAACGCAGATCAACAGAACGCGCGTGGTGCGGCTCGCAGAGAAGCTACCTTCAGGTCCCGCGGCCGGGGACGGCTGGGCGGGACGCGCACACAAATCAAGAAGGCGTTGCGCGCTGGGCGTCCCGCAGGGCATGCGGGACACGGGCCACGCCGCCGAAGGCGGGCACGGCTCACGGGGAACGGGATCGGTCAGGAGCCTTTGCGGCCGCTACGGCGCGGGCGCGAGGCGGCGCGCTTGGAGCTGCCGGATTCGACCGGCAGCGTGCCTTTGCAGTCCGGGTAGCGACTGCACGACCAAAACGGGCCGCTCTTGCTGCTGCGCTGGCGCGTGGGTGCGCCGCACTGCGGGCATGTCGGCCCTTGGGGAGCCTTGATAGACAGGGACGCGTTGCCGTACTGCGCGATCAACTGCGAAATCCATGCGGCCTGCTTGCCGATGAACACATCCAGCGTGAGCTGGCCGGCTTCGATCATGTCGAGCGCTTGTTCCCAGACGGCGGTGGTGCCGGGGTCGGCAATCGCCGCAGGCACGGCATCGATCAAGGTGAAAGCCGCATCCGAGGCGCGGATGGCGCGCCCTTTCTTTACGAGGTAGCCGCGGGCGATCAGGCCGCCGATGATGTTGGCCCGGGTCGCTTCGGTGCCGATGCCGACCGTATCCTTGAGCTTCTGCTTCAGGCGGGGATCGGACACCAGCTTGGCGACGCCTTTCATAGACTTGACCAACTCGCCTTGCGTGTACGGTTTGGGCGGCAGCGTCTTGAGTGCCTTCAGATCGATATCGGCCACCTGACATGCCAGACCTTCGTGCAGCGCCGGTAGCACCTGGGCGCGGGCCGCGGTGTCGCCGTCGCCATCGCCGTCCTCGGACTGCGGCTCGGCCAGCACCTGGCGCCAGCCCGGCGTGACAACCTGCTTGCCCGTGGCCGCAAGGTTCTGCCCACCGCACGAAAGCTTGGCCACAGTATGGTCGAACTCGTGGTGAGGGAGGAACTGCGCTAGGTAATGCGCCCGGATGAGCCTGTACACGGCCAGTTCCTTCTCGCTCATGGCGGAGAGGTTCGCCGGTTCGAGCGTCGGGATGATGCCGTGGTGGGCCGTGACCTTGCCATCGTTCCAGGCGCGCGAGCGCTGCAAACGGTCGAGCTGGCCTATGATCGAGCGCAGCGAGGGATCGGTCTTAAGCAGGCTGTCGAGAACGGTGGTCACTTCGGCAAACATGCTCTCGGGCAGGTAGCCGGAATCCGAGCGGGGGTATGTCGTGGCCTTGTGCGTCTCGTACAGGGCCTGGGCGATCTCCAAGGTTTCCTGCACGTCCAGCCCGAGCTGCTTTGAACACACCTCCTGCAAGGTGCCCAGGTCGAACGGCAGCGGCGGGCCTTCGCGCACGCGCTCGGTCTCAACCGACACTACGTGGGCGCTGCCCGCAGCGCGGATCTGCTGCATGGCCTGCTGTGCGACCGGCTGCTGCAGGCAGCGGCCTGCGTCGTCGGTGCAGGCATTGGGTGGAACCCAGTGCGCGGTGAAAGCCTGGACACCTGCGGACAGGGACACGACGATGGCCCAGTACGGCACGGACACGAAGGCTGCGATCTCGCGGTCGCGGTCCACGACGAGCTTGAGCGTCGGGGTCTGGACGCGGCCGACCGACAGCACGCCGTCGTAGCCGGCCTGCCGCCCCAGCACCGTGAACAACCTACTGAGGTTCATGCCCACCAGCCAATCCGCACGGGATCGCGCCAGCGCCGAGTGGTACATCGGCAGCGTCTCGGCTGAGGGCCGTAGCTTGCCGAGGGCGGCGCGGATGGACGCATCGTTGAGTGCCGACAACCACAGCCGCTCGATGGGGCCGCGGTAGCCGCACAGTTCGATGATCTCGCGGGCGATCAACTCGCCTTCGCGGTCGGCATCGGTGGCGATGACAAGCTGGGTCGCCTTCGCCAGAAGCGCCTTGACGACCTTGAATTGCGTGGCGGTCTTCGGTTTGACCTCGACCCGCCAATGCTGGGGAATGATGGGCAACTGCTCGATGGACCAGCGCTTCAACTGCTCGTCGTAGGCTTCGGGCGTAGCGGCTTCTACGAGATGGCCGATGCACCAGGTGACGGTGACGCCGGAACCGTTGAGACAGCCTTCACCGCGCTGTGTGGCGCCGAGAATCCGGCCAATGTCTTTGCCCTGGGAGGGCTTCTCGCACAAGAACAGCCGCATATCCGTTCATCCGATTCCCATGGTTCATGGAGTTGCTGGGATCGAGGATGCCGAGCACCACCGGGGGCAGCAGCAAACAAGCGGCACGCGGCGGCGACCGCTTTCACGGGATGGAAGGGCTTGTGCGGTAATGGCGAGTGGCCGGAGGTATGCGGTTCGGGAGCGGCGATTCGCGGGAACGCGTGGAAGTCGGTGGACGTTGATGGAGCTATCCCCTGGGGATAGCTCGCGGCGCATGGAGGGCGGCGAAGCGCTGCGGCAGCCGCCCTCCATGCCGGGTCACTTCCGGCGCTTCGTCTCTTTCGGCGCGGTCGATTCCTGGTCGGCCTGCGGCTTCGGTTCTGCCTCCTGTGGCTTCGGGCTGAGGACCACAGACTCGATGCGGTACGGCAAGATGCCTACGCTGCGCGCATTGACTTGCCAGGTCTCGCGTGGCTGATCTTCGTTGTCCGTCCAGGGCTCGCGCTCCATGCGGCCGATGACCAGCACCCGCATACCCTTCTGGTAGAGGCGCTGCCAGTGCTCGGCGTCGCGGTGCCAGATTTCCACCGGCGCCCAGAAGCCGCCACGGTCCTCAAAGGTGCCATCCTTCTTGGGAACGGGGTTGTCGAAATAGACGTTCAGGCGCAGCAGGCGGTTGGGCTCGTCGTTGCCATTGGGGAATTCGCGGTACTCCGGTGGCGAGCCGATATTGCCTTCGCCAGAAAAATGCGTGCTCATGATGTGATCTCCGTGGTGGTTGAAATACCCGTGCCTCATCGGCGCCGGGTGCGTGCTGGGATGTCTGGCGCAATCACCGATCGCGCATTGCGGTTGGGGTGGACTTGAGCCGGCGCAGGTATGCGTTGTCCGCTTCGGCCGCTTTGCTGGCGCATTCCTGCGCCTGCCTGCCCAAGGTGTGCAGCAGGCTGATCTGCATGTTCAACGTGATGCGCTGTAACTCGATCGCGTGCAGGTCGGCCAGCAGGTTGACCGGCGTGCTGGTGCTCGCCACCAGTTCCTGCCACAGCGCCACGCCCATGGCCGAGCGGTCGTGCTTGCGCCAGCGAAGGAACGTCGTTCCCGCGCCAGTTATCTGCTGGGCCAGCTCGACGGGAAGCAGGTGGAAGGGATGCCCGCACGCCTGTGGCAGCACCTGTCGCTGCGCCAGGGCAATCAACTCGTCGCGCATGGCGAAGCACTGGCTGGCCCAGGCCTCGAAGTCCCCTTTACCTTTAAAAGGCTTTAAAAGGCCTTTTAGAGAGGCCGCGTGTTCCAGCCGCATGAAGGCTGGCTGTTCCAGACCACGGAAGTAGCGAGGTTCGCGGTTCGGGTCGCTCATGCCTGTTCGTCCTCGCCGGTGCTGGCCTCGGCCGGATCGGCGGCAGTGCCTTCGTCGCTGGGAGGTGCGGCTGCGGCAGCGCTATCACTGCGCTGTTGCAGGCCGCGGCGCACGACGGGCGGCGCAAACTTCGAGCGGCGAGCGCCTTCGAGCACGTCCTGCGGCAAGTCGCCGAACTTCTCCAGCGCCGCCCGCGCTGCGGCGTTCTTGGCCGCGAAGTCGTCGCGGGTGCATCCCGAGTAGCGGTACTGCTGGGCCAGGCTGAACAGGCTGCGCAGCGTGTGAGCGCCTTCGTTGAGCCACCGCTCCAATGTCGAGCGATCGATCAGCGCGGTGTGATGGGCGAGGATCAGCTTGCGGGCGATGTCGTCATAGTCGGCCAGGAGATAGACCGCGGCAAAGCCGAGCTGCGCGTTCACGAACAAGGGGAGCTTCACCGGTTGCACGTTGAGGTTCTCGCCCAGGCTCAACGCCGCTGGCACGCCGGCCAATGCCTGGTCCACCTGCTCGCGCAGCGATTGCAACGTGGTCTTGGCCTGGTCGAGCTTTTCCTCGATGCGCAACATCCACCAGTCGCTGTACGGGTCATCCTGTTCCGAGCCGCGCTTCATCTTGTTCATCACGGCGATGTAGCCGTTCAGGCCGACGATGCCGGGTCGCCCCTCGGCGGCGGCGCGGCCATGCCAGATGCGCGATGCGTGGTGGGTGTGAAGCGTCAGCGACATCGCGCTGCGCAAAGAGCCGAGATTGAGTTGCAGAGGTTCGTTGGTTGCCATGGTGTCCGCTCGCTTGGGAAAAGGAGCGGTCAGGATCGGCATGCAGCGGAAGGCAGTCAGTCAACAAACCGAAATGAACTGGTCCCCGGTTGTCGTGGTGGTGGCGGCCCGCAATGCGAGCTATCCCCAGGGGATAGCTCCATCAAACGCCACAGAGCGCTGCTCGCGC
The DNA here is from genome assembly GCF_013386585.1 of Pseudomonas sp. P7548. Classification (GTDB taxonomy): domain Bacteria; phylum Pseudomonadota; class Gammaproteobacteria; order Pseudomonadales; family Pseudomonadaceae; genus Aquipseudomonas. Next base: position 136,520 of record NZ_JACARO010000038.1, on the reverse strand, counting down.
AGATGGTGGGTGCGCTCAGGAACCGGACGCCACTGCAGCACCGTGGACAGAAGCACCCAGCCTGTGTCTTTCGGTGTTACGCCTTGCATCACATCTATCCCCAGGGGATAGCTCTACTGACGGCCACGGGCGTCTGCTTCACGCCCTTGTCGCTCGTCGCGCTCAGCTACTGCGCAGAAGGTCGCGCAGCCGGTCGATGTGCTGCCGGGCTACCTCGGGCGGAACTACATTGCGCGGTGGCTCAGGCGGTGCATCTCGTGCAGGGGCAGGTGGCGGTGCTGACCCAGCTTGCCTGGCCCATGCGTTGAACTCGCCACGGATGGCACGTTGGATGATGCCGAACAGGTAGCCTGCCGGGTTGCGGATGGTGCTGCCACGACAGCGATCCGCCCATTCGTCCAGCACGGCCTGGCGTAGCGGGGCATCGACCTGCTGCAATGCCACCATGGCGCCGGCCTGCTGTTCATCTTTCAAGCCGAGAAAGCGATCAGGCAGACGAACTCCCGGCATCGCGCGCGCCTGCCCACGCTCACGCGCGGTAGTACGTACTTCATTAATACGACTACTACGTACAGTACGGTCCTGTTTCGGATTCCGAAGAGCGCCGTCTGCTGCGTGTTTTGGCCCTGCTTCGGAATCCGAAGAGGGCCGATCAGAATTCCGAAGAAGGCTCGGCGCCCCTTCTTCGGAATCGTGAACCGTGTCCTCCTGTGGATAACTCTCCTGCGACCCAATGCCTTGGCTTGCGAGGCGTTCGGCAAGGACCTGCAGCCGCGAGGGCAGCATGCGGCCAGACAGCAGCGGGTCTTCGGCGATCTCATTGAGCGTGTGCAAGCCCACGACCTGAACGGCCCTGGCCGAATGGCCCAGGGCTTGGCTGACGAGCTGCAGGTAGTCCGGGTCGAGCTGCATCGCCTCGAACGGGGTCAGGGGCTCATCGTGCAGGACGTAGAGGTTGCCGAGGATGCGCCCGGTCTTGGGGTCGCGCCTGCGGCGCACGAGACTCAACCAGCGCGTCAGGCGCAACAGCGTCAGCGCCCGTGCCACGGTCTCGTGGGAGGCCTGTCCGGCGCAGGGCATTGACGCGAGCCACGGGCGAAGTTGCTCATACGTCGGAAACGCCGTGACGCCATCCTCGTTGAGCATCATCCGGAAGACTTGCCAGGCATTGCGTTCCAGCGGCGTCAGGCGTCGGTCGAGGAACAGCCGTCGCGGCACGCTCTCGTGCCGATTTCCACTGAACAGGAAACCGTCGCCGGTTGCAGACACAGGAGACGTCGCGGATGCGAAGGCGGGAGCCGGTGCTAGTGGGCGAGGTTTCGGTGCAAGGTCTTTCAGCGCGCTGTCGAACAGATCAGCGAGGGCGACCGGACCTTGGCGTGGTGCTCGTGGTGCAGCGTCGTCCACGGCCATGATTCAACCCAGTCCCTGATCGATCCAGTTCTTGATCGCAGCCCAGACCACCGACAGCGGCAGCTCCATGCCTTCGGCGAGGTCCATTGCCGCATCAAGAACCGAGGTCTCATCCTCCAGCTCGACGTTCCTGCTGCTGGTCACGACCTTCCAGCGCCGCCACAGCTCGGTGTCCTGCTCCTCGTCCAGAACCGGATGGCGCCCCTTGCGTTTGGGCAGGCCGAGAACTTCGCGCCGAAGTGCGACTTCCTGATGTGTCAGCCCGTAGAAGCGGCTCACCATTTCGGTACTGGCACCCAGGCGCAGCATGCGATCGACGGTGGCGATCTCCTTCTCCACGTCCTGCGCCTGTTTGAGCAATCGCCGGAGCACTTCCCGGTTCACCGAGACAGAGCACCAGGAGACGTTGGCATTGGCCAGCACGCTGATCAGCGCCGGATGCTTGAGCGCATCCAGCTCTTCCTCGCCGAACCCCATCGCCTTGCAGCGACGCAGTTGCCCGTTGCGTAGGTCGTAGAGTGCCTGCGCGATGACGGCCTGGTTGAGTGGGTTCGGTGCGGACATGCAGGCCTCCCTCGCTCAGATCCCAGAACCGACAGCGCCGGCTTCCAGATCCAGCAGGCGCCGGGCCAGCCGCAGCAGACGAAACAGCTTGACCAGCGCGGTGTCGCTCAATCGCCGGGCCCCGCCGTCACGACGTTGACCCTGGCCGTGCAACAGCGCTGGCAGGTCTGTGATGAGTTGCCCGCTGTCCAAGCCGACGCCGGCTGGCTGCTGACCGGCCAGGGAAACCAGTAGTGCGAGCACGGCGCGTGCGAGCGGCGACGAAGCCTGGGCTGGGGCACGACACGTGAACCCGATGCCATCAGAACGATCCTCGACACACGCGTCCAGGTCGGCCTCGCCCGCGATCTCGCGCGCGAACTGCGCGATGTGGATGCGCAGGCGGTCGGGTGTGTCGAGGCCAGGGTCGATATACCAGATGTCCGAGATGGGATAGAGGCCACCGGCCTGCACGGGAATCGACTGCAAGACGTTGGCCGAGAAGTCGGGCGGCAGCGCATCGCCCAACTGGTCGGCGACCATGCGCTGGATGGACTGGAGCCGCTCCGTCGTGGGTGCCGGAGAGATGATGTGCTCGTCAAGCAGACCGCCATTCGCTGCCGCAGGGCTGGCTGCGGATGCCTCGCTCGGGGCCCCATCGTCCCGGGGCCTTGTCGGCGCGTCGGCAGAGTGGCCCGCAGAAGGTGCAGTTGTAGTGGGGGGCGGTGCCGGTTCGATCGGCGGCCGTGCGATGGCCCCAGGCTCGGGCAATGCCGGCGGCGCCGATGGCGGGGTTGGGTCGCTGACCAGGGCGCGGTGGCGGCTCTCGGATTCGGTCAGGTCCAAGGCGAGCACGTCGTAGTCGATGCCCAGCAGCTCGGACATCTGACCGATCAACTCGTCCTGCACACGCGGCGGCGAGAACTCGTCGGGCTGGACATCAAATTGCGACAGCGCCTCCAGAAAGAAGCTGTCGAAGTCCAGCGGCAGGGAGCGGCCTTTGGCATAGTGCTCCCACGTGCGTTCGCTGGCTTTGCGCATGACCGACAGCCGCTCGACCTGGTGGCGGCCGAGGCCCCCGTATAGGACGGTCGGGATCGCGGGCAGCAGGTAGCGCACCGCGTCAGCCATGCGGCTGATGTGCGACTGCTGGACTGGGAAGCCGTCGGCGGCCAGGCGGCGGGCCAGCTCGGACTGGCTCAGGGTGGTGCCGCTTTCAGCCTCATAGAACTCGCGGGCTTTCTCGACGCCCAGGGCGCGCTCGATGAACGTGAGGCCGCCGCGTAGTTCGTTCTCGGCGAGGTGCCCGGTCAGGGCGACGATCTCTCCGCGCGCAGGCCACGGCCGGAACAGGCACGATATGCGGAAGAAGCGTTCGTCCTTGGTCTCCGCCCAGAGTTCACGCAGGATCGCCAGCCTGGTGTTGCCGCCGTTGCGGATGATGTAGTGCGCCTCGCCAGGACGGCGTGTGATCGCTGGCGCCGCGTCCAGGCCGCGCTCTCGGATGGAGGCCTTGATTTCATCGTAGGCCGAGTTGCGCTTTTTGCGGGGGTCGTGGTCGTAGGGCCGCAACTGGTCCAGCGTCACGACCATCGGCGTGTCGGCGATCGGGTCGCTCAAGGCCGTGGCCGATGGCCCACTGCGCTCGAACCCGGCGGCAAGCAGCTTGCCGGCCATGTCCTGGGAGGTCATCTCAGCCATGACCACATCCCTCGGCGTTGACGGCCCGGGCCATGCGGGCCTCGCGCTCGGCGCGGCGGATCTGTGCACGGGCGTTGAGATCCGCCCGGTAGTCGCTCGCTGTTGAGCTGGTGTAGATGGCGGCGCAGCCGGCCTTGGTGAACTTGAGGTGTCCGCCCCGTGTGCGCTTGACGTGCCAGCCTTCGCTCACCGCAAACTCAATCAGGGCGCGCAGCCGTTTGTGGCCGCGGGCCAGTTCATGTGCGTTCGCCATGTGACCTCCCGGTTTCAATGGAACGAGGAGGACGGCCGGACACGAGGGCAAATCTGTCTTGCCACTGTGGGAACAGTTCGCCGGCGAGCGCGCGCATGGTGTCGAGCGCGGCGGGCGCAACTCTGCCCGGCGGCTGGCGATGCTCGACGCGATGCACCGGCAGGCCGCGGGTTGCGGCGCGCGGATAGGCCTCGATGGCCGGCACGTCGGTGCCCAGCACGCATATGCCGGCATGGTCCTGGAACAGGTCGCGCAGCGCCTGCTGGATCATCCGTGCATTCGCGGACACGGGGTGGACGCGATTGATGAGCAGGTGCAGGGATGGCGGTTCGATGCCGAGGTGCCGGTATGGCGCGATGTCCTCCAGCAACTGCATGGTGCCGCGTCGCAGTTCGCGGGCAGCGAGAATTTCCGGGGTCACGGGCGACAGCGCCAGGTCAGAGGCGAGCACCGCCATCTCCAACAGCACCGAGCGTGCACCCTGGGTGTCGATCAGCACCAGGTCATAAAGCGGCGCCAGCGCCGGCAGCAGGTGCCGCAGTCTCAGGCGTCCGTCTGGCGCGTGCAGTAGCAACGTGTTCAGTTCACCCCGGTGATCGTTCGAGAGCACCAGGTCCAGGCCCGCGATGATGGTGCGGGACACCAACTGATCGAGGGCGCGTTCGTTGAACGCCAGCAACTCATAGATACCGCCGGCAGCGCGGTGTGCCAGCTCGTAATAGGACGACAAGGTCGGCTGCACGTCGAGATCGAGCAGCAGCACACGCAGCCCCGCGTCCGCGGCGAGGCCGCCGAGGTTGGCGGCCGTAGTCGTCTTGCCTACGCCGCCTTTCGTTGAAATTATGGATACGACCTGCATGGCGCTCTCCGTTTGGCGATGGGAAAATCGAGGGGGAGCGGGTCAGGTCCGGTTGTTGAGGCGTTCGGCGATCCACTGGTCGATCTCGACCGAATCCCAGCCCACGGCGCGCACGCCCAGGCGCAACGCCTGCGGAAACTGGCGCTTCTTCATCAGGTTGTAGATGTGGGCGCGTTTGAAGCCGGACTTCGCTTCAACTTCATCGAGCCGCAGGATGCGGCGCTCGTGCGGTGGCAGTACAGGTATTTGCGACATGGCGGTCACTCCTGAACGCTCAGTAGCGTTTGTTGGCGTGACCTCTATTCAATAGACATGGCTGCGGAAAAACATTGCAAATGCAATCTCCGCGACTGCACATACAAGATGGAAGAATTCACGCGGCTGCGCTACGGACATTCTTCCTGGCATTGGCGAACTTGCCGTTCAAGGTTCGCTCCGTGATGCCCATGGTGCCGCCATAGTGGGCGAGCAATGCGGTGACGATGGCCTCCTGCGTCTTGAAGCTGGAGTACGGCACGCCGGATGGGGATTGGCTCAGCATCAGCGTCAGCATGCCGCCGATGATGTTCAGGTATGTAGTTTCCGCCCGATCACTGATCACGCACTGCTTGGGAGCCAGCAGTACGGCGGACTGCTTTAGCAAGACTTCGTGTTGCTGTTGCAGTTCGCGCATCTCGCGTCGGCTATGGTCCAGCGCGGCCTGCAGAGCCAGCCGTTCCAGCAGGATTGCCTGTCCTGTCTCGATGGTGATGAAGGGATGCACCATGCGCTCGCCGCGACTGAACAGAAATCCCGGCCGATGCTCGGGATAGTGGGTGCGCATCCACCGCTTCAGATCGACATGGCGGACGGTCAGATCGAGTGAACTCACCAGATCTGGGTCATTAAGTGTGATCCCGTTCTTGCCGAAGGGTAGTTCGGCGTTGAGGATACCGTCGTAGATGCGTTCCGAGTACAGCCGACACTCGTTCCATCGCGGGCAGTCCAACATCTGCGGCAGACAACGCGGTGATGCGATCGATGCGACGATCACCGCTTCGTACCGCAACAACCCAGCCCACCGTATGGCAGCTTCGATGGGACGATAGAACACCTTTGATAGTGGTGGCTCCTTGTGCATGTTTTCGTCTCCTTTCGGAAGCGCTACATCACCGGCTCCTTCTTGCCCCACCAAGGGGCTGTTTTTTCGTTATGCCTGTGGCTGATGCCTGGGGCGATGCCCTGGAACATGGACGGAAGAGATCATGGCACCCGTCACAGGTGGTTCTCTCTTGCTCGATATGCAAGAATTGACCAGTTGCCGGTCCGTCGAGTAATAAGGAAGAAGCACGCTCGACAATTGCGCTCACGGTGCCAGCGTCATGGGGTGCGTCAAGCACATCAAGACCGATTCGATATGGTCTGATATCCCCACGGTTTCACAAGGCGCAGGGGATTGCATCCGCTGCTCCACGTCCAGAGGGACCTGGAGAAATCCGCGCATGTCATGCTTGTTTCGGCATCCTGATATATCGACATAGCATCTTGCGGCGAAGCATTTTGCTTGGTTCAATCCAACGCACTTTGCGTTCACGCGCCTGCGGTGTGGGCCAAACATGGTCACATCGCATCAGGATGCAGTGCAGTTCTATCGCCCGCTAGGCATCCTGCCTTCCCTTGAACTAGTCCGTGGTGCGAGAAGGCATCCGCCGCTCTTGATAGAAGCATCTTGCTGCCGCGATGACTTTGATGGGCGTGATGCGCGGAACATAGTCCAAGAACTCGACGGCGGTATGCCGCGAAGCCATGAATGACTTGCCCGCTGATTCTTATCCATTAATTCAATAATTGTTGTACTATCGAATCATGAACGAAGATCAAGCCGTTTCCGCCCTGAGCGCCTTGGCGCACACCCAGCGCCTGCGTGTGTTCCGCGCCCTGGTCGTCGCCGGCCCGGAAGGACTCACGCCCAGCGTGCTGGCCGACCAGCTCGACGTGGCCCGCAACACCTTGTCCTTCCATCTGAAGGAACTGGCCCACGCCGGCCTCGTCAGCATCGAGCAGCAAGGCCGCAACCTGATCTATCGCGCCGAATACGACCACATGAACGGCCTGATCGGCTACCTGACCGAGCATTGCTGCCAAGGCGGAGTGTGCGAGGTTTCCGAATCCACCCGCTGCGACTGCTGACGCCATGACCGACACGATCTACAACGCATTGTTCATTTGCACGGGTAATTCCGCCCGCTCCATCCTTGCCGAAGGCATGCTCAACGAGCTGGGCAAGGGCCGCTTCCACGCTTATTCGGCGGGCAGTCACCCCAAGGGCGAGGTTCATCCGCTGGCACTTGCCACGCTGGAGCGGCTGCACCTGCCGACGACCGGCTACCGCAGCAAGAGCTGGGACGAGTTCGTGGCACCGGGTGCGCCGGTGTTCGACTTCATCTTTACAGTTTGCGACAACGCTGCTGGGGAGGCTTGCCCGCTGTGGCCGGGCAAGCCGGTGTCGGCGCATTGGGGCGTCCCTGATCCGGCAGCCGTCGAGGGCACTGAGGAGCAACAGCGCAAAGCGTTCCTCGACGCCGCGATCACGCTGCGCCGACGCATTGAACTGTTCCTGTCGCTGCCGCTCCAGCGCCTGGACGCCATGTCGTTGCAGCGCGAGCTGCGCGACATCGGCCGCCAGTAAGGGCGGCGCGATGACTACAGAAACCGAAGCGGCCGGTCACGCGCCGGCCGCATCTGCCATGAGCAGCTTCGAGCGCTATCTGACCCTGTGGGTGCTGCTGTGCATCGTTGCCTGCATCGCGCTGGGCCAGTTCGCGCCGGGCGCGTTCCAGGCCATTGGCCAGCTGGAAGTCGCCCAGGTCAACCTGCCGGTGGGCTTGCTGATCTGGGTGATGATCGTGCCGATGCTGCTGAAGGTGGACTTCGGCGCACTCGGCCAGGTCAGGCGACACTGGCGCGGCATCGGCGTCACGCTGTTTGTGAACTGGGCGGTCAAGCCGTTTTCGATGGCGCTGCTGGCGTGGATCTTCATCCGCCATGTCTTCGCACAGTGGCTGCCGGCCGGGCAGCTGGACAGCTACATCGCCGGGCTGATCCTGCTGGCCGCCGCGCCCTGCACGGCGATGGTGTTCGTGTGGAGCCGGCTGACCGGCGGCGATCCGGTGTTCACGCTGTCGCAGGTGGCGCTGAACGACACCATCATGGTGTTCGCCTTCGCGCCCGTCGTCGGCCTCCTGCTGGGCCTGTCGTCGATCATCGTGCCATGGGCCACGCTACTGGTGTCGGTCGCGCTCTACATCGTCATTCCTGTCATCCTCGCGCAGCTCTGGCGCCGGGCGCTGCTGCGCCGGGGTCAGGTTGCGTTCGACCGGGCGCTGGAACGTATTGGCCCGCTGTCGATCGCCGCGCTGCTACTGACGCTGGTGCTACTGTTCGCCTTTCAGGGAGAGGCCATTATCCGGCAACCGCTGGTGATCGCCATGCTGGCGGTGCCGATCCTGATCCAGGTGTTCTTCAATTCCGGGCTGGCGTACTGGCTCAACCGCAAGGTAGGCGAGAAGCACAGCATCGCCGGCCCCTCGGCACTGATCGGCGCGAGCAACTTCTTCGAGCTGGCCGTGGCCGCCGCCATCAGTCTGTTCGGCTTCCACTCGGGCGCGGCGCTGGCCACCGTGGTTGGCGTGCTGATCGAGGTGCCGGTGATGCTGCTGGTGGTGCGCGTGGTCAACCGCTCGCGCGGCTGGTACGAGCGCCAAGCGTAATCATGGACAACACCATCCCGCGCTCTCGCGGCTGGCTGATTCCCTCGCTCGGACTGACGCAGATCGTCGCGTGGGGGTCGATGTTCTACGCCTACGGCGTCCTGATGCAGCCCATGCAGGACGAACTCGGCCTGTCCAAGCCCGCCATCGTCGGGGCTTATTCGGTGGCCTTGCTGATCTCGGGACTGCTTTCGACCGCGGCCGGCAGCATCATCGACCGCATCGGTGGACGTCTGCTGATGGGAAGCGGCGCCTTGCTGGCCGCCGTCATGCTCGCGTGCCTCTCGCGGGTACACAACGCGACGGAGCTTTACCTCGTGTGGGCCGGTATCGGCGTGGCCATGAGCGCGACCTTGTACCAGCCGGCCTTCGCGGTCATCACGCAGGTCCATGGCAGCAACTATCGCCGGGCGATCACGCACCTGACGTTGTTCGGCGGTTTCGCCAGCACGGTATTCTGGCCGCTGACGCAAACGCTGTTGCAACACGTCGGCTGGCGCGAGGTCTGGTTGATCTATGCGGCCGCGAACCTGCTGATCTGCCTGCCCATCCATGCCAGCCTGCCAAAGGGACGCGGCCCGGCACACGGCACACCCCCAGCGCGGACGGAAACCCGATCCCGCAATCTCACCGCGGTCATGCGCGAACCGGTGTTCTATCTCGTCACGGCGGCTGTGACGCTGAATGCACTGGTGTTCGCGGCGATGTCGCTGCACATGATCCCAGTCTTGCAGGCACATGGCATCTCTGCCGCAAATGCGGCCTGGGTCGGTGCGCTGATCGGGCCAATGCAGGTACTCGGCCGTGTGGTGCAAGCCACGGTCGGCAAGCGGGCCAGCACGCGCCAGGTCGGCATGGCGGCCATCAGTCTGCTGCCGCTGTCATTGCTCCTGCTCTTTGCTTCCGAGCAGTGGCTGCCGGTGTATGTCGTGTTTGCCGCGCTCTACGGCATCGGCAATGGCGTCATGACGATCGTACGAGGCGCCTTGCCCGCCGAGCTGTACGGTCGGGCCGCTTATGGCGCCATCAGCGGCGCGATGGCGACACCCGTGCAGATCGCAGTGGCCGCCGGCCCCTTCGTGGCCTCGCTGCTGTATTCCGCCGGCAACGGCTATCCCGGCACGCTGCTGGCCCTGACCGGCATCAGCGCGGCGGGCGCGATCCTGTTCGGCTATGTGATCAGGCATCTGCGCCAGCAATCCATGCTTCTCTCGAACGAAGGCACCTCGACATGAGCCACATCACGATCTACCACAATCCCGATTGCGGCACGTCACGCAACGTCCTCAGCCTGATTCGCAACAGCGGCGAGGAACCGGCTGTCATCGAATATCTGAAGACACCGCCCGACCGCGACATGCTGAAGGCGCTGATCGCCGCGATGGGCATCCCGGTACGCGCGGTGCTGCGCGAGAAAGGCACGCCGTATGCGGAACTCGGCCTGGGAGATCAGAAGTGGAGCGACGAGCAATTGATCGACTTCATGCTCCAACATCCGATCCTCATCAACCGACCTATCGTGGTCACGCCGCTGGGCACGCGCCTGTGCCGCCCGTCGGAAACAGTGCTCGACATCCTGCCGCAACCGCAGCGCGGCGCGTTCAACAAGGAAGACGGCGAGCCGGTAGTGGATGTGGAGGGCCGTCGTGTCTGAATCCCGTCTCGACCTGCCGAACATCGACGCCGCATTGCTCCAGCCGCCGGACATGGAACGGCTACTGGCACCCGAACGTTCCACCCATGCGCCACGCTTCCTGCTGCTCTACGGCTCGCTGCGCGAACGCTCGTTTAGCCGACTGGCCGCCGAAGAGGCAGCCCGCGTGCTGCGGGCGTTGGGCGGCGAGACGCGGCTGTTCAACCCGTCGGGCCTGCCGCTGGTGGATGACGCGACCGAGGATCATCCCAAGGTCAGGGAACTGCGCGAACTCGCGCAGTGGGCCGAGGGTATGGTGTGGAGTTCGCCGGAGCGCCATGGCGCGATGTCCGGCCTGATGAAAACGCAGATCGACTGGATTCCGCTGTCAGTCGGCGCGGTGCGTCCGACTCAGGGCAAGACGCTGGCAGTGATGCAGGTGTCGGGCGGCTCGCAATCTTTCAATGCTGTCAATCAGATGCGCGTGCTGGGCCGCTGGATGCGGATGCTGACCGTCCCCAACCAGTCCTCGGTCGCCAAGGCGTATCAAGAATTCGATGAAGCGGGACGCATGAAACCGTCGGCCTACTACGACCGCATTGTGGACGTGATGGAGGAACTGATGAAGTTCACGCTGCTCACGCGCGATGCGTCGCCGTATCTGGTGGACAGGTATAGCGAGCGCAAGGAAAGCGCCGAGGCGTTGACCAAGCGCATGCAGCAGGCGGTAATCTGATAACCCCTGATTCCATTCGCCTATCGCCGCACGACGGCCTTGGCCACTGGAGGCCCCATTGCATCGCGACAGCATCGTAGGGCGGTGCGACTGCGAAAAGAGCAGTCCTTGGACTTCAATGGAAGTCGTTGGATGAACTTTGTTGCCGAGGGCGAAAAACAAGGCTATAATTCAGGCCTTCGCTGCTCACCACAGCGGAGAAAGTGATTGGGAAACAGAGACTTATCGCTCTAGTGCATGACTCGTTTCCCGCTCCATATTCAACAAAAACGCCGATCAGAGATGATCGGCGTTTTTGTTTGCGCGTTTTATTGCTTCGGCGGCCCAGGGCCGCCGAACTCAATTCAGCACATGGGTTTCTTGCTTGGGCATGAAGAACCGGGCAAACAACTCGGACTGCGACTTGATGTTCAGCTTGTTGTAGATATTGCGCCGATGAACCTTGATGGTTTCCGCCGACAGCGACAACTTGCCAGCAATCTCCTTGTTGGAGAAACCGCTCAACAGCAACTTGAGCACATCCTTTTCGCGGGCGGTGATCTGCGTGCCCAACTGCACAATGGTTTCCGACCACGCCGGTGGCTCGCTGAGGTTTTTTTCCACTTCGCTTTCAAAACTCATGCGCTGATGCATCAAGGCCGTGACCCACGGCTTGATGATGTCCAGGATCGTGATCTGCTCCTGGGTGAAGCGTACGTTGCTGCCCAGCGAAATGCACAGCGTCCGGTCGGCGTCGAGCTGCACGTTGTACTGCGCTTCATCGACGGTGATGTATTGCGCGAAATACTGGTGGTAGTACTCGGTGGTCAGGAAGTGTTCCGGCGCGATGTCCAGCAGGTGAAAAAAGCCGGTCTGCGGGTTTTCCCGGTTGGCGATATAAAACGGATCCAGCAGGTACAGCCCTTTTATATAGCGATGAATAAAGGCATCGATTTCTTCGGAGTCCACCACTTCCGGCAGGCTGATGACTTGCACTTGCTGGTCGCTGAACACCACGACCACCCAGTTATCGATCTGCACATATTCATTCAGTACGCGAATCAGCGAGCTCCAGAAGGCTGGGCGATTCAACTGCATGATCAGCTTCCCCGCTGATCGATGCCAGGCCAGGTTATGAAGGTCGAGCGACATTTTCTACCCCTTTAGGGTTAGGGATTTTCAGGTCAAAGGTAAGTATTTGTAGGTATTTACTATTCAACGATGCCCGGTATATTCACCAGCGAGCGAATGAAGGCCATGAGGGCCTATCGTTTTGACAAGGATAGTCATATGAGTAAATCACATTTGCGAGCCATTTTTTTGGCCTCGCTCCTTGCTGTTGGCACCAGTACGGCGACACAGGCTGCAGCGCCTGGGGTGTACCTGTATAACTGGTTCGGCCTTCTCGCCCCGGAAACCCCAAAGCAGTTCGAGCAGAAGACCGGTTCACGGCTGCACATGGATCCGTTCGACAGCGCCGAGATCATGCAAAGCAAAGTCATGGCCGGACGCACCGGGTACGACGTCGTCGTTGCCACCTCCAATACCTTGCCAGGCCTGATCAAGGCCGGCGTCCTCCAGCCGCTGGACCGCAAGCAGCTGAGCAACTATTCCCATATCGACCCCGACATGCTCAACCTGCTGGCGGCGAACGACCCCGGCAATCTCTACGCCGTGCCCTACCTGTGGGGCACCACCGGCATCGGTTATGACGTCGACAAGGTCAAGGCCGCACTGGGCGAGAACGCGCCGGTGAACAGCTGGGACCTGATCTTCAAAGAGGAAAACATCAGCAAGCTCAAGTCGTGTGGCGTGGCCATGCTCGACTCGCCGAGCGAGATCATTTCGATCGCCCTGCATTACCTGGGGCTGCCCAGCAACAGCCAGAACCCTGAGGACTATCAGAAGGCCCAGGCACTGCTGCTGAAAATCCGCCCTTACATCGTCTACTTCGACTCATCGCGCATCGATGCCGACCTGGCGGACGGCAACATTTGCGCCGTCGTCGGCTGGGCCAACGGCGCGCTGGCGGCGCAAGCCCTCAACGAGAAGAACAACACCGGCCGCACCATCGCCTACAGCCTGCCTCGCGAAGGCGGCCTGGTCTGGTCGGAGAACTTCGTGCTGCTCAAGGATGCCCCGCACGCCAAGCAAGGCATGGCTTTCATCAACTACATGCTTGAGCCGCAAGTGATTGCCAAGAGCTCGAACCACACGCTGTACCCCAACGCCAACAAGGACGCCACCGAGTTCGTCGAGCAGAAGCTGCGCGACAACCCGTGGATCTACCCAGACAAAAAGACCATCGCCGAGCTCGTTCCACTGGAGCCCTTGCCCTCGAAGTTGGAGCGCATCCGCACGCGTGTCTGGACCAAGGTAAAAAGCGGCACCTGATCTGCGTTTCACACGCTGTGCCGGCTTCAAGACATTCCAGGGAGGGAAGAATCATGCGCCGAGGCGATTGCCCACGCGGCTTGGAGCCGGACGACTACAAAGCCTACAAGGAAATAGAGGAACAGATTGGGCACTGCACACCTGAGCAGGCCTGGGCCATGTATTTCGTTTCCACCGGGATGGTGCGCGAATACATCACCTTGGCCGTGATGGAACATATCGGCCGGGGCAATAAAGCCTTGTTGTTCGAATTCCCCGAGCTGGCGCTGGTGGAGCGGGGCGGTCTCGCACCCAACTGATCCTTCCAACAAAAAAGCCCGCCATCATGGCGGGCTTTTTGTTTTCATCGCGTGATCAGAGCTTTGGCAACTGCCCGACACGGCCCATCATCTCGGTGACAATCTGCAGGTCCAGCAGGAACTGGTCGACGGTCTTGAACTCGCTGTCGGTGTGCCCGGTGTACTTCACTTCTGGGCGCGCCAGGCCAAACTGCACGCCGTTGGGCAGCTCATGCACGGAGGTTGCACCGGCCGAGGTGCCAAATTCGTGCTTCATGCCCAGGTTCTCGCTGGCCACTGCCAACAAGGCCTTCACCCATTCGCCTTCCGGGTTGCGATACATCGGCTCGGCGACGGAGTAGGTGAAGCCCACCTTCACTTTGGTTTTCTTGTCCCAGGCACTGAGTTTGTCTGCAATTTCGGCCTTGAGTTTTTCCGGTGACTTGCCCTTCGGCACACGCAGGTTGACCGCCAGCTTGAAGCCTTTGTCATCCTGGCCCACAAACGTCAGCGACGCGGTCAGCGGCCCCATGAAGGCATCGGAGAAACCCACGCCTAGTTTATTGCCCAGGTAGTCCAGGCCCCAGTTGTCGGCGGCATAGTGCGCCGCATCGGTGATGTGGTTGTGCTTGAGTGCCACCTTGCCCTCAAGGCTATGGATCAGGCCCAGCATTCGCGCGACAGGGTTGACGCCGGCTTCCGGTTCCGAAGAGTGCGCCGAGACGCCCGTGACCGTCAGTTTGACCTCCTTGTCGACCACTTTGGCGTCGACCTGGAAGTTGCCGCCATTGCGCTTTGCATACTCAGCGCCGGCCTTTTGCAGGTTGGCAGCCAGCTCGGCCGGCTTATCGCTGAGCAGGGTCGCCACCGACGCCGATGGAATCTGGTTGGTGGCCATGCCGCCGGTCATCGAAATGATTTCTGCGCCTTTGCCTTCGCCTTTGCGCACCGGGAAGGTCGCCATGACCGTGCCGTAGCCTTTTTCGGCGATGACCACCGGGTAACCGCCGTCCAGCGCCAGGTTGTACTGCGGCGTCGGGTTGTGTTCGAAGTAGTAGGGAATCGCGTCGCCGTTGGTTTCTTCGGTGGTGTCCACCAGCAGTTTGAAGGTGCGCGCCAGCGGCAGCTTTTCTTCCTTGATCACCTTCATGGCGTACATCGCCACCACGATGCCGTTCTTGTCATCCTCGGTGCCACGGCCATACATGCGGTCGCCGATCAGCGTGACCTTGAACGGGTCGAGCTTGGTGCCGTCTTTGAGCACCCAGTTCTCCGGCGTCACCGGCACCACATCGGCATGGGCGTGGATGCCCACCACTTCATCGCCGCTGCCTTCCAGGGAGATTTCGTACACGCGGTTGTCGATGTTGCGGAAGTTCAGGTTGAAGGCCTTTGCCAGGTCCTGGATCTTGGCGGCGATCTTGAGGAATTCCGGGTTCTTGTACTGCGGCACGCCTTCAATGTTGAACGTGGGGATTTCCACCAGCTCGCGCAGGGTTTCGGTCGCGGCCTTGCCGTACTTCACCCGCGTGTAGATGCCCAGCAGGCGGTTGATTTCGTTCTGCTGGTCGGCGTTCAGCGTCTGGTTGCCGAGGAACCCATTGATTGCCGGGCCCACGTCGCTGGTTTTTCCTAAGTCGCCCTTGGTCAGGGCGCCGAGGAAACCGCGAAAATCGCTGACCGATGTTTCGTTGAACTGCTGCAGAATCTGCGCGCTTTGCTCTGGGGTAATGTTGGCAAAGGCCGCGTTGGACAGAGTCGACAGGCTGGCCGCGAACAGGGTAGCCGCCACCAGTTTTTTGAGTGGAAAGTGCATGGAAAGATGCATTCCTTTGCAGATGGTGAGTGGGAAATTTCTGATTAATCTGTCAGAAACATTTCCACACACTACCATTAGTCAGGTGTTCTTGGTCAATGCTGGCCAGGATGGGGCTCTGGGTACTCCTCGGTCACGTTCAAGGCTCTAGCGTAGGGGCCATCCCACAATTGCTCGTGTAATTCCCCGACACGCTTGGCCATCGCCTCGCTGCGCATCACCACTTCCAGGTTGCGCGAGTTATCCAGATAACCACCCAGCCAGTTACTGGTGCCCACCCACGCCACTTGCCCATCGATCTCCATCGTCTTGCTGTGGATCACCCGTGCATAGGGGATAAACCCTTGCTTGGCTTCGGGCAGGGTGACGATTTTGATCTGCACGTTAGGCAGCACGGCCAGGCTTTTGAGGTAGGGCAGTTCCAGCTTGTCGGTGTTCCAGTTGGACACCATCAGCTTGATCGCCACCCCCCGCGCCGCAGCAGCGCGCACGGCATTATCGATCACTGCGTAGTACGGACGTGTCCGGTCAGGTCCGTAGGACAGCGGTGCATAGTCGAGCAATTGCACACGCACTTCTTTTTTCGCCTCGCCCAGTAAGCGTGGCAGTTCCAGCTGTGAGTCACCCACGCCCGGCGGGTTGTAGCGTTGCGGGCTGGCGACCAGGTAGTTGCCGGTGCGCGCAGGCTCTGCGCCTTTTGCCGGCAGCGGTACGGGCTTGTGCGCTGCCAGGGCGGCCTGGGCGTTCCAGTCTTGGTTGAATATGGCCTGCACCTGGCCGACCACGCTGGCGTCGCTGATGCGCAGCCCGGTTTCGTGGATGTGCTCCAGTGAGCGCCAGTCGAAATTCTGGCTGCCGATGAACGCCTGCTTGCCATCCACCACCATGTACTTGGCGTGGATGATGCCGCCGCTCAGTTGCCCGTAAGGCAGTACGCGGAAGGTCAGGTTGGGGATTGCGCGCAAGCGTTCCAGGGTGGAGGCTTCCGACAACTTGATGCCTTTTTCTTCCAGCAAAAAGCGAATCTTCACACCGCGTTTGCCTGCGGCTTCCAGGTGTTCGATCACCTTGTCCATCACCGAACCTGGGTGATCGGCCGCGTAGAACTGGCCGATGTCGATGGAGGTTTTTGCGCCGTCGAACAGCTCGATCCACACCGGTCCCGGTTGACGCAAATCGGCGGTACCCAGCGCGGTGTCCACGGGCACGGTGTGCACCAGTTCAAAACCCGCAATTGAAAAGTCCGCCTGGGCAAGCGGACTGAGGAGCAAACCGGCAAGGCCTGCGATACGCAATTTCAAGGGAATGGGCATAGGGATCTCTTCGTAAAAAATGGCGGGCGCATTGCGCGCCCGCCCGAACCATTACGCGGTGCGGCTGTGCAGCGGGGTCGGTACCAGGTGTGGGACTTCACCCTGCACACGGGCACCGGTGGCTGCGCGGATCAGCAGGATTTTCAGCTGGTCGTTGATGCGCTCCAGGCTGTCCTGGAAGAAGTTGTGAAACACCACGCAGAACAGCGCGATGGCGATCCCCAGGCCGGTGGCGAACAAGGCCGTACCGATACCACCGGAGATCTGGCCCGGGTCGGACACGCCGGCACTGGCCAGTGCCTTGAAGGTGTCGATGATGCCCAGGATGGTCCCGAGCAAGCCCAGCAGCGGGGCGGCGGTGGTGATGGTCTCGATGATCCACAGGCTGCGGGCCAATGGCGCACGGGTGGTCAGGTACTGGGTTTCGATCACGTCATCCAGGTCCTTGCGCGAGCCGTGGCTGGCTTTTTGCGCCAGCACCGGCCGCACCATGGTCAACGGCAGGCTGTCGCGACGGGTCAAGCTTTCCGGCAGGTCGCGTTCGCTGTGCACGTTGGGGCCCAGCACCTCGGTCAAGGCGCGCGCTTGACGGCGCACATAGGCGAAGAAAATCCCGCGTTCGATGGTGATAAAGATCGCGATGGCCATCGCGGCATACATCACATAAAACGTGATGTCGTGGAGCACATTCATGTCCATGTTCACTTACCTCGCAGTTAGAAATTGGCTTCCAGGGAAACCGTCACGGTGCGTTCCAGGCCCACGATGTACGCCGGGTCGCCGTCGCGGAAACCGCCGTAGGTGGCCGAGTTGGTCTTGGTGGTGTACACGCCGTCCAGGTACTTCTTGTCGAACAGGTTGTCGACGTTCAGGCGCAGAGTCGCGTCCTTGACCACCTTCTTGTCCACCGGCAGGTAGATACCGGCGCCGGCGTTGAAGACGGTGCGCCCGGAGATCGCCTCGTCGTTGGTCAGGTCGCCGTAGAGCTTGCTGGTGTACTTGCCGCCGAAGGTGCCGTAGAAGCGCCCATCGTCGTAGCCGATGTTGGCGGCCAGCATGTTTTTCGGCACGTTGGCGAACTGCTTGCCACTGGTGGGCAACAGGATGGCCTTGCCGGCGTTGTAGACGGTCAGGTCATCTTGTTGCTCGGCCTTGGTGTAGGTGTAGGAGGTGTAGTAGTTGAAGTGGTTCGGCAGCAGGCCGCTCCATTCCAGCTCCAGGCCGCTGTTGTTGACGGCACCGGCGTTGATGTCGGCGAAGTCGCCGTTGATGTCTTTGGACGACACCTGGCGATCCTTGAACTGCATGTAGAACAAGGTCGCGGCCACGGTCATGTCTTCATCGGTGTAGCGCCAGCCCAACTCGTGGTTCCAGCTGGTTTCCGGCTTGGCGTCGATGGAGCCGGCACCTTTGTCGTACAGCACGTAGTTCTGCGGGATACGCATGTTGCGCGACAGGCTGTAGAACAACTGGTCACGTTCGTCGAGCTGGTACTTGAGGCCGACGTTGGGCAGCAGCTTGTTGTAGGTCTGGTTACGCTTCTCGGCCTGCTCGGTGAGGCTGCCATGGTTGGTGCCATCACGCTCGACGTTCATGTAGGCCAGGCCCACCACCAGGGTCCAGTCCGGGTTGATGTACCAGGTGTCCTGGGCCCAGACTTTTTGCGCCGGGGTGACGGTGAAGCGGTCGCGACCCTGCACGGTGTTGCCGTTGGCATCGACCACGGCGTTGCCGTCTGGCCAGGTGTCGGTTGGCTTGCCGTTGCTCTTGAGGGCAATGAACGGTTGGGTCTGGCTCTGGCGCGCACGCTCATACCAGTAGCCGAATTGCAGGCTGTGTTCTTCCAGGTCCCAGTTCAGCTTGGTGGTGATGCCCGGGCGCCAGGTCTGGGTGCGGGAAGGGCGGTAGTACACGCCGGTGGTTGAGGAACCGTCGGCGTTGTACTGCGCCGCGGTCGGCAGGTTGCTCAAGTCGAACACGCCGCCCGCGTTGGAGCCGCGGTTCAGCGCGTAGCTGTTCGAGCCCACGCCGCTGCCGTTGCCCCAGTAGTAATACGGGATCACCGACAACGCCAGGTTGTCAGCCAGTTTGAATTGGGTATTGAGCACCCCCGTGAAGGTTTGGAACGGGTTCTGCGCCAGGGCGTAGTAGCTGTTGACCTTGCCGTTGCTGCCCA
This sequence comes from Pseudomonas sp. P7548, assembly GCF_013386585.1. Lineage (GTDB taxonomy): Bacteria > Pseudomonadota > Gammaproteobacteria > Pseudomonadales > Pseudomonadaceae > Aquipseudomonas. Next base: position 117,677 of record NZ_JACARO010000038.1, on the reverse strand, counting down.
CGGTCGGCGTGGCAGGGTACGGGTCGTACTTGCGGCCGTTCTGCTGGAACTGGCCCTTGGTGAGCTGGCTGTAGCTGTTGTTGTCCTGCTCGTGGTACTTGAGGATCAGGTTGGCGGTGTTGCCGTTGCCGGCGTCGAAGAAACTGTTCCACTCCACCTTGTCCGCCCGCACGGCGCCCGAGCCGCGCCACATGTCACCTTCGGTATGAGACACCGACAGCCAGTTGCTCAGGCCGTTGATCTCGCCGCTGTTGAGCCGGGCAAAGGTCTTGCGGGTGGCGTTGCTGCCCATGACCTGTTTGACGAACGCGCCGGTTTCCTTGGTCGGGCGAATGGTCACGATGCCGATGTTGCCGCCGCTGGAACCGATGTGCGGGCCGTCAGCTTCCGCCGAGCCTTGGGTGACGAAGATCTGCTCGATGTTTTCCGGGTCGCCCAGCAGGTTGGAGTAGAGCGCGTAGTTGCCGGAGTCGTTGATCGGCATGCCGTCCACCGACATCCCCACCTGGTCGGAGTTGAGCCCGCGCATGGTGAAGCGGAAACCCGACAGGCCGGTGTTGTCTTCGCTGGAGATGTTCAGGCCCGGGGTGTACTTGAGCTTGTCGATCGCGTTACCGGTGGCGGTCTGCTTATCCAGCGCTTCCTTGGTCACGGTGGAGCGGCCCTTGATGCTTTCTTCCTGCACCATGTAGCCGCCACCTGCCGTGGCCTTGCCTTGAACCCCAATCGTCCCGACGTCGCTGTCGTTGGTGTCGGCCATGACCATTCCATGGCCCATGCTTGCGGCAACGAGTGCCAGATGAATCCGTGTGAACCTCATCACTGTCGTCCTGGTGTCGGGTGCTTATTGCACGCTGTAGTTGAAGGTGGCGGTGAAGCGCTGCTCATTGCGCCCCCCGAAGGCTTGCTCGGGGAACGGCTTGACTTGCTTGATACGACGCAAGCTGTTGGTGGCGGCCCGGTTGAGCAACATGCTCGAGGCCTGGGTCTGCAAGCCGGAATCCAGAACGCGACCCTGGCGGTCCACCAGCAGCCAGATCACCACTTCGCCGCTGGGGCGTTCTAGGGAGGCCTGGCGCCCGGTGGGGTACTGCTTGTAGGTGTCCAACTCGTTGCGCAAACCCTTGAGGTAACCGCCTTCCAGCGCCTGGCCGTCGACTTTCGGCGGCGCCGGCGGTGCGGGTGTCGGCGCGGCCTGGGCCACGGCGGCGGGGGCCGGTTTGGCGGCCACCGGTGGTGGCGTCGGTGTTGGGGTTGGCTTGGCGACCACGGGCTTGGGCACAGGTTTTGGCTTGGGCTCAGGCTTGGGTTTTGGCTGCGGTTTGGGCGGCGGCGGCGGCGGGGCCGGCTCGGCCTCTTCGTCCTCGATCACCGGCGGTGGCGGCTCTTGTTCCACCACCGGTTCCGGGATGACTTCCGGCTCGGGTTCGACCAACGCCAGCTCGACCGCCGACTCGTCGTACTTGGGTTCGACCTTCAAGGTCTGGGACTGGATACCCAGTGCAATCAGCACCAGGGCGATCAGGGCCGGGACACTGCCCAGCAGCTGACGCGCACGAAACAGGACGTACATGATCAGGACTTACGCGTGGCAATGGACACGGAGGTGAAGCCACCCAGGCGCAGGGTGTCCATCACTTCCACCAGGCGCGAAACCTCAACGCCCTTGTCACTATTGACGATGATCGTCGACTTGGTATCGGGCTTCTCGGCGGCCTTCAATGCCGGTACCAGGGCGTCCACCGTGAGGTCCTTGCCGTCGAGTTGCAGCTGGCCTTCCAGGCCCAACGTCAGGATGAATTTGTTCTGTGGTTTGAGCTGCTGCGAGCTGCTCGCGCTGGGCAATTGAGTCTTCATGCCGAGGGCCGGAATCACGTTCAAGCTCACGAGTACGAAAAACACCAGGAGGAACATCATCACGTCGATCATCGGGATCAATTCGATGTGTGCCTTGCGCTTCTTGGGTTCATCCCAGGTTCTCATTCCGCTACCCCGTCGTTGAATTAGGGGCGACACGCTAACAACCAAAAATGACCGATTGGTTAACTTTAATTGACGTTTTTAGGGCTCTAGGACGCGTCTTTCAGACGATTTACCTTGCAGTTTTATGACGTAATGCAAATGACACACAGGGGCTACATTCTTGAAGAATTTATCTCGAGAGCCCCTCTGTATGCCGACCGCACTGCCTCATTTGGCGACTCCGCGACTACTATTGCGGGCGCTGGAAATGACCCAGGCCGAGACCCTTTTTGGCCTCGCCAACGGGCCGAAAATCGCCGACAACACCGCGAACATTCCGTCGCCCTACACGCTGGAAACGGCGCAGGAATTTATTGGCGCGATGGGCGATAAATTTCGTGCGGGCGACCTGCTCAGCCTCGGGATGCACCTGCGGGAAAGTGGCGAGCTGATCGGCATGGTCAGCTTGCGTCTGAATGCGCGGCATCACTATGGCCACCTCGGTGGTTGGGTCGCGGCAAGCTGTCGAAACCAGGGCTATGCCGCCGAGGCGGCGAGTGCGGTCACGGGTTACGGGTTCACGCAGCTCGGGCTGCATCGGGTGGGCAGCCAGTGCTTTGGTCGCAACAAGGAATCGGCACGGGTGATGGAAAAAATCGGCCTGCGCTATGAGGGTTGCATGCGCGGGGCGTTTCTCAAGAACGGCGTGTATGAAGACTTGCTCGGTTTCGCCGCGCTGCGCGAAGACTGGGAGGCGCGCACATGAGCGGCGAGGTGAACCATGGCCGTCGGCGCATTCTCACGGGGCTGGCGGTTGCTTCGGCTTTTTCGATCCTCAGCCCGTTTGCGCGCAGTGCCGGGGTCGACTATCCGTTCACCCTGGGCGTGGCTTGCGGTGACCCGTTGCCCGATGGGTTTGTGATCTGGACGCGCCTGGCGCCGCTGTTCAATGCCGGGGATGGTCGAGGCGGGTTGAGCCGCCCGGTGCCAGTGCGTTGGCGGGTGGCCAGCGATGCGGCCATGACGCGCATTGTGAAGCAGGGCGAAGCCTCGGCGACGGAACGCTTTGCCCATTCGGTGCATGTGGAAGTGGCGGGGCTGGAAGCGGGCAGGCCGTACTGGTACCAGTTCGAAGGCCTGGGCGCGCAGAGCCCGGTAGGCCGTGCGTGTACTACGCCGCCTATGCAGGCGATGGTGTCGGCGCGGTTAGGGTTTGTGTCGTGCTCGCACTGGGAACGCGGTTACTTCAGCGCGTATCGCCACCTGGCGGCTGAGCAGCCGGACCTGGTGTTTTTCCTCGGTGACTACATCTACGACAGTTCCTATGCGGCTGATTCGGGCAAGGTCATTCGCCCCCATGGCAACGGCAATGCAGTGAGCCTGAGCGACTATCGCAACCGCTATGCCCTGTACAAAACCGATCCAGACCTGCAAGCCCTGCACGCCGCCGCGCCGAGTGTGGCGACCTGGGACGATCACGAAGTGCAGAACGACTACGCCAACCGCTGGTCCCAGGACCCGAAGATCCCGGTGGCGCAATTCCTCAAGCAGCGGGCAGCCGCCTACCAGGCCTTCTACGAACATATGCCACTGCGCGCCAGCAGCCTGCCGAAGGGGCCGGACATGCGTATCTACCGGCGCCTGGACTACGGCCGACTGGCGCGATTCCACGTGTTGGATGGCCGTCAGTACCGCTCCGAGCAACCGTGCATCCTCGCCAATGGCAGCCACCAGGGGCACATCGCCGACAACAGTTGTACCGACCTGCGCGACCCTCGTCGCACGATGCTCGGCTGGGAGCAAGAGGCGTGGTTGGACCGAGGTTTTGCCGAGTCCCCTGCGCAGTGGAACGTGATCGCACAGGACCTGCTCGTCGCCCCGTTGATCCAGCGCGACCTGACCAACCACAAGCCGGGGCGCTGGACGGATGGATGGGATGGCTACATGGCCAATCGTGAGCGCATGCTGGCGTCCATCCAGCGGCACCGTCTGAAGAATTCGGTGTTCTGGGGCGGCGATATTCATTCGTTCTGGGTCACGGACCTGCATGCAGACGCCGGTGACCTGGGCTCGCCGGTGGTGGCGACCGAGTTCGTCGGTTCATCGGTGACCTCCGACGGCCCGCCCTATGAGCCGTACAAAGCCATTCTGCCGCTCAACCCCCATGTGAAGTTTTTCGACAGCCGTCAGCGGGGGTATGTCTCGGTGGAGTTGCAGGAGCAGCGCATGCTCACCCACCTGCGTGCGATCAGCGACCCGCGTGACCCATTGGCCACGCTCTCCACCCTGCAGTCCTTCGTCGTCGAGCCCGGCCGCCCCGGCGCCACGGTTCTGTAGGAGCCGGCAAGCCGGCTCCTACGGGATTGGGGCGATCAAACGACAATGTTGTCATTGATGCTGTAACGCACCGACAGCGCCCCCTTTTTCTCGGACAGGGCCAGGATGGTCACTTGGCCCAGTTCGCCCAGCGCCTGCACATGGGTACCGCCGCAGGCATAGGCAGGTAATTCGCCGAAGCCGACTTCGCGGGTGCCGTCTTCCAGGGTCATATGGCGCGGGTAATCCGCGGCGATCCACTGATCGACCTGACGCTGAAGGGCTTCGGCGTCCATGGCTTGTGCCGCTTCCCCACGGATGAAGGTGATCTTGCCCTCGCCAGGCCAGTGGTGCGCCTTGATCGGCATCCAGCCCAGGCGTTCACCGGCGTTGCCGATCAGATGCCCGGCTGAATGCAGGCGCGTGTGCAGGGCGCGGCGTTGTGCATCGACCCGCGCGGTGATCGGGCCGGGTTGTACAGGTTGATCCACGTAATGCACCACGCGATCGGCTTCCTGAGTGACGCGCAGCACCTGGCTGTCACCGAGCCAGCCGGTGTCGAACGGCTGTCCGCCACCCTGGGGGTGAAAAATTGTCGACTGCACGATGACCGCAAACTGATCCTCGCGGGGCGTGCAGCTCAGCACCTCCAGCTCGGCGGTCAGGTGGTCGTGGGTAAAAAACAGGCGCTCGGTCATCGTCTACATCCGCATCAGGGTTCTGTGGGCAGTATAAATAGTGCGCAGATGGGTGATAATCCGCTCAATTATCAATGGACCTGTGCGTCATGAGCATTAATCTTCCTTTGCCACTGTTGGGCGAGATGGCGATTTTCGTCAAGGTGGTGGAAACCGGCAGTTTCTCCGAAGCGGCGCGACAATTGAGCGTTTCTCCATCGGCGGTGAGCCGCAGCATCTCGCGCCTGGAGAAGGCGCTGGCCACGCGGCTGCTGCAGCGCACCACACGCAAATTGCGTTTGAGCGAAGGCGGTGAAGAGGTGTTCAAGCGTTGCCAGGAAATGGTCAACGCGGCTCGCTCGGTGATGGAGATCAGCGGTCAGTTCACCCACGAGGCGGAAGGCCTGGTGCGGGTCAGCGTGCCCAAGGCGGTGGGGCGGTTCGTGGTGCACCCGCATATGCCGGAGTTCCTGCGGCGCTACCCCAAGGTGGATGTGCAGTTGATCCTTGAAGACCGCCAGGTGGACCTGATCGACGACAACGTCGACTTGAGCATCCGCATCACCGACAGCCCGCCACCGGGGTTGGTCGGGCGGCAGTTGCTGCCCATCGAGCATTTGCTGTGCGCCACGCCGCATTACTTGGCCGAACACGGCACACCGAGTCACCCTCATGATCTGCTTGAGCACAGTTGTATCTACCTGGGAGAGACACCGGGAGATTCACGCTGGAAGTTTCGCCAGGGCGGCAAGGCGGTGACGGTGGGTGTACGCGGGCGGTATGCGGCGAACCACACGGGCGTGCGGCTGGATGCAGTGTTGCAGCATGTGGGGATTGGCAGCTTGCCGTATTTCACCGCGCGCCATGCGCTGGAGGAGGGGAGCCTGGTGCAGGTGTTGCCGGCGTGGGACTTTATCGCCTCGTACCATGGCGAGGCCTGGCTGCTGCATTCGCCCACGCGGTACCTGCCGCCCAAGCTGCGGGTGTTTATCGATTATCTGGTGGAGTGCATGGCGCGCGAACCTACACTGCGCCGAAGGTAGAAATGCGGTAAAACTGTGGGAGCGGGCTTGCTCGCGAATACGGTGTGTCAGTCGCTGAGAATAATGACTGATCCACCGCATTCGCGAGCAAGCCCGCTCCCACATTTAGATTGCCCTGCGGTCTAAAAGTCAGTGCTTGCTCTGGTCGTCCGACATGGCCAGCAGCTGCTTCTCCTGGTTCCAGTCGAACGGCTCGTCGTTCTGCTCGGCTTCGAAGCGACGCTCTTCCAGGGCCTGGTACAGGTCCAGCTCTTCGTCGGGCATGAAGTGCAGGCAGTCGCCGCCAAAGAACCACAGCAGGTCGCGCGGCACCAGGTGGGCGATTTGTGGGTAGCGCAGGATGACCTGGCTCATCAGGTCCTGGCCCAGGTACTGGCTTTCGATCGGGTCGATCGGCAGCAGGGCGCGCAATTCGTCGAAGCGCTCCAGGAACAGCGAGTGGCTTTCCTCGGGAACCTGTTCGGCTTCGCCGACGGCAACCAGGATACTGCGCAGGTGGTCGAGCAAGACGAGATGATCGGCAACGACGTTGGACACGAGATAAGTCCTCTAAAGCAAAAACGGGCGCGAGAGTATATAACCCTCACGCCCGTTTTTATATGACCGCCGGGATCAGCGGACTTTACCCTCGGCCTGTGTCAGCTCTTCCTTGCTGAAATCATCCACGTCGATCACCTTGCGTCGTGCCGCTTCGGCGTCACGCAGGGTCTGCGCTTCAGCCGGTTGCAACACGCCAGCGTGCAGCGCGGCATCGATGGCATGCTCGCCAGCCGCCGGTTTGACCTGGCCGCTCTTGAGGCCCTGGTGCAGTTTTTTCTGCAGGGGTTGGCTGGCGCCAAGCAAGTCGTACGCGTGTTGCAGGGCTCCCACCGGATCGTCCGTCGATTGTGGGCGGTAGCAACCGGCCAACAATTCTTCGAGAGTCGGGTCGCCCTTGGCCCGGCCGATCACCGCAGCCACTTCGGCATCCAGCGCATCGGACGGCCCGGTGTGGCGACGGCCGAACGGGAACACGATCACCCGCAGCAGGCCACCGAGCACCTTGTTCGGGAAGTTGCTCAGCAGTTCATCCAGCGCACGTTCCGACTGGCCCAGGCTTTCTTCCATGGCCCAGGTGAACAGCGGCTCCAGATGGTCCGGCGAATCCAGGTCGTGGTAACGCTTGAGCGCGGCCGACGCCAGGTACAGGTGGCTCAGCACATCGCCCAGGCGCGCCGACAGGCGTTCGCGGCGCTTCAGTTCGCCGCCCAGCAACATCATGCTCAGGTCGGCAAGCAGGGCGAAGGCGGCGGCCTGGCGGTTCAGCGCACGGAAGTAACCCTGGCTCAAGCGGTTGCCCGGCGCTTTCTCGAAGTGACCGATGCCGAGGTTCAGCACCAGCGTGCTGGCGGCATTGCTCACGGCAAAGCCGATGTGCTGCATCAACAGGCCGTCAAACTCCTTCAACGCCTGGTCATGGTCTTCACGACCGGCCAGGGCCATCTCCTTGAGCACGAACGGATGGCAACGGATGGCGCCCTGGCCGAAGATCATCAGGTTGCGCGAGAGGATATTCGCGCCTTCCACGGTGATGAAGATCGGCGCACCTTGCCAGTTGCGGCCCAAGTAGTTGTTGGGGCCCATGATGATGCCCTTGCCGCCGTGCACGTCCATGGCGTGGCTGATGCATTCGCGGCCGCGTTCGGTGAGGTGGTACTTGAGGATCGCCGACAGCACCGAGGGTTTTTCACCCAGGTCCACGGCATTGGCGGTGAGCATGCGCGCGCTGTCCATCAGCCAGGCGTTGCCGCCGATGCGCGCCAGGGCTTCCTGGATACCTTCGAAGGCCGACAGCGGTACGTTGAACTGCTCGCGCACCTGGGCGTATTGGCCGGTCACCAGGCTGGTGAACTTGGCCGCGCCAGTGCCGACGGCAGGCAGCGAAATAGAACGCCCGACCGACAGGCAGTTCATCAACATCATCCAGCCCTTGCCGAGCATCTCCTGGCCGCCGATCAGGAACTCCAGCGGGATGAACACATCCTTGCCGGAGTTGGGACCGTTCATGAACGCGGCGCCCAGGGGCAGGTGGCGGCGGCCGATTTCTACGCCCGGGGTGTCGGTAGGAATCAACGCCAAGCTGATGCCCAGGTCTTCTTCCTCGCCCAGCAGGTGGTCCGGGTCATGGGCCTTGAAGGCCAGGCCCAACAAGGTCGCAACCGGGCCAAGGGTGATATAGCGTTTTTCCCAGTTCAGGCGCAGGCCGAGGGTTTCCTTGCCTTCCCATTCACCTTTGCAGATCACACCCGTGTCGGGCATGGCGCCGGCATCGGAGCCGGCCAGCGGGCCGGTGAGGGCGAAGCAAGGGATATCGTCACCACGGGCCAGGCGCGGCAGGTAATGGTTGCGTTGTTCGTCGGTGCCGTAATGCAGCAGCAATTCGGCCGGGCCGAGGGAATTGGGCACCATCACGGTGGAGGCCAGGTCACCGCTGCGGGTGGCGAGTTTCATGGCCACTTGAGAGTGGGCGTAGGCGGAGAAACCCTTGCCGCCATATTCCTTGGGAATGATCAGGGCGAAGAAGCCATGGGTCTTGATGTGCTCCCAAGCGGCGGGCGGCAGGTCCATGGCCTGGCCGATTTCCCAGTCGCTGACCATGGCACAGAGTTCTTCGGTGGGGCCGTCGATAAAGGCCTGCTCTTCTTCGGTCAGTTGCGCCTTGGGGTAGGCCAGCAATTTGTCCCAGTCGGGGCGACCGCTGAACAGCTCGCCATCCCACCATACGGTGCCGGCGTCGATGGCATCGCGCTCGGTCTCGGACATGGGCGGCAGGACTTTCTGGAACCAACTGAACAGCGGCTTGGTGAAGTATTGGCGGCGCAGGTCCGGCAGCAGCAGCGGTGCTGCGACAGCCGCCAGCAACACCCAGAAGATCAGCAGCAGCCAACCCGGTGCGTGGCTCCAGGCGCCCATCGCCAGCAGGTAGACGGCGACCACACCCAGGGCGGGCAGCGGCGCGGTGCGGCGGTGTGCCAGGTAGGCAATGCCGACCACCAGAACCAGTATCCACAACAACAGCATATTCAATCCTCCGTGAAACCAGGGGCGAAATCACCAAGGAGCTTAGTCGGCATCCGAAAAAGCGCGGTGATCGGGGTGTTACGAGTTGTACGGGAAGCACCGGTCGGCAGGCGCCGACATTTGGCCGAATCGTCGTTATCTACAGGGCAAACCTGTCGTTACACTCCAGGCTTGCTTCGGAGATAACGCCCATGGATACGTACCTCAGTCCCAGCCGCTTCATCGATAGTGACCACCCTGCGGTGGTGGAGTTCGCCGAAAAACATCGCGGTCCCAGCGCAGATTTGCGTGACCAGGCAGTCAGTCTCTACTACGCCGTGCGTGAGGCGATTCGCTATAACCCGTACACCTTCAGCCGTGACCCAGGCACCCTCAACGCCAGCTTCGCCCTCGCCACCGGTGAGAGCTACTGCGTGCCCAAGGCCACCTTGCTCGCCGCCTGTGCCCGCCACTGCGGCATACCGGCGCGCATCGGCCTGGCCGACGTGCGCAACCACCTGTCGACGCCGCGCCTGATCGCGTTGCTCAAGAGCGATGTGTTCGCCATGCATGGCTACACCGAGCTGTACCTGCGCGGACGCTGGGTCAAGGCGACCCCGGCGTTCAACAGCCAACTGTGTGAACTGTTCGACGTGCCGCCGCTGGCGTTCGATGGCCTGCATGACAGCGTGTTCCACGCGTTCAACCGCCAGGGCCAGCGCTCGATGGAATATGTGCTGGACCACGGGCAGTTTCCCGACGTGCCCGAGGCGTTTTTCTTCGCCCATATCCGCCAGTGTTACCCGCACCTGTTTGCCGAGGACATGCCAGAGCTGCTGGGCGACATGCAGAGCGATTTAAGCCGCGCGTGAACCGGCGTATGCTGCTGCGTTCATCAAGCCATGTTCATCAACGATAAGGCGCGGTCATGCTGAAAATCTGGGGTCGTAAAAATTCATCAAACGTCAGGAAAGCACTGTGGTGCGCCGAGGAACTCGGCCTGGACTATGAGGCAATTGATGCGGGCGGGGCTTTTGGTGTGGTCGACACCCCGCAATACCGGGCACTGAATCCCAATGGCCGGGTGCCGATGATCGAAGACGGCGACTTTGTGCTGTGGGAGTCCAACACCATCGTGCGCTACCTCTGCGCGAAGGAAGGTTCCAACTGGTACCCCACCGACTTGAAGGCGCGTGCCAACGCTGAAAAGTGGATGGACTGGACCACGTCCACCCTCGCCGAACCGTTCAAGATTGTGTTCTGGGGCATCCTGCGCACCCCGGCCGACAAGCAGAACTGGGACAGCATCAACGCCGGGCGCCAAACCTGCATCGATGTGCTCAAGACCGTCGACCAGGCCCTCGCCACACAGCCGTATCTATCGGGCAACGAGATCGGCATGGGCGACATCCCCCTGGGCTGCTTTGCCTACGCCTGGTTTGAAATGCCCATCGAGCGTCCGTCGATGCCTCATCTGGAGGCCTGGTACCAGCGCCTGCAACAGCGCCCGGCCTATCGCAAAGCGGTCATGACCGCGTTGACTTAATACTGACTATTAATACAGGTGACTGTACTTGTGCGGCGCGGGCAGCCAACATGGTTGTCATGCGCCGCCGTTGAATACGCGCGCTGCGCCCTCATCTATTCTTCCAATTCCCTTCTTTGGTGCGTAATCCGATATGAGTTCCGCTCTGTCCATCCGGCAGCTAACCAAAACCTACGGCAACGGTTTCCAGGCCCTGAGTGGTATCGATCTGGACGTTGCCGAAGGTGACTTCTTCGCCTTGCTCGGCCCCAACGGTGCCGGCAAATCCACCACCATCGGTATCCTCTCGACACTGGTCAACAAGACCAGCGGCACGGTGAATATCTTTGGTCATGACCTGGACAAATCCCCGGCGGCGCTCAAGCGCTCCATCGGCGTGGTGCCCCAGGAATTCAACTTCAACCAGTTTGAAAAGACCTTCGACATCGTCGTGACCCAGGCCGGTTACTACGGCATCCCGGCGAAAGTCGCCAAGGAGCGCGCCGAGCAGTACCTGACCCAGCTGGGCCTGTGGGACAAGCGTGATGTGCCTTCGCGTTCACTGTCCGGTGGCATGAAGCGGCGCCTGATGATTGCCCGCGCCCTGGTGCACGAGCCGCGCCTTCTGATCCTCGATGAACCAACGGCCGGTGTGGATATCGAGCTGCGCCGTTCGATGTGGACCTTCCTCACCGAGCTGAACGAGAAGGGCATCACCATCATCCTCACCACCCACTACCTGGAAGAGGCTGAGCAGCTGTGCCGCAACATCGGCATCATCGACCATGGCACCATCGTCGAGAACACCAGCATGCGTAACCTGCTGGGCCAGTTGCATGTGGAAACCTTCCTGCTCGACTTGAAGAACAACCTGTCGGCGCCGCCGCAGCTGCTCGGCTACCCGAGCCGCCTGGTGGACAGCCACACCCTGGAAGTCCAGGTGGACAAGGCCATGGGTATCACGGCGCTGTTCACTCAACTGGCAGCCCAGAGTATCGAAGTGCTGAGCCTGCGTAACAAAACCAATCGCCTTGAGGAGTTGTTCGTGTCCCTGGTGGAGAAAAATCTGGCGAAGGTGGCGGTATGAGTTCCGAACTGCAACCCAACATCGTCGCGCTGCAAACCATCGTCTACCGCGAAGTGAAGCGCTTTACCCGGATCTGGCCGCAGACCCTGCTGCCGCCGGCGATCACCATGGTCTTGTACTTCGTGATCTTCGGTAACCTCATCGGTCGCCAGATCGGCGACATGGGTGGCTTCACCTACATGGAGTACATCGTGCCGGGCCTGATCATGATGTCGGTGATCACCAACTCCTACGGCAACGTGGTTTCCAGCTTCTTCGGCAGCAAGTTCCAGCGCTCCATCGAGGAACTGATGGTATCGCCGGTATCGCCGCATACCATCCTGATCGGCTACACCCTGGGCGGTGTGCTGCGCGGCCTGATGGTGGGGGTGATCGTCACCTTGCTGTCGCTGTTCTTCACCCACCTGCAGGTGCATCACCTAGGGGTCACCTTGCTGGTGGTGGTGCTGACGGCAACGATCTTCTCGCTGCTGGGGTTCATCAACGCGGTATTTGCACGCAACTTCGATGATATTTCGATCATCCCGACCTTCGTGCTGACGCCGCTGACCTACCTGGGCGGGGTGTTCTACTCCATCACCCTGTTGCCGCCGTTCTGGCAGACCGTGTCGCTGGCCAACCCGGTGCTGCACATGGTCAACGCCTTCCGCTACGGCATCCTGGGGGTGTCGGACATCAAGATCAGCGTGGCGATCACGTTCATGCTCGTGGCGACCGTGGTGCTGTATATCGGCTGTGCCAAGTTGCTGGTGAGCGGGCGTGGGATGCGCACGTAAGCACTGACCTCAACACGGTCAAAAAATGTGGGAGCGGGCTTGCTCGCGAATGCGGTGTATCAGTCAATGAATGTATCAACTGACTGACCGCATTCGCGAGCAAGCCCGCTCCCACATGGGTTTTGTGTGAGGCCTTTATTTCTTGAGGGCTAGCTCGATCAGGGTGTGCAGCTCTTGCACCGAGAGCGGCGCGGTCGAGAACAGGATGCGAAACACCGTCGGCGCGGCGAGCAGGTTGATCAAATGATCCACGCTCGGCGGGGTCGGGTCCGGGTAACGATCGACAATTGCCTGCAACTGCCCGCTCAGGATGCTCACACAGTAGCCGGGCGTGATCATGCACTGCAGATCACGCATCATGTTGCGCCCCGGCTCCGAACTCATTTCATCCAGGTATTGCTCGGCCCAGGCCTGCAGGTCGCCACGCAGGCTGCCGGTATTGGCCGGCTCGCTGTCCGGGCGCATGCGTGCCAAGGCGACATCCGCCAGCAACACGGAAAGGTCGCCCCAACGTCGATAGATAGTGGAGGGCGTGACGCCCGCGCGCGCAGCAATCATCGGCACCGTCACGCTGGAGCGCTCGTGAGCCTCCAGCAGTTCGCGCGTGGCGTTGTGCACTGATTCCTGGACCCGGGCACTGCGGCCCCCCGGGCGAAGACCTTCTTTAATAGCCATGCCTAAAACCTTAACACAAAGAATTTGCTTTAAGCGCTTTCCGGTAGCACACTCTGCAAAAGCAAAATGTTAGCTTTAGCGGAGCGTGCCGATGTCCAGTCCTACTTCCAACCGTTCGAACCTGGCGTTTCTGGTCGTCACGGTGTTGACCTTTCTCGCCGCCTCCAGTGCGCCGACGCCGCTGTATCAGGTGTATCAGGACAATCTGCATTTTTCGGCGGCGATGCTGACGGTGATCTTCGGCGTGTACGCCGTGAGCCTGCTGGCGGCGCTGCTGACCGTGGGCTCGCTGTCGGATTACCTAGGGCGCAAGCCGGTGATTTTCGTCGCCTTGCTGCTCAATATCGTGGCCATGCTGCTGTTTATCAACGCTGACAGCACCGCCTACCTGATTGCCGCACGCGCCCTGCAAGGTTTCGCCACCGGCACGGCGACGGCGGTATTGAGTGCCACATTGCTCGACACCGACCGCCTGCGCGGCCCTATGCTCAACAGCCTGGCGCCGTTGCTGGGCATGGCCAGTGGCGGCTTGGGCAGCGGCTTGCTGGTGGAATTCGCGCCACACCCGACCCAGCTCATCTACCTGGTGATGCTCGCCTTGATGGTGTTGCAGGTGTTGTACGTGTGGCGTTTGCCCGAAACCGTCAGCCGTATCCCGGGGGCCTTGAAATCCCTCGCGCCGACCCTGCATGTGCCCGCGCAGGCCCGCCGTGCGTTGTGGCTGGCGATGCCCCTGAACGTGGCGGTGTGGGCGTTGGGTGGGTTCTTTTCGTCCCTCGCCCCTTCGCTGGTGCGGGCGGCAACGGGTTCGACCTCCCACTTGATCGGCGGCGGCCTGGTGGCGGTGGTGACCTTGAGCGGCGCGGTGATGATCTACCGCCTGCGCGAATACCCGGCTGACAAAGTCATGCGCTTGTCCGCACTGCTGCTGGCTGTCGGCGTGGCGTTGCTGTTGGTCGCCGTGCAGAGCGCCAGCCTGTGGCTGTTCTTTGTCGCCAGTGTGATCGCGGGCTTTGGCTTTGGCGGCGGTTTCATGGGCAGCATTCGCAGCATCGTCGGGTTGGCGTTACCCCATGAACGGGCGGGCTTGATGTCGGCGTTCTACGTGCTGAGCTACTTGGCGTTCTGCCTGCCGGCGCTGTTGGCCGGCAACCTGAGCCGGGTGTTTGGCCTGATCGTGACCACCGACGGCTACGGCGCGGTGTTGATCGTGCTGGCCCTCGGTGCCTTGGGCGGCTTGCTGATGCAGGATTCGGCGCGGGCTAGGGCGACGACGGGCGCTTGATGGGTAATAATCGCCACCCGTACCGCCTGATCGAGGTTCACGCATGAAGATCATCCGCAGCAAGGACTTCACCGGCAGCCGTGCCTGGGAGGCGCTGGACATCGCCAACATGAACGGCATCACCACCCGTCTGCACTGGACCGACCAGCCGTATCGCTGGCACATCAACGACGGTGAAGAAGTCTTCGTGGTGCTCGATGGCCGGGTGCACATGCATTACCGCGATAACGGCTTTGAGCACGTGGCAGAGCTGGCGGTGGGGGATATCTTCTACGCCAGTGTCGGCACCGAGCATGTGGCGCATCCACAAGGCCCGGCACGAATCCTGGTAATCGAATGCGAAGGCAGTGTTTGATCGTATATCTGCAAAGTAGATAACAGATAGAGATATTACCCGTTATATAGATATTCGATAGGGTTCTATGATGGTCTCAACCTCATGCGAGGAAGAGGAATACCACCATGACCTGCTCGACGACCCTCCGCTACAAACCCTTCAGTCACCTGACCCGACCACGGGAAGTGATCCGCCAGTTCACCCCCAACTGGTTTGCCGCCACCATGGGCACCGGTGTACTGGCGTTGGCCTTGGCCCAGTTGCCCGTCAACGTGCCAGGCCTGCATGCCATTGCCGAAGCGCTGTGGATGTTCACCATCGGCTTGTTCGTGTTGTTCAGCGCCTTGTACACCGCCCGCTGGGTGATGTTCTTCCACGAGGCGCGGCGGATTTTCGGGCACTCCACCGTCTCGATGTTCTTCGGCACCATCCCGATGGGTTTGGCGACTATCCTTAATGGCTTGTTGCTGTTCGGCCTGCCGCGCTGGGGCAACAGTGTGATCGCCCTGGCCGAAGTGATCTGGTGGCTGGACGTGGCGATGGCCCTGGCCTGCGGCGTGCTGATCCCGTTCATGATGTTCACCCGCCAGGAGCACAGCATCGACCAGATGACCGCCGTCTGGCTATTGCCGGTGGTTGCCGCCGAAGTGGCCGCCGCCAGCGGCGGCTTGCTCGCGCCGCACTTGGCAGACGCCCATTCGCAACTGGTGATGCTGGTGACCAGCTACGTGTTGTGGGCGTTTTCGCTGCCGGTGGCGTTCAGCATCCTGACCATCCTGATGCTGCGCATGGCCCTGCATAAATTGCCCCACGCCAATATGGCCGCCTCCAGCTGGCTGGCCCTGGGCCCCATCGGCACCGGCGCCCTTGGCATGCTCTTGCTTGGCGGTGACGCACCGGCGATCTTTGCGGCCAATGGCTTGCCCGGTGTCGGTGAGATGGCCAACGGCCTGGGCCTGGTGGCGGGCATCACGCTGTGGGGGTTTGGTTTATGGTGGATGCTGATCGCCGTACTGATCACCCTGCGTTACCTGCGCGCCGGCATCCCGTTCAACCTCGGCTGGTGGGGCTTTACCTTCCCGCTGGGGGTGTATGCCCTGGCGACGCTGAAACTGGCGAACGTGCTGCACCTGGGTTTCTTCAATGTGATGGGCAGCGTGCTGGTGGTGGCCTTGGCGCTGATGTGGCTGATTGTTGCCAAGCGCACGGTGCAGGGTGCCTATAAAGGTGAGCTTTTTGTTTCCCCATGCATTGCAGGACTAGGGAATAAGTAAGCGGGATTAGGTAAAGTCGTGGCCTGTTTTTAATAAAAGCCCAACAGGCCACGCAGGTACATGGACGATGAGCCACCCCTCGCAATTCACTTTGCTGCGCACACGGCGCTTCTTGCCGTTTTTCGTCACCCAGTTGCTGGGCGCCTTCAACGACAACATCTTCAAGCAATCGCTGATCCTCGCCATCCTCTACAAGCTCACCATCGACGGTGACCGCTCGATTTGGGTCAACCTGTGCGCGCTGCTGTTCATCCTGCCGTTCTTTCTGTTTTCGGCGCTGGCCGGGCAGTTTGGCGAGAAATTCAACAAGGACGCGTTGATCCGCGCGATCAAGATTGGCGAGATCGTGATCATGGCCGTGGGCGCGACCGGGTTCATGTTCAACCACCTGGAGTTGATGCTGCTGGCGCTGTTCGCCATGGGCACCCACTCGGCGCTGTTTGGCCCGGTGAAATATTCGATCATGCCCCAGGCCCTGCATGAAGATGAGCTGGTCGGCGGCAACGGCCTGGTGGAAATGGGCACGTTCCTGGCGATCCTGGCCGGCACCATTGGTGCCGGGATCATGATGTCGTCTACCCATTACGCACCGGTGGTGTCCGTGGCAATCCTCGGCGTGGCGGTGCTGGGTTACCTGGCCAGTCGCAGCATTCCACGGGCGGCAGCATCGACTCCGGGGCTGCGCCTGAACTGGAACATCTTCAGCGAATCCTGGGCCACCTTGCGCCTGGGCCTGGGGCAGACACCGGCGGTTTCGCGTTCCATCGTTGGTAACTCGTGGTTCTGGTTTGTCGGCGCGATCTACCTGACGCAGATCCCGGCGTACGCCAAAGAGTGGCTGTACGGCGACGAAACCGTGGTGACGCTGATCCTCACGGTGTTCTCCGTGGGCATCGCCTTGGGTTCCATGCTGTGCGAGAAGCTTTCCGGGCGCAAAGTCGAAATCGGCCTGGTGCCGTTCGGTTCGTTCGGCCTGACCGTGTTCGGCCTGTTGCTGTGGTGGCATTCGGGTGGTTTCCCGCAGAACGTGCAGGCCAATGACTGGCTGGCCGTGCTCGGTTACGGCCAGGCCTGGTGGGTGTTGTTCGATATCCTCGGCCTGGGGGTGTTCGGCGGCTTCTATATCGTGCCGCTGTACGCGTTGATCCAGTCGCGCACTGCCGAGAACGAGCGGGCGCGGGTGATCGCGGCCAACAACATCCTCAATGCCCTGTTCATGGTGGTGTCGGCCATCGTGTCGATCCTGCTCCTCAGCGTGGCCAAGCTGTCGATCCCCGAGTTGTTCCTGGTGGTGTCGCTGCTCAACATCGCGGTCAACACCTACATCTTCAAGATCGTCCCCGAGTTCACCATGCGTTTCATGATCTGGCTGCTCAGCCATTCCATGTACCGCGTGGAGCATCGCAACCTGGAAGCCATCCCGGATGAGGGTGCCGCGTTGCTGGTGTGCAACCACGTGTCGTTTGTCGATGCGCTGTTGATTGGCGGCGCAGTGCGTCGGCCGATTCGCTTTGTCATGTACTACAAGATCTACCGCTTGCCGGTGCTGAACTTTATCTTCCGCACCGCCGGGGCGATTCCGATTGCGGGGCGCAACGAAGACATCCAGATCTACGAAAAGGCTTTCACGCGGATCGCGCAGTACCTGAAGGAAGGGGAGTTGGTGTGCATCTTCCCGGAGGGCAAGCTGACGACCGACGGTGAGATGAACGAATTTCGTGGTGGCGTGACGCGCATTCTGGAAGAGACGGCGGTGCCGGTGATTCCGATGGCGCTGCAGGGGTTGTGGGGGAGTTTCTTCAGTCGCGATCCGAAGAAGGGGTTCTTTCATCGGGTCTGGTCGCGGGTGGTGTTGGTGGCGGGTGAGCCGGTGGACGGGCCGACGCCCGCGCGATTGCAGGAGGCGGTAGGCGGGTTGCGGGGGAACGTCAGGTAGGTTCGTGCTGAATGAGATGGCCTCTTCGCGGGCAAGCCCGCTCCCACATTTGAAATGCATTCCAAATGTGGGAGCGGGCTTGCCCGCGAAGGCGGTAGTGCTTCAAGCGCTGATCTTGAGCCCTACCAACCCGCAAATGATCAACGCCACACTGGCCAGCCGGAACAGCGCCATGGATTCCCCGAACAGGATAATCCCGGCGATCACCGTGCCCACTGCACCCACGCCGGTCCAGATCGCGTAGGCCGTGCCCAGCGGCAGTTCCTTCATCGCCAGCCCCAGCAAACCCAGGCTGATCGCCATGGCCGCAATGGTCAGGGCAGTGGGCAAAGGCTTGCTGAAACCGTCGGTGTACTTCAGGCCGACGGCCCAGCCGACTTCAAACAAACCCGCAAAAAACAGAATGATCCAGGACATGATGACCCTCTCTACAGACGTGGGGTCGTCCCCGGATTAGGCGCTTGAGAGCGTCGCGAGGTCGTCCCCGCGAAGCTCGGTAGAGTGCCGAATATTGATCGGGCGATCAAGTTTACGGCGTGGTTTCCAGTGCGCGACGGTCTTCCTTTTCGCTCATGCGGCGGAAGTAGGTCGAGAGCAATGCCCCGGAAATGTTGTGCCAGACGCTGAACAGCGCACTGGGCACCGCCGCCAACGGCGAAAAATGCGCACTGGCCAAGGCGGCACCCAACCCGGAGTTCTGCATGCCCACTTCCAGCGCCAACGACTTGCGCTGCGCCAGTGGCAAACCGAATATGCGGCCGGTGAAATAACCCAGCAGGTAGCCAAAGCTGTTGTGCAGCATCACCACCGCCATGATCAACAGGCCCGACTCGGCGATCTTCGCCTGGCTCGCGGCAACCACCGCCGCGACGATGATCACGATGCTCACCACCGACACCAGCGGCAAGACCTCCACCGCATGGCGCACGCGCTCGCCGAGCAAACGTTGCGCCAGCACGCCGAGCACGATGGGCAGCAGCACCACTTGCAGGATCGACCAGAACAGCTCCATGAACGAAACGGGCAGCCAGGCCGAGGCCAGCAGCCAGATCAGTGCGGGTGTCAGCAACGGGGCGAGGAGGGTGGTGACGGCGGCGATGGCCACCGACAGCGCCAGGTCGCCTCGGGCCAGCCAGGTCATCACGTTGGAGGAGGTGCCGCTTGGGCAGCAACCGACCAAGATCACGCCGACGGCAATTTCCGGCGGCAGGTGGAAGGCCTGGCACAGCAACCAGGCCACACCGGGCATGATCACGAAGTGCGCGACCACGCCCAGGGCAACGCGCCACGGGTGGCGGGCGACCTCGGCGAAGTCTTCGAGTTTGAGGGTCAGCCCCATGCCGAACATCACCAGGCCCAGCAGCGGCACGATGGCGCCCTTGAGGCCGATGAACCAGCCCGGTTCGAGGAACGCCAACACGGCAAAGATCAACACCCAGTAGGCGAAGGTATTGCCGACGAAGCGGCTCAAGGCGGCGAGTGCGCGCATGGGGATGTCCTTGTTATTGGTTTCTGGAAGTGGAATGCAATCAAATGTGGGAGCGGGCTTGCTCGCGAATGCAGTGGACCAGTCAATGTATCTGGTGACTGAAGCACCGCATTCGCGAGCAAGCCCGCTCCCACATTTTGATCTCCGCAGGCCTTAGATCCCTTGCGGGGTCTCTTCACCGCCCAACGCTTCAACCAGCGCCGGGATGAAGTCGCCGAACGTCAGCATCATCAGGGTAAAGCTCGCATCCAACTGGCCCAGGGCTTCGTCGCCGCCGTCCTGTTCGGCCTGGTCTTGCAGCAGGTCTTCGAACTTCAGGCGCTTGACGGTCATCTTGTCGTCGAGCATGAAGGACAGCTTGTCCTGCCACGCCAGGGACAGCTGGGTCACGACCTTGCCGGTGGTCAGGTGCAGCTGGATCTCTTCGCCGGTCAGGTCCTGGCGCTTGCAGCGCACGATGCCGCCGTCTTCGTGGGTGTCGCGCAGTTCGCATTCGTCGAGGACGAAGAAGTCATCGGCCGGCTTCTGGGTGGTGACCCAGTCGGTCATGATCGCGGTTGGCGCGGTTTTGACGGTGAGTGGGCGAACCGGCAGGGTGCCGATCACTTCACGCAGGGTCGACAGCAGGTCTTCGGCGCGCTTGGGGCTGGCCGAGTTCACCAGGATCAGGCCCTGTTTCGGCGCGATGGCGGCGAAGGTTGACGAGCGACGGATAAAGGCGCGCGGCAGGAAGGCCTGGATGATTTCGTCCTTGATCTGGTCGCGTTCCTTCTTGTAGACCTTGCGCATCTGCTCGGCCTCGATTTCTTCGACTTTCTCTTTGAGTGCATCACGCACCACGCTACCCGGCAGGATGCGTTCTTCCTTGCGGGCGGCGATCAGCAGGAAGTCACCGCTGACGTGAACCAGGGGAGCGTCTTCACCTTTACCAAACGGTGCGACGAAACCGTAAGTGGTCAACTCCTGGCTGGCACAGGGGCGCGCCAGCTTGGTGGCCATGGCCGCTTCCAACGCCTCGGCATCAACAGGCAGATCTTGGGTCAGGCGATAGATAAGCAGGTTCTTGAACCACATGGGGTGAGTCTCTCCTTTATACAAAGGAGGGCATTATTCTCTTGATAGCGCCCCAGGCCAACCCTGCCTAAGCCATTGGAAGGCCTCAAAAAAAAGATTTAAGAAAGTGCTTGCCAGACCCAAGGTCGCTCCGTAGAATGCGCGCCACACCGAAACGAAGGGTGATTAGCTCAGCTGGGAGAGCATCTGCCTTACAAGCAGAGGGTCGGCGGTTCGATCCCGTCATCACCCACCATTCGCTTCATGTGTTACGCGCAGCGGTAGTTCAGTCGGTTAGAATACCGGCCTGTCACGCCGGGGGTCGCGGGTTCGAGTCCCGTCCGCTGCGCCATATTTGCTTCCACTAAGGCCCACTGAACGCCTGGAAGTCACGGAAATAGCGGCCTTGCGCCGCTTTTTTCGTTTTCTGAATTCCACCGGAATCCATCTCCAGCCACGGTTTTTAAGTACACATTTAAGTACACCGCTGGCACAGCCTTTTACGATTCCTTGCGCATCAATTTTCGCGTTGGTCCGTCTACTGCTTGATTGTATTCCCCTCCTTGATGCAAAAGGAGGTGTCTGATGGCTCTGACAGATACAGCGATCAAGCAAGCCAAGCCCGCCAGCAAGCCTTATACGTTAACTGATGGGGATGGCTTATCTCTGCAAGTGCCCACGACGGGTTCGAAGCGCTGGCATTTCCGTTTCTATTGGCATGACAAGCAATTGCGTATTTCCCTTGGTATCTATCCCGACGTCAGTCTCAAGGAGGCTCGCCAGCGGAGAGAGGCTGCACGCGCGCTGGTGGCCAATAATATTGATCCCCGCTCACATCGTCGCGCCGAACGCCAAAAAGCCTCTCACGCCGCCAACAACACGTTTGAAGCAGTTGCTGGTCGCTGGCATGAGTTTCGAAGTAAAAAGCTGACGAAAAGTAAGAAGGGCAGTGCAGGGCAAGCGAGCAAATACCTGAAGAAGGACATGTTGCCGTGTTTAGGCGATCTTCCGATCTCAGATATTTCTCGTGGTGACGTGCTGGAGCTCATTAGGCGAATTGAGCGCAGAGGGGCGCTGGTCTCTGCTCGAAAGGTGCGCACCTGGCTCAACCAGATCTTTCGTTTTGCCATGGCGGAAGGGGTCGTTGATGTGAACCCGGCAGCAGATCTTGATATCGTTGCCGAGACGCCGCGGCCAGTTCGCCATAATCCCTTCCTCCAGGTAAATGAACTTCCAGGACTGCTCAGGACCGTCACCCATTATGGGTGTGCGGAAGCGACACGGCTTGGTATTCGTCTCTTGCTGTTGACAGGGGTGCGTACAGGAGAGCTGCGGGCGGCGACGCCAGACCAATTCGACCTCGACAAGGGGATCTGGCTGGTGCCGCCGGAGGGTGTGAAGCAACTCCGGAGTCGTGTTCGAACCCAGGGGAATGAGATCCCATCTTATGTGATTCCACTGTCTACCCAAGCAATTGCAATTGTGCAGCGGCTAATGCAGTTAAGGGCGCGCGGTGCGCGGTACCTGCTGGTTCACCGATACGAACCGCAGAAAATGATCAGTGAAAATACCCTTAACACCGCGATCAGTCGTATGGGTTACAAAGGAAGGCTCACCGGGCATGGCATCAGGGCCACCATCTCAACGGCGCTCAACGAGGTTGGCTTTGTAGAAGAGTGGATTGAGGCGCAGCTTTCCCATGCTGATGCGAACCAAATTCGAGCTGCATACAATCATGCGGAATACGTCGAGCCGAGACGTAGGATGATGCAATACTGGGCGGACTTATTAGATGCACTGGAGGTAGGCGTTCCGCTCCCTGAACCTGAAGCGTACATGTCGCAAATCGGACGACCTTCAACTGATTTTATGAGCTTGAAGCGCGTAGCTGTTGATTAGCAGTCCGATTCAGGCTATGCGATCAAGGTCAGGGAGGATAGAGTTGATAAGACCAAGGATTCACGTACTGCGGCTGATCGCCGATCAGGGAGGAAGGGCTTCGAGAAAGCCAAAGTGTGGAACAACGGTGAGTGCTACCAATGCGATCAACTGGTGCGACGAAATCGCATACGAATCAAGAGTGGAGGTATTTCTCCGTGGGGTTGCTTGACGCCTGAGATAATCACTCGACTACTAGAATGCGGCGCTAGGCTTTTCATGGATCCTCCTAATAGTCTGCTAGTCTGCCTTCAGCTAGAGAGGCGGGATTGCGTTGCTTCTGTAAATACCGTTTTAGTTTGGATGCCGATTGCGTCCCCACAGGCGGGCAGATATCTCCTGCGCCGCTTGGCATTTCATGTGTTGTTGCCACATCATGACGGGAGAGGCTGTGTAAATCAGGTCTCCTGTGCTGCCCGAACGTGGAGCAAACGGTCCACCTAGCACTTCACACCATCGGCTGGCGCGCATTTCAGGATCTATGCTCCTAGGTATGCGAAGTCGTGCTTGGCAGGCCCGTGGAAATCTTCCGCGAAGATCAAGACGGCGGTCAGGACGCGGTGTTTCTCATTTCTGCAGAAAACGACGCGCTGCTGATCGGAACCGTGCAATGCAAGCATACGTCCGATGCAACAAAGGCATTGAAGCTCAGTGATCTCACTACCTAAATTGCTCATGTCGAGGAACTGGTCAAAGCCGGTCAAGCAGAGGCCTACGCCTTCATGACGAACATGAGTGTAGATGCGCCCGTAGCAGCCGCAATGCGTGCTAAAATCCGCGCGATTGACGTGCGTAAGCCGCACATTCTCGGTCGCCAGTATATCGTACGTGTTATCAGGAGCAGCGCGCGCCTCCGGGCCCTCTTTCCGCAGGTCTACGGCCTAGGCGACCTCACCTAGATCGTAGATGAGCGGCTCAGCGAACAGAGCCGCGCGTTGCTTGACAGCTGGATTCCAAAGCTTCGCACCTATGTTCTTAGCTAGGCTCATCGGGATGCGGTCAACGCGATCTCTGAGCACGGAGTAGTACTGCTACTCGGTAATCTCTCTAGCGGTAAATCCGCGATTGGCGCCATCGTGTCGACCATAGCGTCGGAAAATCCAGACAACACCGTACTTGCTCTAACCAGCCCACGCAACTTTGAGGCCGGTTGGAATCCTAATGATCCAGGGCGCTTCTTCTGGATCGACGATGCCTTCGGCTCCAATGTGCTACGCGACGACTATGTGCAGGACTGGACGTCTGCCTTCTCCAAGTTGCGGGCCGCGATCAAGCATGGCAATCGATTTCTTCTAACTTCCCGAAAACATATCCATGAAGCGGCGCGGCGCCGGCTCGGGCAGCGCAACCTTGCCCAATTCGCAGACCGCAGCGCCGTGGTGGATGTTGGCGAGTCGACGTTCGAAGAGAAGACGCAGATTCTCTATAATCATGTAAATTTTGGTGAGCAGAGCCAGAGTTGGCGTTCGAGAATCAAATCGCATCTAACCGTTTTCGCTGCGCTTCGCGATTTTCTCCCTTGGATCGCCGAACCTCTTGGCGATCCAAGCTTCAACAAGGGCCTAGCGCCCCGCGAAGCTCACTCGTACGCTTTATGAAGGAGCCGACAGAGCGCTTTAGATTATCAGCTGCAGGCCGCGCTCATCCTCGTGTATGTCCATCAGGCCTGATTCGATCCTAGCGATCATGACGCTTCGGCCGCACAGGCGGTCGCTGAGCTGACTGGATACACTCTCACTAAGATTGAGGATTGTTTCGCTGAGCTGAAAGGCTCGTTCTTGAATCTTCCCGGATTAAAATGGACGATCGCCCATCCGACGATCTCCGATGCCCTAACGGAGATTCTGCGCCAGAAGCCCCATATGATGTCGACGCTCATACGAGGCGCGACTATCGACACTATTCTCAGCGGTTTCACGTTCGAGGGCTCGCCGCTCATTCGAGATATGCTTGTCATCCAGACAACGTTCGACGAATTGCACCGCAATTGGAAGCTGTTCCACTTCCTCTCCTTTCGTTCGAGCGCGGCCGTGTTCGTCAAAGCCGTCGAGCAATTTCCCAATCTCGATGCAATAAGGGCGTTGGTCGATGACGAAAAGCAAGTCACCGCTCTTGACCTCACTGCCTTCCCGGTAAGCTGGCTGAGTGATGTCGCCATCAGCACGAGGGAGAATCTCTACTGTTTCAATTGCACCTACTCGCCCATTGAAATTATCCCAGGTTCTTACCGTTGAAGGGATGCTCTGGTCACCGCGACAGGGAAGGGGGCTTGATCGGGCTCCATACGGTAACCACTGATTAACAATGTAGTCGCGAAAACTCCGTTAATGGTCATTAAGTTGGCACGCACAAGAGTACATTGCTAATATGTATTTACGAGTAGACTAGTTTTCAATTTGGGGATTTCTCGTCAGTCGATTGATTGGTGCTAGTAGCTTCTTTTTTTCTTGTTCAGTCTTTTCGCGCACTTTCCCTTCGTGCTTCGCAGTTTCCGCCTGTTGTTGAGCAAAAATGCCCTAGTCCTTTCATGAGACATCTGCAGTGCTTCCGCGCCGTCAGAAGCATGTGCGAAAAATGGGAGAGTTAAAATTAGCATTGAAATAATCTTCGCAAAGTTTTTCATGGTGTTTCCTCAGGTTTGACGCGCAATGAAGCGCCAGATAAAATTTAGGTTAGATATGCACTTGGGGTAGCTGTGTAATTAAGACTCAATAAGCGAGTACGGGAAACCTCTCCTGAGGGAAAGTGTTAGGTTTAAAGAGGGAAGATGCATTCAAATAAAAAAATTTACGGGGTCGTAGTTCTGGATTTTTGTCCGGACGGTATTAACGTAATGTTATCTCTATTGTGATGTTGGTAAGGTTCATGGTTATGAGTCAATAATAGCGCGCTGATAATCGTTATTAGGCTTCTTTTTTGCGTGTATGACGAGCAGCAGGTCCCGTGGAATTCAGCCGTGCTCACGGTATGTCATTAGCGTACGATGACTACGTACAACGGTTAATCTAGACTGTGTATCTCAGTGCTATTAGTGAGGCAACCTGATCCAATCGAAGTGTTTATGTACCTATGTCCTCGTTGGTCTTAACGTTAGAAAGATGCACAGCGGTTTCTACGTATGGGCTGGGTGTTCGATCAAGCTGTGGATACGTGTACTTTAGAAAAAAACGATACTCAGATAAACTGGGTCGATACATTTTGTTTTTACGGAAACCCGTACAATGGCATTTGATCGATTGGAAGCGATGCGAGCATTTTGTCGAATCGTTGAAGTGGGCAGTTTCAGTCGCGCTGCTGAGTCGTTGAATCTGGCCAAGACGACGATTTCCGGTCAGGTTCAGGCTCTAGAGAACCTACTGGGCATAAAGTTACTGCATCGGACGACCCGGAAGGTTTCCACGACTGCCGAAGGCGCGGCCTACTACCGCCGCGCTCGAATTGTCCTGGAGGACGTCAGCGAGCTTGAAGCTTCTGTTTCTCGAAATCGCAACGCAATTCGCGGCCATATCAAGATCGAAATGCCGTCCCCAGTAGGTATTTTGTTGATAGCTCCCTCATTACCGGACTTCGCTGCCAGGTTCCCTGAGATACACCTGGAGATCAGTTGCAATGAGCGCGTCATAGATCTTGTAGAGGAGGGCGTGGATTGCGCCATTCGCGTCGGGCGCGTTTCGGATCAAAATCTGATCTCCCGCCCAATTGGAGTGATGCGTTACTGTTTTTGCGCTGCTCCTTCCTATCTGGTTCGCGCCCCGAACCTTGATGCCCCCTCCCATCTTGCTGAGCATAAACACCTAGGCTTCAAGTTCCCGGCGACTAACAGGCGACATCTGCCTACACTTATGCGCGGAGAAGAACGTTTCACACTTGATCACCCTCCAACGGTGTATTTCAACAACGGCGCAGCTGCAGCTGCAGCCGCTGTGGCGGGACTAGGTGTGGCGTTTCTTCCTAGGGCGCAAGCCGATTCACATCTTAGAATAGGAAGTCTGGTCGAAGTGTTAGCTGATTGGCAAATGGCGAGCTTGCCTGTCTCATTGGTATATCCCGCGACCCGTGACCTTTCGGCAAGAGTTCGGACTTTTGCCGACTGGGCTACTACTTTAATCGCGAAAGATCCTCTGTGGGCTCCAAAATAGTGTTTAAAGCCGAGCTAGTGTCCTCACAGTTTCTCGGGATAAGGCTCGACGTGAGTAATATATTGAATGGAGAGCGGGCAAAAAATATAATCGTTAACACGGGAGTTTCATAAGGCTGCGCTAATCATCGTTTCCTCTCTGATGGGTGAAATTCGTCAATGGAGGGATTTGCTAAGACAGAAGACCTGATGGGTTAGTTGGTTCGATATTTTTAATGTTCAGATAATCAAGGCAAGGTATCCACTGGATTTGACGTGACCAGCCATAAGAATTTAGCCCCATCGTGAGAGGGCGTCGGTCATTTCGCGCAAAGATCCCAAACTGGCACTAATTGTGGATTCAGAGAGTGCATAGTGGAAATTTTAGATCACCACAGCAGCGAAAAGCGTTCGGTAGCAGATTCTGACCACAAAAAATATGCACAGCGTGTTGTCTTTGGCGCAGGCAGTATAAGGAAACTGAGAGTTGAAATTGATGCATTGGGGATTACGCGAATACTGATTCTTTACACGTCTAACCTGCGAGCACTCGCTGAATTAGTAAAGGTAACAATCGGCTCCGAACAAGTGGCGGGTATTTTTGACCAGCCTACAACAAATATATCTACCGAAAATGTCCGCGAAGCATGTTATTTGGCAAAGAAATGTGTAGCGATTGGAGTAGTTACCATAGGGTGCGACGTAGCTATTGATATCGGTAAATCTATTGCCCTAGAGTTAAATTTACCCACTCTAGCAATTCCAACAACGTACGCTGGATCAGAAATGATTCATGCGTTCGACTTAAGTGACGGGAAAACTACAAAAACTATATCAAGTAACGAGATTTTGCCTCGCACAGTTTTGTATGATCCAGAGTTGACCTCTGATTTACCTATAGATTTTAGCATTTCTAGCGCTATTAGCGCCATGGCTCATAGGGCCGAAGGTCTATATTCAAAAAGCCGTGATCCAGTAACTAAGTTGATGGCACAAACTGGTATAAAAGCCATTGCTCGTGCGATACCTGAATTGCGTAGGTACGGTGACGGTTTCAGTGAAATGGGCGATATTCTGGCGGCACGCACCAATGCACTTTATGGTGCCTGGTTATGTGGAAGTGTGCGCAATAAAGTTACGATGCCCCTGCATTACCAACTGTGCCAGACACTTTGTCGAGGCTTCAACTTATCTTATGTTGATGTTAATTCAGTGATTGTCCCTCACGTGCTAGCCTACAACGAAGTCATCGAGCCAGAAGCCATGGATAAGATTGCGAATGCCATCAGCGCGCCACATGCTCCTCAGGGAATGTACGACCTGGCATACAGTAACTGTGCCCCTACAGCCTTACGCGATATTGGCATGCGAGAATCAGATCTAATACGCGCGCGGGAACTAGTCATGATGAGAGAGCATGTGAATCTGCGCTGCCTTGAAATAAATGCTTTTAGTGTGCTGCTACGCAATGCCTTTGAGGGGCGCCCCACTTGTACCGTGTAGAGATCAAACTCTTTCTCGAAGCACGACTCGGTGGTCGCTCACTGTTCAGTCAATGAGTCTGGTTTCGTGTCGTTTGGGTTGGGGTTGTCACTTCAAATCACTGTGCCGAAAAGGTGTTTGGTCGGAAGGTTTCATCTCCTGTAAATGTAGTTGTCACATCTGCCAAGCTACTCTGTTCTCCATTTTCTCGATCTGCCGCTTCCGATCCGCGTTCAATTAATTGGGCCTTGATAGATTTCGCTCAAGCCGCATGCTGAATCGGATGCTTTGACGCCGCAGATCATTGTTGTGCCTCCGAATAAAGTGCTAGCCAAAGTCTGTGTGTTGACCAAACTGGAAAAATCACCCTGCAGCTATTGGAGGCAGATTGCGGACTAAGAATTTTGCTGCTGACCTGAGGCCGACCCCGAACGGGGATAAGATGGTCGTACGTTGTTCTACCATTTCACTGGTTTCATGTATGCCCCATTGCTCGAGTACCACATCAGCGTTAGTTTAAATACAGCGTGCTGATTGCGTTGTGTTTCATAGGTAAAGCGTTGTTTTTCGCCACGTCCCGAGTCATAAACCTCCCCAATCAAAGTGTGAGTCGGAGAAAATCTCTGGTCGGATAGAAACAGTATTAACGGTCACTTATCGACGGGAGGATGCATGATGCATTTGACATACCTGATTGAAAGCTCGGTCGAAGTTTTGTTGTGTTGTAAGCCGCCTGGATGCTGACCTGATACTAGATGCATGCCACGGTTCGGTACCACCCGATTTCGAGAATCTAAATGTGTCTATATCAGCGTGCTGCGCCTTTCCGTGGGCGGTGCTGTGATTCCTCCACAGAGATAGGGAGGGTATAGCAGTTCCTTGATCACGAAGTCGCGTCCTACATTAATGCAAAACGAAAATTGCAGAAATGCAAATTTGAGAGATCACATCTAGTGTATAAATACGGTGGAACGCCATCAAAGGATAGCTGAGTTTTAAGCTCTATGACCTCATGCAATCGTTTGGTTGATTTCATTTATATCCAATAAATCTAAAAAAGAGATATAGCATGAATTTTAGTAGAAGAAATTTTTCGAAAATCATAGGCGTAGGTGCACTTGCTAGCTTCGCAGGTCCCCTTTTTTCTACAACTGCGCTGGGTAAGCCCAGCAGGATCAGCAGCAAAAAACAAATTAAGCGCGGATTATATTTGATAAAAAATGCGGCGGTTATTACGGTTGATCCAGATATCGGAACTCTTCCCAACGCCGATATACTGATTAGAAATGGCATAATCGAACGTGTAGGGCAAAACCTTACAGAAAAAGATGCCGATATTATCGACGCAACGAACATGATAGTAATGCCTGGCTTTGTTAATTCGCACTATCATATGTGGAGCGCTATTGGGAGAAGCTTTACGGCTAGGAAAGAAGGGTTTTCTTACTATCCCGCAAAGTTTGCTACTTCAGCACTTTACACGCCAACTGATTTTTATAACAGTGTTATGTTGGCATCGGTAGAGTTAGTGAATGGGGGAACTACAACGGTACATAACTGGTCCCATAATACTAGGTCGCCCGAACATGCGGATGCAGAGTTACAGGCCCTCGAAAATTCTCACATGAGGGCCAGATACTCATACGGCCATGTTGATCGTCTCGGGCCTGATAAAGTAAACCCTTACAACGATATTGATAGGGTTCAAAGTCAATGGTTCGGCAGGAATGACAAATTTGAAGGGATGGTGCACCTGGGGTTAAATCTAAGAGGTACACTTCAAAGCGACAAGGCAACTTTTTATAAGGAGATGGAGTATGCGAAGCGAGTAGGGCTTCCAGTAGCCATCCATGCACCGCAAGAAACTCCTAACACAGCAGATGCGGTTGAATACGAGCGTCGCGGATACCTCGGGCCGGACTTTTTGATTGCACACTACATATCTGCCAGTAACGACGATCTTGCAGCCATGGCCAGGACCAAAACGCCAATCACGATAGCAACTCATTCGGAGCTCAGGCTGAGCAGCACGGGAGATGCGCGAGCCGTGATTATGAAGATGCGGGAAGCAGGACTTTGTATATCTCTTTCATCCGATGCTACTTCAATCGCTCCGCCGGACATGTTTGAAATGATGCGATTTACATGGAATTTAGGTGTCCCTTGGGTAGGAACGGAAAATTCCGGTGCTAGTAAAATCAGTGTGCATGAAGTAATTCAGATGGCTACACTTAATGGAGCGATTGCGCTCGGATTAGGCGACATGGTAGGTTCTATTAGCGAGGGTAAACGCGCTGATATTATCATGCTTAGATCGAATGATTTAAATATAGCACCAGTCAGCAATTTCGAGACTGCAGTAGTTCAAAGCGCAACAGCCAATAATGTGGATACGGTTATTGTTGACGGTAAAATTGTGAAGCGTGGTGGGCGGCTCATAGGTTACGACGAGACTAGAATAATCAATGACGCTCAGAACTCGGCCCGGCGAATTCGCGCTGCAGCGGGGGAATTACTGGAATCATAAGCTAAATGTTAATATCTCGTATGTCGTTTAAGGCTGAAAATATGACCATAAAATACTACACAGATATGTCGAACATGCTCTACTATCTAGGTTTATTCACATTCTGAATGTGGGGCATGATGAGTAGTCTTTCACACAGGTTAGGTTGGAACGATCTAAAGCTCGTCATGGCCGTCGCTGAAACAGGAAGTTTAGCGAGGGCTTCGACGAGACTTGCAGTCAATTCTTCGACAGTATTCAGGCGACTACGACAGCTTGAAATTCAGCTGGCAACGCCTCTTTTCCAGCGCCACAGAGGAGGTTATGAGCTCACTGCTGCTGGTATCGCGATTGTGGAGCTTGCTCATCGAATAGATGAGGACATCGACGGTGTGGTGCAAAGTTTGTCTAACCAAAACGCTCACCCTGCAGGCGAGCTTCGCTTGACCACAAATGATACATTACTTTTCCATATATTAATGCCGATGCTCGAGATATTCAAACTACGGAAGCCAAAAATTAAAGTAAAAGTAACAATTGATAATAGCGCTTTAAATTTATCAACTTCCGATTCCGATTTAGCTTTGCGAGCGACTGATGCGCCACCGGAGAACTTAGTGGGGCGCTGCTTAGGGCGTACTGAATGGGCTTTGTACGGACGAGCGCTAGACTACATCAACTCCCACCAGCCGCGAGATACTGAATTATTTCAATGTGACTGGGTTACGCTCTGCGATAACCTTTCCTCACTGCGTTCAGCAAAATTTGTTAAAAAAAATGTGTCGGCTGAACGAATAACTTTTTCGGTTAATTCCGTATTGGCGCTTGCAGACAGCATCGAATCCGGATTTGGTATTGGCTATCTACCGTGTTTTGTCGGTAATGCTAGGGCATCTTTAGTAAAGCTTGATGGTCCACCAACAAACTTTGGGCATGATCTTTGGATGCTTTATCACCCTAATATGCGAAGATCTACAATTGTGCGAGAATTTGTGGAATTTGTAACTGCTGAGCTTAGAGTCAACTAGCTTCTCTAGTGCGTAGCGGGTCTATTATGCTTAATAGTTATTCGCGTATGCTAGAGCGAAGTGAAATTAAGCGTGATCGGAAGATTTTTCGGTTGTATTGGATTAAACTAATTTCGCACCCTGAATTTTTTCGCTGAAAAGATAATCAAGAGTATACTTTCGAACTGGTCGGACCTGTAATTCAAGGAATTTGTCTAGTCCGATCTGGGAACCACCGTCGAAAGATAGTGCCAATGCGTGTGTCGCTGAAAGCTGTGAACTACTTAGATGCCATTTTTTTTCAAACAAATCCGGAACGTTAGCCATACATAGCGCGAGCTCATTAATTGATGGCAAGTAAAAATCATTATGGCTCTCCAATACCAAGCCAGCGCATAACCTAGCAGCTGGATGATTTCCTTGAGCGCTATTAATTAAATAACGCGTATTAGCGAGTCCGTCAAAACGACTAGCAGCTTTTGGCTCATCGATGTCGTAACCACCATAAGCAGATATTTTATTAACTAGAGACCACTGTGTTGGTATAATTAAATGATAATCCAGTTTCCCTATCTCTCCACGTATCACGCCAGCATAAACACCGCCTTGACTTTTCCATAGTTCTCCGATGGCAGGGGGGATATTCATATTCATTTTATATTTTCCTCTTTAAATAAGTATATGAATCTGGAATTATTAGTATTTGTTAGCAATTTTATCTGTATATTTTTTATAATCTAAGAGTTGTGGAGGATTGTCCGTATGCCTTATGTGGATGCTCAGTGGTATACTTCGTTAAACTCAATCTTAGTGGTCTTCGGAGTTTAGTAGGACACGTTTGTTGACATTGCAGTGATAGGCAGGAAAGCCAGCCTAAATGGTTGGCGATCACAACTCAACAATTATAGATCAGTAAGTTTTTTGTAATGTTGATGGCATCGTTTGATTTGTCGAGTGGTTTTTGTGTCATTCACTGTTCCAGGCCTGTCGCATTGAGTACAAAATCAAATTCTAAAGTGTAATAGGGGGTGTCAGAGTTTCGACCATCGGGCGTTACTCCCGTGCCATGGTATTGCCACTCGGCAATGAGGGATGAACGGACACCGAAAACAGCATCAGAGTCTAAGTATTTACCGGATTCGCGAAACACATGCGTCACTAAACGCTCATAACCTTTAGCCGAAATCATAAAATGCAAATGGGCAGGCCTCCAAGGATGACGATTCAGAGCTTTTAACATTACTCCAACTGGACCATCATGCGGAATCGGGTAGGCGTTAGGAACTATGGTCCGAAATCGGTAGGCTCCTTGAGCGTCAGCACGCAATACTGCACGGCCTTGATATTCCGTAAATTCAACGTTTTGTACATCATAGAATCCAAGATCGTCTGCCTGCCAAACCTCTAACTCCGCATAAGGGATTGGCTCGTTATCTAGATTCCGAATCACTCCGCTGACCCACCAAGAAGTACCTGGCATTCCGTTGCTGATATCAGCACCGAGTTCATAGCGGGGGGCGCCAGTGACATGGAAAGGGCCAAATACCGTTGCCTCAGTACAGCCTTCTGGCTTTTTATGATTCTGAGCGACGACTAGCGTGGAGAGACCTAGAGTGTCGGAAAGCAAAATAAATTCTTGCCTTGTGGGGGAGCATATCTTGCCTATCGCAGTGAGAAACTCTATACCTTTAAGCCATTCACCCTCAGTAAGATTAACCTCTCTTGCGAAAGAATGCATATGCTGAACTAAGCTAGTCATCACTTGATGAAGGCGGTGATCTTCAGTGCTTGCATTACGCGCAAGCACAGCTTGGGTGATGGTTTGTTCATCTAGGTTTCGCATGAGGCCACTCCTACTAATATTTTTGTTAAATTGCTGATTCGTCGTTTCGGTGGGTAAATAATGTTTTATCGGAAAAGCAGTTTGAAAAAGCTCTAATAAATTATAGTGTCCATCACGCAAATAAAATAGTAAAATCGAAATTGTCAATTTCACATCTGAAGCAGCAAGCCGTCTGTAAGGAGTCAAGATATGGATCGACTAACTGAACTCGAAGTACTCGTTCATACTGCAGAATTGGGTACGTTGAGTAAAGCTGCAGAGTTGCTTGATATATCTACAGCGTCAGCTACGCGTCACCTCGCCGCACTGGAAAAACGTTTAAGTGTGAGGCTAATAGAACGGAATACGCGAAGATTATCGCTTACTCCGGCAGGGCATGAGTTTTACAGTCACTGTAAGAGCCTGCTAGGTCAACTTCGTGATGCTGAGGCGTCTCTCACTACTTCGTTAGTTGAGCCAATGGGTACTTTAACAATTACGTCATCAATTTCTTTCGCGATGCTTCATATTTCACCACTGTTGGTTGAATTTAAAAGGGCTTATCCAAAAATAAATGTTAAAATTCTTGGGGAGAATCATTATTGCGATATCATCGATAGTGGTATTGATTTGGCTATAAGGATAAGGGAGTTTGAGATAGACTCAAACATAACTATTCGACGTTTAGCACATACTCGCCGAATACTTGCCGCCTCCCCTGACTACCTAAGAAGTCGAGGTGCTCCTACGGATGTGGAAGATCTGTACAATCACGATATGCTCTTATATAACCATGCATATCAACCTCGGATTTTGAATTTTTCGAAAGAAGGGGTGAGCAAGTCTATAAAGATAGATCCGACTCTAGAAACTAACGATGGCCAGATTGTACGATCCGCGGCAATTTTTGGTGCGGGCATCCTCGTGCAGCCGAAATATATAGTTCATGACGATTTAATAGCAGGACGTTTAGTTCCGGTGCTGGACGACTGGAGTCTTCCCACGTTGACTATAAATATAGCCTTTCAAGAGCGGCGTTATATGCCTGCAAAAACGAGGTTGTTTATTGAGTTTCTGGCAAATAGATTTCAAAAAGAACGCTACGAGCGTTATTGGATGCGCTGAGTGAAGATCGGCTCTCTCTCGCCGCTAAAATTTGCAATTAGGTGGGTTATATTAAATATGGCAATGGGTATGAGCGTGTGTCCATCGCCATAAAGTCTAAAAAAGCATCATAATGTGGCTCGGGAGTTGTTTATGATATGAATGGCATTCGGATAGTTGGCGTTGGTTGGTATGAAAGGAACCTCCACTCTTCAGCTATATATACCCATACAGTCAGTGTTTTATTTTTTAGAGTTTTCTTTTCACCCCCTACAATTATCTCTCCATTCATTTCTCCGCGAACCAATACTATATTGTTTAGGATGGTAAAAGAATCAATTGGATGTTCGATTTTTTTGTATACATAGAAGCCTGTGTTAATTTTTTGAAGGTATTCTTCTAAAGTGTCTACTCCGCCAGAAGAATGAGCGTAGGAAAGTTTTGGATGTGCAAGTTTGGCGAGCTCCTCAAGATTTTTGTTCATTACTGCATCATAGCGCTTGTTTTCCAAAGCGCGAATAGTTGACTCGATTTGTTCAGTAGTGTTCATGATAATCCTCAAATCTTAAGTTTGTGGTAAGGGAAGGGGGGCAGGGTTGATGTGTTGACTCAAAAAATATGAAGTATCCAATTTTTAATTTGAAAGCTGATTGTGACGTGATCTCTTTTACGTGCGTTGTGTTTCGTGCTCTAGGCTTTTAAGTGTATAGCTTTTAAGCGTTGCGTGTAATTAAGGGCGACTTTGGTGTCCACAGAATTTCATGAGTTGAAGAGGGTAAGTCAGTCAGATGTTTGTGGTACTATCGCCCTTAAGTGTCGCGTGTTAGGGGTGTTTTCGCGGCATATTATGAATTTAAAGAGGACTCGATATGAGTGAAAAAAGCGTCCATTATGTTTTGTAAAAAGGACTTGATGTTTTCATTCAGGATTCCGTTTTCATCGAAGAAACTACCTGCATTACCTAGATAGGCCTCGGGTTGCTGCATACATAGTAGGTTAAGAAAAACGAAGCACTGGCGAAGATGATGATTCGCTCCGAACCCACCGATTTGACCAGGCGAAGTAGTAATGATGGCAGCGGGTTTTGCGGCACCCCACGCACTTTTGCCGTAAGGCCGTGATCCTACATCAATAGCGTTTTTTAACGCTCCTGGTATTGATCGATTATATTCCGGCGTTATAAACAAGAAGCCATCAGCGTTATACAGTGCATTTCGAAATGATGTGTAAGAGGGTGGTGGAGTATCTCCATCTAAATCTTGGTTGTAGAGTGGCAGGTCTCCGATTTCCACGATGTTGAGGGTCAGTTTTCCGGCTGTCAGTTCATTAAGTGCGGTAGCAATCTTTCGATTAGTAGAGTCTCTTCTTAAGCTTCCAATTAAAATCGCGATAGAATAAATACGGCTCATTTTGTATTACCTTTTTCGGTGGTTGAAGCACTAGTTTTGGGTGAGAATTCTACGCTGAGTATTTCGAATTATTCTTGATGTTTTATGTTCGTCATCATGTAGTAGGAGAGGGTGCGTTACCTTCAAATGCGTCGCGGAGTAGCCGGTGTATTGGTTCGGCTTCGAGGCGGCGTGGATTTGGATATTGATTACTCAGAACTAGCTCGCAAGCCAGTGAAAGATTTGATTCATGCATGCCAATATCCCGAAGTGATGTTGGCGCGCCGTTTTTTGAAGCTAAATCGTATATTCCGGCAGGGGCACTTTCGGAGCCGATGGCCCGTGCGATAATTTCCATCGCCTCTGGCGCGGCTTCTGCGTTATAGGCGAGTGCGTGTGGCAGAATGACGGAATGAACTTCAGCATGTGGTAAGTTAAAACTGCCACCGAGGGTATGACACAGTTTGTGGTGGAGGGCCATTGTCACACTGCCAAGTACACCCCCGCATAACCAAGCCCCATAGAGTGCATCGGAACGTGCAACTCTCATTTCACCAGTGCTGCAGAAGTTGCCATCATTTTTGCGGAATTTGGGAATTGCGCGAGCCAGAGCGGCTATACCCGCTTCAGCCATTATATTCGTGACTGGATTTCGATTTTTGGCATACAGACCCTCAGCGCCGTGAGCAATAGCGTTCAAGGCGCTGGTGATGCTAATGTCTATCGGTAATTCTAAAGTCAAATCAGCGTCGTACAAAACGGTCCGAGGTAATACTTTTGGATCTGTGCCAGTTTTTTTTATCCCAGCCTCAGTTATACCGTATATCGCGGTCATTTCCGACCCTGAATACGTTGTGGGAATCGCTACCGTTGGAATGCCTAACTCACGGGCAATGGCTTTTCCCAAACCTATGGTAGAACCGCCACCGATGGTGATTAGACCATCAGCTCCTATTCTTTTCACTAACGCACATGCCTCACGCACTAATTCGAGGGGAACGTGCATTGCCGCGCGGTCAAAGATACCTGCCACCCTTTGGGCTCCGAGGATTACACTCACCATTTCGGCCAGTGGCCTCTGGCGAGGTGTGCTAATGAGTAACGGACGTGTAAACCCTAAAACATCGATTTCTGCGCGGAGTTCGCTTAAGCGTCCAGCACCGAATAGAACACGTTGTGGAAACGTTGCATATGTAAAATTTTCTAATAACGTACTTTCATAGTTTGAGTTACTATTTTTTTTCATCGCTGAATCCTTAGTATTGTTTTGGGGAGCTGAAAGCTCGTTAATTCTTGATCAGCCTGCGGATGATTTGCAAAAAAATTATCGTTTTGAACAGACTAAATAAGTGGACGTTAAATTCGTTTATGTTCCCATTGACGGTAAACGGACCGGGTTAAGCTGCATTATGGGGTTTCGTAAATTTAATTGATTTATAGAGCTCTTCGGTTTACCAGCTTGGCTTGCTGGGCAAAAAAAACGCGAAAATTGCTCCGGCGCAGTAAAGCGCCGCACATAGGCAAAGTGCCAATGAAAAGCCGATCTGGTTCGAAAGAGAACCCAGCGCAAACGGTGCCAGCGCTGAAATGCCACGACCTATGTTGAAACAAAATCCTGCACCAGTCGTTCTGATATGAATCGGATATAGTGACGCAAAGTAGGAGCCATAAAGCCCTGGGAACACCAGAAAGAAAGCGTAAGTAACTCCTAGCGCCATGAGGGTCGCTCGATCTTCAGCATACGCAAAGAATGGAAGAACCATGGCGGTCGCGAGCAGTGAAAGCACGACTAATAAACGCTTTCCATAACGGTCTGCAAAAAAACCAAAAATCAAATAACCTATGAATGTGGATGCGTTCAATACAAATAAATATCCCGACATTGATTTGAGATCAAAGCCTCGCTCTGCTGCCAAGTAGGTTGGTAACCAAGATGTTACCCCCCAGTACGCGAGGAGTGAAGATGATGCTGATAACGTGGCGAACATTGTCTGGCGCAAAAAATTTCCACTGAAAATCTCAAGTGGCCCAGAAGTGTTTTCAACGGTCGCAGTGACGTCACGCTCGGAAATCCATTTTGGCGATTCTGGTACAAAATAGAAAACGTATATGATTGGAATGATCGTAGAAACACCGCAGGTGAAGAACAGTGCTCTCCAGCCGTAATCAGGTAAAATAAGCGCTGAGAGCACTGCGGCAAACCCGGCGCCTAGAGGGAATGAACTCAACACTAACGACGTGGCTCTAGCCTGTTTCTCCTTTGGCCAGGTTTCGGAGATGTAAGCGGACACAATGCTCCAGACACCACCGAGCCCGAGTCCTGCGGCGAACCTTAGCACTAACATTTGTTCCCAGGAGTGAAGCTCTGCCATAATGCAGGTGCATAATCCAAAGAAGGTTAACGATGACAGGAGGGCTCGCCTTCTTCCAAATTTATCTGACATCCATCCGACTGTAACGCTACTCAGGCCTATCCCTAATAAAGTAGCTGTTACTAGCAGCCCCGCGTCTGTCCGCGATATCCCTGTATCGATTATGATTGAAGGTAGCGCAATGGCCAGTATAACTATCTCTAATGCATCGAACATATAGCTCAGAAAGCCTCCGATGAGCACATGGTGCTTAACGCATATCATTGTTGCCTCCTGTAGTTTTTGTAAGATACATCATTTGCAATGACTCGCGAGTAGCTCTTTTGCAAGGCGCACCGCAATGTTATTCTTTCTAAACACGCAGAAACAGACAGAGTTCTGGCAAACACCTTTCTACTCAGTGGAATACTGGCATGGACCGTTTTCGCGAAATTGAACTTTTTGTACACGTGGCAGAGGCAGCAAGCATTAGTCGTGCTGCTGACGTCCTGGGCCTACCGGTATCCAGTGCTAGCCGCCACCTAAGCATGCTTGAGACGCGGCTCGGAGTGCGCCTGGTGCATCGCACCACCCGCTCCCTTGCGTTGACAGAGGTCGGTATGGAATTTTATCGTCGTTGCAAGGACGTTTTGTCCGACCTAGGCGAGGCTGAAGCAGTTGCAAAGGATGCGGTTGGTAATCCTCGTGGAACATTAAGAATCACTGCGTCCCTTTCTTTTTGCTTGTTGCATATTGAGCCGCTTTTACCTGCGTTTAATAAAGCCTATCCAGATATTAGTGTCGATATTATCGCAGCTAATCAGTACTTAGACGTTGTGGAAAATAATGTGGATTTGGCAATTCGTACACGTGAATTTGAAGCAGACAGCAATTTGACCATCAGAAAGCTTGCTGTAACAAAACGAGTTCTTGCTGCCTCTCGAGAATATCTCTCTACGTATGGTATGCCTGTTATACCAGAGGATCTAACCAAACATAAAATGTTAATTTACAGTTATGCGAACAATCCTAATGAGTTGCCTTTTGAAAAGGGTAATCAAAAAGTAATCGTGAATCTTAACCCTTCGTTGCGTACGAATGATGGCCAAATAGCCATTAATGCTGCTTTGCATGGAATGGGTATCTTGGCACAGCCAAAATATGCTATTTATGATCATATTGAGAATGGAGAGCTTATTACATTACTTAATGATTGGGACTTGCCGCGCCTTACTATGAATATCGCCTATCAGACACGGCGGTACCTCCCTAACAAGGTCAGAGTTTTCGTTGATGCCTTAACTGACCACTTTTTGAGGAATGATTTCGAGCGTCGTTGGAGCTAACAGTGAATTTTTTGAGCTTGTAGTTTTAACGATCCTTCTCAATCGTTAAGGCGCAGCTTTGCAATATTTTTGAAGTAACAGGCATTTACCGTGCTCGTGAAAAAAGGCACTAATTGTTTAGAACTTATCACTCTTATGCGCTAACAAGTCTTTCAGGGAACGATCAAATTTTTGTAGCGCGCTGATTTGCACATTCTTTTGCTCATTAATGTCAGAAACAATTTCCTCAGTGCGTTTGTTGCCCGCCCAAATCGGAGAGAGTATTTTTTCATCACTTCCTTTTGCCGTTCCGAGATGATTGTAGCTTCTATCGTAGAAATGTGCCGCTACATTCGCCTTAATTTCGGAGTTTCGAGAGGTGATAAGTTGAAAACGAAAGTCGACCACTACCAAAATATCGGGTTTCGCTGCTTTTAGGCTCAGCACATCCGGATATTCTTTCACTTGGCCGAACTCCCGTCGAAGAGAGGCCTTCAGCCAGTCTACCGCCAGATGAGGGTCTGACGTTGATATGTACGCGTCACGAATCGACTCTACTAGGAGATTCTTGCCGAAGCCAGTACCCGCGCTGTTATGGTATTGTCGTAGATACGTTAGATTGGTTTGGGTATTTTCGCTAAGTATCACTCCTATAGAAATCTGATCGCCAGTCGGTATGAAGTCTTCTTTAGTGCGGTTCATAGAAATGCCCAGAACAGTATCTGGTAGCACAATTGCTGGTGGTGCGACAGGAGTTGAACAACCGGTTAGTACACATATTATGGCTAGTGTGCAGAATGTACCTAGTTTCATTAGGGATCCCCCAAAAAACAGTTATGTACCAACATTTTACTGTGCGTTATTGATTTTTAGATAATGTATCGGTTTTCAAACAAACGTCTTCAATGAATTTTAGATACCGCTAATACCCAGTCTTTGCAGTTAGATTGCACACCTTGATTTCGTAGGCCCGTATTTGGAACTAGGGGAGCTCCGATAAAATCCGCGATTTCAGCCTAAGCGCGCTAACGCAGAGCGTTATCAATTTGAAGCGTCCGATAGGCTGTACATGGTTATCACCCCCACTTTTCGGCGCGATTTGCGCGTTTACCGGCGCCACTTACCTGTGCCTAACAGCTGCTTACTTGCCGCTCATGGGATGTACGGCGCAATCAACGTGTTAGGTCAATCCGAAAAGTCGCACATTCATATGGCTGACCTGACCCTTCTCCTTACCCCGAAACCGACTTTTGAGCTTTGTCCTAGTTTGCGTATATGTCTCAAGCACCCACTACTACGCTTCGCTTTAGGGGCCAGGCTCCACTCCCTATTTCGAATAGTTACGGTGTCGTCCGTCCTCCCAGATAGCTGCTCGGTCAAATCCTCATACTGCGTGTCGACTTCCGTATAATCGGCATCGGTATACACAGATTTTTTTACTATACCACAGGTCGGTGATTGGCTTGATGTTAGCTACTGATACCGTTCCCTCATGTTATAAGCAGCATTTTAGGAGCTCTAGGCACTTAGATAAACTGGCCCAATTCGTTTTGTCCTTACGGAAAATCGTACAATGATGCTTGACTGGTCGATCTCAGTGTGTGCTTTCAACCGCATTCTTAAAGTAGATAGTTTTAGTGAGGCATCAGCAATCTTTAGATGTAACTAATAGTACCACTTCAGGATAATTATGGTTTCGGTATTTAAGGTTGCTTACCTCGTATGACTTTCAGGGTTTCCCCGCGGCAGAATGTACCGCCATTATTCCTCGCTCGTATGCCCCTCTGATCCATGCTGGCCGCATACCATTAGCGATTTCGTGGCTTTCCATTCTCACGGGCTCTGGCGGGGGGGGGGGGGGCGCTACTTCGCATTGATAATAATCCGAGGTCATTTGCATCAGATCGTACTGTGGCTTCCAGTAGGACGGCACATCCTCGATTTAACCGTAGCGCTGGAGCACCTGTATTTCACGAGCACCAAACTCTTCCTCACGCTCGCGCTTCAGGCCTGTGACATGTCCTCGTCACCATCAAGGCTGCCTCTAGGAAAGCTGAAGTCGTTATAGCGCTTGGTGAACAGCAACAGGATCTGTTCACCCCGCATCACGATGCTGCGAGATGCATGTCGACGGAATACTCTGTCCTGCTTGGATTTCAGCTGGGGGTAAACAATTTCAGTTATGAGTTGCATGTGGTCTCGTTACGACAAAATCAGTTAGTCATCGTCAGGGTGGCCGCGGTATTTCCGCAGCCCTGGAAATACTTTGGCCAGTGGAACTGGCTCAGCGAAGCAGCGATACGGGTACGGTGGATGTACGCAGCATCGTCGTGGTCGCGCTGCCTATCAGAAACTGCCTGATCCGTGAGTACCCGTACGCCCCATGACCAAGAGGTCAATGCCGTGCTCTGCCTGATACGGATGCAATGTCGACTCTACTTCGCCTGGGCGAATCTCGAATACACTAGCGAGCCAGAAGAGGCAAGCGTGGTTCGTGCTTTCTCCCGCGCGTCCTGTTGTCTTCAGAATCCGTTCCAACCATGGCGAGACGAATTGGCAGGCCTTCGCACAGCGGGCTTGAAGCAAGCATTTGTAGGGGCTTGTTGCCTGCAGCGTTGCCCTCAAATGCCACCGAGACCTATGTTGCCGGTAAGGTCAGTGGATGCAGCATACTTCTCCTTATCCAGCACATTAAGCAACGTCAGGGAGCGCTGAGTCGTTGCGAGGCCCATGCTGCGTAATCGCAGACCGCCGATGAGGATTGCGAGTTATCAATGCAGGCCATTACGTGGGGCATTGTTCTTCTCTTTAGCGGCTTATAAGCTTGTTGATGGCACCGGGCTCGTCATGCACGCCGAAGCGGTCAACGATTGTTACGCTGGCTTCATTAAGACCGAGCAGTTCTACCTCAGCGCCTTTGCGTCGGAACTTGATCACGAGCTTATCCAGCGCTGCGACGGCGGTGATATCCCAGAAATGCGCCTGTGTGAGATCGATGGTGACATTGTTGAGCGCTTCTTTGAAGTCAAAAACTTCAGTGAACTTGTCCGCAGAGTTAAAGAACACTTGGCCTACGACGTGGTAAGTCCGATGCGATTTCATCTCTTCCAGAGTGCTCTTGATATCCAGGTAGTGCCCGACCTTGTTTGCGAAGAACAGCGAAGCTAGCAACGCACCTACCAGTACGCCGTAGGCGAGGTTGTTAGTGGGCACGACAACCACGACGGCCGCCACCATGGCGGGTTGGTCGACAGCGGATGCTCTTTCAGATTGCGCAAAGAGTCCCAGCTAAAGGAGCTGATGGACACCATGATCATTACTGCAACGAGTGCCGCCATAGGGATTTTGGAGAGCCATTCGCCAAGAAATACCACCATCAGCAGCAGGAAAACGCCGGCACACTATGTCGAGAGAAGGGGGCGGCCACCAAATTTCACGTCGATGATCGACTGGCCGATCATCGCGCAACCCGCCATTCCGCCGAGCATGCCTGCGGCGATGTTGGCCACACCCTGGCCTTTGCATTCGCGGTTTTTGTTGCTGGTGGTATCGGTCAGGTCGTCGACGATGTTCGCGGTCATCATTGATTCGAGTAGACCCACTACTGCCAACAGCCGAGTACGGGAAAGTGATACGCAGGGTTTCCAAATTCAGCGGAACTTCAGGCTAGAGGAAGATCGGGAGCGTGTCAGGCAGTGGGCCCATGTCACCGGCAGTGCCGATATCCAACCCCAGATAAATCGCAATGGCAGTCAGGGCCAGGATGCATACCAACGGTGACGGAATCAGCTTGCCGCTCTTCGGTACTTATGGGAATAGGTAGATGATCCCGAGCCCCGCTACGGTCATGGCATAGACGTGCCAGGTGACATTGGTCGGCTCAGGCAATTGCTCTATAAACATCAGGATCGCCAATGCGTTTACGACCCCGGTGACTACCGAGCGTCAAACAAAGTGTATCAACGAGCCAAGCTTCGGGTCGGCGGCAAGGATTTGTAGTACGCCACATAGTAGAGTCGCGGCCTGCAGGTATAGGTGTCCATGTTCTTTTACAAGCGTAACCATTAGCAGTGCCATGGCGCCTGTCGTCCCAGAGATCATTCCGGGGCGCCCTCCGACAAAGGCGATGACAGCACAGATACAGAAGGAGGCGTATAGACCGACTTTGGGATCTACCCCGGCGATGATGGAAAAGGCGATGGCTTCCGGGATCGGCGAGAGTGCGACCAGCAGCCCCGCGAGCACGTCGGCACGGACGTTGGAAAACCACGTTTGTCTAAGTTTTTGCAGCATAGAAATGTCCAAGGCATTGCATCGCGCACGCCAAGGGAATGGCGAGCGAATCGATACAAATTCAAATTTTGAGGATTTTTTTGCTGTGTGCTTAAGGTGTAAACCAGGCGTACATCCGTGCGCAACCGCGAGCGAGGCTAGCGGAAGCAGGTTGTTGTGAGGGGGGGCGTAGCGCTAAGGCGGCGTAGGCTGCCAGTAGATCGTTTGGAGTACAGTCATGCTGATGTTCCTGTAGCTCAAAGGGTATGCGGAGTAGAAGTATACAATGAAGCCATCGTCGATTGCGACCCGCTGGCAGGCTCTGCATGAGCTACGTCAGATACAGGCTTATTCAATGGGTATACCTGCGGGCAAGGCTTTGTTTTCCAACCGTTTTTTTCTGAGCTGGTCTGCGTGCTGAGAGGTGAGTTGGCCAGACGGTTACGTTTCCGCAACGGAATATCTGCGTTCAATGACTTGCCTGACGGCTTCTGCTTTGAATTCCGGCATGAATCGTTAAGCGCTCTAAACTTCCTCCTATGCTCAAAGCGTAGGCTAGAAATGTCTATAATGTCGGGGGGACAGTGCAATGAGCTTGCAGCATATCTAAAAAAACCGAGGCGATTCAATTGAAGTTAATGAAAGCCTTATATCAAGTGTAGGCGCACGCGCGGCTAAGGATACGTGGACTGCAGCCCGGAATGGTGTCGACGCACCCGGGCTGCATACTGGTTTACATCAGTGACACTAGCTCTTTTTGACGTTCCAAGACCAACCTCCAGCTATCGAGATGAACAAATTCACTGCAGCAGCTGCATTCCTCGCCTGACTGGAGGTCT
Source organism: Pseudomonas sp. P7548 (assembly GCF_013386585.1). Classification (GTDB taxonomy): domain Bacteria; phylum Pseudomonadota; class Gammaproteobacteria; order Pseudomonadales; family Pseudomonadaceae; genus Aquipseudomonas. The sequence continues at coordinate 73,052 of NZ_JACARO010000038.1, read as the reverse complement.
GCTCTATTTGTGCGCTGTATAGCTCACGCTGAACATCCAATCGCTCGGATAATTCGATAGCGCCAGCCCGATATTTGTCACCAGCGAGATCCGAGGCCCGTTTCAATTCAACGGCAGCGCTAGTCAAGCGGGCATCTTCATCCTTAATCCGTGAGAAGCCTACGATTGCATTTTCCACGTCCTCAAGAGCCATCAACACGGTTTGTTGGTAATTCGCCAGCCGACCGGCTGCTTCAGCGTCCGCGGCCTCGATTCGACTCTTCACTCGCCCCGCGTCGAGAAACGACCAGTCAATACCAAGCAAGGTTAGGTTGGACTCTGCGGAGTTAGAGTAGAGCGAACTTCCGTTAAAAGCATACGTACCGATAGCGGCTCCTAGGGTAACCCTTGGGAACAGATCGGCAGTGGTTACCCCGATCTGTGCTGTAGCGGCGTGTAGAGTATGTTCGGCCGAAGCGACGTCAGGACGCCTGCGGATGACGTTCGCTGGGGTATCTGCTTTTATTGCCTCAGGCACTGACGGCATAGCAGCCTCACCTGGCAATAACGAATCATACGAAGCAGGACTCATACCAGTCAGAACTGCAAGCCTGTGCTTATCGATGGCGATTTTCACCTCGAACTGTGGAATGCGCGCAAGGGTAGTATCCAACTGAGCCTGCGCTCTAGACAGCTCGTAAGATGATCCCCGCCCTGCATCCAACCGTCCCTTAACGATATCCAAAGTTTGTCGCTGACTTACTGCGTTAGCCTTCGACAGTTCGAGCATCCGTTGGGCCGCACGCAAATCTATATAAGTCGTGGCTACATTGCTTACCACCACGACCTGAATTGCCTTGAGATCACTCGCCTTGGCTTCCACCTCCGATCGCTTCGACTCCAATGACCGCCTTACTCGGCCAAAGAAATCTAGCTCCCAACTAAGTGAGGCTTTGTGGGAGTAAACATCATTACTGCGGGAGGTCCCGTTGGCTTCATCTGAGCTCAGTCGCTGATGCCCCGCATCTGCTGACATTGTGACGGTTGGTATATGGTCAAACTTGGCGGCGCGTAATAGAGCATTTGCCGCATCAAAGTTCGCTAACGCCGTGCGAAGGTCGTAGTTCTGAGACAAAGCTTGCTCCACCAGTTCAGTCAACTGGGGGTCATTGAATTGCCTCCAGAACTGGTAGTCTGCGGCCTCATCGCGCGAGGCCACGTTCGGACCGCTTATATTTGTAAAGGACTGTGGCAAAGCAGTAGTTTCGGGCCGGGAGAAATCTGGCCCCACGGTGCATCCGGCTAACAACACTAACAGCACTGGGAGTGAGTAGCTTTTGAGATTAACCATGAGTGAGGCTCTCCTTCTCATGTGCCGCCATGCTTGATGGGTGGTCAGGAATAGTTGCACCAAGCTTCCTCATCGCCACATAGAACACTGGGGTCAGGAAAAGGCCGAAAATGGTCACACCCAGCATCCCACCGAAAACAGTTACGCCTGTCGCGTGACGAACTTCGCTACCTGCTCCGGCCCCGATTAAGAGCGGTACGGTGCCGGCAATGAACGCGATCGATGTCATGACGATGGGTCGCAAGCGCAGTCGACATGCTTCTAGCGCCGCTTCGATGGTCCCACGTCCCTGCATTTCCAGCTCGCGAGCAAATTCGACGATCAAAATCGCGTTCTTGCATGCCAGCCCCATTAGTACTACTAGGCCGACTTGGACGAAGACGTTGTTATCTCCACCCGCAAGCCAGACGCCTACAAGTGCAGCGAACATACAGACCGGCACAATCAGAATGACTGCTAATGGCAACGTCCAGCTTTCGTATAGTGCAGCCAGCACCAGGAATGCAAGCAATACTGCAATGGGGAACACAATGATGGCTGTGTTGCTCTGGGTTACTTGCTGATAGCTGAGGTCCGTCCACTCTAGGTCGATGCCTCGAGGTAAGGTGCGAACGGCGATTTCTTCAAGCTTCTTGATAACGTCGCCGGATGACATGACTTTGGGATCTGCATCGCCAATCAAATCAGCTGCGGGGAAACCGTTGAAGCGCATGACCGGGTCGGGCCCAAACGTCGAGGAAATATTAACTACTGCGCTCAGTGGCACCATGCCCCCTTGAGCATTACGAACGCGAAGGTTACCGACGTCTTCAGCGGTTTGTCGGAAGCTGGAATCGGCCTGAGCAACGACGCGGTAGACCCGTCCAAACATGTTGAAGTCATTTACGTAAACGGATCCCAGATAGGTCTGAAGAGTGTCAAAAATTGCAGGCAGCTCTAAGCCCTGAGCTTGAGCTTTAACGCGATCAACCTTCACCTCCAATTGAGGGATATTGGATTGGTAGGAACTGACTGGGAAAGTCATGCCCGGAGTGCTAGCTACTTCAGCTTGAAATTTATCCAGCGCCTCCTGCAGCGCGGCATACCCTAGGCCACCACGGTCCGTCAGGAACAGCGAATATCCCGAACCATTACCTAAACCCTGGATTGGCGGGGGCAATAGCGCATAGGCGGCACCGTCTTTGATCGCTGCAAACTTTGTGTTCAGTTCCGCGTTGATGTCCTCTGCGCTTCGTGTGCGCTCACTGAAAGGCTTGAGGAGGACATAGGACGTTACCAGGTTCGGCGTTGCAGTATTCTGCAGCGCGTTGGAGCCAACATACGAGTTGGCATAGTCCACTCCATCAACAGTCATAGCGATTGCAGCCATCTCTCGGGCCACAGCGTCAGAGCGAGAGAGCGATGCTCCGGGAGGTAGAGTCGCACCTGCAAAGAGATAAAGCTTGTCCTGATTGGGAATGAAGCCAGTCGGGATTGTGTTGAAGAGCAGTCCAGTCACACCTAAAAGTGCGGCGTAAACAACGAAAACTGGTCCTTTGCGCGGAAGCAACCTGGCGATGCTGCTCTCATAACGCTCCGAGCTGTGATTGAAAAATCGATTGAACGGCCGCAGCAGCCAACCCAAAGAAAAATCCATCCATCGGGTCAGCCTATCTTTCGGGCTATCGTGATGGCGCAACAGCTTGGCTGCGAGTGCTGGGGAAAGGGTCAGGGAGTTGACCGTCGATATCACCGTTGAAATTGCGATGGTGACAGCGAACTGCTTGTAGAACTGGCCTGTCACTCCGCTCATGAATGCCATGGGTATGAAGACTGCACACAGAACTAGGCCGATCGCCAGAATCGGACCCGAAACCTCCCGCATAGCTTGGTGCGCGGCTTGTAGCGGCGTCTGGCCAAGCTCGATATTTCGCTCAACGTTTTCGACTACCACGATTGCGTCGTCGACGACGATGCCAATCGCCAAAACCATGCCAAACAGTGTGAGTGTGTTAATTGAGTAGCCGAACAGGTACAAGAAGGCGAAGGTGCCAACGATCGACACAGGCACAGCGATCAATGGAATGATCGAGGCTCGCCACGTTTGCAGGAAGATTACTACTACCAAAACGATCAGGATCATGGCCTCGAACAGCGTGTGCTGTACCGCGCTAATCGAGTCGCGTACGAACAAAGTTGGGTCCCAAACACTCACGTATTTGACCCCCTCTGGGAAGTCTTTCGACAACGCGTCAAGTTTCGAGTAGACCTTGTTGGCGACGTCAATTGCGTTAGCTCCAGGCGTCAAGAATATTCCGACTGCAACCTCTTCATTTTTCCCCCGGAATACTCGCATCGTGTAATCGCCAGAATCCACTTGAATACGTGCGACATCGGAGAGCCGAGAAATCTGGCCATCACGTCCTGATTTCAGGACGATATCGGAAAACTCCTGCTCCGTTTTCAGCCTGCCCTGGACGTTGATGGAAATCAGAAAATCCGTATTTTGTGGAGAAGGTTCAGCACCGAGTTGCCCCGCTGAGACCTGGACGTTCTGCTGGCGAATGGCATTGATCGCGTCTTGAGCAGTGATGCCGCGTGTTGCGAGCTTATTTGGATCAAGCCAGATCCGCATTGCATAATCACCGGAGCCATAAAGCACAACATCGCCAATCCCCGGGATACGAGCCAGCTCATCCTTCACATGTAGGCGGAGATAATTTCGCAGATACAGAGCGTCGTATTTCTCACTGCTGGAATACATGTCCACGTACATTAGCGGTGTCGGAGATTGTTTCTGCGTAGTTATGCCGTATTGGCGCACCGATTCGGGCAGACGTGAAAGAGCCTGGCTTACCCTGTTCTGGACGCGCACAGCGGCCGTGTCAGGGTCCACCTTTGAATTGAAGGTGACGACAACCTGCAGCGTGCCATCGGAACTGGCAACCGATTTCAGGTACACCATGTCCTCCACACCATTGATGGCTTCCTCCAGCGGCACCGCCACCGATTCCGCGATCTCTTTGGGGTTAGCACCTGGATATGTCGCCTTGACCACCACGGTCGGCGGAACAACTTCTGGGTATTCGCCAACCGGCAACAGCGGGATTGCTATCAACCCAGCTGCGAAAATAACGATCGACAGGACAATCGCGAAGATTGGCCTGTCAATAAAGAATTTTGAGAAATCCATGGGGCTGGCCTTTGCAGTTTATTTCGAGCTTTCGTTGGCACTAGAAATTTTTATGCCGATATTTTCGGGACCAAGTAAATTGGGAGAGACAGGTGTTCCGGTTGCATAAATCTGTTGAAGGCCGGAAACCACCACTCGATCAGTCTTTTCTAGACCGGCGGTGATAACACGCTTATGCCCAACTAGCTTTCCAAGCTCGACATAGCGCTTCTCGGCTTTATTGTCGTCGCTCAATGTATAGACGTATTTCTTATCTTGATCACTCAAGATCGCTCGCTCGGGCACCAACGCCATCTCTTCAGAGCCGCCAACGGAAAGCTCGACTTTGGCGTAAAGGCCAGGTGTCAACATTCTGTCTGGATTTTTCAAAGTCGCTCGGGCTCGGATAGTACCGGTGGCGGAATCAACTTGATTATCGACAAACGTGAGGTCGCCTTCATACGGGTAGTTCTCATCGCTTGTCAGACCAATGCGCACGCTGGTTGTCTGAGACGCTTTAAGCCGCTTCTGGTAACTCAAGAAGCTCTGCTCATCTGGATCAAAATAAACATAGACAGGGTCTTGAGAAACTACAGACGTTAAAACTGACTGGTCGGCGACCGCCAAATTCCCTACTGTCAGCTGTGCTCGGCTCGTGCGCCCGTTAATAGGCGAACGGACCTCGGTGAACTCAAGATCCAAGGTTGCAGTTGTTACTGCGGCTTCAGCAGCATGCACTTCTGCGACGCCTTGCTCATAGGCTGCAAGCTTCTGCTCAGCTTCTTCCGTGGAAATGGCATTAGTTTTGACGAGCTGTTGAGCTCGATGATTCTGCTGCTTCGCAAAAGCGAGGGAGGCGCGGGACTGCTCCAATCGAGCTTGGGCACTGGCCAATGCGGCTCGATATGGTCGCTGGTCAACGATGAAAAGAAGGTCCCCTTTTTTTACTTCGCTTCCTTCTTGGTACGCGACCTTAGTGATATAACCACTGACGTGAGGGAGGATCGAAACCGTCTCCACAGCTCCAACACGGCCATTAAATTTATCCCATGGTTTTACTTGCTGGACGGTTACGCTGACCACATCAACAGCCGGAGAGGCTGCTAGTAGTTTTGATTCAGCTTCTTTATTACAACCACTGATAAGCAGAAAAGTGGCAGCTAAACTAGTAGCTGCGACTGAGGAGGCACGCACGGAGTTTTCCTTTTTTACATCGATAGGGTGATCAAAAATTTAAAATTACTCAGCAGAGCTTCCTTCACGCTGGCTGCTTGCGCTGCTAGCATTCTTGGTCAATTCTTTAGAAACTTTCAGTTCACGCTTTTCGCGATCCGCCCGAACTTTCGCGTGTTGAGCGAAAGTGGCTTTGTTTTGCTCTTTGAAGCGCTCTGCGGCTTCTGCACCGTCTGATGCGTGTGCAAACACTGGCAGCGCCAAGACAACAACAGCGAATGTTTTAGCAATAATTTGCATAATAACTCAATAAAAATTTTGCTCACAGAAGTACGCAAAATCAAAAAAATTATGTTATAGAAAGTGTTTGATAGCTATTGGCAGGAAGGAAAGTTATCGTGAACTACCAAACACCCTAAATTTTGGAGAGGGTATTACTTCGGCTGCATGGCGAAGCCGACGCCGAAACGGTTCCAAGCGTTGATAGCTGCAATCACAAACGTCAACTCTGACAACTCCTGCTCGTTGAAGTGAGCGGCCACCTCATCGTAAATCTCGTCGGGCGCATGCTTTTCCGCGACAAGGGTGAGTGTTTCGGTCCACAGCAGTGCAGCGCGCTCGCGGGCATCGAAGAAAGGAGTCTCTTTCCAGGCACTCACTGCCATCAGGCGGCGTGTGGTTTCACCTGCTTTCGAAGCATCGGCAGTGTGCATATCGATGCAGTAGGCGCAGCTGTTGATCTGCGAAGCGCGAATCCGAACCAATTCTCGCAACGACGCTGGCAGTATAGATTGGGAGACCGCCTTTTCCAGACCCATCATGGCTTTCATTGCCTGAGGGGCAGCTTCATAGTAATTGATACGTTTGTTGCTCATAATATACTCCAGTTATCCGCCACATCGATGGCATAGGGAAAGTTTAGTAAAACCATGATCTCGGATAAACTAGGTAAAATCGTTTTATTTGTACGGATGGACAGACAATGGCGCTAGATCGACTGGCAGCGATGCGAGCGTTCTGCCGCATAATAGAGGTTGGAAGCTTCAGTGGAGCAGCAGACTCCTTGTCCCTTGCCAAGACGACCATTTCGGGTCAGGTGCTGGCCCTGGAAACTCTGCTTGGTGTCAAGCTCTTGCACCGCACCACCCGAAAGGTATCCTCGACACCAGAGGGTGCTGCCTACTACGTAAGAGCGCGAGCGGTGATAGACGATGTAGACGAACTGGAGGCGTCGACATCACAGAGCCGATATGTCGTGAGGGGCCGAGTGCGTGTCGAGATGGCGTCTCCCGTTGGGATCTTCTTCTTAATCCCTGCACTCTCGAATTTCGCTTCAGAGTTTCCCGAGATTCGCCTCGATATAGGCTGTAGCGAACGTGTCGTCGATTTGGTCCAAGAAGGCGTAGACTGCGCCATCCGAGCTGGAATGATTATGGACCAGGATCTCGTATCTCGCGCGATTGGGCAGATGAGATTCTGTTTTTGCGCCTCTCCAACATACTTAGCTGGCGTTGGTCCTATCCAGAGTCCGGCAGAGTTGCCACATCACAAGCACTTGGGCTTCAAGTTTCCGGCGACAGATAAGCGTTTTATCCCAACTCTTACGCGGGGAGACGAAAGCTTCACCCTAGATCACCAACCATCCATGTATTTCAACAATGGCAGCGCAACAGCCGCCGCAGCCGTCGCGGGACTGGGTATCGCATTTCTCCCCACCGCTGAGGCCGTCCCTCACTTCAATACTGGGGCCCTGGTAAGAGTGCTGGCTGACTGGCATATGACTAGCATGCCTATATCGATAGTGTACCCTTACACCCGGCATCTCTCTGCTAGAGTTCGTGCGTTTACCGATTGGGTGACCACGCTTATGGCCAACGACCCATTATGGTCGCTATCGGAATGAACGTGAGCTCAAGTGTGGCGACGAATGAGTTCACTGAGTCGATCGCAAGACACTTTTAAGTGTCGGTTCGAGCTGGTTGTAATGCCGAGCATTAAAGCTGCCTCAGCACGCTCTGGACATGAGTACCAAGGGCTAAGGGCTCCTGGAGACATCCCAAAGATTGATGCCTCCCGAGCGATTTTAAGATCTGGAGACCCTGTTGGCAGTTTCAGTAGCACAGCTAAGCCTGCGGTGGAGATCTCAGCACGTACGTCGCTGTTGGCAATTGTTTTCAGCAGCTCATCTCTTTGGGTGCAGTAAAGCCTTTTGGCCCGACGCAGATGTCGGAGGTAATGGCCTTGGTGGATGAATTTCGCCGTGGCGAGCTGGACGGCGGGTCCTGGTGCTGGGCTAAGACATGTAGCAATTTCACTCAATCTCGGAGCCAAAGTTGGAGGCGCTACCACGAATCCCAAGCGAATCGTTGGGCTCAACGTTTTGCTGAAGGAGCCGATGTGAATGACACGGCCATCGCGGTCCAGCGAAGCGAGCGCAGAAGCGGCTCGGCTCTCCAGCTGCAGCTCGCTTAGGTAGTCATCTTCAATGATCCAACCACCAGATTCTGTTGCCCACCTCAGCAGACTCAGGCGTCTAGCTAAGGAAAGCGTCATACCCAAAGGAGCCTGCTGGCCAGGGGTCAATAGCGCCAATGCGACATCACTTTCGAGCTTCCTCGCCTGTTCGACATCTAGGCCTTCCGAATCTACTGGGATGGCAATGGGCTTAAGACCGGCAAGCTCTAAACCTTTTCGAGAAAATGGGAAACATGGGTCCTCAATCCAGGCGCTACGGCCTCTTAGATCCAGCGCTTGTAATGCCAAACCTAACCCCCCGGCAAAGCCGTTGGTAATGATGATCTGAGATGGAAGACACTCGATGCCTCGAGCAATGGCAAGGTATGCCGCGATCACCCGTCGTAATTCGAACTCACCGCGTGGATCCGGGTACAGGGCCGAACCGCGACGCTCTGAGTGCATTGCATGGGACCGAATTTGACTGAACAGCTTCGCAGGTACGGTTTCATGAGCCGGAACACCTAACTGGAAGATGGCCGGACCTGCCGTAAACTCCTTGTAGAGTTCCATGAACCCTGTATCGGGCGGCTGTATAGTTTCCTTCAAAAGAATAGCCGGGCGATCAGAAACCCTCGTTCCAGCACTTCTGGATGCAACCACCAACTGTGCATCCATTAGCATTTCATACGCAGCGCGCACTGTGCCTCGCGACACCCCAAGCTGCGCTGCTAGGTCAACCCAAGAGGGAAGCCGTGCACCTGGAGACAATACTCCTGACTCAATGGCTTTTGTGATTGATCGCTGGATTTGCTCGGTCAGTGGTGTGCGTATGGTTCGGTCGAGCTGAAAATTTAGAGTCATGCGTTCCGTTCCGTTAGACCTGGGAGGTCGGCGTGGTACAAAAAAATAATGCTTTTTTGGGGCTTTTTCATACACCAGCTAGTGTGAATACTGAGCTTCCACCCAGTCCATGAGGACGCAATAATGAAGCATTTCAATCTCACAGTTGCTCTTTTCAGTGGCGTTTTGCTCATAAGCGCGATGTCGGCTCAAGCGCATGGCCAGAGTGAAGTGGTGAAGCCAAACTTTGAGCACGCCATACCGAATATTCCAGGAAAATCGCTGGTCGCAGTTGAGGTTGAATACGCCCCAGGAGCTGCCTCGCCATCCCATGTTCATGCGAAATCCGCTTTCATCTACGCCTACGTAGTGTCGGGGTCGATCGAGTCGCAGGTGAATGACGGACCTAAACAGATCTTTAAAGCAGGCGAAAGCTGGTTTGAAAATCCAGGCTCGCGTCATCCTGTGAGCCGGAACGCAAGCAAGACCGAACCGGCCAAACTACTTGCGGTATTCGTCGTTGACTCCAATGACAAAGCGCTCACAACCCCCGTTAAAAACCAGGGTGAGGAGTAACCTCATGACTAGGCGGCTCGACTACAACCAACTCGCCCCTGCAGGAGTGAAAGCGCTGGGCAGTGTCTACGGCTACGTCATGCAAAGTGGCTTGGATGAGGTACTTGTTGATCTGGTCTATCTGCGCGTTTCGCAAATCAACAACTGCGCTTACTGCTTGGATATGCATACCCGCGACCTGATCAAAAAAAGCGTTAAGGTCGAAAAAATAGCGTTAGTCCAAGCGTGGACTGAGGCAGGTAATCTTTTCGACACCCGTGAGCAAGCAGCTCTAGCGTGGGCTGAGCAGGTCACTAAGGTCGCAGACACGGGGGTTTCTGACTCTGCATATGTTGCAGTAAGGAAAGTGTTTGAGGAGCGTGAGCTGGTGGATCTCACAATCGCTGTCAGCTTGATGAATTCCTACAACAGAATGGCTATTAGCTTCCGGAACATACCGCAAGCCTTGCTGGACCATCACTGAGGATACGAACTATGAAAATCTTGATCGCTGGAGCAACTGGCGCTGTAGGTGTCCCACTGACTCGGCTGCTTTGCGCAGCTGGTCATGAAGTTACTGGCATCACCCGAGCAGGTGCTGGGGTAGATATTCTTCGAGGGATCGGCGCAAAACCCGTCGTCGCTGATGTATTTAACACGGAATCAGTGCGTGACGCTATCCGGGACGCCAAGCCTGACGTAGTCATTGACCAATTGACTCTCCTCCCTGCAGATCCTGCCGAACTCATTAAGTACATGCCGAATGACACTCGGCTGCATCAAATAGGTGGGAAGAATTTGCTCTCTGCAGCTGAAGAGTTTGGGGTTAAGCGTTACATCATGCAATCGCGCGGGTTCTATCTCCAAGCGGCAGAAGGCGAGTTAGCTGCTGAAGACGCCAAGTTGTGCATTGATGCACCTGGCGTCGTTGGAGAAAGTGCAAGAACCTTTCAGGCATATGAAGACGAGATTTTGGCAAGCCAAGCTCTGACCGGGGTAGTGCTGCGGTACGGATTCTTCTACGGACCTGGTACTTGGTACCACCCGACAGGCGCTATTGCAGAGCAAGCGAGGAAGGGTGAGTCGGTGATCATCGGCCGAGGGAACGGTGTGTGGTCATTTGTTCACCTGGATGATGCAATCGAAGCGACCGTGGCAGCGCTACACAGTGAGTGCGGAGTATACAATATCGTCGATGATAACCCACTCCCAGTTAGTGAGTGGCTACCGGCGTTCAGTAAGTGGGTGGGAGCGCCATTACCTGGCTCCATAACAGCAGAACAAGCCTTGCGCACCGTTGGCTCAGAAGCTTTATTCTACAATGAAGCAATTCGTGGTGCCTCAAATTTGCGCGCTAAAGAGCTGCTGGATTTCAAGCCTAGACGTTTGCTGTGGCTCCAGTAACTCCCGAAATTTCATATGTCAAAGCAGTTAATTAATGCAGATAAGTCATGCGATTGATTTCAATCCACACGTTTGTATAAGGTAAATGGTCTATTTAGTACGCTGCCGCGTAAGCGCCCGGCCAACTCACCTTCCTGGCCCCGACGCCAAAGGCGATGGTGTCCACCTAAAAAATGAACTGACCCCCAAAGATTGGACACAACCTTTGGGGGGGTCATGGGTAAATACACAGAGCAAGTAAAACTGGTAGCGGTGCAGGACTATTGTTCCGGTGGCGCGGGTTTGAGGGATGTGGCACACCGTCACAATGTGGATTTTTCATCCCTTCGCCAGTGGGTTGCGGCCTATCAGGTGCATGGCGCTGCCGGGCTGAAACAGAAAAAGCTGCAGCGCTATAGCAACGACTTCAAACTGTCTGTTTTGAAACGTATGCGTAAGGAACAGCTGTCCTATCGGCAGACGGCGGCCTTGTTCGACATCCGCAGGTTCGGCATCATCGGCCTCTGGGAGCGCCGCTATGATGAGGGCGGTTTTGATGCCCTTACCAAGCAGCCTAATAGAGCCGGACGTCCGAAAAAAATGCCAACCACCATTCCTCCTGTTCAACCCGACTCACCCGATGATGAGTCGCGCTCACGCGATGATCTGCTTGCCGAGGTAAAGCAGTTGCGGATGGAAAACGACTACCTAAAAAAGCTCGATGCCTTGGTTCAGGAGAAGAAACGAGTAGCGCAGCAGAAAAAGCGCGAATCGTAATTGGACTGAGGCCGCGGCACTCTCTCGAAAGCCTGCTGAAGTTCGCCGGTTTGGCACGCAGCACCTTTTACTATCAGCAAAAGGCGCTGCAAGCGGCTGATAAGCACGCTGAGCTGAAAGACAAGATTCGTTCGACGTTCGATGAGCATAAGGGCCGGTATGGCTACCGCCGGATAACGGCTGCGGTACGAAGCGCTGGTCATCTCGTCAATCACAAGACGGTTCAGCGACTGATGGCGCAGCTTCAACTAAAGAGCTTGGTGCGCGTGAAGAAATACCGAGCCTACAAGGGTGAGGTAGGCAAGGCAGCGCCAAATCTTTTGAAGCGTGAGTTCGAAGCTCCGTCACCCAATCAAAAGTGGGTAACCGACGTTACAGAGTTCAAAGTTGGAGGCCAGAAGCTTTATCTGTCGCCCGTTTTGGATCTGTACAACGGCGAAATCATTTCCTATGAGGTTGCCAGAAGGCCGCTGTTCGATATGGTCGGGAAGATGCTCAAAGGTGCATTCAAGCGACTTCAGCCGCATGAAAAACCGGTTTTGCACTCAGACCAGGGCTGGCAGTATCGAATGCCCATTTACCTGCGGGCTCTCAAAAAAAGCTCCGTGACGCCGAGCATGTCGCGCAAGGGTAACTGCTACGACAATGCGGCCATGGAGAGTTTTTTCGGCACACTGAAGTCAGAATTTTTTTATCTGAATAAATTTAACGACCTTGATGAGCTTCACGCTGGCATCGACGAGTACATCCAGTATTACAATCACTCGCGTATCAGACTGAAGCTAAACGGCCTGAGTCCTGTTGAATACAGAACTCAGGCCGCTCAGGCATAGATGGGTAAACGTCCAGCTTTGTGGGGTCAGTTCAAAATACGTGGACACCATCGCCCTTAATTCAAGGAACACCACGCGTCAGCGCACCCCTTATCCCAGACCCTTCAAGGCCCAATTTGTCCAGGAATGCCTGGGCCCCGATGTATCCATTGCCAGCGTGGCACTGCGGCACGGCATCAACTCTAATCTGGTTCGCAAGTGGATACCTATCTATCGTGACCAGCAGGCTTGCGCCTTGCCTGCATTTGTATCGTTGAAACTTGAGACCGCTGCGGCGACGCCTGCTCGGCAGGATGTAGCCCGCATCGATATTTCCTCCGGGCAGCGAACATTCACTGTGAACTGGCCGACCTCCGACCCGGACGGCTGCGCCCGCTTCATCAGCAGCCTCTCCCGATGATCCGCATCGACGCCATCTGGCTCGCCACCGAACCCATGGACATGCGCGCCGGTACGGACACAGCCCTTGCCCGCGTGGTCGCCGTATTCGGGGCTGCGAAGCCACACTGCGTTTATCTGTTCGCCAATCGCCGCGCCAATCGGATGAAGGTACTTGTGCACGACGGCGTGGGTACCCGACTGATTGTCCGGTTTCAATGGTTTGACTGACTGCTTTTGTGTTGAATTCTGGCACGAGTTAGGTGCAGGCCGAGCAGGCTATTGCGCATCACCTGATTCTCTCTGACCAGTGCCTTGGGCGATAGTTAACTGGCCTGAAGGCCTGGGTGTTGGGATAGCCGCAGTTGCCGTACATGACAGCGAACTGCAGGTTGGAGAGAGCCGCGCAGCGGCTTGACACTGCTGACGAATGCCTGTCCCAGTCAGGCAGCCAGGTATCCGATCCTGGGACATTGCGGGCAGATTCGGGCACCGGCTCGTCCCAGAACGCCACCAGCTTTGATTTAAACACTTTGAGTATGGCGTCGCCGTAGTGATTGATCGTCGTGGCCAGGGCGCTGAGGTCCACCGCTGGCAGGGGTGTGTCCCGCAACGTTCCCTGCACGCGTCTGATCAGCCTTGAGCAGGATGAGTTGCGAGCTTCGGGAAAACGATGCAACTGAAGATCGGACAGGTGGGTCTAGCGTTAGCCTTGCAGCGTATCCGGTTTTCTCGGCCAGAGGCTTTTAGTGGGCGTGTTCTGGCCCTTGAGCAGCAATGCGGCTGCTTGGATGTCGCGCGCCGCAGTACCAGTTCCTGTGACACCTACACGATGGGTGGGGCGCGGCGAACAGGAATCCGGCCTGTATTTGCTTAGTGCTGAAGGGGGCCCAAGGGGGCTGGCAGGGTGCTCATAAGGCCACGATCCTGGTTCGAGGAAAGTGGCCAGTGGGCTATAACGGCAGCTGCTGCGTTCGGTAGTTGGGTATCGCACGCAGAGCCGGTGGGTCAGTGCTGGCTTGGCAGGTACTGCGGCCAGCCGCCGGCTAGGGCGACGAACAGGTCCACGGCGCTGGAAGTGCTGCGAGCCTGGCTATCGGCTTGCGAGAGCTGGGCGTCGTACATCGAACGCTGTACATCCAGCAACTCGAACAACTCGATGGCACCGGCTTGGTAGCGGGCGTTGGAGAGAGTCGCGGCGGTTTTCCAATCGTTCGCCGCGCTTAGGCGCCGGGCATTTTCCTCCTTGTTTCTGGCAAACCGCGCCTGGGCATTGTCGACATCCTCCAGCGCCCCCAGCACGGTCTTCTGGTAGCTGGCCAGTTGGGCGGCGGCCTCTGCATCGGCGGCGGCGATACGGCTCCTGACCCGGCCGACATCGAGGAACGACCAGTCGATGCCCAGCAACGCTAGGTTCGATTCGCTGCCAGCGGCATATAGGCCACCACCGTGGAACGCGTAAGTGCCTAGGGCCGCCCCAAGGCTGACGCGGGGGAAAAGGTCGGCGGTGGCCACGCCGACCCGCGCGGTGGCGGCGTGCAACCGGTGCTCGGCGGCGGCGACATCCGGTCGGCGCCGGATGATCTCAGCAGGGGTGCCGGGCTCGATATCCTCCGGGATCGCTGGCATGTCGCTGTCTTGCTGCAACTGCGCATCCGGCGCTGTCGGTGTCAGCCCGGCAAGTACCGCCAGGCGGTGGCGATCCACCGCAATCCGCGCCTGCAACTGCGGGATGCGCGACAGCGTGGTCTCCAGTTGTGCCTGGGTCCGGGACAGGTCGTAGGTCGAGCTGCGCCCGGCATCCAGCCGGCCCTGCACGATAGCCAGCGTCTGCCGCTGGCTGTCGGCATTGGCCCTAGAGAGTCTGAGCATTTTCTGCGCGGCCCGTAGGTCGATATAGCTGTTGGCCACGTCGCTGACCACAGTGACCTGCATGGCTTGCAGTTCGTTGGCCCGGGCCGCGACCTCGGAGCGTTGTGATTCCACCGAGCGGCGTACCCGCCCTAGCAGGTCCAGTTCCCAGGTTAGCGAACTTTTGTTGCCATAGAGATCATGGCTGCGGGCCGCGTCATTGGCCTCGTCTTTGCTGACTCGCTGATGACCGGCCTGGGCCGTCATGGTGACCGTGGGAATCTCGTCGAATCGGACCTCGCGCAGCAACGCATTGGCCGCATCGTAGTGGGCCAGGGCCGTGCGCAGGTCGGGGTTGGCCGCTAGTGCGGCCTTTACCAACCCCGAGAGCTGCGGGTCGGCAAAGCGCTGCCAGAATGCATCGTCGGCTGCGGTGGTCGGTGCCTGCACTTTAGTCGAATTGTCCTCGTGGGCAAAGGCATTGGGTAGCTCCGGAAGCTTGGGCCGGTGAAAGTTGGGTCCCACCGTGCAGCTCTGCAGCAGGACCAGCAGCAGCGGCAGGACGCTATGCTTCTTAGCCATGGCTCGGTTCCTCCTCGGGATATGGCGTCAGGTTGGAAGGATGGTCGGGCAGGGTGGCGCCAAGCTTGCGCAGCACCACGTAGAATACCGGCGTCAGGAACAGGCCGAATAGTGTCACCCCGAGCATGCCGCAGAACACCGTGACACCGGTGACATGGCGTACCTCGCTGCCGGCACCGCTGCTGACCAGCAGGGGGACGGCGCCGGCGATGAAGGCCACCGAGGTCATTACGATCGGTCGCAGGCGCAGGTTACAGGCCTGCAGCGCTGCGGCAACGGTGTTCTGACCCTGCATCTCCAGTTCGCGGGCGAACTCGACGATCAGGATGGCGTTCTTGCAGGCTAAGCCCATTAGCACCAACAGACCCACCTGTACGAAGACGTTGTTGTCACCGCCCACCAGCCAGACGCCGCTGAGAGCCGCGAACATACAGACCGGTACGATCAGGATCACCGCGAGCGGTAACGTCCAGCTCTCATAGAGAGCAGCCAATACCAAGAAGGCCAGCAGCACCGCAATTGGGAAAACGATCACTGCTGTGTTGCGCTGGTTCACCTGCTGGTAGCTCAGGTCGGTCCACTCCAGTTCAATGCCTTTGGGCAGCGTAAGCGCGGCGATCTCCTGCAGCTTCTCGATGACTTCACCGGAGGACAATACGTGGGGGTCGGCGTCACCGATCAGGTCCGCTGCGGGAAAGCCGTTGTAACGCATCACTGGATCGGGGCCAAATGTTGGTACGATATCGACAACGGCGCTGATCGGTACCATCTCCCCGTGCACATTGCGCACCCGCAAGTTACCGATGTCGGCTGGGGTCTGGCGGAAGCGGCTGTCAGCTTGTGCCACTACCCGATACACGCGACCGAGTATGTTGAAGTCGTTGACGTAGACCGAGCCCAGATAGGTTTGCAGGGTCTCGAAGATTGCGGTCAACTCCACCCCCTGAGCCTGCGCCTTGGTGCGGTCCAGCTTTACTTCAAGTTGCGGAATGTTCGACTGATAGGAACTAACTGGAAAGGTCATTCCCGGCGTCCTGCTCACCTCTGCTTGGAATGCCTCCAGTGCTTTCTGTAGGGCCGCATAACCAAGTCCGCCGCGGTCTATCAGAAACAACGAATAGCCCGAGCCGTTGCCGAGGCCCTCGATCGGTGGCGGCAACAGTGCATAGGCACTGCCGTCCTTGATCTGAGCGAACTTTCGGTTGAGTTCGGCATTGATGTCCTCCGCAGTACGCTTACGCTCCGAGAACGGCTTGAGCAATATATAGGAAGACACTAGGTTGGGCGTTGTGGTGCTTTGTATCGCATTCATGCCAACGCTGGATTTGGTAAAGTCTACCCCGTCGACGGTCGAGGCTATTTCCGCCATTTCACGGGCGACCGCTTCAGAGCGGGCCAGCGAAGCCCCTGGAGGGAGCGTGGCGCCAGCGAATAGGTAAAGCTTGTCCTGGTTCGGGATGAAGCCGCTGGGGATTGCGTTGAACAGCGCACCGGTTGCGAGCAGCAATACAGCATAGATCGCGAACACCAGTCCGCGCCGTGGCAGGATTCGAGCAATGCAGCCCTCATAGCGGTGCGAACTGCGGTTGAAGAAACGGTTGAACGGGTGCAGCAGCCAGCCCAGGGCAACGTTCATCCAGCGCGTCAGGCGGTCCGGTGGTACGTCATGGCCACGTAGCAGCTTGGCTGCGAGTGCCGGCGACAAGGTCAACGAATTGATCGTAGAGATCACCGTCGAAATTGCGATGGTCACGGCGAACTGCTTGTAAAACTGACCGGTGACACCGCTCATGAACGCCATCGGAACGAACACCGCACACAACACCAGCCCGATGGCTAGGATCGGTCCCGAAACTTCGCGCATAGCCTGGTGGGCCGCCTTTAGTGGCTTGAAGCCCAATTCAATGTTACGTTCGACGTTCTCTACTACCACGATGGCATCGTCAACTACGATGCCGACCGCCAGCACCAACCCGAACAGCGTCAGCGTGTTGATCGAATATCCCAGCAGATAAAGGAACGCGAATGTACCTACGATCGACACCGGTACCGCAATTAGTGGGATTATCGATGCCCGCCAGGTCTGCAGGAACAGTACCACCACCAGCACGATCAGCATCATTGCTTCGAGCAGGGTATGCTGCACGGAGTTGATCGACTCGCGCACAAACACCGTGGGGTCCCAGACGCTCTTGTACTGCACACCTTCGGGAAAGTCCTTGGACAGGCTATCGAGTTTGGTGTACACCGCACTGGCCACTTCGAGGGCATTGGCACCTGGGGTGAGGAAGATGCCTACCGCTACTTCCTGTTCCTTGCCGCGGAACACGCGCATCGTGTAATCGCCCGAATCCAGCTGCACTCGTGCCACATCCGAGAGCCGGGTAACCTGGCCGTCGCTGCCGGTCTTGATTATGACGTCGCCGAATTCCTTCTCGGTCTTGAGGCGTCCCTGGACGTTGATGGAAATCAGGAATTCGTTATCCTGCGGCGATGGTTCAGCGCCCAGCTGACCGGCAGAAACCTGCACATTCTGCTGGCGGACCGCGTTAATTGCGTCCTGCGCAGTGAGGTCGCGCGCGGCCAGTTTGTTCGGATCCAGCCAGATGCGCATTGCATAGTCGCCGCCACCAAAGAGCATCACATCGCCGATGCCGGGGATGCGCGACAGTTCGTCCCTGACATTTAGGCGCAGGTAGTTGCGTAGGTATAATTCATCATACTTGTCGCTGTTCGAGAACAAGTCGATGTACATCAGTGGCGTCGGCGACTGTTTTTGGGTAGTGACACCATACTGGCGCACTGACTCGGGCAGGCGCGACAGTGCCTGGCTGACGCGGTTCTGCACCCGCACCGCGGCGGTATCCGGATCGACCTTGGCATTGAAGGTGGCGACCACCTGCAGGGTGCCGTTGGAGCTGGAGACGGACTTCATGTAGATCATGTCTTCTACGCCGGTGATCGCCTCTTCGAGGGGCACGGCGACCGAGTCGGCAATTTCCTTGGGATTGGCACCAGGGTAGGTGGCCTTCACTACCACGGTGGCGGGCACCACTTCGGGGTATTCACCCACCGGCAACAGCGGAATTGCCACCAAGCCCGCGGCAAAAATGATGATCGACAGGACTATCGCGAAGATCGGCCTGTCGATGAAAAACTTGGAAAAGTCCATGGCTGGAACCCTTGACTGTTACTTAGCGCTTGGCGCGAAGCTGGGAATGTTGAGTTCGCTTTTGTCTGCTGGCATGACATGGGGTATGACGGTCGTGCCGCTGGCATGGATGTTCTGCAGGCCGGAGACGATTACGCTGTCGTCGGGTTCTAGGTCAGCTGTGATGACGCGTTGCCGGTCGATCAGATTTCCGGTTTTGACATAACGTTTTTCCGCCGTGTTGTCCCTGCCTAAGACGTAAACATAATGCTTGTCCTGGTCGGTCAGGATCGCACGGTCGGGGATTAGCATGGCCACTGCAGGCTCACCAACGGACAGTTGCACCCTGGCGTACAGGCCCGGAATTAGTAGGCGATCGGCATTGTTTACTGTCGCGCGGGCATGTACCGTACCAGTGCTCGCATTGACCTGGTTGTCGATAAAGCTCAGCTCGCCTTGGTACGGGAAGTCTTCGCTGTTGGCCAGGCCAATCCTCACTGAGGCCTTTCCAGAGTTTTTCAGCGCCTGCTGATAGTTGAGGTAACTGTGTTCGTCAGGGTCGAAATCGACATGTACCGGATTTTGCGACACCAATGATGTCAGTACCGACTGATTTGCTACGGCCAAGTTGCCAAGGGTCAACTGGGCTCGGCTGGTGCGGCCATCGATGGGAGCGCGCACCTCGGTGAACTGCAGGTTCAGCGTGGCATTGGCCACCGCCGCCTCGGCGGCGTGCACCTCCGCCAGACCTAGCTCGTGGGCGGTATGCTTCTGCTCAGCTTCTTCTCGGGATACCGCATTGCTCTTGAGCAGTTGTTGGGCCCGTCCGTCCTGCTGGTCGGCGAAGGCCAGCGCGGCGCGGGCCCGTTCTAGTTGGGCTCGGGCGCTGTCCAGCGCGGAGCGGTAGGGACGCTGGTCGATCACGAATAGCAGGTCGCCCTTTTTCACCTCGCTACCCTCGCGGTAGCCCACTTGAGTTATATAACCATCCACCCGTGGCAGGATGGCCACGGTTTCCACGGCGCTAACCCGACCATTGAAGCTGTCCCAGGTCATGACCTTCTGCAGGCTGACGTGTTTGGCCTCGACGACTGGGGCACTGTTGGTGGTGGGCGGGTTGGGTTTTTGGTTGCAAGCACTGAGCAACAGCGCGGTGGTGATGATTACGGGAATGCTGGCTGAATTGACGCGCACAGGATCATCCTAACTCATAGTGTATGGAATAATAGTGTTAGTGGCTGGGAAGTCTGTCGTTGAATGGATTTATGCCGGGGGCCTGTTTCTTTTCCTTTTCCTGTTTGCTGACTTCCTGTTTGCTGACTTCCTGTTTACTAACATCTTGTTGTTGAGCTGGTTGTTGCTGGGTGTCTTCAAGTTGCCTGGCGAACATCGCCCGGGTTCTTTCGTGAAAGCGTTCCAAGGCTTCGGCGCCATCGGAAGCGTGGGCGAAGATAGGGAATGTGCAAATAAGCACAGCAGCCAACTTAGGAATTGTATTCATCGGTCTTCTCAAATGACGCGCACAGTGAGGCGCTAAATTGAATTCAGTTCGCAGCGAAGTTCGGTTTATTCAGGTGTACAGGTAAGGTAAGAGGGTTAGGGTCTCCTGGATAATGGCGCCTCGCCAGGCGGCGAGGTGGGTAATAGTAGGCGTCTGTTCGGTTATACCTATAGCAAATTTCTGACAAAACTCGCTGACCAATCGGCGCCACTTTGGCTTAAAAAAATCCCGCGATTAGCTATCTGCGTTTTGCCTGCCGGCACTTAAGCTAATGCCCTACAGTCCATTCGTGGCCACTCTGGTACGAGCTCCCGTGGGCGACTCTGCGTGTGCTGTGGCGCACTTTAGGAAAAAACCGCCACTGGATAAACCCCGCCGGCCCGTTTTATTCTTACGGAAATTCGTACAGTGGAATTTGACCGATTGGAGGCGATGCCGGGGTTCTATCGGATCATCGAAGTGGACTTGACCCCACATTCCGGACATCGGCACTCTATTAAATTGATGCCTCAGCCATGCCCCACTCCGGCGCTGATTGATCATGAAGGTTGTCCGGGGACAGCGTGCTTTTGGTAGTGAACTGTTGAACACTAGCGGTCGCCACCCATGGTGCGATACGTATCGTGTGGGCCCAATGCCCACTGCAGTAAATGCTTGATGTAGATGATGGTTCGAACGATCGGTAGCTTCATGACGCTGTACTCATGGCCGGATGCACTGGGTTCTGGTTGTCCCGCCGGCGTCGAAGGTTTTCTCTTCGCTCATCTACTACCTTGAGGCGTCAGGTGCTGTCACTGATCACCTCGCCTGGCCGAGTCAGGTAGATATGAATCAATCGCGTGCTTCCGGTGGGGGTAATAGACAGGAAGGGGCCTGCGCCTCGGTGTTCGAGACCGACCAGCTGAAGGCTGAGGGTCTTGCAGGATGGGCGGGGCTTTTATCGGTGCGAGTTTCGATTTATAGGGAGGGGCTTTGAGGGCGGTTGGGATCGCTTGAGCCTGAGGTATGCTCATTTTCTGCAGTTTGCCGTCAAGCGACTCAAGGTTGGCTTCCACTACCAAGAGATCGCCAGCAGTTTCGAATGAACGAATGACGTAAGTTGCAGCTTCTTGGGCCTGCGTTGTCCTGCTTTACACAGCGTCGATGCGGCTCGATAGCGCTTGCTGGCTGCCATACGCCATGTCGAGTCCATCGTCGATCGTACTCACGCTGCTCTGGAGGGCGTCGATGGACACTTTCTCTGAGGGTCCATCCAGGGTGCGAGACAGAGTCGGCAACTGGTACTCGGAGCGCGATGATAGCGCGCAGAATGAGCGGCCCCGCAGCAATGGGCGGATATCACGGATCGGTCATTTTATGGGGGGGCACGAGATCGAGTAAACCCTCGCGCAACTATGATTCTGTTTCAGCAGGAAATACGTAGCCGTCCGACCAAGTCCTCTACCCAGCCGCAAAAAGCAAAGACATGGTGTAGCGGACGATATGGGGCTTGCGGGATATGTTACTGGGAATGAATGGAGAAGGTTTATCCTGCAATCGAGTACTGTCTTATCAGCCCGCTGTCACTGCCTGGACATGACTAGCGCAGTCAAAGCGGAGCCCCCACGATCTATTGGGATGAGAACGGTAAATAGAGGTATCCGTCCGACCAAAACATCTTCCTGACACAACCGCCGAAAGCCTTGGTGTCCACTTAAGTGGACATTATATTTGATCCATCAAGCGAATTTTTTATGCGCCCTCAACGCCGTACCTACAGCAAATCTTTCAAAGCCCAGGTCATTGGAAGTGCTCCGAATCCAGGCCTCCACCGCAAACATCGTCTTGAGCTACAGCCTCAATGCCAACGTCGTCCACAAATGGATTCGGTTGTAGAATCAAAAAGCCTTGGCTCTTCAGCCTACGTTCATCCCGCTGCATCCTCAGATGCTTGATGCTGGAACGCGTGCTCAGCCGTCCGGTATCAGTTTTCCAATCCTGCACCGCGCACTCCCATAAAGATGAATTGGCCAGTGGAAAAAGCTGCCACCTGCACGAATTTTCTTCGAGAGCTGTTGCGATGATTCGCATCGGTATCACCTGGCTCACCACCGAGCCGATGGACATGCATGCAGGCACCGGCGCCGTCAGTGCCCGAGTGATTTCAGTGTTCGGTGCGGCGCAACCGCACTATGCTTATCTGTTCGCCAATTGCCGCGCTAACCGCATGAAAGACCTGGTGCGCAACGGATTGGGCATCGGGTTGGCGGCACGGCGGCTCCACCTGGGCAAACTCGCTTGGTCTGGTATGCCTCACGGTTCACAAATGGAGCTGAGCACCTGACAGCTGCACGCTTTGATACTGGGTCTGCCAAGGCAGAGAGTTGGCCTCGGAAACGCAATTTCCATCCTCTAAGCTGAACCATGCCCTGTCCGGTTGCGTAATTGTCTGATCAGGCTATCGTTGTGTTTACGCTGATCTGGCAAGATCGGCTGCATAACTTTGATCCCCTACCTCTACCAACTGAACCCCGAACAATTGCGTGCATTTGCGGAGCATTTGCTGCAACGCGTCTCGGGGCTCGACGAGCAGTTCGAAACGATGGGCAAGACCTCCCAGGTCATGGACAAGAAGAGCGATCACGACAAAACGGTGATCGAAAAATTCAGCCACGAGATCGCCCAGCTCAAGCACTCCAAGTTCGCCAAACGTAAGGAGCAAATGAGCCCGGAACAGGTTGGTTGACTCAGACGATCTGATCGATACCGATTTCGCTGCCATTGAGGCGGAACTGGAGTCGCTGCAAGTTGCGTTACATGCAGCCGCTGTAATAGAGCGAGGAGGAAATCAAGGGTCTGGAGTCGGACATATGCCGCCGAATACTGCAAGAAAAGGCAGTTCCGGTGATGGGTGTGTTGTGTGCCTTGATGGTTGCCCTGCGCGATACCGTTCACAACGGTTCGACCAATGGCAAAGCCTTGGATAACAGCTTGAAACGCTGGATGGCGCTATGGCGCTACCGCGATGACCGGGCCGTGCCCATTGATAATAATTGGTGTAAGAACCAGGTACTGCCTTGGGCGCCGGGGCGTAAGGCCTGGCTCTTTGCAGGGTCGCTACGCAGCGGCAAACGCGGCGATGCGATCATAAGTTTGATTCAATCGGTGCGGAGCAGTGGGCATGATCCCGATGCCTACCTGAAGGATGTACCGACACGCCCGCCTACGCAGCGGACAGGTGAGATTGCAGCGCTGCCGCCGCAAAGGTGGCTTCCGGCTTAATCCTGCAAGACGGTTTGCTCGTGCATTTACTAATAGAGCTCAAAAAAAAGCCCGCGGGAACGGGCAAAAGGGATGCTTCCAAAGGAGATTGCATTACAGCCATCCAATGTTAAGGCATTGTTAAGTATAGCGATTATTATCTAGTGACACCCAACAAGCTAGGACCGCCAGTCTAGAGTTCGGCTTGACCATTACAAAGGGATGCCGTGCGGTGAGTATTCAGGGGAGCCTGACCTATTCATTGATGAAGCTTAGATCACCTGGCCACAAGCGCCTTTGGCGAATTTCAGACAAAGAAATGCCCGCGATGGGAGGAGCGGTCTTAAAGGGGGGGGGGGGCTCGGAACTCAGATAACGATATTCGCTTCGATGTGAAAGATTTGTGAGATTACTACCGCTATATTTCCTAAGGTATCAGTCAGCAACTTCGGGCTAGCCCCCTTTTTGAAACGCGAGACTCCAGGCTCTCGCAAAGCGGCGGATTCTGACCATCGACGCGCTTCGCGATGGCTATCAGCGTTTGACGATATGTTGAGCTTCGCGTGAACACAAGCCACTTCTCGGCTAACGACATGTGACAAGTAGGTCATGCTGGCTTAAATGCTCAGGAGAGCGATAATTTTGACGAGGCTGGTTGTAGCGGTCTACTAACCCCGGACACCCATTTAGGCAAGAATGCTCGCCACAGAGAGGTTTCCGATGACCAAGCAGCACCGTACCTTTACCCCTGAGTTCAAGCGCGAAGCTGCCTGCTTGGTGCTCGATCAAGGTTACAGCGATGCCGAGGCGGCCCGTTCGCTCGGTTTGGTCGAGTCGGCACTGCGCCGATGGGGTAATTAGCTTCAGCAGGAGCGCGGCGGCGTTACGCCGGCCAGCAAAGCGTTGACGCCAGAGCAGCAAAAAATTTAAGAGTTGGAAGCCTGGATCACGCGCCTTGAACGCGAGAAATCGATACTAAAAAAGGCTACCGCGCTCTTGATGTCGGAAGATCTCGAGCGTACGCGCTGATCCGCCAGCTCAGCGATCATGAGCCCGTTAATTAAGGCGAACTCCGGACGTTGAGCGACTGCGGTTGCCCAGTCGAGTGAATGAGTTGTTCACGAGAAGTCGAAGTGCGTCCGGCAGCCGTACCATCATGGCAATGATGCAAGAAGAGGGTAAGCAAATCGGGCGGTTCAAGGTACGCAGCCTGATGCGTGAGCTGGCGTTGATCAGCAAGCAGCCAGGATCACATGCATACAAAATGGCCACAGCGGAGCGGCCAGATATTCCGAATACCTTGAACCGAGCGATTGATGTCGAAGCGCCAAATCAGGTCTGGTGTGGAGACATCACTTACGTCTGGGCACAGGGCAAATGGCACTATCTGGCAGTTGTCTTGGATCTCTATGCACGCAGAGTGGTTGACTGGGCCTTATCAGAAAAGCCGGATGGAGGCCTGGTGGTCAAAGCGCTGGATGTCGCTTACGAACAACGTGGAAAGCCTCAGGGGCTAATGTTCCACTCCGATCAGGGATCGCAATATGGCAGCCGCCAGTTCCGCCAGAGACTGTGGCGCTACCGCATTCGCCAGGGCATGAGCCGCCGAGGCAACTGCTGGGAAAATGCACCGATGGAGCGCGTATTTCGCAGCTTGAAATCAGTGTGGATACCGACCACGGGCTACCTGACCGGGCAGCAAGCTCAACGAGACATTGGCCAATACCTGATGAGCCACTAAAACTGGATCCGACTTCATCATTTCAACGATGGACTGGCTCCGGCGAAAGCTGAAGAAAAACTCAAAACTGTGTCCGGGATGGATTGGCCACTACAGTGGCTCAAAAAAATCCCGGTTGATAAAAAGGAGCATTCAGCTGGGCAATAGAGCGTCGCACTCTTGGCGTACAAGGTGTTGTCGCGGACTTTTCTTGCGACCGCGCTGCTTTTAGGAGAGGGCTCGGGCTTGACTCAGGGAGTGTCCAGAAGCGCCAACAGATCGACGGGAATTTCTCCGGATTCTTGAAGGTTGCCTGGTTCGGCTTTCCTGTAAACATGCAGCGCCGCGTCATTGATGGCATGGCTCATCCATTGCAGACTGCCCAGCCAATCGCTGTACTTCCCTGTGAAAATCGCCGTTGAAACATCAATTTTGAATTGAATGACGTCTCGCCAATCGTTCGTGGCATGATCAAAAAGCATGGCTCCGCAAGCGCCATGTCGACGTTCACAAAGCCTGCCTCAGGCTTACGACGTGTGAAAGTAGGGTGATCCTTGGGCCGTGGCCCGCTCAATCCCCCTCCGGCTTTCCGAAATCAATCTGCTGGTAGGCGCCATGTTGACGCGGGCGCGATCATGCGTTCAGGCGAGGTGGTGAAAACCCCTGCTTCCAGTCGTTATTGTTCTGTCCAGTCGGCATGGCAATAGATCAAAGAAGGGGGGGGCGGCCGATGGGTGGCTCTCGGACAGCGGCCTGGTCGTAGGCCGTCGACGCCCTAAAGGTTCATTCTGTGTGGCGTGCCGTCTTACTCGAAAGGCAAGCCTGCGATTGAAATACCGTGGGACCCTCAGTCCCATGAGTGCCCGGGGTTTTCATATATTGAGCTGCGTACCCATTGGATGTTTAACGCAGCTGAAGGGAAGGTTACTGTTCCGGTGGGCAGCCGGTTTATCGCGGCGAGCCACTTCTGTGCGCTGGCCGGATTGGGCAGAATGCTTCAACCCGTGGAGCTTATGCGCAAATCATAGCAGCAAAGTGAACTGATCGCGTTGCCGCCCGACTACCCGCCGCCGAGTCGGCCCTTGCATTTACTCTTCACACCCGACCGCAGATTGACACCTAAAATCAGTGGTTTTTTCGACTTCGCGACGCGACCTTTGACGTGATGCGGTGGTGACGGAGGCCTTTTGAAGTAGGCTGCTGTAAATCACCATCAGCAATGGATATTTATGAGTGCGTGATCAGTCAATAGAGTGCCCCCTTGGTTGTTTACCTCACCGTAGGAGCTACAGGTGGGCAGAAATGCTCGCTCATCCTTGACGAAGTAATGTTGAATATCCAGCTGAACACGAAACGCACCTTAGTGACTACATTTGTTGGCGATGGCGACATAAAACCGTCGGCCCGGGCGTCGCTGCGATGGCTCGTTGGGTTGGGTGGAACGGACGACAAATGTTCTTGATCAACTTGTCCGAAGCTTTCTTACCTGACGAAGAATACGGCTCAGTTGACCACACTGTACGCCCAGCAAAACCGTGGATGGCTCGAAAACAGCTGATGGGGCGGGCGAGCTGCGCGCTCAAAACAGAAAAGCCAGCGAGCACGCTCGTCGAGATGCTATCAAACCTGTTTTTCGAAAATACTGATGCATTCAGACGAACTTTCGACTTTGCGACGTTTTGCGGCAAGTTGATTGAAGTCCTTCGTGAGTGAGTATCATCCATATGCTTATGGCTCACACGCCTGCCTCTCAATTGGCGTGTGAGATCGATTAGTTGTTGCCGCACAAATGGCAACCGGTTTAATCGCGTAAGGCGTGATTGTTGGGTGCATAAGTTTTTGCCATCACGTCGCATAGATATAGTATTTACTAGTGTCTTCATAATTGCAGCTAGGTCAATATAACTCTTCTCTTCTTTTTAGCTCTGTTTATTGAAGATTATAACTGCTTGGCACTATTTCCTCGTTAAAATAACTTCGTTGGCAGTGGCGTGAGTTGAAAAATGACGGGCTGGCTCCTCGTCCGTCTGAAGCTTTGGCTGGTCGATTCGAATACAACATGTCAATACCGCGCCCACCAGATACAGCAAAGCATAGACCCACACCACCCCTTGGACTCCAAGCCAGGAAATCGTTAGCGTTGCAATGGCCGGCCCCATAAAGTTCGACATTCCAGCGGCGAGGTTGTGGGCGGACATAGCCGCCCCTTGCTGTTCCGGGGCAATGGCAAGAAATACAGGTCCAATGGGAACGAACGCTGAGACGCAAATACCCAGTGCAATTGCGGCGGTACTGGCCAGTCCGAAGTGAGCGCCATACATCAGAGGCAAGTAATAGAAAGCCAGGGTCGCCAGCGCGCAGCCAACACAGCCGAACCAACGCATCTGCCATAGCCAGCCGATTCGGTCCCCGATCCATCCCCACATCACGTTAGTGAAAATGGTGACAACGAACATCAGCCCCCACAGATACAACCATTGCTCCATGGTGAAGCCTACGGCTTCCGAAGTGAGGTAAAGCGGCATAATCACAGGGAATCCAAACAAGGTCAGGTTGCAGATGACCCGTACAATGGCTGCAATCAAAATGCTGCGTTGATCGAAGAGGATGGTCACCCCTCGGCTCAGGTCGCGCAAACGGTCGGCGAAGCTTGCCGGCGTGCCTTCCCGTGCCTTGCCTTGATCCTCAACTACGAACACAATCAATACCGCAGCCAGCGCGACCCACAATGTTGCCATCCAAAGTGTACCGATAAAGCCAATCCGCGAAATGCTCAGGCTCGGCAGATACATCCCGAGAAAACCGATACCGATGGAATACATGGTCCAATACCAACCCATCGCTGAAGCAAGGCGGGCCCCGGGCGTCACTTGAGCAATCCAGACCAGGAATGCGTAGATGAACAAGGGGTAAGCAAGCCCACGAATTCCATAAAAAAGCACCATTAATGGGTAGTTCTGTGCGCTCAGGCCGAGCGTCAGAAATAGCGCATGGAAGATCAGCCAGGCCACGACGCCGATCAACATGATTCGACGCGGACCGAAGGTTTCGGCCAGCACGCCGGAACTCCAGCTGGACAAAGCGGCGAGCAGACCATAAACAGTAAAAAGAAAGGATGCTCGGGTGGGGGAGAAGCCGAGATCGACAATGTAACGAGACAGGAAGGCGAGTTCAATGCCATCCCCAGACATAAATAGGGCAATGGCGACGTAACCCCAGATAAGACATATAGGCATGCCGAACAGCAGCCCTCGGGACGCTTGGCGAGTGGCCATAACGCTTTCCTTTATTGTATTTGTAAGTTAAACAACGCCGAAGAGGCTGTAGCGAAATCGGCAGGTAATACTGCAAGGATCTCATCGTGTAAAAGATAACTGCTACTAAGTATGAGCACGAAAACTGATACTATTTTGTAGTTGTGGAATTGGAGCCGCTCCATAATTGCATGCCCTTATACAGGCCCTGCTCCTTCGTCATCCCGTGCAAGGAAATGTCTTCGTCCGGTTGCGGACGCATGATCAGCTTGTTGCTGATCTGCTGGCGTTGCTCGGGGGCTAAGGTATAGTGCGATGGTTCAATGTAGTGGAGGATGATCTGCGATCTCTTCTGCGGCATGCGTTTGTCGCGAGCTATACTGGTCGAATACTGACATCTAGCTAACGTGCGGATTTCCGCGCCCAAGCGCGGCTTTTGCTGGAGCTAATGCGCGCAATCAGAGTTTTTTGCAAATAAGATTAGACGCCGCGAGGAAATAGTAAGTCCCGTTGATCGTCGGTTGAAAAATGCGATGACGTGCCCAAGTATTGGACGGCAGGTTCCTAGGGGAACTCTGATGAAGATTTCTTGAGCTTGGCAAAATGGCGGAGCTTCACCCGCTACCACTCCGATGAAGCAAATTGCCTTTGCCCCTGCCGAGTACTTTGGAGTGCGCAAGCAGGCCGCAAAGTATTATTCCCGCCGAGATGGATAGGATCGTCCTGTGTAAGGATTTATTTGCCCTGATCGAGCCGCATCATCCGAAGGGGAGTGGTTAGCGTCCGACCTATCCCCTGATGACGATGCTGCGTATTCATTTGATGCAAAACTGGTCGGCTACAGCGTTCTGGCGTTGAAGGAGGCGCGTATGAAATTATTATTTTCAACTTCCGTCGGTTGCTGGAACCGGAGTAGAGCGCGCTCTGAGCGTTAAGGTCGCCATGTGGTAGATTGACGCCCGGCGTGGCGTGTACGGGAAGCTGGGCAAACGCTGTATTCCGTACGAAACCAAATGCTAAATCAAAGAAGCAAAGCTAGTGCCGTCAGAGCGAAGGTTGAGCTCCGTTCTGGGCAATTAGGTGCTAATTCAGTCATGTGAGGAGCTTTTTCGTGGTATGGGCAAAGCTGCGGCACTGTTGGTGCCGCCGTTCATGTTGTCGAGTCTGTTGATAAAGCGTAGATATTTACTGGCGGGTGTTGGTGAGGTGTGTCTACGAGGCGCTTGCGGTGGCTAAAAAATCCAGAAATTAACCGGTGATCTGATCGTCTTTGATCCATCGTTGTGTTCAAAGCTGACGGTATCTGAAGAAAGCTAGAAATGCTTGGCTGTTTCAGGCTATCCCTAGAGGCTCTCCTATAGTTTATCATGCTTGTTAGCCCGTTAGGCTAAGCGTTGTTACTCTGTGGCATATGCGCGATTGGATGAATGGTGTGGCTATAACTGTCGCGAAAATAGACCTTGTAAGATGCAATAAAACAAAAAGCAGTCTAATGTGAACCGCTCAGCGAAAATTACTGACCCTTCCTTCGAGCTGATGGACGACCACAACGGGTTGTCCATCATCTATCGCCAGCACGGATTTCCCTGCCCGCTGGTGCGTTGGCATTTCCACAAGGAGTACGAACTGCACCTGATAGTCGCGAGTTCCGGCAAGGTGTTCATCGGCGATTACATCGGCAATTTCTATCCGCAAACCCTGTTCCTGACTGGCCCCAACCTACCTCACAACTGGATCAGCCAGATTGTCGAAGGTGAAGTGGTGCCCAAGCGCGACATGTTGGTCAACTTTTCCGATGAACTGTTCGACAAAGGCCATCAGGTGTTTGCCGAGCTCAAGATCCTGGTGCCGCTGTTGAAGCGTGCGCAGTACGGCATCGAGTTTCGTTGCAAGCACACGATTGGCATGGCGATGGACCTGATGCAATGCATTGCCAGCACCCGAGGTATGACCCGCCTCGGACACTTTTTCATGCTCCTGGAGTTGCTCGCCGCCTGCGAAGATTATCAACTTTTATCAGGTGCGACGACGCTGCAATTGGCCGACGAGCACCACATCGATCGTACCAATCGAGCGGTGGATTACATCTTTGCCCATTACGCCCGGGATCTGCCGCTGGAGGAAGTGGCTGAGCACCTGGGCATGAAACCGACCTACTTCAGCCGGGTGTTCAGGCAGGCCACCGGGCGCTGTTTCATCGAGTTTGTCAATCGCCTGCGAATCAGCAAGTCTTGCGAGCTACTGGCCGATGGCGTTAAATCGGTGACTGACGTGTGCTTCGAATCAGGCTTCAACAATATCTCCAATTTCAACCGGCGCTTTCAGCAGCAGAAGGGCATGACGCCTTCGCATTACCGGCGGTTGGTGGTGCAGCGGTTGACCGAGCAAAACCAAAGTTGAGTTCGCTCCCACGAGTGCTGTATTTCAACCCGATAACCTATACGAATTCGATCGTCTGTCATCGCTGTACAGCCCTTCCCTGTGTCGTTCGCTGTAAAATTAAGTGCAAAATAATATCAATCTAAATGCGAAGGATGATTTGTTTTGCCCGCAATTGAAGTCTGTAATTAGCGCATATTCTGCCAACCGTCGAAAGATACGAAAACAACGTCAACACCATGAAAAAATCCGGTACACAGGTGGCGTCAAGCAACGGTCTCAACGAAAACCTTGCGCTGTTCAACAGCGAAAAATGCGTAATCTGGGTCGATGCCAGTGTCGCCGGCTCGTTCGTCACCGACAAGAACCAAAGCAAGGTCAGCGACCACGTCGGCTTGAGACATGCGCCCCACGAGGTTACCGACAAAGGCTCGGCCTGGTTGTACTTCTGGGCATTGGCGATCCCTACCAGCTACAAGGCCAAGGAGGCGGCAAAAACCTTCAGTGCCTGGGCTACGTTCAAGGAGTTCGGGGCGTTGGTCGCGGAAAAGATGGCGTCGCCAACGAGCCGCCCGGTAGCCGAGCCTCGGCCTACAGCGAGGCGTGCTTGAACGCCGCGCCATTTGTCAGAGTCACGCTGGAGTTGCTCATAGCCGCGGCCCCGAGCAAGCCGAGCGCCAAACCGGTGCAGTACATCGGCATTCAGTTAGTGATCATCCCGGAGTTCCTGGGCATTGGCATCTAGGTCGGCAAATTGTTGTTCTCGGCGCTGATCGACCAGGCCCTGGCCGCTGCCCAGCAGGCCACCGAACGGGAGATGAAGCGCGCCGGGTACCCGAAATAACCACGCAGTCCCGCTCCCACATTGGAACTTCACTGGTCTACACGACTCGGTTCTTACGCCATGAATATTTCAAATGCCAAAGCTCACCCGGATATTAAGTCGCGTGGCCAAACTTGGCCGGTTTCTGGTCAGTCCCTCGGTGGCCTTGTTGCTGTTGTGGATGATCGTGCCGCTGGGCATGACCCTGTACTTTTCGCTGACCCCCTACGACCCGATCAACCTGCCGATTGTGGTGTGGATGGTTTACACCTACTTCAAGGACATCCTCGAAGCTGCCCCCTGGATTGCGCACACTCTGGCAGGAGATGGTCCGCGTTCTGCTGCCGATTGCCAAGGGCGGCCTGGCCTCCACCGTGTTGCTGTCGCTGATCCTGTGCTGGAACGAGGCATTTTAGTCGCTGAGCCTGACTTCGTTGGCCGTTGCGCCGTTAACTGCGCTGATCGCCTCCAACTCCAGCCCCGAAGACTTGTTCTGGGCCAAGTTGTCCGCCGTGTCGTCCCTGGCTTGCGCGCCGATCCTGAATTTTGGCTGGATCAGCCAGAAACAGCTGGTGCGCGGTTTGTCCTTCGGCGCAGTGAAATAAGCCCGCTGTTCATAAATCCCCTTGTGGGAATGGGCTTGCTCGCAATAGATGTCAATGATAACCCGTTGTCTGAAGGATAGTCGCGAGCAGGCTCGCCCCCACAAAAATCCTGCACGGCGCACCAAATAAGTTCAAATGGAGGCCCACCATGGCCAAACTGAAAATCAAGAATCTGCAAAAACGTTTCGAAGGCTTTTCTATCATCAAGGGCATCGGCCTGGAAGTGACCGACAAGGAGTTTGTGGTCTTCGTCGCCCCCGCGGGCTGCGGCAAGCCCACCCTGTTGCGGCTGATTGCCGGCCTTGAGGAAGTCTGCGGCGGCACCATCGCGCTTGGCCGCGACATCACCGAAGTCAGCCCGGCCAAGCGCGACCTAGCGATGGTGTTCCAGGCCTACGGCCTGTATCCGCACATGAGCGTGCGCAAGAACATGTCCTTTGCCCTCGACCTAGCCGGGGTGCCAAAAGCCGAAGTGTTAAAAAAAGTCAGTGAAGCGGCACGTATTCTCGAACTCGGGCCGATGCTTGAGCTTAAGCCGAAGCAACTGTCCGGTGGCGAGCGGCAACGCGTTGCGATTGGCCGGGCCATCGTGCGCAACCCGAAAATTTTCCTGTTCGATGAACCACTGTCCAGTCTTGACGCCACGCTGCGGGTGCAGATGCACCTTGAACTGCTACGCCTGCACAAGGATTTGCAAGCGACCATGATCTACGTGACCCACGATCAGGTCGAAGCGATGACCATGGCCGATAAGGTAGTGGTGTTCAATGGTGGCAGGATCGAGCAGGTCAGCTTGCGTCTGGATCGTTACCATCAGCCGGCCAACCTGGTCGTCGCCGGTTTTCTCGGCACGCCGAAAAAGGGATTTCTCAAGAGCAGCGTCAGCCTTGTCGAGCGCCAGGGCTGTGAAGTTTTGCTGGATGCCGGCACCCGCATCACATTGCGAGTGAGCTGCGCCAGCCTGAGCGTCAGTGGCGCGGTGACTCAAGGTATTCGCCCGGAGCATTTAGAACTGGCCATGCCTGGTGACTGCACCTTGCAGGTCACTGCCGACGTCGGTGAACATCTGGGCAGCGACACGTTCTGCCACATGCGCACGGCGTCCGGCGAGGCCTTGACCATGCGCGTGCTTGGCGACCTAGCCAGCCGCTACGGCGAAACATTGAGCCTGCATTTGAATGCCGACCACTGCCATTTGTTCGATGGCAACGGCGTGGCTGTTACCCGACCACTGCGCGCTGCCGCCTGATTTCAGGGATCCTGTATGAAACTCACTAAAAAAAACCTCAACCGTTTCGCCCCAGAGGTGATTCTGCCCGCCTACAACCTGAGCGACACCCGTCAGGGCATCGCCCATATCGGCGTCGGCGGCTTCCATCGCGCCCACCAGGCGTATTATACCGATGCGCTGATGAACCTGGGCGAAGGCCTCGAATGGGCAATCTGCGGCGTCGGCCTGCGCGGCGAAGACCGTCGTGCCCACGACCACCTGCACGGCCAGGACTGTCTGTTCACCCTGTTCGAACTGGGAGACAACGACGCCACCGAAGTGCGGGTAATCGGCTCGATTCGCGACATGCTGTTGGCTGAGGACAATGCCCAGGCACTGATCGAAAAACTCGCCGACCCGCAAATCCGCATCGTGTCGCTGACCATTACCGAAGGCGGTTATTGCATCGACGACAGCAACGGCGAATTCATGGCCGATCTGCCGCAGATTCAGCACGACCTGAGCAGCCCGGCGGCCCCGAAAACGGTGTTCGGCTTTCTCTGCGCCGCTCTGGCCAAACGCCGTGCCGCCGGCACGCCAGCCTTCACCTTGATGTCCTGCGATAACCTGCCGCACAACGGCGCCGTGACCCGCAAGGCTTTGCTGGCCTTTGCCGCTTTGCTCGATGCCGATCTAACGGGCTGGATCGCGGCTAACGTCAGCTTCCCCAACGCCATGGTCGACCGCATCACGCCGATGACCAGCGTTGAACATCGCCTGCAACTGGCCGACCAGCACGGTGTTGACGACACCTGGCCGGTGGTTTGTGAACCCTTTGCGCAATGGGTGCTGGAAGACAAGTTCGTCAACGGGCGCCCGGCCTGGGAAAAGGTCGGTGTGCAATTTACCGACGATGTCACGCCTTACGAAGAGATGAAGATCAAGCTGCTCAACGGCAGCCATCTGGCCCTGACGTATCTGGGGTTCCTGAAGGGTTACCGGTTCGTCCATGAGACCATGAATGACTCGCTATTCGTACGCTACATACGCGCTTACATGGAGCTGGATGTGACCCCGCAGTTGGCGCCGGTGCCGGGAATCGACCTGACCGAATACCAGAACACCCTGGTCTCACGCTTCTCCAATCGGGCGATTGCCGATCAGCTGGAGCGGGTGTGTTCGGATGGCTCGTCGAAGCTTCCAAAGTTCACCGTGCCGACCATCAACCGCTTGATTGCCGAGGGCCGGGATACCCGGCGCGCGGCGCTGGTGGTGGCGGCCTGGGCTATGTATTTGAAAGGGGTGGAGGAGAATGGCAATATCTACTTGATTGCGGATCCGCGGGCGGCGTTTTGTCAGGTATTGGTGGCCGATGATGCATTAATCACTCAGCGATTGCTGACAGTTGAGGAGATTTTTGGTGTGCAGATTCCTAACTCTCCCGAGTTCGTGGCGGCGTTTGAATGGTGCTACAACAGCTTGCGGGATGTGGGAGTGACACAGACGTTGGAAAAAGTTCTCACCATTCCCTGCGGTTCTCCAGAACCCATTGTGTAAGGCCAGTCGGCCGAGAAATCTCTTTAATCAGAAAGGAAAGGACGATGGTATTGCCTCGGGCAATCGTATTTGGTGAAGCCCTGACTGACATTGTACAGGGCGTACCCGGACAGTGGCAGGGTTTTTCGGGCGGTGCGCCTTGGAACGTTGCACGAGCGCTCAGTCGCCTGAGTGTCAGCAGCTCCTTTGCAGGGGCCGTCAGTACGGACTCGTTGGGCGACGAGATAGCCCTACAGTCAGAGGTGGCAGGGCTAGATATGCGATTTATACAACGAGTGGACCGAGAGCCCTTGGTCGCCATCGTTCCGTCAAGCCGCCCGCCTAGGTACTTTTTTGCCGGGGATGCCGATCTGTTTTTCGATACGGGCCTGCTGCCGCAAGGTTGGCTTGACCATACCGAAGTTTGTCATTTTGGCTGCATCAGTCTGGCTCGACAGCCATTGGGAGATCGTTTGGTCAGCCTCGCCGAACAGGTGAAACGCGCTGGCAAACGAATTAGCTTTGATCCGAACTGGCGCAATTTGATGGACAGATATTACCGGGAGAGCACTTTCCCAACGATGACCGCCCTGGCTGACATGATCAAGCTGTCCGATGAAGACCTTCGTCACCTCTATCCCGGATTGACCGAACATCAGGCCATGGATGAGTTACGTGCGCTCAACTTTAGGGCGCAGATCCTGTTCACCCGAGGTGCAGACGGAATGATTCTTCATACGTCGGACCGTCAATACGAACAGCCCGCGATTCTTGGGGACGTTGCCGATACTGTGGGGGCGGGCGATGCGAGCATGGCGGGTTGGTTGGCTGCAGATTTGCTGGGAATCACCGATCTGAAGGAGCGTCTGCGTTTTTCAACTGCTTGCGCCTCCCTATCGTGTCGACATACCGGAGCCTATGCACCAACGTTGGCAGAAGTTAAAAATCTACTTACCTCGCTACCCAGTGGCTGAAGAAATGGAAAAGAGGCTGACGTATCGATGCGTATTTCAGCATTACACTAATGTCGAGCAAGCATGTTTCCGTTAGGACGCGTGAAAGAAAATAGTTACAGAGATGCCTATTTCTTGATTCAGTGCTTGCTCTTCAGTTTAATGATCTGTTGGCGCCTACGCCGAATTTCCCCAGTTGCTGAGATTTCACTGACCCAGTCTGACTCCTCGCGAATCCTTGTCTGTGCTGGACTTTTGAAGGTTTGGAGGTGGGGCAGTCTTGTCTCGGCACGTAGGTCAATTCATCGTCGGCGTGAACAGCCCAGCCCGAAGAAGTAAAAGCCTTGCCACCTTGGTGGCGAATTGCAGCTTGTAAATTTCCAGAGCGTCATACCTGTGATAGCCGAGTTTCGCATCTCGAACGAGAAGATTGATCATTTCGTTAATCGACTCTTGCACGTACCTCTGCTTCCAAGGCATTCAAGATTCAAAATCTGGCTGATTGCATAAGCACTGATTGGAGCCGCCTCCATCGTGGTGGAGAGTGCGTGTAGCCTGCCGCATCAGCCTGATGCTAAATCGAAGTAAATAGGATCATGTGGGTGCCTACTAACGGATAGATGTTAAATGGCCACTTTTTAAGTATAAAGGCATTTGATTTGATATCTGGTAGCGATAGTCCTTGATCGTGATGAGGGCCTTCGTTAGCAAAAGGATTTGTTGGAGCTCAGGGATGGTTGCGGTAAAGCATAAGGTTTTGGTCAGTTGGATCGGCGCTAACGATTTGAAAGCGGTGATCGGCGAGGGGGCGGGGCCTGTCTGTTCGGCCCTCGCTGCTGTCGATTTCGATGTCGTCGAACTCTTGTGTGCGTACCCTGCGGAGCAGGTTGAGCGTTATCTTCGCTGGCTCCGCGAGCAAGTCGATATTCCCGTCACGGCCTATGTCGAGCCGTTATCCTCCCCTGTGCATTTCGGCGAGATTTATCACGCGGCCAATCGGCATCTGCAGCGGTTGGTGGGAGAAGGGGCACATCTTTCCATCTTGCTGAGCCCCGGAACACCTGCGATGCAGGCGGTGTGGATCCTGTTGGGCAAGACCCGTTACCCCGCAGTCTTCTATCAATCTTCGTTGGAACAAGGTGTCCAGCAGGTTGATATCCCCTTCGAAATCGCTGCCGAGTATGTTCCAGCGGCCAGCGCAATCAGCGGCAACCAGTTGGCCAAACTGGCTGAGCAGCAAGTGCCGGTGGATGCCGCGTTTGACAGCATTGTCGCGGAAAGTGGTCGCATGCTGGCCATCAAGGCACAGGCCCACGTTCTTGCTGAGAAAGGCGTGCCGGTCCTTATCTATGGAGAGACGGGTACCGGCAAAGAGTTGTTTGCCCGAGCCATCCACAACGCAGGAACGCGCGCTAGCCAGCCGTTCGTAACTGTCAACTGCGGTGCTATTCCCTCTGAACTGGTTGATTCCGTGCTCTTCGGCCACAAAAAAGGTGCGTTTACCGGCGCGATTGCAGATCGGCTTGGGGTGTTCGAACAGGCTCATGGCGGGACGCTATTTCTTGATGAGTTCGGTGAACTGACCTTGGCCGTGCAGGTGCGGCTATTGCGTGTACTGCAAGAGGGCACATTCACGCCGGTCGGTGCCAGTCGTGAAGTGCAGGTGAATGTGCGCCTGATCACCGCCACTCACCGCAATCTGATGGCAGACGTCGCACATGGCAGTTTCCGTGAGGACCTGTTTTATCGCATCGCTGTAGGTGTCCTGCATCTGCCGGCGCTGCGCGAGCGCGAGGGTGACCTGCGGCTCTTGACCGATGCGCTGCTGGCCGGTATCGGCAGCCAAGATCCCAGCCTGAAGGAAAAAAAGGTTTCGCTGGAGGCCAGGGAACTCATCCAACGGCACCCGTGGCGCGGCAACGTTAGGGAGTTACACGCCACCTTGCTGCGCGCTGCGCTCTGGTGCCAGGACTCGCTGATTACCCGGGGCGATATTGACCAGGCGTTGTTCAAACTGCCGGCGCAGGACAACGACCTGATGACGATGGATGTGTCCCAAGGGGTGGACATCAACCACATCATTTCCAAAGTCGTGAGCCACTACGTGCGTGGCGCATTGGCCTCAACGGGCCAGAACAAAACCCGAGCCGCCTTGCTCCTGGGGCTCAAGAGCCAGCAGACCCTGAGCAAGTGGATCGAAAAGCACTGTGTCGAATAACAAGCGAGGGTAAGAAAAATTACTTTGAAGTAATGAATATTATTTTTTTCGGGCGTTATTGATCCTTGCATTTCGTAACTTATTGTTTTTAAAGAAATAAATTATTCTGGCACGAAGCTCGCTATAACCAGGACGTCACTTACTGATTACCAAGGAACCGTTGAAATGTCAGAGCTCAAGAAATTCCAGATCCAAGCTGCCCGTCCTTTGCCTGTGATTGTGCTGGCGGACACCAGTGGCAGCATGTCGGAGGGCGGCAAGATCGAGGCGTTGAACAGCGCGCTCCAGGACATGATCGCCACCTTTGCCCATGAAAGCCGCCTGCGCGCTGAAATCCAGGTGAGCGTGATCACCTTTGGCGGCAGCAGCGCAGAGTTGAACCTGCCCTTGACCCCGGCCCATCAAATCCAAAGTTTCAGCCAGCTCACGGCGGATGGCGCCACGCCCTTGGGCGGCGCATTGCGCCTGGCCAGCCAACTGATCGAAGACAAAGACATCGTGCCGTCCCGCGCCTACAAACCGGTGATTGTGTTGGTCTCCGATGGTTACCCCAATGACGAGTGGGAGACGCCTTTTGCGCAATTGCAAAATGGTGAGCGCTCCTCCAAGGCCACGCGCTTCGCCATGGGCATCGGTGCCGATGCAGATGTGAGCATGCTGGCCGACTTCGCCAATGATCAGGAAGCGCCGCTGTTTCAAGCCTCTGAGGCACGGGATATTCATCGCTTCTTCCGTGCCGTGACCATGAGCGTCAGCGCCCTTAGCCAGTCGTCGACCCCCAATCAAACGCTCCCGTTGGAGCTGCCGTCTGCCGATGATCAAGACTGGGAATTCTGATGCGCCTGGCAGCGTCTGGTGCCAAGGTCATCGGGCCGGGGCACCTGCAGGACGGCGTGGTCAACCAGGATGCCATGGGGGTCTATGGCGTGCGTCAGGGGTGGTGCATCGCGGTCTGTGACGGCCTGGGCAGCCGGCGCCTGAGCCACATCGGCTCCAGCAAGGCGGTACGCCTGGTCAAGCAACATACCAGGCAGGCCTTCGCCGTTTCTGCACAAAAACTGGGCCAGGCCATTCGCTTGTCCTGGCTTGAGCATTTCGGCACCCGCTATCGCGATTACGAAACCACCTGCCTGTGGGCTCGGGTCGATGCCCGCGGCCGTGGGCAGGCCGGGCAGATAGGGGATGGGCTGCTGCTGCTCAAGAGCCGAGGTGCCTTCCGGGTGATCAGCGCGGCGCGCCAGGGGTTCGGCAACCAGACCGACACCCTGGCCCAGGCAGGCGAGGGGCTGTGGCAGACTTGCGAGTTCGAATTGGTACTGCCCGGCGATGGCGTGCTGCTGATGACGGACGGCATCAGTGACGATCTGATCCCCGAGCAGTTGGAACCCTTTTTCGATGTGATTTACCGCCGCCTTGCGCGCAGCAACAGACGCCGCATGCGCACCTGGCTGGAGCGAGAAATGCACGCCTGGTCCACGCCACTTCACGGTGATGACAAGAGCATCGCCGGTATCTTTCGAACGGATCACAAACAATGACCGCTACCCAGCGCAGTACCAAGCATGTCCTGGATGAAAAGGGCACTCGCTACGACTTGTTGAGCGAGATGAGCCGTGGCGGGCAAGGTGTGGTGTATCGCACACAATTGCCCACTGTCCTGGTCAAGGGCTTTATCCATACTGACCTCGATGCCAAGCAACGCTGGCATCGTCATATGGCATGGTTGATCCGCCAGGACCTCAGCGACCTGAAACTGGCGCGACCGCTGGCACTGCTCAAGCCGCCGCGCTTTGGCTATGTCATGGAGCTGA
Organism: Pseudomonas sp. P7548; assembly: GCF_013386585.1. Taxonomy (GTDB): domain Bacteria; phylum Pseudomonadota; class Gammaproteobacteria; order Pseudomonadales; family Pseudomonadaceae; genus Aquipseudomonas. Next base: position 33,341 of record NZ_JACARO010000038.1, on the reverse strand, counting down.
TGGACGGGCTGGTTCCATTGCAAAGCCTGTTGGACAGTTTTGTCGCCGCCGAGGACGATGCCGCCAGTGATTACCTGGCCCAGGGCGGCCTGCGTCGGCGGGTGCGTATTCTGTGCCAGTTGGCCAGGACCTTGAACCAGCTGCATGGGCGCGGCATGCTCTACGGCGACCTGTCCCCGGCCAATATTTTTGTGTCGGATGATCCCGGGTTTGCCGAAACCTGGCTGATCGACTGCGACAACATCAGCCTGCAGGCCCACAGCGGCCTGACCCTTCACACCCCCGACTATGGCGCGCCGGAAGTGGTGCGCGGCGAGGCCATGCTGTCGAGCCTGACGGACTGCTGGAGCTTTGCCGTCATCGCCTATCGCGTGTTGACCCACAACCATCCCTTTAAGGGCGAACTGGTCGAACTGGGTGAGCCGGAGGAAGAGGACGCGGCACTGCGAGGGGAGCATCCATGGATCAATGATTCGGATGACCCCGACAATGCCTGCTTTGCCAACCTGCCGTTGCAATTGGCCGAACACAGCCGCTTGCCCGCGCTGTTCAGTCGCTGCTTCGAGCAGGGCAAGCAAGATGCAATCGCCCGCCCGGGTATCGCCGAATGGTTGGAAGCCCTGGTGGAGATCGACGAACGCATGGTTGAGTGCGCCGAATGCACCTCCACCTCGTTGATGCCGGGCACTGGCGTTGACCCTGCGCACATGGCCTGCTTTTTTTGCGATGCACCGGTCGACGCCAACCTGGTGGTGTTCGAGGAGTTCATCTGCCTGGCGCCGGAAGAAAGGGACGCCGAACTGCCTGACCACCGCATCGCCACCGGTCGCCGTGTGTACCTGCAACCGGGGGCAAACCAAGAGCTCAAGCGGTTGTTACCCTCGTTCAGTTATGACCGTTGGCCCACCGACCATGTACGCCTCGAATACACCGGCAAGGGCCTGGGGATCCACCAGTTGCCAGACGGCGAGCTGTACCTGCAAGGCGAGGGCGATCCCAAGCAACTCGGGGAATTCCAGGGGCTCAAGGCGGCACGTCGTGGCCAGTATGACCAGCCGTACCAGTTGCATATCGGCCCTCCCGGGGAAACCCATGTCGTCTGGCAATTCCGGTGGTGATGAACGATGAACCTTCAAGAATTCCCATTGTTTTGCGCGGATGTGTTGAGCCTCTCGACGACTGAGGAAACCCAGTCCTTGCGCGTGAACGAAGCGATCACCGTTCAGCGCTACCAGGATGATTGGCTGGTGGTGCAGGGCGACGAACGTATCGTGGTGACCTGCAATCCGTCGCAAAGCACCCTGTTCGGCCCTTTGGCGTCACGGGACCAGGTGCGCTGGATGCTGGCAGCGTGCAAAAAAAACCGATTGCAGGTGCAGTACTGCGCACCTGCCGATGTATCGGCCATGAACCTAGAGTTCAGGGTCGACGGGCTGATTGCCGACAGCCTGTATACCCATCAGGAAATCGGCCAGAACGATGTCGAACAGGCCTGCCAGTGGATGCAGGAGCAGTTTGTGGTCAAAGGTGCGCTCGAAGGTGATTGGCTGGCCCTTTCGCGCTTCAACAACACCGCAGCCAAGGGCAGCTTCCAGGTGTTGGGCATGGGGTGGCGCGCCGATATCGAGCGCACCGCCGACGGTGCGCTGCTGGTAAAACGCGTGGCTCGCCATGTGCGGCGCAGCGATTCGTTTTCGTTACTGGTGGGTGACTTTGCCTTTCGGGACGCGTCGGTCGCGGCGCAGCTCAATAGCCCTGCCCAGCAAGTGTTGCTCAACGCTATGCTGCGCGACAATGCGGGCTACCTGGAATTGTGGAACCTGTACAACGACAAGGAGTGGCAACGCGCGCTGCAACAGGCCCAGACCCTCAAGGCGTTGCGGTTTGTGCGCTATGAAAGTTTTCAGAACGGGCGAGAAAACGCCTGGCGCTTGTGGCCCAAGTCCCCAGAGGCTTACCAACTATTCTGCGAGCGTCACAAGGGCCTGGACTTGTCCCGCGATACCCAGTTCGACCTGGGGGACGCGCCGCCGGACTGGTCGGAAGAATTGAGCAATGAAGCGCCGTCCGCCTCGTTTGCCCCGACACCCCGTGGGCGGATCCGCTTTGAAGCACAGTGTCTGGTGTTCACGCCGGTGTCGACCCATAACGACGTTAAACCCAAGAGCCCCGAGGGCTGGCTGTACCTGTCCGTTGCCGGTAACCGCACCGTTGGCAAGCGACGCCTTATCGCCAAGCAGTCCATTGATTCCGGCAGGCGCTTGCCGTCACTCAGGTGGTTGCTCGAAGGTTTGGCCATACCGGCGGAGCGGCGCCGCACGCTCAAGGGCCTGACAGCCTACGCCAACGAGTCGTTTAAAGGTGGCCAACCCACAGACAAACAGATCGATGCGTTGGACAAGGCACTCAATACGCCGGAACTGGCGATCATCATCGGCCCTCCCGGTACCGGCAAGACCCAGGTGATCGCAGCCTTGCAGCGCAGGCTGGCGGAAGAAACGCGCGAGCAGAACATTGCCGGGCAGGTTCTGATCAGCAGCTTTCAGCATGATGCCGTGGATAACGCCCTGGAGCGCAGCGACGTGTTCAAGTTGCCGGCCACACGCATCGGCGGCAAGCGTCGAGATGTTGAAGAAGACAATCGCATCGATCCCTGGCTTGAACGCCAAGTCGAGCATGTCCAGGGCAAAATTGCCCAGGAGTACGAACGCTATCCGGAATTGGAGCCCGTCAGCCGCCTGTCACAGGCCTTGTTGATGACCCGTGTCTCAAACCTTTCACCAGCAGAACGGGCCGATGCATTCAAGGACATGTTGGCGACGGCCCGTTCACTGGTGCAACACGGCCTGCTCCTGCCGGCGCGCTTGGAACAGGCGTTGCAGGACTATATCGATCAGATCAACCCTCTGCCTCGCGGACGCGGCGCCGACGCAGTCGACAGCGCAACCCTGCGCCGCATTCGCGCCCTGCGGGTTAAGCCTGGCGCCTTCAGTGATGACGGTGCCGACCGTGCGTGGGACTTGCTCAGTTGGTTGAAGCGCCACGATGTAGCGCTCGGTGAGGGAATGCGCGAGCTGCTGGAGCAAGCCGCCGATTGCCGGCAGGCCTCGCAGGATTTATTGCAGCGCCTGGCCGAGGGCAAGAACCGCTTGTTGGATCGCTTCCTGCCGGATTACCGACCTGCGCAACTCAAGCACCAACTCGATGCCCTGGGCGTCAGCTTGATCGACCAATTGGAACAGCATCTGCAAGACAAGATTTCCCAGCGCAAGCTGGGGGTGGCCTGGGTACTGGAGCAACTGGCTGGCAGTTTGGAAATGGACCGTGCCGCCGCCGTGGCGGCGGCCCAGGAATACTCCATGGTGGTGGGCGCCACCTGCCAGCAGGCGGCCGGACGCCAGATGGCCAGCCTCAAGGCCGTGTCAGACCTGGACAGCATGGACATCGAGTTCGACACCGTCATCGTTGATGAGGCCGCGCGTGCCAACCCGCTGGACCTGTTCGTGCCCATGGCCATGGCCAAGCGGCGCATCGTGCTGGTCGGCGATGACCGCCAGTTGCCGCACATGCTGGAGCCAGAAGTCGAGAGCCAGTTGCAGGAGGAGCATGCACTCACAGCGTTGCAGCTGGAGGCCTTGCGCTCGAGTCTTTTCCAGAGGATGCGCCTGATGTTGCAGGACCTGGAGAAAAAAGACGGCATTCGCCGCGTGGTGATGCTCGACACACAGTTTCGCATGCACCGCGTGCTGGGGGATTTTGTCAGTGCACAGTTTTATGAAAAAGTCGGGTTAGAGGCGGTCAAGACCACGCGCAAGGATGATGATTTTGCGTTTGCGCCGGACTTTATCCGGGCCTTGGGCAACGACGGTGGGCATTACGAAAACAAGGTCTGCCAGTGGATCGATGTGCCGGCCAGCGCGGGCCTTGCGCAACGTCTGGGAGGGACTAGCCCCATGCGCGAGACCGAAGCCGAGCGGGTCGTGGAAGAGGTTAAGCGTTTGATGATCGCGGGCGGTGAAGCCCTCTCCGTGGGGGTGATCACGTTTTATGCCGCACAGCGTGACCTGATCATGGAAAAACTGACCCAGGTGCAGATCGATGGTGTGCCCTTGATGGAACGCAAGAGCACCGGCATCGAGCCCCATGAGCAATTCAAGTGGGCGAAAAAAGTCCGCAGTGATGGGTCTGAGTACTCAGAAGAGCGGCTGCGGGTTGGTTCGGTGGATGCCTTCCAGGGCAAGGAGTTTGATGTGGTGCTGTTGTCCTGTGTACGCACCGGCCCGCAAGGTCGGCGCGGGCCGGCCGGGCGTGCCGAAGATAGCCCGGAGAAGTCCCGGGAGACCCTGCTCAATGAGCAATACGGCTTCCTGCGGTTACCCAACCGGATGAACGTGGCCATGAGTCGCCAGCGCCAGATGCTGATCTGCGTCGGTGATGCGGCACTGGCGACCCATGTCGATGCAGAGGAAGCCGTGCCTGCCCTGGTGGCGCTGCACCAACTCTGTGGAGGTGCGCATGGCAGCCTTCGGTGAATCCGGAACCTACCTCAAGTTCGGCGAAAGGCCCCACGGCAGCGCTCGTGCCGTGTTGTGGCCGGTATGGGTGCATCGGGTGCTGTACCCCGAAGTCACGCGTGCACGGTTGAACCTGTTCCAACGTGCCGTATTGGGCCTGATCAGGGCCCAAGTGGTGCGGGCAGAGGCGATTGCCGAGCTGACCAACCTGCATGAAGACCTGGTCAAGCTGATCCTCGCCCAAGCCGTCAGCAATGGCTGGCTGGTGACCCGTGCGGATGCCGTTACCCCTAAGGGCTTGCGCATGCTGCTGGACGAGGAGGAGGCCAGTGCCAATCTCAAATCCGGGTACCTCTTCCAGGACGCGCTCGGCGGTGAACTGTGGCCGCGCTTCGAGGCACAGCTCAAGGACATCGTCCCGACCGAAACACGTGGACAGTTCCCGGTCTTTGCCCTGAACAGGAAAACCGGTCAAACGACTGCACCTTTTCTGCTTCTGCCCAACCAGCGTGTGCAGCCGGCCTGCAGCACGCCAGCGTTGATGAAAGCCTATCGGGATTATCGCGAGGACTACCGGGCAACGCTGCAGCTGTATGGCAAGGCCGACCTGCCCGAGCAGATAAAGCTGCAAGGGGTGGAGCGCCAGGACGCCCAGGCCCGACTCGCTCATGTACTGGTGTGGATTACGCCAGACCCGGATGGTGGGCAGTTGTGGGCAATCAGGGACCCGTTCGACCTGCGTGACCAGGCCTGGTGGATGGACAGCCGCTTGTTACCGTTGGTGAAGGCAAACCAGGGGCTGCTCAAGTACCTGTCCAGCCTGGTGGAGGCACCTCGCGGCGACGAGCAGAGCGTCGAACAGTGGCTGGCCGATCTGCAAAAGCAGGCGGATCTTCGGGTGTTAACCGAGTTTCCCTGGGTCGAGCGCCAGACGGATATCAAGCGTTACCTGGCAGCGCTGCTGTCCCGCCAGGAAAAACTGGCCCAGGGCGATACCGCCGAGAATGAGCTTGAAGCGGCCATGACCGAGTGCCAGAAGCTGTTGGAGGTGGTGATGCAATGGCTGATCGGCACGTTCCCGGTCGATCCTGCCCTGATGCCCAGGGGAGAGCAGCGTGCTGACTATCGCGTCACTCGCCAAATCCTGACGTCGTTTCGGTTGCCCGCGTTCAACGCCGAGGTCGTTGGGCAATTGGCCCGGCAAAAATTGGATCAGGTCATCTCGGCGTGCTCCAGCCCCAGCAGCTCCCTAAAGGCACTGCTCTTTGCCGCCGGTTGGGGCGCCAGCAGCCATGCCGGGCATCCCTTCAAGACGCTGACCGAAGAGCAGCTGCAACTCGAACAGCTCCTGGCGCTGGCCACCCTGCGTAACCAGGGCAGCCACGCCCACAGCAAATTTACCGGCAAGAAAGTCACCCCCGTGACCGTGCCGATGGCGCAACAACATATTCAATACGCCCTGGGCTTTACCGAACGTTTCAAGGAATGGATGTAATGGCCAAAAATAATCGTAACGCCCCTTACAGCGCCCCGATAGGCGGCGCATCCGCACCAGCCAAGACTGCCAATCGCGTGCAATTGGAGAAGCAGGTGCCAATGTGGAGCGCCTCCTTCGGGAATGCCTCCAAGCTGTATTCCGGTGTGTCCCTGGCCCCTGATTTTTCGGTGGATGAAGCCTTCTTGAGCAAGCTGGTCGCCCACATCAGCGATGACGACAGCAAGGCGTTTTCGACCTGGATCGAGCGCTTCGCCCAGTTCTGTAAGGACCTGGGCAAGCGCGCAGATACACTGCTCGAAGAGTATGAGGAGCGCTGGGAACTGACCAACCAGGCCGGCCGGGAATGTGATGCGCGGATGCAACAGCTGGATGAACGTCAGGCCGTCCTTGAGGTACAGCATGAGGCCCAGGCTCTTCGCCAGGCCGAGTTTGAACGCGTGCGGCAGCGACAGGCGCAAGCCGATGGCGAATTGGCGCAGCGCGAGCGTGAGGTCAAGCTGCGTGAGGTCAACGCCGAGGCCGGGTTTGCCGAGCAGAACCGCCTGGCGCTGGTGGTCCTCGAAGAGCGCCAGCGCATGTTGGGCGAACAGCATGACAGCGAAATTGGGCTGCTTCAGGAAGAAAAACAGGCCCTGAACCAGGAATTGCGCCAGCTCGCCAGGCAGCTCGCCGATGTGAAATTCCGTTGCACTGAAGCCGAGGCTGCCCGTGCCGATGTGTTGGATACCCGTGAAGATGCGCTTGCACAACGCGAGCAGCAGGTGGAGGACCGCACGCGCCGCCTGGACCGGGAGTGGGCCGCCGTCAAGGAGGCCAAGGCGACCCAGCAGGATCAGGTTGCGCGCGAGATGGAGCAGGAGCGCAACGGCTTCGCACGCGAGGTGGAACGCGTGGAAACGCGCGAGCGCAAGGCCTGGGCAATGGTGGATAAGAGTGCAAACGAGCTGTCCGAGTTGCAGTTGTTGAAAGCTCAGTTGGGGGATCAGTCGGCGACGGTCCTGCTTGACGAACTGAGTGCACTGCGTGAAGACAACAGGGCGCTGCTTACCCGGCTGGAACAATCCGATGCCGCAGAGCTGCAGGGCGAAAACGATAAACTTCGCCAGCATGTGGCGGACCTGGGCATGCAGATTGCCGACATCATGCCCAAATACGAGAAGGCCAATCGCGAAGTTGGCATGACGCGTGTCGCGGCCACTGACCTTGAATGGAGCGAGCGAAAAAGACGCGTGCTGGAGACTCATGCAACCGTCCTGGACGCCAGGATAAATGACCTGGCCACCACCGTTGAGCAACTGACCAACGCACAGAAAACCCAGACGCCATTCCCTGCCATGTCCTTGATGGACACCCACAAGGACTACCGTGCTGGCGCTGAGTTGGAGGAGGTGCAGGACCTCGGGCCGTTCGCGGTTGAATTGCAGCACCGCATCGCCACTGCAGAAGCCTCGGTCAAACTGTTCTATCCCATTGAAGACATCCGGGTGTTGTTGGGCGGCTTGGCCATGAGCCAGCTTCATGTGTTCCAGGGCATTAGCGGCACAGGCAAAACTAGCTTGGCCAAGGCGTTCGCCAAGGCCATGGGCGGCTTCTGCACGGATATCGCCGTACAAGCGGGTTGGCGTGACCGGGATGACCTGCTGGGCCATTACAACGCCTTTGAGCGGCGTTTCTATGAGAAGGATTGTCTGCAAGCCTTGTACAAGGCGCAGACCCCTCGCTGGGACGACGCCTGCAACGTGGTGCTGTTGGACGAGATGAACCTGTCCAGGCCCGAGCAGTATTTCTCCGAGTTCCTTTCGGCGCTGGAGAAGAATGATCCAAGGGAGCGCCTGATCAGTCTGTCGGAAGTCGCGCTGTCGGGTGCGCCGCTCAACCTCAAGAACGGCCGGAAAATACTGGTGCCGAATAACGTCTGGTTTATCGGTACCGCCAACCATGATGAATCCACCAGCGAGTTGGCCGACAAGACCTACGACCGTGCCCACGTGATGACCCTGCCCAAGCAGGATGCGGGGTTTGTCATCCAGCCTTACGAGAAGAAGCGGTACTCATTCTTTTCGTTGCAAAAAGCCTTCAATCGGGCGTGCTTGCTCCATGAGATGCCTGTAAAGGACCTGCTCGGTAGGCTGACCCGCGATGAATTTACCCAGCAACTGGCCAGCCATTTTGACCTAGGTTGGGGCAACCGCTTTGAGAAACAGGCACTGCGGTTTATTCCGGTCATGCTGGAGACCGGAGCGAGTGAGGGGCAGGCCCTCGACCATCTGCTGTCCACCCGTGTGATGCGCAAGGGCAAGGTGACTGGGCGCTATGACGTTGGCACCACAGATGTAACGGAGTTGATGAGCGCGCTTGAAAGCTTCTGGATCAAGGCGAACCTCAAGGGCGACCCGGTCAAATCCCTGGACCTGCTGACGGCGGACATCAAACGCCGGGAAGGGCATCGTTGAACTGGTTTGACCGACTGCTGGGCGAGCCCGTGGCCACGCTGCCCGGTCTGGTCGAGCCCGGGCGCTTCTGCTGGGCCGGCAAATCCGGCGTGACGATCAACGGCCACACCCTACTGCGGCAAGACATCCTGGTGCCCGATGGCAGCGACCGCTGCCTGCTGGACGAAGCGCTGCATGGGTTCGTGCCGTCGAACGCCCTGCTGTCTCCTCAGGCCGAGCTGTTTGCCAGTGCGCTTGAGTCCCTAGATCCAGAGTTTTCGCGGCAGGCAACCTTGAGGTCGCCGTTGATGCCGGCCGAGGTGATCAATGAGCAAAGCCATCTGTTGCCGTTCGAGGTGTCGCTGCTGGACGTGATCAGCAAGGGCCACTTGCACCAGGTATCACTGCGCCCGCGCCTGGATCTTCACTACGAAAATGAGGTCACGGATGTAGCCCGAGCCAAGCGCATGGCCAAAGGCGCGCTGGTGCACCTGGCGTCTCACTCGGAGTGCTGGCAGCGGCAAACCTTGAGCGGTGTCATCCCAAGGAAAGTGTTGGCGCGTTTCAGCGAGGACGACTACAACACTTACGAAAACCGTGTGTATGCGCGCCTGCTGGACCGTATCGAGCGGCATCTGTGGCGACGCATCGCGACCTTGGAGCAGATCCAGGGCACCCTGAGCAAGGCGCTGGAATTCTATGGGGCCGATGGCCTTGATCATCGCCTGGCCATTGCCATTTGCGCACTCTGGGGGCAAACCTTCAGTAACCAGGAAATGACCAGCGAAGCTTCACATTTACTGGGTGAAACCCTGCGGCAATTGAAGGCGGCCTCCAAGGCGATAGCCGGATTGAAACAGACTGGGTTGTATCCGCTGGTGCCTCGGTCGGCGCAAGCCAGCGGTGGCCTGCACTTGACCAATATCCTCAGTCACGACGCGCACTATCGTCATGTGGCGGTCTTGTGGGAGGAACTACGCAAGGTACAGGGGCGTGCAGGCAAGCCCCCCCAGGAGCGCCTTCAGCAAAATCGCCAGTTGGCGAGTGCTTACTCACGCTATGCGGGGCTAATGTTGCGCCACGCCCTGGCCCCTTACCTGGATGGCAAGGATGAGGCGCAATGGGCGGGACGAACCCTGAGCCTTCGCAGTTCAGGCCTGGAGTGGGAACTGGTGAGTTCCATCCTGGGTACGGACGCCAAGGTGTTGCTGACGGTGGTGCCCTGGTTCAGCTTTACCGACCGCCCGGACCATACTCCTGGCCTGCCCCAGAGGGTCATTGCCTGGCCCGCATTGGGGCAGGTGAACAACGAGGCGGCGCTGGAGGCGGGTTGGATAGCGCTTTCGCCCTTTGATCTCTACGGCGTGGAGCGCTTTGGCCATCTGGTTGATGCGATTCTCTGGCAGCCGCTGCTGCAGGCCTATGGCACGCCGATTACCAAGGTGCCGGGCACCGTGATGCGCGGGGCGGGGGGAGCGATGAGCGCCATCAGCCTGGAGATGGGATCGGCCCAGATGGTGCTTCGCGAGGTCTTGTCGGAAAAACACCTGGCCCAGTTGCAACAGGCACTGACCGCTGCGAACGCCGGTCAGCAGGCCGAGGCCCTGGGGCTGCGTCAGCAGGAACTCGTGGCGCTGCAGGCCTGCCCGGTCTGCGGGTCGTCCGTGCGGCTGGTATTCCAGCAGCCGGCCGGCTTCAAGGCCAACTGTGGCGACTGTGCAACCGAGCGCTACCTGCGCCACCAGGCAAGCCAGTGGGTGTATGAGCAGAAACTCAACGCAGAGATAGATTTCCGCAAGGTCGGGCGCCGGGCGACACACATCCAGGGGCCACGGCGCCCTTGACTTCATTTTGCTCTTCGTACGTATAAGGCAATTCAGGCATGGATCTGCAAGGTCATCTCCTTTACATCGACATCACCCAGATATGCGGAATCGGCTGTGCATTCTGCATGTATGCCGACAAGCACAAGACCGGCATCGGCATGGAGCTTTCGACGCTCGCCCGGGAGAACCTAGCGGCCCTAATCAATGCCCCGCAGGTCAAGCGCATCTCTATCAGCGGGGAAGGCGAGCCGCTCAATAACATCAAGGTATTCCACGAAATCCTGCACCTTTCTAATGGTGGGAAGGCGTTCGAGTTCATCACCAGCGGGTTCTTTCCCCATGACAAAATGCTCGATTTTTATGACACCACCGTCCAGATCGTGTTGAGCCACGGCGACACCTGCAACATCCGCTTGAGCGCCGACAGTCACCACATCGAGAAAGTCAAATGGCGCGCCCATGGGCTGAGTCTGGATTACCTGCGCACGCGGCGTCCGGGGGGCTTGAGCTTTTCGTTTCGCTCCATCGACACGGACCGGGTATTCACCCGTGACTTTCTGGTCGCCGAATTGGCGCGCTGGGGTATTCACGCAACCATTGAACCCTGCAATGCGCTGGAGGATGTGTTGAAGGTGGACGGCGAATCATTCGGCATCGACTACAAAAACCTCGTCCATCCCGCGCCAGGCACACCCGAAGGCTATCTGGATCTGCTCGACTACATCCAGGCCATCGAGATCAAGGTCAAAAAGCGCTTTACCTTTGGCAGCCTGAACAAACCGCCGCTTGCCAATGGCATGGACCTGACGGTCAAGCCCAACGGTGATTTATATCTCTACGGTATCGAGAATCAGCGTCTGGGCAACATCCATTTTGATCACGTACGCTGGGAGCACCTCGCCAGCCATATCAGTGAAACCCCTTTGGCCCGGGCGCTGTATACCCAGCCGCTGACCGACCTGCTGGCACGGTTTGATGACCGCGAGTTGGTGCAGGCGATTATGGCGAAAGCGAACAACCCTTACTGGCTGGTCAAGGAGTTGGCGAACCATGATGGCCTGCTTGAACAGATGGTGTGCCCATGATCGACTCCCACAGCCATACCTTCTATTCCAAACATGCCATTGGCACGGTCGACGAACTTGTCCGGGCTTCAATCAAAGCCGGTGTGAGGGTATTGACCATCACCGACCACGCACCTTTTCCGGTGGACTCCGATAACCGTCTGCTGGAGTCCGAACTCGACAGTTACTTTGCCGATATCCAGCGGGCGCAGGCGGCGTACCGGGGTGAAATCAAGATCTTGCGTGGCCTTGAGTTCGACTATATGCCGGGCTCCGATATCTATAACCGGGCCTTGCTGGCGCGCCACGAACTGGACTTTGTGATTGGCTCCATTCACTACGTCGAAGTGCCCGGCGAACCAATGGTAAAGGTGTGGGAGCTGCCGCGCCTGGCTGCCCAAAACTTCCTGGATCGTTATTTCGCGGACCTGGAAGCACTGCTGAGGAGCGGCCTGTTTGATGCCGTGGGGCATGCGGACACCCTGTTGCGCGGTGTCGACGAAGAGGTCGTACTGCGCCATTTCGAGCCTTTACTGCCGCTGTTTGCGCGCAACGGCGTGGCGTATGAGCTAAACGCTTCGGGCATTCGCAAATCGAGCCTGGACAACGCATCGGGGCGTGAGGTGCATGGGCGCTGGTCCTATCCGTCGCGCGCCCTGTTGCCTCACCTGATCGAGCACCAGGCGGCGTTCACCGTCGGCTCTGATACCCATGACCCGCGAGATGCCGGTGCTGGCATCCGTGAACTACTCCAGAGCCTGCAACCGCTTGGCTTACAGAGCATTTGCTACTACGAGAGCCGCCGCCGAGTCGATGTCCCCCTGGGAACCTTGACTGCGACCGTGGCTATTTCCGATGGATTGATTCAACCGTGAACATGATGACCGAAGCACCGCTCCCGACCTGCTGGCGTGAGATCGCCAGCGCTCCCGTAGAAACCCAGTTGGGTCAGTTTGAACAGGCGCTGGCATCGACCCGCTTCGAGGATGCGAAACGGGGTTTTCGCGCTTTCGCTGCCGACCTGCTGGCCCGCGGGCTGATCAGCATGCCCCGCTATGTCTCGGTACTTGGCGGTCATGCTTTGCACTGCCTGACGCAGGATGGCGCGGGCTCGTTCCGCGACATGACGACCGGGGCGGATGCCTCGGCGCTGGTGGCGATCTACAGCCGCGCCAAGTATGGAAGCATTGAGGATATTCGCCACCTGGCCTGGTTGGTCATTGACTACTGGTGCACGCAATTGGACGACCCCTACTCCCATTGGGCCCGGCTGTTTCTCAACGCCAAGGCCAGTGGTGACAACGTGGTGTTGATGACCACCGGCTGGCGCAACGTGCCGTCCACGGCGAACGTGCTCTATGAGATCGTGGTCAGCGAGATCAATGTCAAACTGGCTCATATGCATTTGCCCACGATCATCAACGTCAAGCTTCCACGGATCGCGCCGCCTTGTGAGAACTACGCCAGCTTGAGCACCGAAGAACGTGAACGCGTCAACCTGGTCCAGGACCATGTCATCCCCGCAGAGAACTTCTACCGCTGGAGTGGGGTGCATGTGATCTTTGGCGACGATGTATTGGTAACCGGTTCGACGGCGGACAAGGTGCTCTACGAGTCCATGCTCAGTGGCGCGAAGTCGTTTCAGTCGATTTACCCGGTGGCAATTGACCCACGGGTGGCGCTCGGGGACGCCAAGGTCGAGGAGCGGCTAAATAAAGTCGTGATTACCCACCTGCTCGATGACACCCTCGCTGCGCTGCTTTCTGCGCCGGATTACCAGCCGATCCTGCGTACGCTGCGTCTGGTGTTTTCCAGCGATAATTTCGCTGGTTTGGCCGCGTTCTTACCAAGGGTGCCCGCCCGCAATTGGCTGCGCCTGTACACGTCCGCGCTGGGCAATGAGTTTCTCGCACAGCCCGAGTGCACGCCGTCGTTGCTCATACTCAAACGCTATCTTGTCGACGCCGGGCTATTGAGGCCCGATGGTATGGCGGTCTGGGGTTGAGCGGCAGCGAGGTGGAGGACATCCGTTTTGTGAGCTATTGGGAGACGGCACCGGGGCATCGCGCTCAGAAGAAACGTTAAGGAAAGAAGGGCCATGAGCGTTAACAATAACGAATTTTGCGATCTTTCCCACAAGGAAATTCGCGCTTTGCAGATCCCGGATACGGTCGCGGGCTTCTTGCTCTCGCCGTTCCACCTGAACGAGCGCGATGGTTACATTCTGGTGCCCACAGAGGCATTCAAAGAAATGATTGACCTCATCACTGCGCACGCCCAGCTGATCCACGCCGAGGCGCTGGCTCAGACGTCCAATTAACTCGGAAAACGCCCAGGTACGCCCAAGCCCAGCCATGTGCTGGGCCGAAGCCGTAGGAGAGGGACGCTTTTCGCTCCCCTGGGCCGAGTAGGGAAACATGAAACGAATTTTGGTTGCCGCATTGCTATCGCTTACGAGCTTAACGGCATTTGCTGATGGGGAATCGTTACTGAAAAAGTGCTCACTCGTAAGTGAGCCCCGGCCTGTTGCAAAGACTACAAACGCTGAGTTTATTCTGATAGGTCAATGCCTCGGGATGGTAGAGGGCGTTGGTAATACAATCGCGGTGTTGGGTGAAGCTCTGCCTGAGGCGCGGCTCTGTTTCCCAAAAGCGTACACCACCAAAGATGGTGTTCGTGCAGTTGTTGCCTGAATCAAAAACAATCCCAAAGATTGGTCTGACTCAGATACTGGGATGGTAATGATCGCGCTCGCTACCGAGTATGGATGCGGATGAAGCCATTCGACTATGATCAAACAATTCTTGGAAAATGCTCAACTGCCCCCCAAGCTCTGGCCTAACAAACTGGGGCCGAGGACATAGAAGGACACCAATCTTGGCGTCTAAACAATGAAGGCTAATTAGCATGGACGATATGGACGAGCTTGAGAAAATTGACTTGGCCAAACTGGCCCTACCTGGTCACATCAATGATGCGGTTGTCTATCAGCTGAGGGAAATCAGTCGGGTAGGAACTGTCGGCCAAATCCCATTTGAGGAAGGGAGGGCCGATGGTATTTGTGTTGGTCTGCGTCTGGCCGGCGCACTGGACAATGAGCAGGAACAAGCACTGAAAATGACGCTCACCAAGGCAATCATGCGCAAGCAGCGTGAGCTACGTCCGTCGTAGAGGAAAACGACCAGGTACGCCCCAAGCCCCGGCCGCGAACCGGGGCCGTAGAGATAGGCACGATTCAAGCGTCCAGAATCGTTGCGTTCATTTTGAACGCATCTCCCCGTGTTAAGCCCAGAGAGGAGTAGTTTTATGACGAAGACCATAGACAAGGAGTTTGTGCGGCAACGCGACGACGAACTGATCACGCAGGGCTTGAAACTGCACCAGCGGCCGTTTCACGTGGTGGTGGCCTGGATGAAAGCCAATAGCATTTCCGGCGATGTGTTCGACAAGGCGATGTGGGACCCGCTTATGGCGATCTACCATACGCTCTATCCCGCAGGTGATTTCTCGATGCCAGCGATGCTCAAGGGCAGCGTGGCGCTGCGTGACCAGATGTACCCGGTTCTAATCGCCATCGGATATGGGTCCGTTTCAGTTGACCTCCTCGACTGCATCGAGATACCGCACGATGAGCTGGAGTTTATTTTCCAACAATACCCAGAACAGGGTTGGCGTGCCTTTTATGGCGTCGCCGACCTGTGGGATTTCGCCTATGGGGTTAGTGATCTGGAGCATGGGACTGGGGATGCGCCTCAGCTACTCGCTAACGCGCGCTCGTCCCTCGCGGCGACCGCTCGTATCCTCGCCGGTGACATCGATATCGACGCTGCCGTACAGACGATCTGCTTGACCGCCGAACTGGCGCTCAAAGGGGCACTTGCCGCGCGCGGCTGGACCGAGGCGCAATACCGGAAATTGTCGCACCACCTTGTCAAGCTAGCCGACGCGCTGATCGGCGAGGTTTCGACTGCGCACGACGATCGCCTTCGCGGCGCTATCGCGCATTTCCCTGACTATGTCGGTACCCGATATGCATCGCACGGCATGACCCGGATCGAGCTGATGGTACTTGCGATGCGCGCTCAGTTTGTGGCTGCCGAGACGTTGCGCCGTGTGTCTGATCGCGATCTCGCGTCGAAGCTAGAAGCTGATCCTAACAACTTGCCGCGACCAGTTCTTTGGTGCTGATGAGGTTGCGCGCTGCGCTGTCGTTCAATGAACGTCAGATGATCAGGTCATTCCTGGCCGTTTAAAAAGGTCTTCTACTGACAATCACTGATAGAACGGAAATCGTGCGCAGTATCGCGAAACGGCTTAGGGTGTCATTTCGCCTCCAGCCGGAACCGACCTCAGGTAGACCCATGATTGATGACAGCTCCGAAAAAATAGTGATCGATGCCGGCCTGTTTAGATTTCCCGGGCAGGACTTGATGAAGAACATCAATAAGGCCTACACGCTGTATTACGACGAAACGAACAATATCCGAAGCCTACCCTTGACTGGAACCGGATTCAATCATGAGGTTCTGGATTGCTTTGTACTCGGGGGTGTAGCGCTGGGGCCAGGGGCCAGCCTGCCTGATATTATGCCCTGAGGGCACAATTGAGAATTCAGCCATCAGTCAAAGAGTTGAAGCTAAAGCACCTGGCCCAGGGGGATTACATCACCTGCCTCAGCTCCAACAAGCTGGAGCAGTTCCTCACATGGCTTCTGGAGTCGCAAGCTTACATTCACTTCTCTAACTTCAGCATCTTGAACTGGTCGATAGTCGACCTGATTGACTCGCTGCTAGATCATGATCAATTCGAGACCTACACATCCATTCGGGACGATCTGAAAAACGATCTGCACGCCATAGTGAGGCTAGAGCCACTTGGGTATTTCCGGCTACTAAAGACCTTCGACTACCCGAACGTACCGTCAGCGCGAATACCCGAATTCCTAAAAGCTGTACGCCAGTTTCTCTTCAGTGGCGGCTTCACGTTCAGAAACATGGCAAGAATTGCGCTCTCAGACCTTCTCCAAGAGGCTTCCAGGGTCACTACGCTGTTGTATCTTTGCGGCAACGAGAAGGATGAGCTGGTGAGTGGTTTTGATACAGCCTTCATCCATAGACTTGCCACATTCGTGAGATCGGTTCACGTATTTGACGAAGAACCGCGGGTCCGGGAAAGCCTTGAGCGCAAAGAAATTTCGTGGGGTGGCCAGCCCGTAAGCTACCGGTTCGCAATTTCACACAATGAACCTGCCATACAGATCTCGGACATTCTCTGCGGGCTACTGGGCAAACATTTCAGCTTTATGGAGAAGTGCAGCATTGATCACCTGGAAGAAGCGAGTGCAAAGCTGTCAGTGCAACAGCGCCGCAACGCTGATCTGGTGGCTAAGCTGATCGACAAAGCAGATAAGGAATGCCCTGCCTTCATCTTTAATCAGGCACCTCATGAGAGCAATGCCAAAAGTCTATGGTTCTTGCATGGGGTGCTAGGGGTCGAGTGTTCGAATCACTCCGTCCCGACCATATTTTTCAATGAGTTAGCCCAATCTGAAAAGGTTGGGCTTTTTCATGTCTAAAAAATACTCCCACATTTACTCCCACGGATATCTTGGATCTCGGTAGATATGCCACTTGAGAGGCGTTCGACTCTCGTATCCCCGGGCAGCTCGTATCAGTGCAAGAGCCAGAAGGTGCGAAGACGCTTGTTAAAGGGGTGCCGATTGTAAAGCGGTTGCGGTTGATGCTAAGTCGCGCCGCAAAGCGTGGTAAGCCCAAAGCCTGTAAATACAGTCAAGGTCGTTCTCTCCGAAGAACATTTCAATAGGGCTCTACCTGGGGTTTAAGGGCAGTAGAATCATAAATTTGCCCCCAAATATGCCCCCTGTCGCAGGTGATGGATGGGAAATCGCTATTAGGGAGTTATCGCCATTTTGTCGGCCATCCACAGTCATCCAGCGCTCGGTGTCGGGACGTTAACATTTTACCATGGCCGTCTGGTGCAAGGTTTTGATCTACTGGCGTCATCACACGTCTCGTGCTGCTGGCGATGGTGGTTGAGTCGGGATCGTGGCTCCATCGCGCGTTTCAGAATACGATATGGCCAGAGCCTTACAGGGAAGAGCGAATGGGCAGCACTATACAGCAGCATTTGGACGCTCCAGAGGTCTCACTCGATCAGCACGTGGATAGTCGTCGAGCCGAACTCGCACTCGCTTTAGAGTCACGCCAAGCTATTTACCTAGATATTAAGTTTTGGATTTTACTTAGGAACGTCGTAGCAGAGCAGGGCAGCACAGAGCGGCAGCGCGAGCTGTTGACGATTCTGAAGGAGCGGGTCGCTAGCGGTTTGGCGTTCTGTCCCATCAGCGAGAGCACGTTTGCCGAGCTACTCAAGCAAAGCGATCATCGCACAAGGGGGGCTACGGCAGAGTTGATTGACGAGCTGAGTCTAGGCGTTGCGCTGATCCCGTTTGACACGCGTTCATCTATGGAGCTTGAGCGCTTTATCTCATCGACAAGCATGACAGGGAACTCTCCGCCCTTGGGAGGGATGGTATGGTCCAAGCTGAGCTATGTGCTGGGAATTGTTCATCCAGCAAACACCGGTTTCGATGCAAATACTGAGCTGGCGGTTCAAAAGGCATTCTTCGATCATATGTGGGATATTCCATTATCCCAAATGGTGGAAGTTCTTGGTGATGGCATGCCACTTGGACCTGAATACCGAGATCTCGCTGACACCTTAAATGCAGCTAGTGCACACCATGCCCGGGACCTTCGTAGTTTTCAACAAACTTACCAGATTGAGCTGCGAGGAGCCCTTGACTTGTTCGCGCCAGTAGCCGCTGACATAGCTCGAAAAATTGCTGAACGGGCCATGAGCCAATCAATGCCGAGAGAGGGATCTGAGTGGGATGGTCTTGTTCGACAGTGGTACGCACTGCTGATCGCAGCCTTCAAGAAGGATGAAGTCAAAGACGCCCTTAGGACGATCCACATCAACACTTGCCTTCACGCGGCCGTGCGATGGAATAAAACGCAGCAACTGGAAGCAAATGACTTCTACGATTTTCATCATGCGGCTGCGGCCCTTGGATACTGCGATGTGTTCCTCACTGAGCGAGGCCTGAAGTCGATGGTCACAGCCAAGCACATTGCTCTTGATGCTCGATACGCTTGTAAGGTCGTAGCGAGTGTTGATGAGGCGATTACGGTGCTTCGTAGTCAGGTTTGATTGTCTGAATCAAGCATATCGTCATTCCGCATCGTGCGCTCCTTGATGAAGGGATACTAAGTTACAAGGCGCTGATGCGCTTAAGTGGATCGGAGAGTAACCATGGCAGGAGCTGAGGCGCAGGCCGGCTTTTATTACCAGAATTTGGTCGCAGCACTGCAGCTGCTTGAGTTGATCGACATTGGCTCCAGGGTACGCAGTGTCACCTTAGAAAACCCCGCTCGCGCGAAACACATCGATGACCTCATCATCGACACAGATTCGGGGGCCCGATTCGTTCAGGTTAAGTGGTCAGAAGATCAAAGTACCTCATTCACCTTGGCTAGCTTGGTCGCGGAGGATGAGGGCGGCTCACTTTGGGAAAAGCTGGCACGCGGATATCAGCAGATTCACTCTGAGCAAGGGGAGAAAGTCGTAGAGCTCTTATCTACGCGAAGGGCTGGTATTAACAAACAGCCTGCGCAGGGCTTTGTTCAAAGCCTGCAACAGTTCATTACTGAGTTTCATGAGCCCTATATATCGAGTGCTCCGGGCATGTCGATAGAGTCTGTTCCAGCATATCAATATTACGAACAGACTATTGAAAAGCTCAAACTAGCGTCAGGCATCTCCGACGCTGAAATATTCGCAGCGTTCTTGAGGTCTTTGCGATTCAAACTCTCGCAAGATGACCGCGATACAGTTTCGGCTCGTGTTAGGACTCGTTTGAGTCAGCTCGGTATCGAGCAACAACAGTTCGGCGTTTTGCTAGATGAATGTGTCAAATGGTCTATTGGAAGCGCGAGGATAACGGCAGACCTTGTTTTGGAGAAGTTGGGTCTGTCGGATCGCTTTGCAGAGCGCTTGAGCCATCGGTTCCCTGTCGATGAGGAATTATGGGTGCCAACCCCAGAACTTTTCATGGCTCTGGACAGGGCGCTAGAAAGTCTCTCCTCTGGTTTCATTGTCGTGGTTGGTGAACCAGGGGCTGGAAAGTCAACGGCGTTGACGAAATTTCTCCGTGCAAATTCGAGCATAAAGTTTGGATACTATTGTTTTATCCCGGACGAGCGGGCCGTGGGAAATGAACGATTGCAGGAAGATGCCTTTGTTCGTTCTGTATGCTCTGGTCTGAAGGATGCATATCCTGACTTTAAGTTCCCCAAAGCCTATGCGCCAGCATCGGTCGAACTGTTGAACGATTGGTTGCAGGAGCTTTCTAAAAGCAACGAGCGAGTTGTGTTTCTGATTGATGGGGTTGACCATGTCGATCGAAAAACTCGCGAGTCCCTACTATCCAAGCCCTTAACAAGTGTTTTGGATGGGCATCTTCCAGATAACGTATTGATCATAGTTACAACAAGATACGAGCAGGCGCTACCTTCTGCCATTGTTAGTCACCTTAGGCGGGAGTCCGTTAGACGAATAGTTGTCAAGCGGTTTGATCGTCTGCAAGTGTCTGAATTTATGCTGCATAGAGGCGTCTCGCATGACAGTGAGTTGCTAGAGCAAATCTTTGTTGTTTCGGCTGGCGTGCCAATCTACTTGGAATATTTGGCAAAAATACTATTCGATATGAATATCGCGGAGCGCCGAAAGTATCTGCGACAAGCGCCCACGCTGCGGAACGACAGGATTGATCACTTTCATGATCACATGTGGCAAGAATGGTCTGCGGACTTAGACACGGTTTATTTGATTGCCATATTGGTCGTTCGGCAAGAATACACCACACCAGAAACGCTAAGAAAATTGCTCGGAAGCGTTAATCATCCACTTTCTCTCGCGGTGGTAAAACAGAAGTTACAGGCAATCAGCTACGTATTGAAGGTGTCAGAAGCAAAAGGGTTTGCGATCAATCACGCTAGCCTTGCCGAGTTCGTAAGCGAGCGTACTGCCGATTATAGATCTGAGATCACACGTGCAATTCTGGATTGGTATGAAGCGGAGCCTACAACTGATGAATCTTGGCGTCATAGATTTCGGCATTTATTAGATGAGGGGCTTCACGAAGAGGCGCTTAATGCCTGCGATGACGATTGGGTGAATCGGGCTTGGAGTTGTTACAGACCAATGAGTGAAATCCAGCGGAATCTGGATCTGATTTGGCGAGCAAGTATTCAATCTAACGATCTCGTTTCCTTCATACGCATCGGTTTCTTAAGGCAACAGGCAGGGTTGATTGAGCAGAATGTGGAACTCAAGCCTGTCGAAATGGCGATGACTCTTATGGACATCGGGCTGTCGGATGGCGCGTTGAGTGCGGTTTGGGACGGCGAGTTTTGCATGGTCTCCCCCGCTGATTTTGCGCTATTTGCTGAGCATTATGCATGCCGGATCGGCCGTACGCTCCCTACAGCTATCGTTCGCGAGTCACTTGCCACCCGCGGCAATTCTGGTTACCCAGGAACCGCTGCTATATATCGTGTGGCTAGTTTAGTTATGGAACCTGCGGCGCTGTTAGGAGAGATCGCTCAATTGCGTTGGCAGTCAAAGCGCCAAGGAAGTCACGCGATTGCGGCTGCGGAGGCTATAGAGAATGGCAAACTCAATCTTGAGTTGCAATTAAAGGTACTGCAGAGCCTTGTTGATCGCGTCTCAATCGACAAGCTAATTGCTATCTCTAGCCAGAAGCTGCCAGATTGTATCCTAGGCGCTGCATGCCAAGCAGCATTGGCGGTGGCATATTCAAAGTCTGGCTCTATCCCCGACGCCATCGTTGTTGCGGAGGGCATAAAACTAGAGTGCCTACCCCATGAGTTTCTAACGTGGGTGCAAGTTCAGTTTGCGCGTTACCTTATTCCTTTTGTCGGTGTAGAAAGCATTTCCATCCCCACAGTGCCGAACACACTGGCTAAGAATCACCATTTTAATCCAGATCTGATTGGGATGTTCGAAGCGTTCCGAAGCTTCATGCTCAATCGAGTCGATGGTGCAGCCGCACTTCGTGCGAGTTGCGTCCACTTGAGGGCGCCTATTGGTGACATCGTTACTTCGCTGATTTCATTGGCTGAGTTTTGGGTGAAATCAGCCTCAGGGAAAGCAGTGGGTGATGGCCTTGTATCACTTAAGGCAATTTGCGATCGGCTTGCGATTCATCCGGAAACTTTCCAGAGTGATTCAGACACCCACTACCATGGTCACTTATATGCTGGTTCTGCCCACGAGCTGTATCAGCATGTATGGGATTGTGCCGCCGAGTTCTTAGACAAAGAAGACCAAACTGCTCTGGGCTCTTACTGGCTTGAGGTTAATGGTGGTGAACGATGCAGGCGTTTTCCATCCGCTACCCGCAAATTGGCCGAGTCCCTGATTGGTAACCGTGCAGCAGTCGCTGCCCAGATTCAGCGCAGGCTCTTGGATAGTGTTGAAGCAGCAGCACGTGCAGAAGAGGAGACGATGACGCTCGTGCCAGCTCTTCTTGACGTTGCGCGTACTTGGGGTGCCTGCGGATTCAGGGAGGAAGCCGTCCGTCTTTGGAACGATGTCGCAACCGTTGCATGCGGTGTTCACAACCGCAAGGACTATCAGTTCAGTGAAATACTCATCCCCCTGAAGCTTGCTCACGATAAAGACCCTGAAGGCAGTCGACATCGTCTAGCGGAACAGCTCGAACTTGCCCACCATTTAGAGGACACGGGGGCCGGGAAACAGGTGGCGATTGCTATCGAAGGTCTGTTGGGCCTTGTTGCGCAATGGTGGCCAGCTGAAGTCTTTCGGGGGGTGGTAGCCGAGGAGCGACAAATATTTCGTGAGCGTGCACTAGGTGGTGTGTTGTCGGAACTTAACGCCGTGTCGTCATTCGATAAACGGATATTGCTGGCAGTCCTGAAAACGATGTCTCGCTGGCAGAACTATGGGCACTTCGATGATGAGACGCTGCCCGCAATGCGGGGTTTCTTTGCGGCATTACTCAAACAACGCAGTTATGACGTAGCAGATGAGACCTATGAGTTCGCACGTCAAATGTTTTTGGTCGAGAAAAATCGGCCTCGGCTGTTAAGCGAATGGGCCGTGATGCGAAACGCTATTGAACCTGCCAACGAGGATGCGCAGCGTGACGAGGTGATGTATTGGGAGCCTGAGGAACCGTCGGAGGAGCAGTCAGAAACAAACTATTCCGACGATTTCAGAACGCAAGTTAAAGCAACATTGGAGAGACTTGACCCGGGCGACACCGCAGCATTCCGAGTGAAACTGGAGGAATTTGCTCATCAAGAGCTGAGGGAGAGGACAGCGACCAGGTTGTCTCAGGAGCGTGATGATTGGCGCCGAGCGCTGCTCGCCACGTCTTCGCTGAAATCAGTTCCCCCCGACCTTGATCAGGAATTTGAGGTATTCCTCGAATCATTCGAGCAGCAGATTCTTGGTCTATATGGAAGGGACGATGCACATTTGCGCGAGGCTGCCGAAGAAGTCGTTCGTGAGACTGTTGACGGGTTTTCGCTATTCGTTGGAGTACCACAACTGAGTTTCGCGCGATTTAAGGAGGCTTTCGATCTTGATGCCTGGCTTGACAAATTGCTTCGCCCAGTCGGCATTGGCTACCGTGTTGAAGGCGAGCTTCGTGCGTTGCTGCCAGACAGAATTCAGGGGGCTTCGTTTACTCAACTGCCCAGTTGGTTGGCGCTCGCTCGAGAAAAATTGACATCTGACGCACGCGCGCTGGCCTTGGTTGAGGTCGCGAAACGCTATCGTCTGGCGAACCCGGAGGAAGCATTTGAGTTACTTGAAGAGGCACGGGACTCCATCGCGGATTTCTTTTTCGAGCACTTGGATCTGTGCCGTGAAATATGTGAGTTGTCACTTGAAATTGATGCAAGTAGGGGCTGCCGCTTCATGCTCGACAGCTTCAGACATCAGTACAACAAGTACCCCACGTCACTGGTGTACAGGCTTGGAGGGCTCATTGATAGCTTGAATTCGGCAATGGCCTTGGACGGCGTTGCACTGTATGACACTTGGGCTCTTCACAATCGGCGCCTCACGGCCGGTCTGATATCAAAGCCTATAGAACATCACTGGATATCTGCCGAGGACGGGTTCGGTTTCGAGGGAGAGGCTGTCGGCTATTTGTTGGCGCTTCTAAAGTACCCTGAGATTGATGTTCGGCTACTGGCCGTGGAAGCCTTGGTGGAGCTGTGTGGCAAGAGACCCGATCTGATTGAATTCATGCGTAGTTACTGGCACATCCTGACCGACGGGCAGCGAGAGTACGTGATTTCGATGCTCGACTCGTTGGGTCGGTTGCACCCAGAGCTGGTGGAGCAATGGGCGTCGTGGTTATATGACGCAGCTTCTGGCGAGGCGCATTACAACATCCGCGCTTCGCTGGCTTTGGCGCTTAGTGGAGATAAGCGTCAGACAAGCCCAGCTCACCCCTTGGCTGAAAAGGCGCATGCGTTGCTTTTGCACCCTAGTATTCCAGAGGTGCTGAGTCCGCAACTTGTTGGTGGCGCCCTTTTTCCAGTTCCTTGGACCCAATACCAAGGTTGGGTGATCAATACTCTTTCGAAAGGCTTCGCCCACCCGAAGTTGATGCGCTCGGAGGCGTTGCGAATTCTCCATGAGACGTATCCCGACGCCCACGAAGGGTTGGAGCAGGAATCTGCGGTACATCGAGCGCATAACATCAATACCAACTTTGATGAGTTGGAGATTGCGGCGACGTTTGACGAGGCATGCCGATCATCGGTAAATCGCGCTGTTTCTCGCCTCATGGATGCGCGTGAGATCAATCCTACTTACCTCTCAGAAGCAGCAGAGGTATTGAGGTTGCGGGACCCTACCGATAGCTTGGTCAAGCCTGTCTCCCGTCCCGAGAAAGTAGACTGGCTGAGTGTCGCGGCATGTGATGCAGATTTCATGGAATTCGCTGACCTTGATGCTTGCGTAGAGGCCGCCCTTAGCGTTGAGGACGGCTTCGCCCGGTTGTTTGAGTACACTGAGCAGCGCAGCGGCGGCGAGATAGGCAGTCAATGCCAAAGGGCATGTGTTGTCCGAGTCGAAATGTTCGGTTCCCTCGCGACTGGGATGGAGCTTCCTAGCGCCACATTGTCTGCGTTATACGCGGACTCACGGATTCGCAATCGCAACTTGTACCGATTTGAGTTGCCTTGGCGTGAAGGGGGCGTTACGGAGCCGATCGTGCCGCTAGTGTCCTCTTCGTTGCGCGTTTTTCGAGGTAGGCACACTCGTGAGCTTGCGGCACTTTCTGGTGTCTGGAGGACGTGTTTTCCAGATGTTGAAGAGTGTGCCGACTATCTTGGTACGCGACTTAGGGGAGCCATGTTTAGCCGTGGAGTCGAGTGGCAGGAGGCCTTTGATCAAGGACGCCGATTGCACGAGCCTAAATCATCGGGTTTTCTTCTCGAAGTTGATGCTAATGCTCTGAAGAAGCTTGCGTTGGCAATGAATCTTCGGTTGTTTGCTCGGGTAGAGGTTGAGAGAACAACAGACAAGTACAAGCGAGAGGCAGAGATGCAGTGGGAACGCCGTGTTGGCGTGGTTGGCTTGTTCTAGGCGGTGTCCCAGGACTTTTATGCATCAGGGAAGGGCTGCACTTCGCGCTATTTACTGGGTAACTGACACGGTTGATAGATCGCAAATTGACTTCGCTGCCCAGCTCCTACGCTCATAAGTAAACATCAAACAGGTATGTGCGTACTGCCATCATGCAGAGAATGTCCGCCTCAGCCCGTGAGTGGGTGAGGCAGGAGAATCTCCTCGACTATTACAGGAAAGGACTCGAATGTATCTCCGCGCCTTGGAAATTGATGGTTTTAAATGTTTCAACACAGGCTTCACCATTGAGTTGCATGATGGCCTCAACGTCCTGGTAGGGGAGAATGGGGCTGGTAAAACGGGGATCATCAGTGCAATTCGGCAGTTGTTCAATGACTCCGAGTCGGGAAAGCGAAACATCCATGAGCGAGACTTCTACCGCGGCTTCGAGCCAGGGGCATTAGCTACCGAGGCTATTCGTATTGAGGCCACGTTCAGCGGGCTGGACCAAGATGAGAGCACAGCCTTTATCGATTGGTGCGGCCAGGAGCCTGAGGCCAAACTTACCTTCACTGCAACGAACCGGGAGTCGCGCGGCCGATATCGATACTCCATCTGGGGTGGGCATCAGCGGATCAAGCCTGTAGAGGTCGAAATCCTCGATCTGATCCACTGCGTCTATCTCCCGCCGTTGCGTGACGCCGAAGTCAAACTTCGCGAAGGTCGCCAGTCACGGCTTGCCCGGTTGATGAAGGCGCTTTGCCGCAAGGAGATCGACGAGTGCCGCAAGGCAGGAGTGGCTCATCCGCTCGAGCAGCGGGTTGGAGAATTCAATCAAGAGTTGGCCGAGAGCGATGACTACGCCATCAAGCAGGCCAACCAGCGGATTGGAGACAACCTCAAGGAAGCCTTGGGCATGAATCTCTCTCAGGGCACGCTCATCCAGTTTTCGGAGGTCAATTTCTCGAAAATTGTTGAGGGTCTCAGACTGCTGTATTACCCAGACCTTAATGGCGCCGATGCTACTCAATTCAGGTCACTCGAAGAGAACAGCCTCGGGTACAACAACTTGCTGTACATCGCATCGATTCTGGCGGAGCTGATCCTAGAGGTAGATGAGGACCGAGGTGAAGAGACGTTCCTGCGCCTACTACTGATCGAAGAGCCAGAGGCGCATTTACATCCTCAATTGCAAATCCGTTTGCTGAGGCACTTGCGAACAGTCGCGGCAGCGAAGGGGATCCAGGTCATTGTTACCACTCACTCCACCGTCATCTCGTCAGCGGTGTCCGTCGACAACATTATTCATCTGTCCCGCAAAGACCAGCCGATCGCAGTCCCTCTGCGTAAGTGCGGGCTTTCCGATCCAAGCCGTCGATTCATTGATCGCTGGTTGGACGTTACCAAATCGAACCTACTGTTTTCGAAAGGCGTTATCTTGGTTGAGGGTATCGCCGAAGCGATCGTTGTACCGGAGTTGGCTCGTATCGTGCTACGAGCATATGGGAAAGGCCGAGATTCCCTAGACGACTACGGCGTATCGATCATCAACTTGAATGGCATCTACTTCAATCACTTCATGCAGCTGTTCTGTGACGCGGATGAGAAAGTCCAAGCCAGCAATGTGCCGGTTCGATGTGCAGGGCTCACCGACAATGATCCTCCCAAGTCGGTCGAAACCATTGAGGACGATGAGGGTAAAAAGACAATTGTTCCTTACTTGCCTCATCAAGAGAGCTTTATGGCAGGCAGTAACCATGCCCTCAAGCTTATTCCGATCATTGCAAAATCCGAGTACGGAAGACTTTACGCCGGTAAGTACAAGACCTTCGAGTATGACATCGCCCTCGAGAGCAACAACCTGAGCAGGATGTTTGCAGTCGCCGCGAATCATTGGCCCACTCAAGGCACTGTCAAAAAGGGACTGGACGAGGCATCGGAATTGAATTTTGGCGACATGCCGAACGCTCAAAAGGCAGAGTACGCTGGGCAACTGCTGGATCGCATCGACTCTGATGACATGGGTAAAGGCCTCTATGCTCAAGTCCTGGCAGATGCCTTAGCGGAAAACTTGGAGGATTTCGTGGTGCCCGAATACATTCGTGCAGCCATCCTCTGGGCTTGTGAGGCACAGCCAGAGGGCGCCGAATGACGTTCCCCACCGATGAGCAGCGGGCTTATATAGGCGCTTCGCTGGAAGAGAATATCTACCTAAAGGCTTGTCCGGGAAGCGGCAAAACTGAAGTCCTTGCCGCCATGGTGTGCAAGTCGATTCAGAAATGGCGGCGGTTTCCATCCGGAATCGCTGTGTTGACCTTTTCCAATAGCGCGACTGATGAGTTGAAACTTCGGCTCACCGAACATTTGGGAGAGCCACTGGCACATCCCCATTGCGTCTCTACGTTCGACAGCTTCCTTCTCACCCATATCGTGGCAAAAATAGCGAGTCAGATAACAGGTTATCCGGGGAGGGATGGTGACTATCGCATCCGGCTCATCGATAAGACAGCCAACATTTTTCGCACGAAGACCAAGATATGTGGGAGGACGATTTCAGCGTGCAAATATGACTACGACCTGGACAGTAAGCGCTTCGTGTTCGCTACAGGAGAGCTGACGGATGTCCAGCTCAATGCTGCGGAGCTGAGTGCTGAGACCAAGCAGGATCTGGTCGATACCAAAAAGCGGTTTTGGAAGGGCGGGTTCGCAACCTACCGGGACATCGACATGATTGCCCTCATGGCTTTGAGAGGCACTCAGTTCGAAGAATATCTCGCCAAAGTCGTTCGCCGGTTCCCTATTACGGTCGTTGACGAGTGCCAGGACCTGTCCGCGGAGCAGTTGGACATTGTCAGGCAATTAGCTAGGCGAGGAATGAAGTTTCATTTTGTGGGTGACTTGAATCAGTCTATATACGGGTTCAGAAAATCAAATCCAGAGCGCGTACGGAAACTGCTGGATGATCTGCAATTCACTGAGTACGAACTAACTGCCAATTGGCGAAGCGGCCAGGCGATTGTCGATCTTTGCAGTGATCTGCTGAATGTCGCAAAAAGTGCTGGCAACCCAAACATCGAGCCATTGAAGCCGAAGCTGATTCAGTATCAGCAGTGCCCATCGGAGCTAACTCCCCTGATCATCGCCCTTGCTCAAGGCTATCAAGATGTGGTGATCGTTGCTCGGGGGCACAGCACACTCCAACGTTTCTCACGCGGTGGAAAGTTCAGTGTGTTGGAAGACTTGGCTTTGTCCTGTGTATCGATCGAGAGCCAAAACCTAGAGGAGGTGAGGCGCGCACTGAAGTCTTTCGCAGGATGGTTGGCTTTCAAGCTGAATCTCGAAGTCACTCCCGCGAGCCTCTATTGTCCGATTGAGATAGAGTCCAAGCTTGCGTGGCGCCGATTTGTTTTCAATTGCCTCAAATACCTGAGTGTTTGTGGGGCATCAGATATTGGTCTGACTTGGAAGCAATGGGCAGCACTCGCGAAACGTGCAATTCGGCAGATCCCTGACCAACCTTTCGCGTTGGAAGCTATCGCTGCAAAGCTTACAGGCCTTAAGGAGGTAAGCTTAGTCGCACCAGCGGGTTTGGGGTCCCAAGCGCTATCCGCTCGACTATCCATGGCGCATCAGCAACCGGCATCGACACGCCGCTACGCCACGATCCATCAGGTGAAGGGTGAGACTCATGATGTGACTGTTGTTGTCTCGTCGCTCAAATCGGGTTCCCAATCGCATTGGAAGGATTGGCTTAAAGATCCGCTTTCAGAAGCCGCGCGTTTTGCCTACGTCGCTAGCTCCAGGCCTCGTCACCTATTGATTTGGGGCGTGAAGGTGCGTAACCGTCCGGCCAGCACCCTCTCCTGACAGCCCTCCAAATTGGCCAAGATAGTGGACACCATTTTTTAGTGGACACTATCTTGGATACAGTTGCCCCAGCCCGTCGAGCCGGTCGCCGCCCCAACTTTCCGCTGGACTTTAAACGCCAAGTCGTCGAGGCCACCTTCCAGCCTGGCGCCTCCGTGTCATTGATCGCTCGCGAACATGACGTCAATGCCAATCTGGTCTTTCGCTGGCGGCAGCAATACCAAGAAGGGCTATTCGGCCCGGTCAGCCAGAGTGCTTCGTTTTTGCCAGTCCAGGTGATCGAGGCGCCAATGGATCTGCCGCCAGTCTTCCAGCCACAGGCAGAGTGTCATTCCGAGATCGCAGTTGAGGTAGGAAAAGCCAAGTTGCGTATCACCGGAGCACCAGACCCGCAGACGCTGCAACTCGTCTTGCAGCAGTTAGTGCGATGATTGCCCCTCCCGCTGGAACCCGTATCTGGATCGCCGCTGGCGTCACGGACATGCGTCGTGGCTTCGACGGTTTGGCGGCCATGGTGCAGACTCAACTGGAAGCCGATCCCTTCTCCGGTCAGATCTTCGCCTTTCGCGGACGGCGTGGTGACCGGATCAAACTGTTGTGGTGGGATGGCGACGGCTTGTGCCTGTTTTGCAAACGGTTGGAGCAAGGACGCTTTGTCTGGCCGCAAGCAACCAGCGGCAGCGTGTCGCTGACGACCGCGCAGTTGTCGATGCTGTTGGAGGGCATTGATTGGCGCCGGCCAATTCGTACAGCACCCGTCCTCGCGGTCTGACTTGCCGCGCTGAAAAAATCCCCAGTAATATTCGGGCATGACCCTCGTGACCGACTCCCTGCCGAATGATCTTCAAGCCTTGAAGGCGCTGATCGCTGCCCAGCACGCAGAGATTGAGCGCTTGAAGATGATGATCGCCAAGCTGCGTCGTACGCAGTTCGGTCGCAGCTCCGAGCAACTGGAAGCGATGATCGACCAGCTCCAGTTGAGCCTTGATGAGCTGCAAATCAGCCAAGCCGAAAAGACACCTCCAGTCGAGCCGGCACCTCGCGCAGTTTCGCGCCGTAAACCATTGCCTGAACACCTACCTCGCGAAACCCACGTTCATCAGCCCGAGTCGCAATGCACTGGCTGCGGTGGGACGCTTCGCCATTTAGGTGAGGATGTGTCCGAAGTGCTGGAGTACGTTCCGGCACGTTTCAAAGTCATTCGCCATGTCCGTCCGAAGTGGGTTTGCCGCTGCTGCGAGCACTTCGCCCAGGTGCCGGCACCGAGTCGCCCGATCGCCCGAGGTCTTGCCGGCCCAGGGTTGTTGGCCCATGTGCTGGTCTCGAAGTTTGTCGATCATTTGCCGTTGTATCGGCAGTCCGAGATCTACGCCCGTGAGGGCGTGGAGCTGGAGCGCTCAACCCTGGCCGACTGGGTTGGCCAGAGCAGTCAGTTGCTGCGACCACTGATCAACGCCCTTGAGCACCACGTCATGAGCGGACACAAAGTCCATGCCGACGACACGCCGATTGGCGTGCTCGCGCCGGGCAACGGCAAGACCAAATCGGCGCGCCTGTGGACGTACGTGCGGGACGACCGACCTACGGGGGACGCGACACCGGCGGCGGTCTGGTTTGCCTACTCGCCGGATCGCAAGGGGCAACATCCCCGCGCGCATCTCAAGCGCTTCAGCGGGATCTTGCAGGCGGACGGCTATGCCGGTTTTGCTCAACTATATGCCACGGGCACCATTGAGGAAGCGGCGTGTTGGGCTCACGCCCGGCGCAAGTTTTACGAGGTCTACAAAGACCTGGCTTCACCACTTGCCGCCGAGGCGCTGCAACGGATTGCGGCCCTGTATGCCATCGAAAGCGAGATTCGAGGGCAACCGCCCAACCTGCGAAAAGTGGTTCGGCAAAGCCGAGCCAGTCCGCTGCTGGAACAACTCCACGCGTGGCTCAACCAGACGCTGACTCAACTGTCGAAAAAATCGGCATTGGGCGGTGCGATTCTCTATGCCCTCAATCGGTGGCAGGCCTTGGTGCGCTATTGCGATGACGGGCGAATTGAGATCGACAACAACGCTGCCGAACGCGCGCTACGTGCTGTCGCGCTAGGCAGAAAAAATTATCTGTTCGTCGGTTCCAACGCCGGCGGCGAACGAGCGGCTGCGATTTACAGCCTGGTGGGTTCAGCCAAACTCAACGACCTGAACCCGCAAGCCTATTTGACACACGTGCTGGAGCGCATCGCCGACCACCCGATCAATCGGGTCGACGAACTGCTGCCCTGGAACGTTTCTCTCGCCTCCACGGAACTCTGCGAGGCCGCCTGATCCATGGTCAAAACTGTTCGCTTGCCAAAACCCGAACCTGATTTGTTGCTACTGCACATTGAATTGAAGTGGATCGAACCTGCCATCTGGCGCCGTGTGGCGGTGCCCGAGAACATCACCTTAGGCAAATTGCACGCGGTGATCCAGATCGCAATGGGCTGGCACGATGACCATCTGCATGAGTTTGAAATAGCTGGTGAGAGTTACGGTATTCCCGACTCCGATGGATGGGGGCCTCCCGTGAACTCGGAGACCCGCAAGACTCTGATCAAAGCGTTGAACGGGAAAAGGACATTCCGCTAGGTCTATGACTTTGGCGATGGCTGGGATCACCGGATCAAAGTCGGAAAGAGAAATCCGATGCCCACTCCGTAGGACATTGAGTCGAAATCCAATCACGATGTTCTCATTGGAAGGGTCTGCAACAGATGTCGATTAAGCTCCTGGCCCACGCCGAACGCCTCTTGGACGCTTACGATAGTCAATCCTTGATGCTTGGAGGCCCAATCTTCTGCCGCTGGGATAGATGCGAAGAAATGCACATGGCAACAGAAGGACTGACGAACGTCGGCCGCCTCCTGCGGCAATACCAGTGACACTGCCACGTCGGCAGGTTCAACAGCCTGTATCTCGCTGGGTGAAACCGTAAGCGAAACGGGTGCTCCAGTTGCAGCGCAATGCGACGAGACGCGAGCTGTACGGCCGATTAACGCCGGGAGCATCAGGGTGTCCAGCGCGCACCAGGCATACAGCCGGCGGTTGTCAATTTCCAAGACATGCGACGTCTCGCGCAAGGTGAGGACATAGCCGATGATGTTCCCATCGTTGTCGTATTCGGTACTGGTGGCTTGTTCGAGCACAGCCGCCACTTGCTCAGCGGGCCAGCCAAGAGTCCTGGCAAGCGTAGTTCGCGAAATCGGGCGTCCCTTGGCAAGTTCACCCAGTAGCGCGACCAAGAACTCCGCAAAACCTTTGGGCCGGTTGGTCGGGGTGAGACGTTCGGCGATCTCGGTAATGTAGCGGGCAAATTTCATGGTGCTCTCCATTCATCCAGCGCAGCAGGACAATTGCTTTACGTCCTTGGTGAAAGTCTGCGCCGCGAGCTTCAGGCCCTCGACCATGGTTAGGTAGGGGAACAACTGGTCGGCCAGCTCCTGCACGGTCATGCGGTTGCGAATAGCCAGCACCGCCGTCTGAATCAGCTCGCCCGCTTCCGGGGCCACCGCCTGCACGCCGAGCAACCGACCAGAACCCGCTTCGGCGACCAGCTTGATGAACCCTCGCGTGTCGAAGTTGGCCAGCGCACGCGGCACGTTGTCCAGGCTCAGCGTGCGACTGTCGGTTTCGAGGCCTGCGCGCTGTGCTTCCGCTTCGCTGTAACCGACGGTGGCCACCTGCGGATCGGTGAACACCACCGCCGGCATGGCATCGAGATTAAGCGTAGCTTCGCCGCCGGTCATGTTGATCGCCGCACGGGTGCCAGCCGCCGCCGCGACGTAGACGAACTGCGGCTGGTTGGTGCAGTCGCCGGCTGCATAGATATCCACTGCGCTACTGCGCATGCCCTGATCGATCTGAATGGCGCCGCGTTCATCCAACAGTACACCCGCCGCTTCCAGGTTCAGGCTTTGGGTGTTGGGCGTGCGGCCGGTGGCGACGAACAGTTGGTCGGCGCGCAGTTCACCGTGGTTGGTGGTCAGTACGAATTCGCCGTTGGCGTGGGTCACCTGACTGGCTTGTGTCTGCTCAAGCACGTCGATGCCCTCCATGCGGAAGGCTGCGGTCAGCGCCTCGCCGATGGCCGGATCTTCGCGGAAGAACAGCGAGTTGCGCGCCAGGATGGTGACGCGGCTACCCAGCCGGGCAAAGGCTTGCGCCAGCTCCAAGGCCACCACGGATGAGCCGATCACGGCGAGCCGTTGCGGAATACTGGCGCTGGCCAGTGCCTCCTCCGAGGTCCAATAGGGGGTGTCTTGCAGCCCGCGAATCGGCGGCACGGCCGCACCGGCGCCGGTAGCGATCAGGCAGCGGTCGAACGCGACTTCGCGCCCGCCCCCCTCGACCAGTTCGACGCTGAGCGTGTGGCCGTCCTGGAAGCGAGCGGTGCCA